>NZ_JACKSH010000185.1 GCF_025821625.1 Mycolicibacterium pyrenivorans
CCCGGGCCGGTGCGGCGGTCCTCGTCACCGACATCAACGGCGACGCGGCCGCCGCGGTGGCCGAACGCATCCGCACCGCGGGGGGCAAAGCCGACAGCGCCGCGCTGGACGTCGCCGACCGCGCGTCCGCCGACGCCGCTGCCGAGCAGGCGGCCGGCCTCGGCGGGGGGACGCTGCACATCCTGGTGAACAACGCGGGTGTCACGGCCCCCGCGATGTTCCCCAAGCTGACCGACGAGACGTTCCGCCTGACCTTCGACATCCATGTGATGGGGACCTTCCATTGCACGCAGGCGGCGCTGCCGTACCTGCCGACCGACGGCACCGGCCGCGTCATCAACGTGACATCGTCGGCAGGCATCACCGGCACGCTCGGCCAGGTGAACTATTCCGCGGCCAAGGCGGGCATCATCGGCTTCACCAAGTCGCTGGCCCGCGAGCTCGCGGGCAAGAACATCCTCGTCAACGCCCTCGCGCCGCTGGCCGCCACGCCGATGACCGAGACCATCCGCACCAACGAGAAGTTCGCGGCCAACATGATGGCGCGAATCCCGTTGAAGCGCTGGGCGGAACCCGACGAGGTCGCGGGTGCGTTCGTCTTCCTGGCATCCGACGCCGCGTCCTACATCACGGGCCAGGTGCTGCCGGTCGACGGCGGCATGGTGATTTGACGTCCTCCGCTGAGCGGCCAGCAGATTACGACCCGGCTGCCTACCTATGCAGCAGGAGAGCTGAGTTGAGGTTCACGGTTCGTAGACCGGCTAGCGCCAAGGTCTCCCCGTGCTGTCACCGCCCGTCCGGCGGCGATGTTGCGTGCGGCGTTCACGTCAGCATTGCATGGCCCTGCGTCGCAGGAATCACACTCGAAAACCGCTTGGCTCTCGCGGTTCCCGGGTGCGACGTGCCCGCACGCCGAGCATCGTTGCGACGTGTACGCGGCCGGAACCTGCTCGACCCGACCCGAAGCTTTGTGCTGCAACCGCTCGGCCAACAGGCCCCATCCGCTTCGTCTGATGCCACGGTTGAGGCTGCGCTTGTTAGCCACGTGCACACCAGGGTGCTCGACCGTTCCGCGCGCTGCCCGGGTCATAGACCGCACGTCAAGTGCTTCGAGGCGGATCGTATCGAAGCGGCGCGCAATGTCCGTGGTTGCCTTTTCGACCCAGTCCTTGCGCCGATCGCTTTCACGCGCATTGAGCTTCGCGATCGCGAGCCTCGTGCGTACCCGTCGCTTGGAGCCGCGCTCGGCGCGCGCGAGGCGTCGCTGCAACACCTTCAACCGCTTCGACTCACCTGGGGTAAGACTGGGGGCGTGCAACAGTTCACCGGTCGACAATGCCGCCGACACCACAACACCACGGTCAATACCCACCACACTGCCCAGGCCCGGACCCGCGATCGGATCGGGGATGTGGGCGAAGGATATAAACCAGCGGCCGGCCCGATCTCGGGTAACCCGGTACGACTTAGCATCCGGTGGGACCGGCCGCGAAAGACGGAAACGCACCCAGCCGATCTTGGGCACCCGTACGCGACCGAACCTGCGATTAAGGCGCTCGATGTGGTGCGGTTTCACCGCGACCTGCCGGAATCCTTCGTGTACAACGGCTTTACGCCATGTCGGGCGGCGGTGTGTTCCGGCGAAAAAGTTTCTCATCGCCTGGGCGAAGTCACGCAACGCCTGCTGCTGCACGGTGTGCGACCCGGCTGCGAGCCAGTCGTACTCGGCACGGATAGAGGTCAGCTGAGCGCATTGCTCGTTAAAGCCTGGCGCGCGGCGTCCGGGCTGCCAGTACCGTTGCTGCTCGACGGCCAGGTTCCATATGTAGCGGGCTTGGCGACAATACTCGGTCAACACCACAGCCTGCTCGTCGGAAGGAAGCAGTCGATATCGCGTCATGTCAGCAACATAAACGCCACCTCTGACAAGTCGCCGGAGGTCGAGGTAGCCCTTTCTCGACCGGCTAGAGCCAGGTCTTTCTCTGTCGAGGTAACCCGATGACTCATTCATCGCAGGCCCCCCTGTCCGGCGTCACCGTCGTCGCCATGGAACAGGCCGTCGCCGCGCCGATGTGCACCAGGGTGCTCGCCGACTTCGGTGCCCGCGTCATCAAGGTGGAGAACCCCAACGGGGGGGACTTCGCGCGTGACTACGACGACGTCGTCAACGGCCCCGGCGGTCTCGCGGCGCACTTCGTGTGGTGCAACCGCGGCAAGGAGTCGGTGACGTTGAACACCAAGTCACCCGCGGGAATGGAGTTGCTGCACCGACTGCTGGACCGCGCCGACGCGTTCGTGTCCAACCTCGCTCCTGGCGCGACCGCACGGTTGGGCATCGCTCCGGCCGACCTCGCCGTGCGGCACCCCCAGGTCATCCCCGTCGAGATCGACGGATACGGACCCGGGGGGCCGATATCGCACAAGCGTGCCTACGACCTCCTGGTGCAGGCGGAGTCGGGCTCGTGCGCGATCACCGGTTATCCCGGCATGCCCGCAAAACCCGGGCCCGCGATGGCCGACTTCAGCACGGGTCTGTACGCCGCCATCTCGATACTGGCGCTGTTGTTCGGCCGCAGCAACCGGCCTGCCGGGGCTGGGACTTTCAGGGCACCGGCCGTCGAACTGAGCCTGTTCGACGTGATGACCGACGTGATGGGCTATGCGCTCACCTATACCCAGCATTCCGGGATCGACCAGCAACCGCTCGGCGTCGGCTCGCCTGCCGTGGCGCCGTACGGCGCGTTCCCCACGCGCGACGGTCAGACCGTCGTTCTCGGCACCACGAACGACCGCGAATGGCAACGGGTCGCCCGGGAGATCATCGACCGCCTCGACCTCGCCGACGACCCGCGGTTCGCCACCAACTCCAGCCGCTGCGCGCACCGGGAGATCCTCGACGAGGCCATCGGCGCGTGGTGTGCCCGCCACGATCTTGCCGACATCCAGAAGACCGCCGACGAAGCAGGGATCGGCAACTCCCGCTACAACGTCCCCAGCGAAGTGGTCGTGCATCCGCAACTGACGGCTCGTGACAGATGGCGGACCGTCGCCACCCCCCGCGGCGACATCCAGGCGTTGCGGCCGCCGCCGGTGATCAGCGACTTCGAGCAGCCGATGGGTGCGGTGCCCGGCCTGGGACAGCACACCGACGCCGTGCTGGGCGAACTCGGCGTGACACCAGAGGAATTGGTCCGGCTGCGGGCCGAGGGCGCGATCGGACCGGCCTACTGATGTCCAATTCCTCCTCGCGTCCGGAGATGTCCAATTCCTCCTCGCGTCCGGAGATGGCTCGCGATCAGGTGCTGCTGTCGTCGGACCGCGACGGAGTGCGCACGCTGACGCTCAACCGGCCCCAACGCAAGAATGCCCTGGACGCTCGGCTGTGGGTGGCGCTCGCCGACGCGCTTCGCGACCTCAAACGCGACCGGGACGTGCGCACGGTGGTGCTCACCGGCGCAGGCGGGGCGTTCTGCTCCGGTGCCGACATCGCCACCGGTGAGGACGTCCACCCGCGCTACAAGCTGGACCGGCTCACCGACGTCGCATTGGCGCTGCACGAACTCGCGGTGCCGACCATCGCCAAGGTCACCGGCGTCGCCGTCGGCGCGGGCTGGAATCTGGCGCTGGGCTGCGACCTCGTCGTGGCCACGCCCGAATCGCGCTTCTGCCAGATCTTCGCCAAGCGGGGCCTGTCGGTGGACCTCGGCGGATCCTGGCTGCTGCCCAAGCTCGTCGGACTGCAGCAGGCCAAGCGGCTGGTGCTGCTGGCCGACATGATCGGCGCCGAGGAGGCGCACGCACTCGGCCTGGTCACCTGGGTGAAGGCCGCTGACGAGATCGACGCCTTCGTCGAGGCCCTGGCCCGCCGGCTGGCATCCGGGCCGCCGTTCGCGCTGGCGCAGAGCAAGGCGCTGCTCAACGACGGAGCCAACGCCACCCTGCGGGAGGCGTTGGCCAACGAGGCCAGGGCGCAGCCGGGTAACTTCGCAACCACAGACTCAGCGGAGGCCTACTCGGCGTTCGCCGCCAAGCGGGACCCGGAGTTCACGGGTCGATGGGCCGTCACGCCCAGATCGGAGCAGAGATAATGCGGGAAACAGTCATCGTCGGAGCCGTGCGCACACCCGTCGGAAAGCGCAACGGCGGCCTCGCCGACCAACACGCCGCGGACCTTTCGGCGGTGGTGCTCAACGAACTCGTCGAACGCACCGGCGTCGACCCCGACATCATCGACGACGTCATCTGGGGATGCGTGTCCCAGGTGGGGGACCAGTCGAGCAACATCGGCCGGTACTCCGTGCTCGCCGCAGGCTGGCCCGAACACATCCCCGGCACCACGGTGAACCGGGCCTGCGGATCGAGTCAGCAGGCGCTCGACTTCGCCGTGCAGGCAGTCATGTCAGGGCAGCAGGACGTGGTGGTGGCCGGGGGAGTGGAGGTGATGAGCAGGGTGCCGCTGGGAGCGGCACGCGCCACCGGGATGCCGTACGGGCCGAAAGTCCTTGCCCGCTATGACGACTTCTCGTTCAATCAGGGCATCTCGGCCGAGATGATCTCTAAAAAGTGGGGTTTCTCGCGGACCCGGCTCGACGAATACTCCGCGCAGTCGCACGAGCGCGCGGCCGCCGCCCAGGACGCCGGCGCGTTCAAGGACCAGATCGTGCCGGTCTTCACTCAGGCTGCGGACGCGAGGAGCAATTCAGGCGGAAGTGTGGTCACCGACGACGAGGGGATCCGTCGTGGCACGACACCGGAGAAGCTCGCCGCACTCAAGCCGGCGTTCACCGAGGACGGCGTGATCCACGCGGGCAATTCGTCGCAGATCTCCGACGGCGCCGCGGCCCTGCTCGTCATGACCGCAGAGAACGCGGTGACGCTCGGCGTGACCCCACTGGCGCGCTACCGCGCCGGCGCCGTCACGGGCGCCGATCCGAAGCTGATGCTGACCGGGCCCATCCCGGCGACCGAGAAGGTCCTGCACAAGGCCGGCGTCGGCCTGTCCGAGGTCGGCGTGTTCGAGGTGAACGAGGCGTTCGCTCCCGTCCCGCTGGCGTGGCTGGCCGACACCGGCGCCGACGAAGCCAAGCTCAACCCGCTCGGTGGTGCCATCGCGCTGGGCCACCCGCTCGGTGCGTCGGGCGCGGTGCTCATGACGCGGATGATTCATCACATGCGGGACAACGGAATTCGCTTCGGGTTGCAGACCATGTGCGAGGGCGGCGGCACCGCCAACGCCACGCTGGTCGAGCTCATCGCTTAACGAGGAGATTGCAGTGCGCCGAGATCTGTTCACCGAAGACCACGAGGCATTCCGCGAACTCGCCCGCGACTTCGTCGAGAAGGAGGTCGTTCCCCACTATCCGCAGTGGGAGAAGGGCGGCCGGATGCCGCGCGAGGTCTTCGAGCAGATGGGCTCGCTCGGGATGCTCGGGATGGCCATCCCCGAGGAGTACGGCGGCGCGGGCATGCCCGACTACCGCTACAACGTGGTGCTGCAGGAAGAAGCGGCCCGCGCGCTGGTCACCCTGTCGACGGTGCGCACGCAACTCGAGGTGATCCTGCCGTACTTCCTGCACTACGCCGACGCGGAGCAGCGCGAGCGTTGGTTCCCCGGGTTGGCGGCGGGCACGTTGCTGACCGCCATCGCGATGACCGAACCCGGCACCGGATCCGACCTCGCCGGAATGCGGACCACCGCGGTGCGTGACGGCTCGGGGGACGACGCAGACTGGATCGTCAACGGCGCCAAGACATTCATCACCGGCGGTATGCAGGCCGACCTGGTGATCGTCGTCGCCCGGACGTCCACCGACCCCGAAAACCGCCGCAAGGGCTTGACGCTTCTTGTCGTCGAGGACGGCATGGAGGGTTTCACCCGCGGCCGTGAACTGGAGAAGATGGGCTGCAAGGTGCAGGACACCGCGGAGCTGTCGTTCGTCGACGTGCGGGTCCCCGCCTCGAATGTGCTGGGGGAGGTGGACGAGGCGTTCGGCTATCTCGGCCACAACCTCTCGCAGGAGAGGCTGACCGTCGCGGTCGGGTCGGTCGCCCAGGCCCGCTCGGCGATCGCTGCGGCGATCGACTACACGAAGGACCGCAAGGCCTTCGGCACGCCGGTGGCATCGTTCCAGAACACCAAGTTCGAGCTCGCCGCCTGCTCGACGGATGTCGAGGCCGGGCAGGCGATGCTGGACCGGGCGATTGCGCTGCACGTCGAGGGCGAGCTCTCCGGCGCCGACGCGGCCAGGGTCAAGCTGTTCTGCACCGAGATGCAGCAGCGGGTCGTCGACCGGTGCCTGCAGCTGTTCGGCGGCTACGGCTACATGATGGAGTATCCGATCGCCCGGCTGTACACCGATGCCCGGGTGGCCCGCATCTATGCGGGTACCAGCGAGGTGATGAAGGTGATGATCGCGAAGTCGCTCGGCCTGTAGCGACGGGCGTCGATTTCGCAGTGCCAAGCCCGCGGGTGCTGCAGTATCAACCCCGCGGGTGTTTAGGGCTGACCCGGAGGTGGCACACCCGCTGCGGCGATCCGTGCGGATCGCATCGTGGCGTTAGGGGTGCTGGGTGTGACTGCAACAGGACGCACGACGGCCGTGGCCGCGGTCCTCATGCTCTTCCTGTCCTTCGGCCATGCCTCGGCGTCGGCGCTTCCCGGCGGTGACTTTCCCGATGCGGTGACGGTCGCCGGACTTCAGCGCAGCTACCTCGTCCATGTCCCCGCCGGAATCGAACAACCGAACGGTCTGGTGATCAACCTGCACGGCGCCGGCATGACCGGAGGGCAGCAGGCGGCGGCGACGAACTACAACGCCATCGCCGACCAGCACGGGTTCGTTGTTGCCTATCCCGACGGCATCGACCTGAGCTGGGCCGACGGGCGCGGTGCCTCGGTACCCGACCGTCAGGGAGTCGACGACGTCGGCTTCCTCGTGGCGCTCGTCGATCGGCTCACCCACGATTTCGGCATCGACCGCGGCCGGGTCTTCGCCACGGGGATGTCGGCGGGTGCGTTCATGGCCAACCGGCTGGCTTGCGAGCGGGCCGATGTCGTGGCCGCGATCGCGCCGATCGCGGGGACACTGGGATCCACGTTCCCGTGTGCCCCGTCGCGACCCGTTTCGGTCCTCGCCGTGCACGGGACCGGCGATCAGGTGGTGCCATTCGTCGGTGGGCCGATGCTCGGTCGCGGCGGACCAAGTGACATCGTGGGTGCGCCGGCGCTGGCCCAGCGGTGGCGCGAACTCGACGCATGCCCGGCGCCCATCGAGGATTCCCCGGCGCCCGCGGTGCGCCGCTTCACCGCGTCGGGTTGCGCTGACGGTACCGAGGTCGCCCTCGTTCAGGTCGACGGCGGAGGTCACACCTGGCTCGACGCGTCGCCGGCCAGCGCGCAGTTCTTCGCCACCCACGGCAGGTGAAGACGCGCTCCGGCGGCGCCTACATCACGAACCGGTATGGCTTTCGGCACCGGGGGCTGCAGGCCCTGCCCGGCAGGCCTGTCCTGCCCGATTCGGTTACGGAGCGAATATTTCCTGGGCCGCATCGAGCAGCAGGCTCGGGGTGCGCTCGATCCGTCTCTGCCACGTCCGCCAATTTTCATGCATTCCTGTATTTGAAATACAAAGACGTATATTCTCGGCAGGGGGTTGTGACGTCGCTGCGCACCAACCCCGGTCATCGTTTCTCCCAAACCGCCGATCATGAAGTGTCTCAATGGATCAGAAGGAGTCTCCTGCAATGAAGCTGGAAGATCGCATCGCCAAACACCGCCGGATGGCCGAGAGCTACCGAGACAAATATGTGCTGCAGAAGGTCCAGGACGGTGAAGCCTATGACGAGTGGGTGTTCACCGACGATGCTGTGTACACCTCGCCGTACTTCGTCGCCGAACAGGAGCTGGTCCTCAAAGACGTGGCGACGCACTGGGATACCGCCGCCACGGTGGAGGCCAAGGCGTACGGCATCACCTTCCCCGACTGGAAGCCCGTCGGCCACAAGTTCTGGCCGGCCGAGAACGGCTTCGTCATGCGTTATCGCTGGGAGGGGACCAACGTCAACGACGGCAAGGTCATGGGCTTCTACTCAATCAGCTTCGTCGAGACCAACGAGGAAGCCGAGATCGTGCACTGGTCGACCTACGTCAACGACGAGGAGTACGGCCCGTTCCTGGAGGCGGCCATCGGGGCGCGGGGTCCATTCCACGGAGATGAGTACATGCAGGCTCTGGCAAAGCACTTCGAGAAGCACGGACTCAGTTTCTGAGGACACGACGATGACAACAGCGCCACCGGCAAGCTCCGCACGCCAACACCTCCTCGTGGTGAATCAACAGACCTCCGGATGACTCGCGTTCGACACCGGGCGTGGGCGTGCGTCGGCGCCAAACCCGCAGGTGAGATGGCCGTCAAAAGATAACCTCGTTGAGACCCTTGTCACATGCCGCAAACCTACCTACTGTGTGTTCACTAGGTTGGTTGAACAAGGGAGCTCAGTGAGTACGCCGGACGCCGCAGTGCGGCCCTACGCCACGCTGCTCGCGAAGGGAGAGGACCGCAAACAGCGGATTCTCCAGGTCGCAGAGCGGTTGCTGGCGCGTCACGGATGGCGCAACACCTCGCTGTCGCAGATCGCCAGGGCAGCGGGCGTCACCCCCGCGGGCCTGCTTCACCACTTCGAATCCAAGGAACAGCTGCTCAACGCGGTGCTCGACGCGCGCGATGCGGACGACGACACGCACGCCGACCGTTCCGGAGACCTGGTGACCGAGATCTGCCGGGTTGCGGAGCGGTTCGATCGGGCCCCGGAACTGGTCGGTACCTTCACCGTGCTGCTGATCGAGAACATCGCGCCCGACGCGCCGCTCCACGACCGTCTGCTGACAAGGCAGCGCGAGGCCGTCAAGATCGTCACCCAGCTGATCGAGAACGGTCAGCGTGCGGGCCGTTATCGCACCGACTTCGACTCGGCCATCAAGGCCGTCGAGATTCTCGCCTTCATCAATGGAATGGAGACCGCATGGTTGCTCGATCCTTCGATACCCCTGGCGGAAGTGTTCAAGGGGTACGCCGAAACACTCGCCTGGGACTTCATGCCGCGGACGGAAGACCATCCGGAGGAAGCAACCTCGATCGGATCCCCGAGATGAGGTACCGGCTCGACGTAGTCGCGCGAGACGTCTCCGAGGTGGTCAGGTTCGCCGGCGGGTGGCTCGTCGACCGGGTGATGGCCGGGTGGGACGTCACGGTGCTGATGTACGACGCCGACGATGTGCGGCCGCTGGAGATCCTCGGCGTGAAAACGCACGACCTCGACGCAGCCCTCGAGGAGTGGGCGGACCGTCCGCACCCCCAGACCGTCGCCGTCGCCGCGGATCTGTTCGCCACCGACGAGCGTGTGCGCCGCGGGGTGCTCACCGCGCTCGATCAGGGCATGACCGAGGTGACGCTGTGGGGCGAGCACTGGCCCGACGAGCTGGACAGCACCATCGGCTCGGTGCGCCACCAGCTGAGCGCAGCGGCCCGCGCGTTCAAGTCCCAGGCACTTGCCGCCACTGCGGACCCGCACGTGGGCACGGTCGATGACGTCGAGACATTCCGGTGCGGACTGGCGGCGTTGCCGTCGGTCGCCGCCGATCTCACCCCGGCGAGCTGAAGCCCTTCCCCTTCCTCACGTCCGCGGTGTCCTTTTTGCTCCTCACGTCCGCGTGTCGATCAGCACCTTTCCGATGGCGCGCCCGTCGGCCACGTGACGCAGCGCCGCGGCGGCCTCGGCCAGCGGGTACACGGCGTTGACGTGGGCGGTCACGCGCCCAGACACCAGCAGATCGCGGAGCTCGGATTCGTTGCGGTCGAACTCCGTCGGCGGCACATCCTGGAACTGAAAGCCCAACACCTGGATCCCCTTGATCAACACCAGGTTCAACGGGATCCGGGGGATGACACCCGACGCGAAGCCGACCGTCACGAACCGGCCGCCACGCCGCAACGCGCGCAGCGCCGGCTCGGACAGCTCGCCACCCACCGGATCCACCACCACATCGGCGCCATCCGGAAGAACCTCACGCAACGCTGCTCGAAGCTCCCCGGTGCGGTGGTTGATCAACCGAGATGCGCCGTAACTGGCTGCCGTATCGAGCTTCTCAGCTGACGACGCGACCGCCGTCACCCTGGCGCCCAACACCACACCGAGCTGCACGGCGGCCAATCCGACGCCGCCACCCGCGCCGAGCACCACGAGTTCGTCCCCGGCGCGCAGCCGGGCCATCGAACGCAGCGTGTGATACGCCGTGCGGTGGGCGACGCCGAACGCCGCAGCGGTGGCGGCGTCGACACCGTCCGGGATGGGCGCCAGGCTCGCCGCGTCGACCACCACCCGCTCGGCGAACGCGCCGGACATCGCCGTGCCGGTCACGCGGTCTCCGACCGCGAAACCAGTTGTCTGCGATCCGACTTCATCGACGACCCCGGCGAACTCGCTGCCCGGCACGAACGGGGTCGGGATGCTGACCTGATACGAATCGGCGACGAGCAGCACATCGGGGAAATTGACCGCCGCCATGTGTACCCGCACGCCGACCTGGCCGATGCCCGCCGTCGGCACCGGGTACTCCTGCACGCGGACGACCTCCGGCGGTCCGTATTCGCCGCAGACCGCGGCACGCGACATTCGCCTAGCCCCGGTAGTCCGTGGACTCGGCCAACTCCGCGGCCGAGGCCATCAGATCGGTCACGACGGGACCGAACGCCAGCAGCTTCTCGTCGTCTCCGGCCCGCTGGAAGCCCTGCTCCAACACAATGGCCAGCTTCCACTTGGCCAGCACCAGGTAGTAGTCGAGGTCGTCGACCTGCCGGCCCGACACGGCGGCGTAATGCGCGACCACCTGGTCGCGCGACGGCATGCCGCGCATGTCGACGTAGCTCATCTCGGACTCGGCCGGGTTCGCCGTGTCCTCTGGCCAGCTCTGCACCATCCAGCCGAGGTCCAGTTTCGGATCGCCGACCGTGCCCATCTCCCAGTCGACGATGGCGGCCAACTGCGCCGGCGCCCCGTGGCGATACATCACGTTGGCGAACTGGTAGTCACCGTGCATCAGGCCCGGGATGAAGTCCAGCGGCCGGTGTGCGCGGAGCCAGTCGGTGGCCACCTCCAGGCCGGGAATGTCCCGCTTCCTGATCCGCTCGAGGAAGCCGATCCACCTGTCGACCTGACGCTCGTGGAATCCGTCCGGGCGGCCCAGGTCCTGTAACCCCCTGGCCTTCCAGTCCACCTTGGACAGCAACGCAATGCCTTCGGCCAATTGGTAACTGAGCTCCGGGCGGGTGTCGAGTTCGCTGTTGAACGGCTCGGGCCACACACCGTGCGTGTCCATCGGGGACCAGCCGTCGACGAAACCCATCAGGTAGAACGGCCGGCCGAGCACGTCGGGGTCCTCGCACACCCCGACCGCCGCGGTGTGCGGCACGTCAGTACCCTCGAGCGCTTCGATGATGCGCCACTCGCGCAGGATGCCCTTGTCCCGGTCGGGGGGAGCGCCGGGCGGTGGCATGCGGACGACGCAGCGCTGCTCGCCCCGGGCGATCTCGTAGATGACGTTCTGTGTCCCGCCGGACAGGAAGCGCGTCCGCACCGGTTCACCCTTGCCAGGCAGGATTGCGGCGTCGTCCAGCCACTCGGCGAGCCGCGCTGTGTTGAGGCCGGTCAACTGTTCCCCACCTCCAGGTCGAGGTACTCGGCGAAGCGTTCCCGGGCCGCATCGCGCTTGCGCGGCAACCACTCCGAGGGCCAGATGTCGTCGCTGGCCCGGTAACCGCGCAGCACCTGCTTGGCGACGGTGGTCTTGTGCACCTCGGTGGGTCCGTCGGCCAGACCCATCACCGCTGCACCGGTGACCATGCCGAGGAACGGCATCTCGTTGGTGACGCCGAGCGCCCCGTGCACCTGCATGGCTCGCCACGCTATGTCGTGCAGCACGGTCGGCATGACGACCTTCACCGCGGCGATGTCCTTGCGAACCTTCTTGTAGTCGTTGTACTTGTCGATCTCCCACGCGGTGTGGAGCACCATCAGCCGGAACTGCTTGAGCTGCGCGTAGGAGTCCGCGATGTACTCCTGCACCGCCTGTTTGTCGGCGAGTCGGCTGCCCGCGGTCTCGCGGCTCAGCGCTCGTTCGCACATCATGTCGATCGCCTTCTGTGCCAACCCGATCGTGCGCATGGCGTGATGGATGCGGCCACCGCCCAGTCGCGTCTGAGCGATGACGAACGCCTGACCCTCACCGCCCAGCAGCGCAGAGTCCGGGACGCGGACGTTGTCGTAGTGGATCAGCGCGTGGCTGCCTTCGCCTTCCCGCTCGCCGTACAGTCCGACGTTGCGCACGATGTTCACCCCGGGGGTGTCCGTCGGCAGCAGGAACATCGACATGCCTTGATAGGGGCTGACGTCGGGGTTGGTCACCACCATGACGATGAGGAATGACGCGGTGTTGGCGTTGGAGGAGAAGTACTTCCAGCCGTTGATCACCCAGTCGTCCCCGTCGCGAACGGCAGCGGTGGTGAACTGGGTGGGGTCGGAGCCGCCCTGCGGTTCGGTCATCGAGTAGCTGGAGAACAGTTCGCCCTCGAGCAGCGGACGCAGATACCGTTCCTTCTGCTCCGGCGTGCCGTAGTGAGCGATGATCTCGGCATTGCCCGTGTCGGGGGCCTGACACCCGAAGATGATCGGCGCCCACTGCGAGCGGCCGAGGATCTCGTTGAGCAGCGCCAGCTTGAGCTGGCCGTACCCCTGACCACCGAGGTCGGGCCCGAGATGCGTGGCCCACAGCCCCTTTTGGCGGACCTGCTCCTTGAGTGGGTCGACGACCTTGCGCCTGGTCTCGTTCAACGGGGTGAACTGTAGATGCGGCCAGATGAGGTCGAGAGGCTCGACCTCGTCGCGCACGAATGCATCGGCCCAGTCCAGGAGTTGCTGGTATTCAGGGTCGGTCTCGAAGTCCCACATGCGGCCTCCTTGCCGGTCAGGGTTTCCTGTGTCGGTATCCGTCGATGAGTGTGGAGATGTCGGAGGTCACGACCTCGGCGAACGAACGTGTCCCGAACGCGCCCGCCGCCCAGTGCCGGGCACCCTCACTGACCATCGTCTGAGCCAGGTAGGCCAGGTGTGTGATCTCTTCATCGTTCAAGTCGGGCAGCTTGCCGTCGACCGTGGCCCGCGCGAACAGCTCGCTGAACATGTCGGCGTCGACGCCGGAGGAAGCGCCTTCGGCCAGGATGCGATGCTCGTGCCGGTAACCCTCGAGGATCGTCTCGATGACGAGTTCCTTCGGGTTGCGTGCCATCGATCGCTCGAAGGTCGTCAGGGCGGCGGCGATGACGGCTTCGATCTCGTAGGGCCCTTGCAGCAGCTTGTGGATCGCTCGGTGCGCCGATCGGGTGGACATGACCCCGACCTCGAAGAGAACGTCCTCTTTGCGCGGGAAGTAGAAGTAGAACAGTGCCTTGGAGACGCCGGCCGCCGTGCAGATGTCGGCAATCGTGGTGGTGGCGTAGCCCTTGGTGCGCCACAGGGCCATCGCCGCCTGGACGAGGACACGCTTGGTCTCGTGAGACCGGGCTCGCTGAAAGGACGCTCGGCGCTGACCGCGGTCAGCAGCGACGACGGCGGCGGTCTTCGGCATTCACCGGACATTATCAGAGCTGCGCAGGACTGCCTATAGCTGACCGGTGTCTAACTAACTCGGAGGCGGTGGCGACATGGTCTGAATCGCGGACAATGGCTTGATGGGATGGCTTCGCGTCGCGGCACTGGCGTTCGCCGCGTTGGCGCTGATCGCAGGTGGGTTGCAGGTGGCGGCCTTCGTCTCATCGGGTTTCGTGCGCCATCTCGTCCTCGGGGTGTTCGCGTGCTCCGTCGGAATCTGCGTTGCCGGTGCCGTCGTCGCATCGGTGATGCGGTCCCGGCGCTGAGGCGCCCCACGCAGGAGCCAGACGTGGGCTACAAAGTTGACCGAATCGATGCCAGGAACTCCTGTGTCCGTCGTCGTGACGCGCGACGCGCTTCGGGGTCGTTCCCGAGCGGCACAATGCGTGCCGCGAAGTCTGTGACGCCGGAGTCCCGGTGACTCCTCAGCCGGTCGGCGACGGTCGTCTCGCTCCCCGCCGCCATCGTGTCGCCGATGTCCTCGGCATCCCCGTGCTCCAGCAGTCGAACGTAGTTGGGGGAGAAGTGGGCATGGCCGAGAACCTCGCTGGCGAGGGCACGGGCCTCGTCGACCTCGGCCTCGGCACACACGGCGACGGGAACACCGGCGACGATGCGGGGCGCGGGCCGTCCGGCCGCCTCGGCGGCCGCGGTGATGCGCGGAGCGACGTGTTCGCCGACCGCGCGCTCGTCGGCCATCCACAGGATGGTGCCGTCGGCCCGCTCTCCCGCGATCCGCAGCATGGTGGGGCCCAGGGCTGCGAGCAGGACGGGGGGAGCGCCGATGTCGGTCACGTCAACGGGGCTGTGGACGCGGAAGCCGTCGTTCTCGACGTCGACGGTGCCCGGCCCGGCGAATGCCGCCGAGATCACCTGTAGGTGGTCGCGCAGCGCGCGTACGGGCCGATCATACGGAAGCCCGAACTGCCCGTTGATGATCCAGTCGTGCGAGAGCCCGAGGCCGAGGGCGAACCGGCCACTGCACGCGGCGGCCGTGGTCAGAGCCTGCTGGGCCAGGGCGAGCGGGTGGCGGGTCTGGATGGGGACCACCGCGGTGCCGAGTTCAATTGTCGTGGTGGCCTGGCCGAGCAGTGCGACGGCCGTCATCGCGTCGAGGTAGCCGGGTACCTGCGGGAACCAGAACGACGCGAAACCCTGACCCTCCGCGGCTTTTCCGTCATCGAGCAGCCCGGTCAACCGGTCGGCGCGCGGGCGCTCCCTGTCCGATCCGACCATTATGCCGATCCGCATCACACCCTCCACTCACGGCACATAGCGGTCCCATTCGTACGGTACGACGGGATGAAACGGCGCTGCGAAGAGCGGTTCGACGCCGTCGTCGCTCCAGCGCTTGTTCAGAACGGGTCGCAGTCGCTCGGCGGTGACGACCGGATCGTCATCCAGGAAGAAGTACGAGATGGTCTGTCCTGCTTGTGCACTCGCCAGGCGGGCCTCGACGGACAGCGACGTCGCCGTCCACACCCCGGCGACGCCGTCGACATCGAGCAGATCCGCCGGCGCCGGTGCGGCCGATTCCAGTAGCAGGTACACGCCTCGGGTTGGCCACCACGGCAGGACGTCGGCGCCGACCTTGACGCGTGGTGCCGCGGTCTTCTCGCCGACGTCGTAGACGCCGCGCTCGACCGGTGGCAGCAGCGGCAGCTTGCGGCCGGCGTCGCCGAGTGCTTTGGACAGCGAAAGGAACGGCTCCATACCGCCGGGATCGGCGAAGAAGTAGGTCATCACATGGTCGATTTCGTCGTAGCGGCCACGACCGCATGCGCGCACAGATCGACACGCGGGAGTCGAGACCAGCCGCAGTGACGCGCGGACCGCGGACAGACGGTGCTGCTCGGGGCGGTGGTCGAGGGTGTGCCAGCGCAGGTAGTCGGCGTCGGCGCCGTCTGGGTGTCGCCTCGCCATGGATACGAACAGGGTGGTG
Organism: Mycolicibacterium pyrenivorans; assembly: GCF_025821625.1. GTDB lineage: Bacteria > Actinomycetota > Actinomycetes > Mycobacteriales > Mycobacteriaceae > Mycobacterium > Mycobacterium pyrenivorans. The sequence goes on from NZ_JACKSH010000185.1 coordinate 15,644, forward strand.
ACGTCCCCGTGGCCTTCGGCGAGGACTCCGGGCACCTCGTCGGACGGCGTGCCGGGTAACTGCATCGCGATTCCTTCAGTCCGTCGTCACTCGAAGAAGTTCCGGGTGCCGTGCCTCGATCATCCGCCGGAAGCCCTCGCGCCACGGGACTTTCGTCGAGCCCAGCACCTCGTGCATGTAGGTGACATCGGGCCACAGCGGGGTGTGCGCATCGGGCGTGTAGTCGAACGTCGGCTCGACGCCCACCAACTCACCCATGTACGCGCAGTACTCCTCGACACTGACCGTCTCGCTGCCTGCCCAGTTCACCACGAGGGGCGGGGTGGCCGCGACCTCCATGGCTCGGATACCGAGTTCGACGTAGTCGTCCTCGTAGATCGGGTTGTAGTTGTTCGGCTTGTCGGGATACAGCCGAATCGGCTTTCCCGCCAACATCATCTCCAACCGGTCTGCGGGTGCGCCCCCCTCGGGTCCGTAGGTCGAGCAGATCCGGATGACCGTCAACGGGACGCCGTACTGGTTGGCGACCCACGTACACACGGCCTCCGCCGCGATCTTCGAGAAGCTGTAGTTGGCGCGCAGGGGCACGCCCGGAGGATCGGATTCCCTCAGGGGGCGCCGGCCCTGGTAGCCATAGACCGAACCGGTGGAACAGAGGACGAACCCTTTGGCGGTGCGGCAGTGGTACAACAGGTCGCCGGACCTCTGCGCGTTGGTGTCGACACACCGGCTCCACTCGCCTTGGCCGGTGTCCACCGCCGCATGGAAGACATAGCTGAAGTCCGAAGGCAACGCGGAAAAGTCGCCGGCACTCACGTCGAGTGCGATCGGGGTGATGCCGGCGTCGGCCAACCTGTCTCGGTCCGCAGGGTTTTGAAGGCGCGCCGCACCCCACACCTCGTTGTCCTTCGCGAGCGCGCGGGCGAGGGGGAACGCGATCTTGCCGGTCGCGCCGGTGATGAGGATCTTCTCTGCGTCGAGCATCCCTTCAGTCATAGCGCACCGAACCGCATATGTTAAGTACTTGATAAGCTCAGTTGCGTGCAGCTGACGTTCGATGCCGACGTCGAGACGTTCCGGACGGAATTCGCCCGTTTTCTCGACGAACGCCTGCCCGCCGAGGCCGAGGCGGCGGGCGAAGGATCCCGTTCGACGTCGCACGTGCCGGCGTGGGCGCGGCGCTGGCAGCAGGTCCAGTTCGACCACGGGTGGTTGCTGCCGGGAAACCCCCCGGAGTTCGGCGGGCGAAACGCCGGCATCCTGCAGCAATTCGTTCACCGCGAGGAACTGTCACGGCGCCGCATCTATCACGCATTCAACCCGCAGGGCGTCGGCATCATCGCCGCCTCGCTGCTGTCATTCGGCACCGAAGAGCAGAAGCAGCGCTGGGCGGTGCCGATCCTTCGCGCGGAGATGACCGCCTCGCTCGGCATGAGCGAACCGGGAGCGGGTTCCGACCTGGCCGGTCTGAGCACCCGCGCGACCGTCGACGACGGCGGCTTCGTCGTCAACGGCCAGAAGGTGTGGACGTCCGGTGCTCATGACGCTGACGTCATCCTCGCCTTCGTGCGAACCGACCCGAATGCTCCCAAGCACAAGGGAATAAGCGCGCTGCTCGTCCCGACCGACAGCCCCGGAGTGGTGTGCCGCCCCTTCGCCTCGGTGTACGACCGCGAGGGCCTGGACTTCAACGAGGTGTTCTTCACCGACGTGCGGGTTCCCGCGGAGAACCTGGTCGGAACGCTGCACGAAGGCTGGCGGGTGGCCAACGGTTCCCTTGGGCACGAACGCACGCTGATGTGGATGTCGTTCGCCAACCGGCTGGAACAACTGCTCGAAGACTTCCGGCCCGTCGGAGCGGTGAACCGCGACCGCTATGCGACCATCGCGATGGACTACCAGGCGCTACGGTTGCTCGGTTCGGCGGCGCTCGGGCAGGCCGCACGCGGCGAGCGCGACATCCCTGCCGTGTCAGTGCTCAAGGTGCTCGGCTCGGAGGCCGAGCAGAACGCCATGAGGCACGCGCTCGACGCAGCGGGTGTCGACGGGCTCACCGATCCGGCGCTGACGGCCCCGTACAACCCCTACGCGCCAGACCTTTTCACCGCCAGTTGGTTCGCGCGTTACATCAGCACCTACGCGGGTACCATCGCCGGCGGCACGTCGGAGATCCAGCGCAACATCATCGCCCAGCGGGTCCTGGGTCTGCCCGCGCGCTGACGCCGAGCAGGCGGTCAAGCGGGGCCCGGTGCGGGGATCGCCCTGTCTTGTGCAGTCCGCCGTGGGAGAATATCGGCTATGACTTTGGTTCTCGTGCACGGTAATCCGGAGACCGACGCGGTCTGGGGTCCCCTCGTCGATGTCCTAGGCCGCACGGATGTGGTGCGGTTGTCACCGCCCGGATTCGGTTCCCCGCTGCCCAGCGGATTCCCGGCAACCTTTCTCGCCTACCGTGATTGGCTCGAAGCCGAGCTGGAGAGTATCGGTGGACCCGTCGACCTCGTCGGGCACGACTGGGGCGGATGTCACGTGGTCAACGCGGTGATGCATCGACCCGACCTCGTACGCAGCTGGGCCAGCGACGTCGTCGGCCTGTTCGACCGCGACTACGTGTGGCACGACATGGCTCAGGCGTTCCAGACCCCCAAGACCGGTGAGCAACTGGTCGAGATGATGCAGCACGGTTCGCTACAGGACCGGGCGCAACAGCTGGTGGCCTTCGGCATTCCCACAGACGTCGCGACTTCGTTTGCGGCAGCGCAGGGTACGGACATGGGGCAGGCGATCCTGGCGCTATACCGCTCGGCACGCCAACCGGCTCTGGCCGATGCCGGACGCGCACTCGAGAACGCCGCGGCCCGGCCGGGGCTTTCGCTTTCGGCCACCGAGGACCCGTTTGTCGGCACCGACGAGATGCGGCTGCGGGCCGCCGGCCGGGCCGGCGCTCGGACCGAGGTTCTCGACGGGCTGGGGCATTGGTGGATGGTCGAGAACCCGGCCATCGGGGCCGCTACGCTCACCCGGTTCTGGGAATCTCTCGACAGCTGAGGTGCGTGCGTCGGATCTCAGACCCTCGATGGTTTCGGCGCGGCGAGCTCGGCGAGCGCGGACATGAACAGCTCGTCCATCTGCGGGCTCAGATCGCTCAGGAGCGGCGCGCTGGCGAAGCTGGCGGAACCGAAGACTCGTTCGAGCACATCGGTTTCGGTGGTGGCGCCGATGGCAAGGCACAGGCACGCAACGCCTTCCGATCGGAGCTCTTCAAGGGCCTTGCTGGCGTCGGCTTCCGCGTAACGACCTTCGTACCCGTCGTCGTAGGGGAAGCCGTCCGAAAGTACGAGCAGCAGCCGGTTGGGGGTACCGGCCTGGACCTTGAGAACCTCGCCGGCACCCCGGATTCCGGCGCCGAGACGGGTGTAGCTGCCCGGCTCGAGCTGGTTGAGCCGGGCACGTCCAACGGCGCTGAAACTCTGGTCGAATGTCTTGATGGCCGGCAGATGGACGGCGTGGCGACCTTGCGACCGGAAGGCGTAGACGGCCACGCGGTCGCCGAGCTCTTCAAGCGTGATGGCCAAGGTGGCCGCCGCCCGTCGCTGGTGGTCGTGCACCGCGAGGCCGTCGGAATCGGCATCGACGGCAGACCCGGAGGCGTCGATCAGGATGAGCACACCGAGATTGCGCGCGAGTTTACGGCGCTCCAGGTAGACGTGCTCGGGTGAAGAGAAGCCGGATTGCAGATCGACGAACAGATCGATGAGCGCTTCGATGTCGAGGTCGTCTCCGTCGGCACGGGCGCGCAGCACTTTCGGCCCGAGTCCGACGCGAGCCAGGCGGCGTCGCAGTACGTCGTCGCGCGCGACACCGGCATCGGCGACGTCGGCGTCGACGGTCAGCGGAAAGTCGATGACCCGGCACCAGTCGGGCTTGTACCGGTCGTTGAAGACATCCCACTCTGGATACAAGGCGCCGCCCACCCCCACCGCAGCCCCGGGCTTGCCGTCGTCGGTGAACTGGATTCGGGTGGGCAACGGGCGGGCATCCGGCCCGATCTCCTGGACCCGCCGGGTGGAGCGGACGGTCATCTCCGCGCCCGCGGCGCCCTCTCCCGGGGAACGTGAACCCCCGAACATCTTGCGCATGTAGTCCGACATCGACTGGTTGTTGAAGATGGGACTCTCGAACAACTTGAGGATTTTGCTGTCCCCGGACTTCCCGCCGTCATCGTCGTCGTCTTCGTCGTCCTCGTCCGATTCCGGCATGTCGATCGGATCGAACTGCAATTGGAGGTCTTTGTCGGTGGCCTTCCCACCGGGACCGGGCGGGGCCGCCATCAACTGGGAAGGTTTGATGGCGCCGAACCACGCCGGCGGATCGGCGATCACGGTTCGGCTCTTGGCCACTTCGAGCGACTCGTCGGCGGTCGAAGTGCTCGGCTGTCCGCCGTCCAGGAGCGCGGCGTCGAGCGGAATACGGACGGCGAGTTCTGCGAGGACGCGACGACCTTCGAGCGCCAGGTAGCGGCGGGCCAACGTGGCCCGCGCCCGCAAGCCCTTCACCAATCGCGGGTCAAGACTTCCTGCGCCGAGAAGTGCGGCCTGAAGCAGCATCTCTCGGCGCTGCTCCGCCACGGTGCCACTGGCCGAGACGAAGATGAACTGGCCGTTGGTGTATGCCGGCCGGCCGGCCGGAGCCTCGGTGACATCGACAGACCTGCCTGCGATGTAGGTGGCGAGGAACCGGAACCGGTCAGGATCTCCCGGCGAAGCGACGGGGACGGGCACAGTGCCGGAAGCGTCGGTCACTTGTCGGGCAGGACCGTGTTGACGAGTTCATCGAGAGCGCGGATGACGTCGGCGTCGTCGGAGAGCACCTGGACGACGGCTGCGTGAACAGCGCTGCGCAGGTTCAGCCCTTCAGCGGCGAGGCCGCCGGCGAGAATCAACATGCGGGTGGATGACACTTCGCGCAACGGTGAGCCGTCGAGGTTGCGAATGGCGTACGCCAGCTTGACCAACGAACGTGCGGTCTCGATGTCGATCCCGGCCTCGTAGGCAACCACCTCGGTCTCGACCTCGGGGGAGGGATAGCCGAGCTCGATGGCGATGAACCGTTGGCGGGTCGACTCCTTGAGGTTCTTCAGGACGCTCTGATAGCCGGGGTTGTAGGAGATCACCAGCTGGAACCCGGGCGCTGCCTGCAGCGTCGTTCCGAGCCGGTCGACGGGCAACTCACGGCGGTGATCGGCGAGGGGGTGGATGACCACCGTGGTGTCCTGGCGCGCCTCCACCACCTCGTCCAGATAGAAGATGGCGCCCTCACGCACCGCGCGGGTCAACGGCCCGTCCACCCAGACCGTCTCACCACCCTTCAACAGGAACCGGCCGACCAGATCCGCCGACGTCATGTCCTCGTGTCCCGCAACGGTGATCAGATCCCGGTCCAGCTGATGGGCCATCGCCTCGACGAATCGGGTCTTCCCGCAACCTGTGGGGCCTTTCAACAGGACCGGCAGGCCTCGGCGGGCCGCCGCGCGGAAGACCTCCACCTCGTCGCCCACCGCACGGTAGAACGGCGCGGTCGAAACGGGGGTGACCACCGCGGCAGTGCTGTTCAGCATTTACTCTCCTCGCTCGAGCGGAACGTTCTTGGGAAGCTCGACGCCGTCGGGCAGGACGAGCTCACCGTCGTGATTGATGTAGCCGGAATTCGTCAGGGGCATCGGCAGCGCGGGGTCGGGGCATGGCCGATCGGTGTCCTCACCGCAGATGCCCATCAGGAAGTAGGACCGCTTCAGGATGTCCTCAGGCCAGGGATCCTGGTGCATGGCGAAGAACTGTGCCGGAATGTTGTAGAACACGAAGAAGAAGGCGCTGCAGGCGGCGAAGATCGCCAGGAAGCGGGTGAGCTGCTGTTTGACGAAACCGCCTCGGACCTGGTCGAGTCCCCGCTCGACGAACGTCCGGCCACGGTCGTCGGTGAAGTAACGCATGCAGCACAGGCCGGCCTGCACGCCGCCCCACATGAGCCCTTCATAGAGTGGCCACTGGTAGTAGGTGCCGGCATTGACCGACAACGCCTGGATGGCGCCCGGATAGGTGAACAGCCCCATCGGCATCAGGAACAGGCCCTCGATGACGAAATCGAAGAAGAAGGTCCAGGCGATCACGACGCCGATCAGCCCGAGGGTGTTGATGTTGGGAAACCGCTTCTTGGCCAAGCGCATCACCGCGCAGCCGAGCATCGTGCACAGCAGCACGAAGAAGTAACCCGGGGCGTTCATCAGGACGGGCTCTGCCATCATGGCGCCCGGCTCCCCGAACGACACCCAACCCGGAACGTCCTGGACCCATGAGCCCATGTTCCACATCCAGGTGTTGTAGGTGCTCCACGTGCTGAAGTAGTTCAGCAGCGGGTCCTGGAACCACAGCAGGCCGCAGGACACGAAGAGCATGCCGTCCAGGGTGATTCGCCGTTCCCGGCGCCACGGTCGAATGAGGAACCACCAGATGGCAATTGGTAGGCTCACCACGATCACGGCGGTCCAGGTGAACAGGATCGCCTTCATGAACGTCGGCGGGTCGGTGGGGCCTGCGGGCACCCGCTCGAAGTGGGGCCCGGTGACCCATTTGCCCCATACGTACAGCTGGAAGGCGAGGATCAGTCCGCCGACGGTGGCCCACACGCGCACCGGCGTGATCTTCTTCTGAGGCTGCGCACCGAGCGTTGCGTCGCTGAGCGATTCGGTGAGAACTGGCTTCTTCCTGCTCGACAGATCGCTCACGACACCGTCTTCCCTGCACTTTTCGATCTCATGGACCTCAGAGCTCCTCCCGAAGTGGCCGATGCGTCGAAAATATACCAGTGAGTATCTGGATGACCAATAGTCCGAGAAAAAAACTGTGGCAATATTGCCGCATGGTCGAGCCCTGGACGCGGGAGCGGCGCCTCGAGCGCACGCGCTCCCTGCTGCTGGATGCCGCAGAGCAGGTGTTCGCCGAAAAAGGTTTCATCCCGGCCACTCTCGACGACATCGCCAAGGCGGCCGGCTATTCCAAAGGCGCGATCTACAAGTACTTCGCCACCAAGGAAGAACTATTCCTGGCCGCGAGCGACCGCTACTGGCGCCGATACTTCGACAACTTCGCCGAGGTGATGTCCTCGGCGGACCACATCGGGGCACGCGAGCTCGAGGACATCGGCGAGAGGTGGCGCCAGCTCTCTCGAGACCGCGGCGCCGAGCACGCAGCACTGGGCCTCGAGTTCAATCTGTACCTGCTGCGCAACCCGGAGGCGCGGGAACGCGTGGCCGCCAAGCGATCAGAGGTCGTCGACCAGCTCGCCCGCTACATCGTCGAGGGCATCGACAGCCTCGGCGCGACCCTGTTGATCCCGGCTGCGACGTTCGCCCACATCATCATCGCCACGACAGACGCCGTCGAACTGGGTAGCCACCTCAACGACATCGATCTCTACCAGCCGATCGTCGAGATGTACGTCTCGGCCGTCAAGATGCCGTAAGCGGCACGTTCCTGCGGTCATCGCTGCACCCTGATTCTCTCGGCGGCAGTCCGGTCACCGTCGAGTAATGCCCGGTATATCGACGGACGTTCGGCGAGAGCGTCAGGCAGGAAGAAGAAGATCGGGTAGGCGTGCATGTACCCGTTCCGCAGCTCGAAAGTGATGTCGGCGCCTTCGGCTACCGCCCGCTCACGAAGTCGAAGAGTCTGGGGCGACAAGAGATCTAGCGAGCCCGAGTAGACCGTGATCGGCGGTAGCCCATCGAGTGCGCCATTGATCGGGCTCGCCCACCGGTGAGCCGGACCGAGTCCGCCGGCCCACAGCCGTCCATCTCGTCTCAGGCTCGACACATTGAGCAGCGGGTCGAAGAACGATGTGCCGGCACGATCACTGACGGTCGCGTCGAGCCAGGGCGCGATCAGCGCCATCCGGCGCGGAGTGGCCGCGCCACTGGCGACCAGCATCTGTACCGCAGCCAAGGCCAGCCCGCCGCCGGCCGAGTCACCGAGCACATAGGTATGCTCGGCGCCGCGAGTCGCGATCACCTCCGAAATGACCTCTGCGGTCTGCGGTACCACGACGTCTGCCGTGCCGCCCGGCTCGCCGATCAACGGGTAGTCCGGCACGATGACGGTCGCTCCGGTCTTCCGAGCCATGTCTGCGTACATCTCCCAATGGAAGATGCTGGCTTCAGCGACATAGGCGCCGCCGTGCAGGGCGACGACCGTGGCATCCTGCGGCGTGGGCGGCGTCAGGATGTACACCGGCATCCCGGCGATGGTGTCACGCTGAACGTCCAGGCCCGATGTCACAAACCGTGGCGGAACACCATCGGCCAGTATCGGCACCTTCAGGCCTGTGAACGCGAGGATCCCGCCGAATGGACTGAGCACGGCATTGACCGCCCGTAGCACGAACACGACGACCCGCTGGACGGCCGATGGCTGACCGGTGTACACCGCCGGCGCGGCTACATCGGGCCCAGCGGCCGCATCGGCGGCGGTGGTGACCACGGGGGTCGTCGTCCCTTCGCGCTGCGCGATGTCGACAAGGGTCTCGACGGCCGACACCGTCGCCGGGGCGATGGTCAACTCGACCACCGAAGAATTCTCACCGGCGAACTCCGACGGTGACTCCGCCGAGGCGGTGGTGACGCCGGCCGACTCCTCGACCGGTGCCGCCGGTTCCGCGGCCGATGCGGCGTTCACGCTCGCGGGCGCGGGATTCGGACTTCGTTCGATGACCTCTGTGTCGAGTTCGCCGTGCGGCTCCTCGTCCCGGTGGGCGGCCTTCGTCGGCGCCGTCACCACATCCGGGAGCTGACCCGTGGTCGCCGGCGCGGCTGTGGGCCCGAGCTGGGGAACCTCGGCGTCGGCGTCGTCTACCAGTCGTCGGCCCTGCGACTCGGCTAGACCATCACTCATCCGATCGGCGGATTCCGGCTCCGAGTCCGCGCCTTCGCCATCGTCGTCATCCGAGCCTGCGGCGGCACGTTCCGACGCCGACGCCGACGCCGACGCCGACGCCGTCGGCTTCGCGTCGCGCCGTTGTTGATCATCGGTTGTGTCATCGGAAGACTCCGCCCGGTGCGGGCTCGACGAAGACCGGTCGGCCCCTGAAGCACCGTCGCCCGCCGGATCAGCCCAGGCCGTACCGCAGCCGAGGCCACCGACGACCATCACCGAGACGCTCGAAGCGAGAAACCAACTCGCGCGTCGACCGGCAGGCTCGTGGGTGAACTGATGAAGCAAACGCATGTCGCGGTCGGGTCACTGGCCGTGTTCGATGGGAACGACGGGCGGGATCTCGGCGCCGTCCGGGGCGACGAATTCGCCGTCGTGGTTGATGTAGCCCGAGTGCTTGGTCGGATACGGCAGCAGTTCGGGATTCGGGCACGGTCGGTCGGTGCCCTCACCGCAGATGCCGGGATTGAAGTACGAGCGCTTCTGCACGTCTTCGGGCCACGGGTCGCCGTGCATGCCGAGCCAGGTCGCGGGCACGTTGTAGAAGAGGAAGAAGCATGCGCTGACGCCCCCGAAGATCGCCAGGAAGCGGATGAACTGTTGTTTGATGAACCCGCCGCGGATGCTGTCCAGTCCGCGTTCGACCAGGGTGCGTCCTCGGTCATCGGTGAAGAAGCGCAGGCAGCACAGCGCCGTCTGGACGCCGCCCCACATCAGCCCCTCGTAGACGGGCCACTGGTAGTAGGTGCCGGCGTTGAATGACAACGACTGGATGGCGCCGGGGTAGGAATAGAAGCCGACCGGCAGGAGGATGAGCCCCTCCATGATGAAGTCGAAGACGAAGGCGATCGCATAGGTGACCAGGATCAGCCGCAGGTTGCTGATCGTCGGCCAGCGGTTCTTGATCTTGCGCATGATCGCGCACCCGACGATGGTGAGCAGCAGCACGCCGTACATGTAGCCGGGGATATTGGTCAGCAGCGGTTCGGGCACCGTATGGCCGGGTTCCTCGTGTGCCACCCAGCCCGGAAAATGCGGTGCCCAGGAACCCTGGTTCCACAGCCAGGCGTTGTACGTACACCAGGTGCTGTAGTAGTTGAGCATCGGATCCTGGAACATCATCAGGCCCATCGAGACCAGCAGCATGCCGTCGAGCGTGATGCGCTTCTCCCGCACCCAGGGCCGGATGATGAAGAACCAGAGGGCGAATGGCAGGCCGATCCAGAGCACGGCCGCGTTGGCGATCAACGGGATCTTCATGTACAGCGGTGGCTCGCTCGGGCCTCCCGCCACCGACTCGAAGTAGGGTCCGCTGACCCACCGGACGATGACATACACCGTCAGCGCCAGGAACACGGCGCCGACTGTGGCCCAGATCTTGACGGCCGCCGCCTTGGGCTGTACCTGGGAACCGAGTTCGGCCTTCGCGCCGAGTGACTCGGTGACCGCAGACTTCTTGTTCGACAGCTCGCTCAACACGCCCTCCTGGACCGCCGCGTCCGCACGCGGCTCACAGCGAAAGATACCAGTCAGTATCTGAATGTCCAGAGGGTTTCTCAGATTCTGTGGCACACTTTCGGTATGGTCGAGCGCTGGACGAGGGAACGACGCCTCGAGCACACGCGCTCGCTCCTGCTGGATGCAGCCGAGGATGTGTTCGCGGAAAAGGGTTTCGCCCCAGCAACTCTCGATGACATTGCGCACGCCGCGGGCTACACCAAGGGCGCCATCTACAAGCACTTCGCCACCAAGGAAGACCTCTTCCTGGCGGTGAGTGACCGGTACTGGCGCCGCTACTTCGACAACTTCGCCGAAGTGATGTCGTCCTCGGAGCAGGTCGGATCGAGCGAGCTCGACGAAATTGCCGCGCGGTGGCGGCAACTCAGCCGTGACCGCGGCGCCGAGCACGCCGCACTGGGGTACGAATTCGCGCTTTACCTGCTGCGCAACCCCGATGCGCGCGAGCGCGTGGCGGAGAAGCGGTCGGAGGTCGTGGAGGCGCTCGCGAAGTTCATCGTGGAAGGCATCGACAGGCTCGGTGGAGCCTTGCTGATCGCACCGTTGACCTTGGCTCAGGTGCTGGTCGCCACCAGTGATTCCGTCGTGCTGGGAAGCGAACTCGACGATGTCGACCTCTACCGGCCGGTCATCGAGATGTACATGTCCGCGATAAAACTGCCAGAGAACCCCGGTGACAACCGGCGAAAGGAACCTCGGTGACGATCGCCGCAGCAGAGGGCATCTATTACGACCCGTGGAACATCGAGCTGAACGCCGACCCGTATCCGATGTTCGGCCGGATCCGCGAACAGGCGCCGCTGTACTACAACGCCGACCACGACTTCTACGCCTTGAGCCGCTTCGACGACGTGAATCGGGCCCTGGTCGACCACCAGACGTTCAGTTCCGCGCGCGGTGCAGTGCTCGAAATCATCCAATCCGGCATGGAGATCCCGCCCGGGACACTGGTTTTCGAGGACCCCCCACTGCACGACATCCACCGCAACCTGTTGTCCCGAGCGTTCACACCGCGCAAGATCAACGCGATCGAGCCGGAGATCCGGGAGCTCACCCAGCGCTGTCTCGACCCGCTCGTCGGCGCGGACCACTTCGACTTCGTCACGCACCTCGGCTCGGTCATGCCGATGCGTGTCGTCGGGATGTTGTTCGGAATTCCCGAGGACTACCAGGAACTCGTTGCCGAAGACGGCAACAAACACGTGCGGGTCGAGCGCGGCGGATCGATGACCGATAATCCGGACGGCGCCTTCACCGACGGGCAGGTGTTCGCCGAGTTCATCGACTGGCGACTGAAGCACCCCGCCGATGACCTGACCACCGAACTGCTGCACGCCGAGTTCGAGGACGAAACCGGCACCGTCCGTCGGCTTCACCGCGAGGAACTGCTCATGTTCATGAACGTCGTCGCGGTCGCCGGCGCCGAGACGACGACGCGCTTGATCGGTTGGACGGGCAAGCTGTTGTCCGACCATCCCGACCAACGGAGACGGCTCGTGACCGACCGCGCGCTGCTTCCCGGGGCGATCGAGGAGATCCTGCGCTACGAACCGCCCGCGCTGCAGGCGGCGCGCTATGTCACCTGCGACGTTCACTACCACGGGCAGACGGTGCCCGCGGGCTCGGCCATGCTGATGCTCATCGGTGCCGCCAACCGCGATCCCCGTCGCTTCGGCAAGAGCGCCGAGAGCTTCGACATCGCCCGTCCGGCCCGCCAGCACCTGACGTTCGGCGTCGGCGCGCACTACTGCCTGGGCAATGCGCTGGCACGGCTCGAGGGCCGGATCGCCTTGGATGAGATCTTGATTCGCTTTCCCGACTGGGAAGTCGACATCGACAACGCCGTGCTGTCACCGGCCTCGGCAGTGCGCGGCTGGGACAGCATGCCGGCCCGTATCTAGCCGGTCCGAGGTCGGTTTGTCTGCAGATGAATCGCGTAGCGGACCGGCGGCGGCTCCAGCGTCGTCACGCTCCCTTGCCCGCGGCCGCGGTGGCCGGATCCTGTTTCGCCGCAACCGAAGTTGGATTGTGGCCTACGGCCACGGAAATCGATTTGGTGTCGGTGTAGCCGTCGATACCCTCCCGGCCGAGTTCACGCCCGTAGCCGCTGGCCTTCACCCCGCCGAACGGGGCGAACGGATCCATCGTGTAGCCCTGGTTGACGCCGAACGTGCCGGTGCGGATCTTGGCGGCGATCGCCAGTCCGCGGTCGGTGTCTGCGGTGAACACTGATCCGGCCAGGCCGTAGTCCGAGTCGTTGGCGATGGCCACCGCCTCGCCCACATTGTCGTAGGCGATGACAGTCAGCACCGGTCCGAAGATCTCCTCGCGCGCGATGACCATCGAGTTGTCCGCCTGGTCGAACAGCGTCGGTTTGACGTACCAACCCCGATCGCAGCCGTCGGGCATGCCACTGCCGCCGGTGACGACGCGGGCACCCTCGCGGACGCCCCGCTCGAGGTATCCGGCCACGCGCTGCTGTTGCCGCTGGGCCACAAGGGGGCCGACCTGCGTCCCGCTGTCGGTGGGGTCCCCGACGACGAGGGCGCTCACCTCGGCCGCCAGCGCGTCGGTGAATTCCGCTGCGCGTTCGCGTGGGACGAGGATCCGTGTCAGCGCGTTGCAGATCTGCCCGCTGTTGCTCAGGCTGGCCGACCGCACGCCGGTCGCGACGGTAGCGGGATCGGCGTCGTCGAGCACGATCGCGGCCGACTTGCCGCCGAGTTCGAGGCTGACCCGGCGCAGGTTTTCGGCGCAGGCCGCGGCGACAGCCTTGCCCGCGGCCGTCGAACCGGTGAATGACACCTTGTCCACGCCCGGGTGTCTTACCAGATGTTCGCCCACGGCACCGTCGCCTGGCAGCACACTGACGACACCGGGCGGCAGCTCGGAGTGGGCGATGAGCTCCGCGAGCAGCAACGCGTTCAGCGGGGACTCGGGTGCGGGTTTCAGCACGACGGTGCACCCGGCGAGCAGCGCCGGAATGAGCTTGGTGGCGATCAGAAACTGCGGCATGTTCCACGGAACGACTGCGGCGACGACGCCGACCGGCTCACGCAGGATCGTGATGCCGGAGCCGTACAGGCCGGGGCGGGTCTCCTGCCACGGATAGGTCTGGGCCAGATCGCAGAATGCCTTCATCATGGTCCACGGCAACGCCACTTGAGCCCGTTGCGCGAAGCTGATCGGCGCGCCGATCTCGGACGTGATCAGCTCCGCCATGTCGGCACGCCGTGCTCCGTAGATATCGGCGAGCCCACGCACGACGTCGATGCGCTCGGCGGGGGAGGTCCGCGACCATGGTCCACTGTCGAACGCGGTCCGCGCGGCTTCGACCGCCAGGTCCACATCGGCGGGCGCGGCGGCAGCAACGTGCGCGATGGTCGTCTCAGTGTGCGGCGAGACGACCTCGATGCGCCTGTCGGCGCTGGGTCTTTGCCATGCCCCACCGATGAACAGCTCGTCGTAACGCACGCCGCCTGCCTCCGTTCTGACGTCGACACCCGAATATCAACTACTTGCGATTGCTTCTGGAAGCATATACCGTCGGCATTGCCGTCTCCTCCGAAATGGCGAAAAGGCATCTGCGCCTAATTGTTTGCCTGAGGGACTTGTCCCGGCGCTACGCGAGCGGGCGGCCCCGGCAGTGAATGCAGTCAACAGGAGACGATGATGGCCCGATTTCCCAAACCGCCAGAAGGCAGCTGGACTCAGCACTACCCGCAGCTGGGGACGGGGCCGGTGTCCTACGAGGACTCGATCGACCCCGAGTTCTACGAAGTCGAGCGCAAGGCGGTGTTCAAACGCGCGTGGCTGAACGTGGGCCGCGTGGAACAGGTTCCACGCAAGGGCAGCTACTTCACCAAGGAACTCAAGGTCGCCAACACCTCGATCATCGTGGTGCGGACCACCTCCGGCGGGCAGGAGCGAAGCGACGGGGGAATCGGGTCCGGTGAGGTGAAGGCCTACCACAACATCTGCCGGCACCGGGGCAACAAGCTGGTGTGGAACGACATGCCGCTCGAGGAGACCAGCGGCGTCTGCCGCCAGTTCACCTGCAAGTACCACGCATGGCGCTACGACCTCGACGGCAACCTGACCTTCGTGCAGCAGGAGGGCGAGTTCTTCGATCTCGACAAGAGCCGCTACGGACTGGTTCCGGTGCACTGCGACGTCTGGGAAGGCTTCATCTTCGTCAACTTCGCGCCCGAACCGGAGCAGACGCTGCGGGACTTCCTCGGTCCGATGATCACCGATCTCGAGGGCTATCCGTTCGACAAGATGACCTCGCGGTTCCACTACCGCTCGGAGGTGAAGGCCAACTGGAAGCTGTACATGGACGCGTTCCAGGAGTTCTACCACGCACCGGTCCTGCACGCGAACCAGTCGCCCACCGCCTACTCGAAGGCCGCCGCGGAAGCCGGCTTCGAGGCGCCGCACTACCGCATCGAAGGGCCGCACCGCCTGGTCAGCACGTCGGGTGTGCGGGCCTGGGAGATGGCCGCCGAGATGCGCAAGCCGATTGAGGACATCTGTCAGAGTGGGCTGTTCGGACCCTGGGACAAGCCGGATCTGGGGGAGATGCCGGTCGGCCTCAACCCGGCGAAGTGTGACCCGTGGGGCCTGGATTCGTTCCAGCTGTTCCCCAACTTCGTCATCCTGTTCTGGGGCCAGGGCTGGTACCTGACCTACCACTACTGGCCCACATCCCACAACACTCACATCTTCGAGGGCACCGTGTACTTCCCGCAGCCACGCACGCCCCGTGAGCGCATCGCTCAAGAACTCGCCGCGGTGTCCTTCAAGGAGTACGGCTTACAGGACGCCAACACCCTGGAGGCCACCCAGTCGATGGTCGAGTCGCGCGTGCTCGACGAGTTCGTGCTGTGCGACCAGGAGGTGCTGATCCGCCACCTGCACAAGGAGACCGCCGCCTGGGTGGAGGACTACCAGCGCAAGACCCAGCACGTCGGGCAGGGGGTGTGACCGTGGCCGATACCGCGACCGCCAAATTACCGCCCGAATTCGCCGACCTGGAGCCATATTCCGATTGGTGTCTCGGCACCGAGCAGGAACGGTACGCCAAGCGCCTCGGCACGTCGATGCGGGAGATGCAGGCCTTCTACGACGCCATCACCGCGCGCGCCGAGGAGGCCATCGCCTACTGCGACAAGTTCAGCCTCGATGACCTGCCCGAGGACGTCCTGAACTTGATGCATCTGCTCTACTCGATGATCCAGGTGTCGTTTCCGGTGGAGTGCTGGAAGCAACCGAAAGTGCCCGACACGGGGGCGACGACGCTGGACTGCGACGTCGAGCCCGTTCCATGACAGCAGGCCCGACGGGGGACGTGACGATCCTTCGCGCAGCGCGGTGGGCCGACATCGAGGCCGGCGAGGTGCGGTCGCCCGCTGTGGTGGTGATCGGGGGTAACCGGATCACGGCGGTGAATCCCGCTGTCGTGCCGGATGATCCAGCCCTCGACCTCGACCTCGGCGACGTCACACTGCTGCCGGGCCTGATGGACATGGAGCTCAACCTGCTCATCGGCGGCCCCGGTGGTCCGGAAGGACTGCCCAGCCCCATGCACGGCGTGCAAGACGATCCCGCGTATCGCACGCTGCGCGGCGCGGTCAACGCACGAACGACGCTCGAGGCCGGCTTCACGACGGTGCGCAACCTGGGTCTGATGGTCAAGACCGGCGGCTACCTGCTCGACGTGGCGCTGCAGCGCGCGATCGAGCAGGGTTGGCACGTGGGGCCGCGGATCTTCCCGGCCGGGCACGCGGTGACGCCCTACGGCGGGCACCTCGACCCCACGGTGTTCCAGCGGCTCGCCCCGGGAATCATGCCGCTGTCGGTCGCGGAGGGCATCGCCAACGGCGTCGACGATGTGCGCGCATGCGTGCGCTATCAGATCCGGCACGGAGCCAAGCTCATCAAGGTGTCGGCGTCGGGCGGAGTGATGTCACACAGCACCGCGCCCGGCGCTCAGCAGTACTCCGACGACGAGTTCGCCGCCATCGCCGACGAGGCGCACCGGGCGGGTGTGCGGGTGGCCGCGCATGCCGTGGGGGACAGGGCGATTCGCGCGTGCATCCGGGCCGGGATCGACTGTATCGAACACGGCTTCCTGGCGACCGACGACACGATCCAGATGATGGTCGACCACGGCACGTTCCTGGTGTCGACCACCTACCTCACCGAGGCGATGGCCGTCGACCGCATCGCGCCCGAACTGCGGAAGAAGGCCGAGGAGGTCTTCCCGCGGGCACAGGCGATGCTGCCGAAGGCGATCGCGGCGGGTGTGCGGATCGCCTGCGGCACCGACGCGCCCGCCGTACCCCACGGGCAGAACGCCAAGGAACTGCGTGCTCTGGTGGCGCGGGGGATGACGCCGATGCAGGCGTTGCGGGCAGCGACGATCACCAGCGCTGAGCTCATCGAAGCCGATGACGAGCTTGGCCGGCTCGCGCCCGGCTACCTCGCCGACATCATCGCGGTACCGGGCGATCCGTCACACGACATCGAGACCACCCTCGATGTGCGGTTCGTGATGAAGGACGGCGTGGTGTACAAGCGCTAACGTCAAGGAGTGGAGGCGCACATGGACGGCGACGCGGAGTCGGGCATCGAACTGACCGACAACATCTTGTGGCTGCTCAAACAGGCGTTCTATTTCACGCTGACGACGGTGAACGAGGCCGTCAGCGAGCACGGCGTGAGCACGGCCCAGATCGGTGTGTTGCGGCAGCTCTCCAACGAGCCCGGGCTGTCCGGTGCGGAGCTGGCAAGGCGGCTGCTGATCAGCCCTCAGGGTGTGCAGCTGGCCCTGACGGCGCTCGAGCGGCGGAACCTGGTTCAGCGCAAGCAGGACCCGCAGCACGGCAGAATCCTGCAGGCGTTTCTGACCGACCAGGGTCGAAAGGTCGCCGGAGCAGTGGTGAACGACGCGATCGCCGCCCACGACAAGGTCTTCGGTGTGTTGAGCAAAGCCGAGCAGAAGACGTTGCGGGAGCTGCTGGGCCGGGTGGTCGAGCAGGGCACCGGGCACGAGCTGTACGCCGACCACGTTGACAACTGACCGCGACACCGTGGAACCCGCCAGATAACAAGTACTTGATGATAATGACAAGTACTTGATAACATAGACGGTGATGGCTGAGGAGAGCACCACCGACGGATTCGCACCGCTGCGTATCAAGCGGGTGGTGCGGGAGACCGCCGATGCGGTGTCGCTGGTACTCGACGTACCGGAACACTGCTCGCACCGCTTCCGGTATGAGGCCGGTCAGTTTCTGACCGTGCGGGTCACCGTCGACGGCAGGGACCTCCGCCGCTGCTACTCGATGTCCTCGGCGCCGCTCGAGGACGAACTGCAGATCACCGTCAAACGCGACCCCGGTGGCGTGGTGTCGAATTGGATCAACGACACCGTCGTCGCGGGGACCGAGCTGCATGCCGCCCCGCCAGACGGCAGATTCGTTCTGCGCGAGGTTGATTCGGACTCGGCCGACCTGGTCGCATTCGCGGGTGGCAGCGGGATAACGCCGATCATGTCGCTCGTCCGCACGGCGCTGGCCGATTCGTCGCGGCGCATCAAACTGTTCTACGCGAACCGCGCTCGCGATTCGGTCATCTTCTCCGACCGGCTGGCCCGTCTCGCGGAGGCCAACGGCGATCGGTTGGTCGTCGAGTACCACTATGACGAGGACGGCGGCGTGGTCACGCCGGCCGCCGTCGACTCCTTCACCGCGGGTGTGGGCGACGCCGAGTACTACATCTGTGGGCCCGCGCCCTTCATGGCGACGGTCGAGAACGCATTGCAGGCGGCCGGCGTGCCCAGGGCGCGACTGCACCTCGAGCGCTTCACGGTGGCCGAGGTCGTACCGGACCTCACCGCCGATGACGCGCAAGTCACCGAAGAGGTCGTCATCGAGCTCGACCGTCGCGTGACGACGGCCGCCTACCGGAAGGGTGACACCCTGCTGCAGACCGCCCGTATGTCCGGGCTGCGGGCTCCGTCGTCGTGCGAAACGGGTTCGTGTGGAACGTGTATGGCGCGAGTCGTCGACGGTACCGCGCGCATGCTGAACAACGACGCGTTGGATGACGACGAGGTGGAGGAGGGCTGGGTGCTGACCTGTCAGACGCTGCCCACCAGCCGCAGTGTCCGTGTGGTCTACGAGTAGGAGTGTTGGAGCGTATGCGTGTGAAGGGGATGAGCCGATGACCCGTGTGGCGGTGGTGACCGGGGGCGCCTCCGGCATGGGCGAATCGACCTGTCGGGAGCTCGCCCGGCGAGGGCACAAGGTCGCGGTGCTCGACCTGAACGGCGCAGCGGCACAACGGGTCGCCGAGGAACTGCGTGCCGACGGTGGGGTCGCGCTCGGCGTCGCAGTCGACGTCACCGACCGCGCCGCGGTCGAGGAGGCCTTCGCCAAAGTACGGACCGAACTCGGCCCCGTACACATCCTGGTGACCAGCGCCGGGCTGGTGGACTTCGCACCCTTCGTCGAGATCTCGCCGCAGACCTGGCAGCGTCTCATCGACGTGAACCTCAACGGAACCTTCCACTGCGCCCAGGTGGCGGTACCCGACATGCTCGAAGCCGGGTGGGGCCGCATCGTGATGATCTCGTCGTCGAGCGCACAGCGCGGCTCGCCCGGGATGGCCCACTACGCCGCATCGAAGGGTGCGCTGCTGTCGTTGACCAAATCCCTTGCCCGGGAATACGGCCCAGTGGGCATCACGGTCAACAACATCCCACCGTCGGGGATCGAGACGCCGATGCAGCATCAATCCCAGGCCGCGGGCCACCTGCCGCCCAACGAGCAGATGGCCGCCAGCATCCCGGTCGGCCACCTCGGCACCGGAGACGACATCGCCGCGGCCGTCGGGTTCCTGTGTTCGGAAGAGGCGGGTTTCATCACCGGTCAGACGCTCGGTGTCAACGGTGGATCGGTGATGTGATGGGAACGGGTAAATCGAGAAGCGCACCACAACAGGGAGGTTCACATGGCTCGGTGGCCTAAGCCGGCAGAGGGCAGCTGGACGGAACACTATCCCGAACTCGGCACGGGGCCGGTGTCTTTCCGTGACTCGACGTCCCCGGAGTTCTACGAGCTCGAGCGGGAGGCGATCTTCAAGCGGGCGTGGCTCAATGTGGGTCGCGTCGAGGAGGTTCCCCGAGTCGGAAACTACTTCACCAAAGAGATCGAGGTGGCCAAGACGTCGGTCATCGTCGTCAAAGGCCGTGACGAGCAGATCCGAGCCTTCTACAACGTCTGCCGCCACCGCGGGAACAAGCTGGTGTGGAACGACTACCCGAACGAGGAGGTCAAAGGCACCTGTCGTCAGTTCACCTGCAAGTACCACGGCTGGCGTTACGCGCTCGACGGCGAGTTGAAGTTCGTGCAGCAGGCGGGCGAGTTCTTCGATCTCGACCAGCAGCAGTACGGGTTGAGCTCGGTGCACTGTGACGTCTGGAACGGGTTCATCTTCATCAACCTCGACAAGGAACCGCGTCAGAGCCTGCGCGAGTTCCTCGGACCGATGGTGACCGCCCTCGACGACTACCCGTTCGAGATGATGACGGAGCGTTACGATTTCGTCGCGCACAACAACAGCAACTGGAAGATCTTCGCCGACGCGTTCCAGGAGTACTACCACGTGCCGTCGCTGCATTCCCAGCAGGTGCCCGCAGAGGTGCGCCAACCCAACGCATCGTTCGAGTGCGGGCACTTTCAGATCGACGGGCCACACCGGCTGGTGTCGACCGCGGGGACCCGGCGCTGGTTACTCGCGCCCGAGTACATGTACCCGGTCGAGCGCGCCACGCGCAGCGGTCTGGTCGGGCCGTGGCGGACTCCGGAGACTCATCAGTCGGCCGGGTTGAATCCGGGCGGTATCGAGCCATGGGGTATCACCAACTTCCAGATCTTCCCGAACCTCGAGATCCTGATCTACCACGGGTGGTACCTGCTGTACCGGTACTGGCCTACGTCGCACAACACCCACAAGTTCGAGGCCTACAACGCATTTCACCCGGCGAAGACGGTGCGGGAGCGCGTCGAACACGAAGTGGCTTCGGTGGTTCTGAAGGAGTTCGCGCTCCAGGACGCCGGCATGCTGGGCGGTACCCAGGCCGCGCTGGAGTACGGCCTGGACGAGCCGATAGTCGACGACTATCCGCTCAACGACCAGGAAATCCTTGTCCGCCACCTGCACAAGGTGGCCGTCGACTGGGTCGAGCAGTACAAGAACGAGCGCCGTCCGGTGGGAGTATGAGCGTGTCAGGACAACGACTGCCCAGCGCATTCGCCGAACTCGAACCGTTCGCCGAGAAATGGTGCCTGCCAACCGAACCGGAACGGTGGGAGACCCGACTGACCACGCCGATGCCGGAGATCCACCAGTTCTACGACACGTTCTCGCCTCGTTTCGAGGAGGCGATCGACTTCTGCGACAAGTTCCCGCTCGACGATCTGCCCGAGGATGTGCTGAACCTGCTGCACCTGATCTACTCGATGATCATGGTGTCGATGGCCGTCGAGGTCTTCGGCACGCAGAAGCCCGCCGACTCCGCCGACGCCGTGATCGACCGCGTCGGCGCACCGGTGCCGTGATCCCACCTTCATACGCTCCATCGGGAAAGGACGGGCGATGAGCCTGCTGACGATCAACAAATTGACGGAGTCAGTCGGTGCCGAAGTGGTCGGGGTCGACCCCGACCGCCTCGTGAGTGACGACTCGCTCGCGGAGGCGGTGCTCGATGCGCTCGAGCGCAACGGGGTGCTGGTCTTTCCGAACCTGCACCTGGATCCTGAGGCCCAGGTCGCGTTCTGCCGGCGACTCGGCGATGTCGACCACTCCTCAGACGGGCACCACCCGGTCGCCGGCATCTACCCGATCACGCTGGACAAGTCGAAGAACGCGTCCGCCGCCTACCTGCGAGCGACGTTCGACTGGCATATCGACGGGTGCACCCCGACCGGTGACGAGTGCCCGCAGAAGGCCACCGTGCTGTCCGCGGTCCAGGTGGCCGAGCGGGGCGGGGAGACGGAGTTCGCCAATTCCTACGCCGCTTACGACGCGTTCAGCGACGAGGAGAAGGAGCGGTTCGGTGCGCTTCGTGTGGTGCATTCGCTGGAGGCATCGCAGAGCCGGGTCAACCCGGACCCCTCGCCGGAGGAGCTGGCGCGGTGGCGGTCCCGCCCCACGCATGAACATCCGTTGGTCTGGACACACCGCAGCGGCCGCAGGTCCCTCGTGCTGGGGGCTTCGGCGCACTACGTCGTCGGCATGGATCGCGACGAGGGACGGGCGCTCCTGGCCGAATTGCTCGAACGTGCCACCCAGCCGCACCTGGTGTACAGCCATCGGTGGTCGGTCGGCGACACGGTGATCTGGGATAACAACGGCGTCCTTCACCGCGCGGCGCCGTACGACCCCGATTCGCCGCGAGAGATGGTGCGCACCACAGTGCTCGGCGACGAGCCGATCCAGTAGGGATGGCATCCATCCCGCGTCTGGAGCCGCTGCCCGCCGAGGAGTGGGACGACGACGTCCGCAGCGCGTTGAGCCCGCTGTTGCCGACCGAGCGGGCCAACCCCCGCGACGCCGGCAACATCGTAAGCACGCTCGTTCGTAACAAGGGACTCACGCGCGCGTACCTCGAGTTCAACGCGCACCTTCTGCTGCACTCGACAGTGTCCGCCCGGGTGCGCGAGGTGGCGCTGCTGCGCGCGGTGCATCTGCGTGGGTCCGAGTACCTCTGGGATCACCACGTGCCCATCGCGCAGCGCGCCGGCCTGACGGTCGCCGAGATCCAGGCCGTCCGCACCGGTGAGGTGATCGACCAGGTCGACGCAGTCGTCGTGCGCGCCGTCGACGAACTGGAGGGCTCGAGCACACTGACCGATGCCACCTGGTCGCACCTGCGCGAGCAGTTCGACGAACAGCAGGTCCTGGATCTCGTTTTCACCGTCGGCTGTTACCAACTGCTGGCCGTCGCGGTGCGTGTCTTCGGCATCCAGCCCGAGGAGCATTGAGACCGGTCTTCGTTGACGGCGCGCAGCCGGTGTGAAAACCTGATACCCAGGAATGAGAATCGCGTTCTCGTATCGAGAGATCGTCGGAACGGAGCAAGCATGTCGGAAGACCTCACAACGGTCGACTTCTTCAGGGACAGTCGGCTGACGGACGACCCCTATACGTTCTACGAGGCGCTCCGCAACAAGTGTCCCGTCAGCCGCGAGGACCACTACGGTGTCACGATGGTCACCGGCTGGCAGGAGGCCGTGGACGTCTACAACGACGCGGACACGTTCTCGTCGTGCATCTCGGTCACCGGGCCGTTCCCTGGCTTTCCCGTGTCCCTGGAGGGTATGGAAGACGGGGACATCACCGACCTGATCATCGAGCACCGCGACGAGATCCCGTTCAGCGACCAGCTGCCCACGCTGGACCCGCCGACGCACACCAATCACCGCGCCTTGCTGATGCGGCTGATCACGCCCAAGCGCCTCAAGGAGAACGAGGACGCGATGTGGCAGCTGGCCGACGACATCCTCGACGACTTCCTCGCCCCGGGTGAGGGCGAGTTCATCAAGGGCTTCGCCGGTCCGTTCACGCTGCGCATCATCGCCGACCTCCTCGGCGTGCCCGAAGAGGATCGGCCCGAGTTGCTCGAACGCCTCGCGCGGGGAACTCATGGCAGCGGCCTGGGCAACGCGGACAAGGAGCTCACCAAGACGCCGCTGGAGTACCTGTACGACGTCTTCGCGACCTATGTCGAGGAGCGTCGCGCCGAGCCTCGCGCCGACGTGCTGACCGGACTGGCGACAGCGACGTTCCCGGACGGAACCATGCCTGAGGTCGGTGACGTGGTGCGCGTGGCCACCAATGTCTTCTCCGCAGGCCAGGAGACGACGGTTCGACTGCTCAGCACGGCGCTGAAGGTGCTGGGGGAGCGCCCCGACGTCCAGGCCAGGCTGCGGGAGGATCGCAGCTTGATGCCGAACTTCATCGAGGAGTGCCTGCGCATCGAGAGCCCGGTGAAGGGCGACTTCCGGCTGTCGCGGGTCCCGACGACCGTCGGCGATGAGGCGCTGGCCGCCGGCTGCACCGTGATGGTGATCAACGGCGCTGCCAACCGCGACCCGCGCCGCTTCGAGAATCCCGACACGTTCGATCCCGAGCGCAAGAACGCGCGCCAACACCTGGCATTCGGCCGTGGGATCCACAGCTGCCCCGGCGCACCGCTGGCGCGCGCGGAAACTCGGGTCGGGCTGGAGCGACTCCTCGACCGCACGACCGACATCCGGATTTCGGAGAGCAAGCACGGCCCGGCCGGCGACCGCCGCTATCAGTACATCCCGACCTATATCCTGCGCGGGCTCACCGAACTGCATCTGGAGTTCGACGTCAAATGAAGGTCGCGGTAGACGAAAACCGTTGCGCCGGCCACGGAATGTGCCTGACGCTGTGCCCCGAGGTCTTCGAGCTGACCGACGACGGATGGGCCGTCGCCGACCCTGCGGAGGTCCCCGCCGGTCTGGAGACTGCCGCCCGCGAGGCCATCGACAACTGCCCCGAACATGCGATCGCCGAGATCGACTGAGAAGAAGGAGATTCGAGTGCCCAAGGGCTATGTGATCATCACCGAGGACGTCAAGGACGCGGCAGGCATGGCCGAGTACGGCAAGCTGGCCAGCCAGACGATGGGCAACGCGAAGGTACTGGCGTTCGGCCCGGCGGCCGACACGCTCGAGGGGGAGTGGCACGGCACCCAGACCGTGCTCCTGGAGTTCGAATCGGTCGAGGCGGCGAAGGAGTGGTACTACTCCGACGAGTACCAGGCGGCCGCGAAGCTGCGCCAGGCAGCGGCGGACTGCAATGGGGTCATCGTCTCCGGCTTCTGACGGGCATCCCCTTGGGTTCCGCGCAGGGAATTCAGTGAGGGGTGAGCGGGGCAACGGGCGTCGTCGTGGTCGCGTGCACCAGCAGCTCGGCGAGTTCGCGTGGCCGCGACAGAAACGGCGAGTGTGAGGCGTCGATCGACAGCTGCTCAACACCGAGCCTGCGGGCGACGGTATCGGCGAGCCAGCGGGGCATCGACCGGTCCTGCTCGCACACGATGAAGCTGCGGGGCAGGTCGGCGTCCCAGAAGCGTGGCACCGACACCGGGGTCACCGTGGTCTCGCCGAACCGCTCGGGTCCCAGCCGTTCGAACGCCCAGCGTGCGGTCGCTTCGTCACAGTCGTGGTAGAAGTACTTCCAGGCGCCGTCGAAATCCGCGAAGGTCATGGCGCCGTCGGCGTCGAAGTGCAAGTGGCTCAACATCTCTCCGACGTCACCGTCGAATTCCTCGCCGAGCTCGTCGTCCGGGTCGCGCATCGCCATCGCCTCGGGATACGTGCGGCCCTCGCGGGGTAGCGCCGCGGCGAGGTAGACGATGTGTGTCACCAGGTCCGGCCGCGCATCGGCGGCCAGGGTCGCGTCGAAGCCCCCGCCCGAGTGCCCGACCAGCACGCTCCTGGTGTCGCCCGCATCCTGCATCGCCGCGACGATGGCGTCGCGCCGATTGGCCAGCGTCGACTCCTGATCGACCAGCGCGCCGTGCCCGGGGAGGTCGACGGCGACGCCGTCATGCCCCAGTGATTCGATCTCGGCGATCGTGCGTTCCCAGCACCAGGCGGCATGAAATCCGCCGTGCACGAACACGAATCGCACGGGTTAGCCCATCACCCGCACCGGGACGTGGGACCAGCCCGCGACGTTCTGCATCGCCACCCGCTGGCATTCGTCCCAGAGCACCTCGTAGCGCGGCATGGTGTCGAGCAGTCTGTCCAGCGCGATCGCGGTCTCCATCCGGGCCAGCGCCGCCCCGAGGCAACTGTGCACGCCGTAGCCGAATCCAAGGTTCTGCGCCTCGGTGCGGTCTCGGTCGATGTCGAACGCGTCGGGGTCGGTGAACGCCTCAGGATCTCGATGCGCCGAGCCGCCCAGCAGGAACACGGGCTTGCCCTCGGGGATGGTGACGCCGTGCAGTTGCACCTCGCGCATGGATCGTCGGACGTTGTAATGCACGGGCGGCTCGTACCGAAGCAGCTCCTCGACCGCAGCCGGAATCTTGCTCCGGTCCTCGAGCAGCTTCTGCCACTGGTCCGGGAAGCGCGCGAACGTCACCGCCGCATTGCCAACCAGCTTGGTGACCGTTTCGGCACCCGCCCCACCCAGAAGCGTTGCGAAACCGGCGATCTCGAAGTCGTCGAGCGACTCCATCTCACCGTCCTCGCGCTCGATCTCGGCGGCGACGAGACGACTGAACATGTCGTCGCGGGGCTCGGCCCGCCGCTCCTGAATAAGGCTGTAATAGAGCCCCATGGATTCCGCGATCGCCTGCATGCCTTCCTCGGACATGTCGATCTGGCCGGGTTCGCGGTGCAGGGAGGTGTCCACCCATTCGCGCACCTTTTGCCGGTATTCCTCTGGCACCCCGAGCATCTGGGTGATGACCTCGACCGGGAAGAACGCCGAGAAGTCTTGCACGACATCGAATCGACCCGAGTCGACCTGCGCGAGGTAGCGGTCGATGGTTTCGGTGACCATCGACCGCATCGCCTCGATGGCCCGCGGAGTGAACACCTTGTTGACCAGGCTGCGCATCTGCCGGTGCTCGGGCGGGTCCATCAGGATGATCATCTTTGCGGCCATCGGCTCTTCTGACCGTATCGTCGCGAGGTCCAGGCCGTAGGCCGACGAGTAGGTCGCGAAGTCCTTGTAGGCGGCGGCGACGTCCTCATGCCGCGACAGCGCGTAGAAGTCCTGCTCGGCGTTGTAGTACACCGGCGCCTCCTCACGCATGCGCCGGTAGATTTCCCAGGGCCCGTTGAAGAACTCCTCGGAGAACGGATCGAAGACCAGCTCGGTTGCCGTCATTCGTCTCTGAGGAATATCGCTTGGCGCGGGCACTGACGGACGGCCTCCTTGACCTGCTGTTCGTTCTCCGGGGTCACCTCGTCCTGCAGTACGTGCAGGTAGTCGTCGTCGTCGAGATCGAAGACCTCAGGGATGATCCCCATGCAGACCCCATTGCTTTCGCAGAGCCCGAAGTCGACCTCGATCTTCTGGGTCATGCGCGATCCCCTTTCGCTTCTCGCTTGGTCATGCGCGATCCCGCTTCGCTTCTCGCTTGGTCATGCGCGATCCCGCTTCGCTTCTCGCTTGGTCATGCGCGATCCCGCTTCGCTTCTCGCTGGGTCATGCGCGATCCCGCTTCGCTTCTCGCTGGGTCATGCGCGATCCCGCTTCGCTTCTCGCTGGTGTCACTTCAGCACCTTCACAGGGACGTGGTGATAGCCGGCCACGTTCTGCATATTGGTCCGCTCCAGTCCGTCGAAGTCGACCTCGAAGCGCGGCATGAAGTCGAGCAGGTACTCGAGGGCGATCGCGCTTTCCATGCGGGCCAGCGCTGCGCCGAGGCAGCTGTGAATGCCATAGCCGAGGCCGAGGTTCTGCGCCTGGCTGCGGTCGCGGTCGATGTCGAACGTCTCGGCGTCGTCGAACGCCCGCGGATCCCGGTTGGCGGAAGCGCCCATCAGGAAGACCGGCTTGTGTGCCGGAATCGTGCCGCTGGGCACTTCGACTTCTTTGAGGCTGTAGCGGACGTTGTATTGCACGGGACCGACGTAACGCAGCAGCTCCTCGACCGCGGCAGGGATCCTGCTGCGGTCGTCGAGCAGCTTCTGCCACTCGTCGGGATGCCGCGCGAACTCCACGACGGCGCTGCCCATCAGCTTGGTCACGGTTTCTGCCCCCGCGCCGCCCAGTAGTGCGGCGAAACCGGTGATCTCGATGTCGTCGAGCATGCGATTGGTGCCGTCGGGACCGGGGATCTCCGCTGCGATGAGCCGGCTGATCATGTCGTCCTGGGGGTTCCTGCGGCGCTCCTGGACCAGACCGTAGTAGTAGATGCCCGACGCGACGTTGGCCTCCATCGCCGTCTCGCTGAGCTCGTTCTGTCCCGGCTCGCACTCCAGGCCCTTGTCGATCCAGTGCCGGACCTGCTGGCGGAACTCCTCGGGTACCCCGGCCATCCGGGTGATCACCTCGACGGGGAAGGGGCCGGAGAAGTCCTGCACGACGTCGAAGTTGTCGGGATCGACCTTGCTGAGATAGTGCTCGACGAGCTCGACCACGGTGTCCCGCTGCGACTGGATGGCGCGGGGGGTGAACGCCTTGTTGAGCAGGCTGCGCATGTGGCGATGGTCCGGCGGGTCCATGAAGATGATCGATTTCTGGGGCGGCTCACCGGCGCGGATCTGAGCCAGATTGCACCCATAGGCGGACGAGAACGACTCATGGTCCTTGAACGCCGCCGCCACGTCGGCGTGCCGGGTCAGCGCGTAGAAGTCCTGTTCCTCGTCGTAGTAGATCGGGGCTTCATCCCGCATCCGCTGATAGATCTCGTACGGATTGTCGAAGTACTCTTGGGCAACCGGGCTGAACACGAGTTTGGGCTTGGTCACTGCGTCCTCCTCGGCGCTGCACACAGGGCCGGATACATTACGGAAACCTGGGAAATTGTAACGCCTATAGTATGCGGCAGATCGTCTCGAAAGTCAGCCGAATCGCAGAGCGGGCATCGGCGCGTCATGCCGACACCGCGCCGTTCACCAGTGCCTCGAGCCGGCCGAGGTCGCCGCCGAGTTCGGCGACGGTGTTGCGCACGACCGCCACGTCCTTGCCGATGAACTCGCCGACGGCGGAGATGAACGCGTCGACCGACCCCGCCGAGGCGATCATGGACAGGACTCGGCTCTGCGCGCTTCCGTGCGTAAGCGCGTTGAGCAGCGGGCCCTCGTCGATTCCGAGCCGCGAGCCCAGCTGAACACCTTCGGCGACCAACCCGATCTGCGCGGCGAACATCGTGTTGTTGACGAGCTTGACCAGTTGTCCGGATCCCGTGCGTCCGGCATGCAGGATCGGGTCGCCGTAGGCGGCGAGCAGTGGCCGAACTCGCTCGACCGCGTCATCGGAACCCCCGACGAACAGCGTCACCGAACCCGCGGCGATGTCGTGGGGGCCCCCGCTGACCGGCGCATCGACGACGTCGACGTGGTCGAACCGTGCGGCGATCGACTGAGCGGTCCTGGGGCTTCCGGTGGTGTGTAGGACAAGGACGGCCCCCGGCCGCATCCGTCCCACCAGATCGCCGTCGAGGCACACTTGTTTGACCTGATCGTCGGTGAACACGCAGATCACCACAGCGTCGGCATCGACGCAGACTTCGTCGGTCGTCGCGACCGGCTGTGCACCGAGGTCTGTGACGGCCGCGCGCTTTTCGTCGGTGCGCCCGAGCACCCGTACCTCGTGGCCGGCATCCGCGAGGCGACGCACCATCGGCGCGCCCATCCGGCCTGCGCCGACGAACCCGATTCTCATGAGGCCCTCACGAGCGGCTGTGGTCCATCAACGTCAGCGCCGTGTCCGCCACCGTGAACACCGTGCCCTCGGGCGCCGAGACGTGCTTGGCCAGGCTCGCGGCGTGGCGCACGTCCTTCTGCAGCAGCGCGCCCGCGATGGGTGCGAGCGCTTCGAGGCTGCCGCCGAACATCGTGATGCTGCCGACCGCCTTGCTGGTGGCAGAGCCGCGGTGAAGGACCTCGCAGAGTCGGTCGCGGGGGATGCCGAGTGCGTCACCCAGCTCCAGAGTGCTCATCGCCGCACCGAGATTCGCGCTGAACAACAGGTTGTTGAGGATCTTCGCGACCTGACCGCTACCCAGCGCACCGAGGTGGACGATCGCATCGGAGTAGGTCGCGAACACCGGGCGAACCTTGTCGACCACGTCGTCCTCGCCACCGACCATGACCATCAACGTGCCCTGCTCGACCGCGGGCGCGCCGCCGCTGACCGGGGCGTCGATCACGGTGACGCCCTGTGCGGCAGCGAGATCGGCCAACTCGCGGCAGGTGTCGGGATGGACGGTGCTGTGGATCGCGACGATCCCGCCGGGCTCGAGCCCCGCCAGCACACCGGACTCTCCCGTCAACACCTCGTGCACGTCGTCGTCGCCGACGACGCACAGGCACACCAGGTCGCTGGCCGCCGCGAGCTCTGCAGGTGTGGACGCCACCTTGGCCGCGGTGTCGGCGTAGGGCTCGACCGAGGCGGGTCTGCGCGCCCACAGCGTCAGCTCGAAACCACCCTCGACGATCCGGCGTGCCATCGGCCCGCCCTGACTGCCCAGCCCGATGAATCCGACCCTCATCAACCCGCCTCCGCTTGCTCTTGATCGCGGCCACGAGCGCCTGCGATGCATTCCTCGATGAACGACATGACGTTCCGGTGGTACGTGTCGGCGCTCAGACCGACGCTGAGATTGTGTCCGCTGTCCGCCATTTCGTTGAGGAGCACGCGGGGTGCGTCGGTGAAGAGCGCCGTCACGGCGCCGAGCGCCTCGGGCGTGGACTCCCAGACGCTCTCGTGGTCGGCGACGCTGAACTGCACGGGCACCTCCACGCGCGCGGCGATCTCGGGAAAATCGCGCCGTGCCCAGTTCGCCGTGACCGCCGCCTCGTAGGCCACCCCAGGTGCCGAGAGCGCCCCGGTCAGCACTTCGGCCGGATACAGCTCGGTGGGTTGCCACAACAGATCTCGCAACCCCGCCGGCCGTGACGTGACAGTGGCCTCGCTGATGATGCTCTTGGCGGTATCGCTGTACCGCAGCCCGGTGCCCGCCAGCTCGATCCCGACGACGTCGGGCCGGGATGTCGCCATCCGCAGCGCGAGCTCGCAGCCCGCGGAGTGGCCGACGAGGAAAAGGCCGGCGCCGCGGTCACCGTCGGCGAGAATCCTGTCCACCGCCGCGAACGCGGCGGCGACGCGGCGGGCGGGGTCGGCGAACTCGCCCGCGTACACCGCCGACGCGCCGTACCCCGGGCGGTCCAGGGCGATCGCGGTGAAACCCCGTGCCGCAGCGGACCGCAGCAGCGACAGGCGCGGATGGCCGGGGCAGTCGAAGTACGCCGACGACGTGGCGCCACCGTGCACCGCGACGATGACCGCACGTGCATCCTGCACCTGCGAGACCAGTCCCGACATCGGCACACCGTCGACGAGCACAACTCGCGGACGGGGGACGGTCGCCGGGACCTCCTCGGGGACCGTCACCCGTCGGCTCGCAGAAGCATCACGCCGCTGGGGGTCAGCCCACCGCTGCTGGCCACCGCGACGCGGGCACCGGGAACCTGCCTGTCACCGGCTTCGCCGCGCAACTGCGTGACCGCCTCGTGGATCAGCCCCATGCCGTGGGTGCGGCCGTGCGACAGCTGGCCGCCGTGCGTGTTCAGCGGGATGATCCCGTCGCGGGCGATGGCCTTGCCGCCGTCGAGGAAGTCCTTCGCCTCGCCGATCCCGCAGAAACCCAGCCCCTCGAGCCAGGACAGGCAATTGAACGTGAACCCGTCGTAGAGTTCTGCGACATCGACATCCTTGGGCCGCAACGATGTTCGCGACCACAGGTGGGCGGACTGGCCCAGCACCTGCGGTTCGTGGGTGAGTGTGGTCTGGTCCCAGTCGAGCCGCTCGATGATCTGGGTTCCGACCGCCTCGAACCGCACCGGCGGCTTGGCCAGATCCTTGGCCACGTCCACCGCCGAGACGATGACCGCGACCGCGCCGTCACAGGGCACGTCGCAGTCGTACAGTCCGAACGGGGTGGTGATCATCCGCGCGGACAGGTAGTCGTCCATCGTCATGGGATCGCGATAGATGGCGGTCGGGTTGAGCGCGGCGTTGGCACGCTGGTTCAGCGCGATCCAGCCCAGCGTCTCGCGGGTGGTGCCGTAGCGGTCGAAGTGCCGACTTGCGTTCTGCGCCAACACGTGTGCTGCCGAGACCGCCCCGAACGGGTGCTGCCAGCTGGAGGTGCGCGCCCCCATCGGAGGGGACATCTTGCCCTCCTTCACCAGCTGGCCGAACGTCGCCTCCCACAGGGTGCGGAAGCACAACACGTGGCGGGCCATACCGGTGGCGACCGCCATCATCGCGGCGATCACCGAGCCGCCGGGGCCGAAGGTGTCCATGCCGCCGTTGATCCAGGTGGGCCGCAGCCCCAGGGCGCCCTCGAGTGCGCTCACCCCGCCTTCGCCCATGCCGGCCATGTCGAGGCCGGGATAGGTGGACAACCCGTCGATGTCGTCGTAGGTGAGCCCCGCGTCCGCCACCGCTTGTTCGCAGGCCGCGATCGTCAGAGACAGGGGTGGAACCATCTGCCTGCGACCGATCGTCGACATGCCGATGCCCGTGATCGCCGAGTGCTCCTCGAACTTCTTCTTGGTGAGCATCGGTCGGACGTACTTGGCGAACTGCTCCGGCGGAATCTCGTCGGTGGGCATCGCGGCGGGCGTGGACTGGTCGGCGGCCGGCTTGAACAGCGGCAGCCACACGTCCTCGGCCTGCTGGAACGTCACCTCGACGGGTTGCCCGAGGGCGAGGTCATCGGGGTCGGCGTCGATGATGTTGGTGGTCAACCGAACTCGGGGGTCCTCGGCGAGTGCGACCTCGGCCACGACATAGGGCGGTGGCATGTCGGGGAAGCCGAAGCGGTGGTTGACGGTCAGTCCGGCGAGCGTCGCCCTGCCCGAGACGACACGCACGCCCATCTTGGTGTCGCGGCAGTAACGGCACACCGGCACGGGTGGATGGATCAGCGACTGGCAGCTCAGACACTCCTGGATGCGCAGCCGGCCATCGGCCCCCGAGGTCCAGAAGAACTCGTTCTGCGCGGTGAGCTGGGGTAGTGGTCTGGTCACCGAACGAACTCCGAGATCGCTTCGCTGTGTTCGCTGTTCAAGTGGGGCTCGATGGCTTCCTCGGAAGCGGCGCCCGGCGCCGGCTGGCCGAGCGGTCCGTGCTCACCCAGTTCGATTATGGCGTGCACCGGACAGTCCATCAGCGCCCGCATCACCGCGTCACGATCGGCCTCGCGGACGCTGCCGTCGCCGATGAGCGACGCGTAGCCCCAGTCGTCGAGTGAGAAGTACTCCGGAGCATGTCTGGCACAGATGCCGAACCCGTCGCACATCGTGCGGTCCAGTTTGATCTTCATCGGCTCGCTCACGAAACCGCCTCCACCTCGTAGGGTCGCAGAGCCTTGTACGCGTCGGCGCGGCACGCATCGCAGTCCCCGGCCAGATGCCGGGCGACATCGGTCGGGAAGGCCCTCAGCAGGCTGGCCGCGACGTTCGTGGCCGCGTCCAGCGTCGCGCACGCACCGCGGCCCCGGAGCACCACCGACCACCGTTCCAGACGGGTCAGGTCGTCCTGGGCGGCTGCGCCATCGCGCAGCGCGGAGGTCACCGCGGACATCGCCGCGGTGCCGTTGAAGCACGAGCCGCACTGGTCGGCGTTCTCGCGGTCGAAGTACGCCATCACCGACGCGGCGATCGCGACCGGGCAGTCGTCGGTGATGAGCGAGACGGCGCCGCAACCGAGTCCGCTGTTGAGCCGGCGCATGGACTCGTGGTCGAGCGTCGCGTCCAGCACCTCACGGTTCAGCAGGCCCGCGAAATAGCCGCCCATCAACACGCCCTTGAGGCCGTCAGCGGGAACCTGATGCTGCTCGAGCAACTCGGTGACCGGCGTGCCGTGCGGGAGCTCGTACAGAGCCGGGGGCTTGCCGCCGCCGGTCACGGTGGCCAGGAACGTGCCGGGGGAGGCCGAGGTGCCGCGCGCCCGGAAGGCGTCGCTCCCGTGGCGCAGGATGAATGGCAGGTTCGCCAGCGTCTCCACGTTGCCGACCAGAGTGGGCCGTTTGCCGATGCCCTCCTCGAACGGGCGCGGAGGTTTGTCGGTGGGCTTGGCGGGACCGCCGTTGACTGCGCGTACCGCGGCGGTCTCCTCGCCGGCGACGTAACCGGGCTCGACTGCAACCACCCTCACCGCGAGGTCATCCGAGGGTGCGCTGTCCAGCGCGGTGGTGAGTGCGTGGACCGCGTGTGTGTCGGAGACGTAGACGTAGGCCTGGTCCGCGCCGACGATTCGCGCGGCCAACCGGACACCGTCGAGAACGAGGTGCGGCCGGTTGCGCAGCAACCACTTGTCCTTGACGGAGGCGGGTTCGCCCTCCTCGCCGTTGGCGAGCACCACCGTCGGAATGCCGGCACGGCCCGCGTCGCGCACCGTGCGCAGCTTCACCGCAAGCGGAAACGCGGCGCCGCCGCGGCCGAGTAGCCCACTGCGATCGACCTCCTCGAGCAGCGCGTCCGGATCATCGAGCGCTTGATAGCCACCCGACTGCACGTACGCGACGTGATCCTCGATCTCGGCGCCGTCGGAGACCCGCAGCAGGCGCGGGGTCAGGCCGGGCCAAACGGTGACGGTCAGCCGGGTGGCCAACCCATTGTCTGTGGTGGTCATGATCGGGCCTTCCTGCCCGCGGATAGGCTGGCGGGCATGAGAACTGCGGTGGTGCGAGTCGACGTCGACCCGTTGGCGCTGCTGGCGCCGGACCAACTACGCGAGGGCATGGCAACGCTCGGCGGGTTGGCTGCGGAGCACGGCGCGGAAGTCGTCGACGCCGACCTCGCGGTGATGCCGACGAACCGCAGGCAGGTCGAAGTGCTCATCGCCGGTGATGACCCCGACGAACTCAAGCGCACCGCGGTGGATTGGTGTGTCACCGCGTTCGGCGGCTTCGGCACCCGGCCGTCGGCGGGTGTTCTGACCTACGTCAGCAGGGGCACCGACGACGATGCGCAGGGGGTGTTGGCGGGCCTCGGCCTGCGCGGTGAGATCGAGCGCACCGCCACCGAGAACGGCTGGGACATCGTCAGGGTGACGCTGCTCAAATCCGACCTGCGGCGGGTCCCCGAGAGCCGGGTGCACACCGCGCTGGAGGCCTCCCTGAATTGCGAGGTCCACATCGTCACCGTCTGAGCGCTGCGTCGTCACGCCATGTCCTCGATCGCCGCGTCCGTCATTTCGATTTTTTCAGGAAGTCGAGGATCGCTGGCGCGGCCTGCACCCAGGTGTCGAACATGTTGAAGCGCTTGACCTTTCCTGAAGCGCGCGCCTCACCGGCGCGTTCCCAGGCGTCTTCGGGCCATGGCGGGTCGATGACCTTCGAGCCCTTGATCAGGCAGCTCACCTCCAGCGAGGTGCGCTTGGGGTGATCGAGGTCGTTCTCCCCACCCCGGATGATGAGTGTGGGCACGGTGATGTTGTCGAACATCTCGTCCTCGACGCCCGGGATGGTCTGGCCCGGCTTCGGCACGAAGGCATTGAGCCAGCGCAGCATCAACTTGAGGAACTGGTCGGGATCCTGGGCCGCGAAACGGGCCTCGTTGTCCGGGATCTCGGCGATGCGTTCCTGCCATTCGGCCACATTGGCGACGGCCTTCATCCCCGCCCCACGCACCGCGAGGATGCTCGGGACGATGTAGTAGGACCCGAGCACGAACGAGCCGTACACGCCGCCGACGATGTTCCATACCACCAGCTTCTTCACCAGCTCGGGGTAGAGCATGGTGGTGAGCATCGAATCCCGTGCGCCCCCTGACCCTCCGGCGATGATGCACGGTCCGATGTCGAGCTTGGTGATCAGCTGCTGCAGGGTCTCGGCACGCATGTGCGATTCGCTCTGGCCGTAGAACTGGACATCGGACTTGCCACAGTTGGGCCTGTCCCACAACAGGACCCGGTAGCCACCATCGACGAGTTTGCGCGCCAGCGGCTTCAGGCCCGGGATGTCCTTGCTGAACCGGCCACCCGGGGTGAGGACGATGAATTCACCCTCTTTGCCCAATATTTCGTAGACGACGTTGCCGCCGTTGATCTCGATCTTCTTGTCGGGCAACTTCTCTCCGATTTTCTCTGTGCTCGAAGTGCGGTCTAGGCCTGTACGAGGACGTCGTTGCCGACGACCCGGACGGGGTAGGTGCGGATGCTCCATTCCGGCTTGACCGCGGTGGTCCCGGTGGCGAGCTCGAAACCCCACTGGTGCCAGGGGCAGAAGATGTACTCCAGGTCGCGGACCATCACCGCGTCACCGGGCACGCTGTCGTCGACGATGTTGAGGCCACGTGCCCGGCCCGAACACAGCGGGCCGCCCTCGTGCGGGCAGTAGTTCGCGATGGCGTAGAACGTGCCGTTGACGTTGTACACGCCGACACCGTGGCGCCCGATGGGCACCAATTTGTGTGTGCCGGGGGGAATCTCGTCGACAGTGGCCACGACGTGTTCACGCCCCTGCGCCAGGCGGGGCGGCTTCGGTTCAGTCATCGGTTAGAAGACCCGGACCTGACCCTCGAGCGCCGGCACGGTGTCCGGCAGCTTGTAGGTCTCGATGCCGTTGCGGAACATGATGGCCTCGCGGGCGTGCTCCGGCAGATGCTTGACCAGCCAGCGCGGGTCGTCGAACGTCCAGTGCGGGTAGTCGCTGCTGAACAGCAGGATCTTCTCGCACTCCATCCACTCGAAGGCCCGGGTCAACTCGGTCTTGTCCTCGGGGTAGTCCAGCGGTTGGGTGGTGAACTTGATGTGGTCCTTGATGTACTCGCTGGGCTTGCGCTTGATGTCCATCCACGACCTGCGGGCCTCGTAGATCGCGTCCATGCGCCACATCAGCGGCAGGATCCAGGTGAACGCGTGCTCGACGAACACGATCTTCAGGTTGGGGTGGCGGTCGAACGTGCCGTCGAAGATCAGGCTCATCACCTGGTTCGCCGCCAGCAGCGAGTACGTGACCATGAAGTCGTGGTTGTAGCTGGGCAGTCCGACCGGCGGCATCGGCAGTTCGTCGTAGTGGCTGCGTGACAGGTGACAACTCACGGTGATGTCGTGCTTGGTGGCGGCGGCCCAGATGGGGTCGTACTTGGGGTCGCCCCAAGAGGGACGGGGTTCGGCCTTGATCAGGATCTGCGCCATGTACGGATGCCCGGCCCAGCGTTCGATCTCGGCCACACTCTTTTCAGGCTCCTCGATGGCCAGGCAGATTGACCCGCGCCACCGCTCGTGCCAGTTGTTGTGGCTGTCGAGCCAGTGGTTGGCCTGCCAATCGTTGAGCGCGCAGTTCATCGCGTGGTTGGCTTCGGGAATCCGCGCCGGGTAGGCCGCGGGTTCCAGAATCGCGATGTCAGAGCCGGCCTCCATTATCAGCTGCTTGAAGGCCAGATCAGGGTCACTGCAGGCGAACTCGCCGTCCGGGGGGAAGGTGTCGAGGCGCATCGCATAGGAGTGCGCGTAGTCGGGTGCGTCGTAGTAGATCTGGTCGCCGACCTTGTGCGTGCCGAAGTACTTGCTGCGCCAGGGTTCGGGAATGTACTGACCAAGATCGCCGCTGCGGGGCGCCGGATGGACGTCGGAATCGACGCACCGGACGGCGATGCGCTCGGCAGCAGGTACCCGTGGATTGGCTGTGGTGGTCATGGTGTTGCCTCCTCGTTCCCTCTACTGTGCCCCAGCGGCGGACGCAATGACCGGGCTTTGGATCCCGTACAGCTCTGCGGCATTTCGCCAGCACAACTTGTCGCGCTGCTCGGCGCTGTACGCGCTGGGCACCGACAGCTCGTTGAGCTGCCAGTGCGGATAGCTCGAGCCGTACATCACCATGTCGTCCTTGCCGGTGAAGCCGGCCCACTCACCGGCGAAGTCGACGTCCCCAGGTCCGTCGAGGCTGCCCTGCACGAAGAAGACGTGGCCGGGCAGGTAGTCACTGGGCATCTTCGGCGCCCACGGCGTCTGCTCGAGGTGCGGCCTGCCGAAGCAGTCCATGCGCCACATGAACGGTGTCAGCAGGTCCGCGGCGCCGTCGGCCCAGACGAACCTCAGCGAGGGCATCCTCTCGAATACCCCCTCCGCGATCATGTTCATCAGGTGGTACAGGAAGTTCATCGCCGTGAAGCCGACGAACTGCTCGTAGGTGCGGGTCAGCCCGTTCGGTGTGGGCGGCAGCATCACGCCGGACCCGACCTCGAAGTGCACGGCGACGGGGAGGTCCGCCTCCACCGCGGCCTCCCACAGCGGCCAGAACTGGGGCTTGCCGTAGAGCTCACGAGACTGCAGGGGCACACCCAACTGAACGACGCGGGGATGGTCCTTGTACTTGTCGATCTCGCGCAATGCGCCTGTTACGTCGTCGGGGTTGACCCGGATGGTGCCGCGGAACCTGTCGCCGAACTCGGCGTGCTCCAGCCAGCGGGTCACCATCATCTCGTTGTGAGCGGCGGCGATCGCGGTGCCGAGGTGCCGGTCGGGCATGATGCCGCGGGTCATCGGGTGCAGGATCGCGACGTCGACGCCGCGGTCGACGAAGAGGTGCTGGGCCGCCACCGCCGGGTCGGATCCCGGGTATTGCCGATCCGGTCCCTCGGTGCCCTTCGCATATTCGCCGCCAGGGGCGCCGTACCAGTCCATCTCGTAGTCCGGGAAGCCGCGGCTGCGGAACGGCTCGCGCATGAAGTTCTGACGCAGGTCCTTGTTGGACTGGGTGAAGATGTGCACGCTGGTGTCGATGACCGGGACCTTCACCCCGTCACTGAGTTCCTTCACAAGGGGTTGTCCTTCACTCGGCGTCCATCCTTCGATCTCCGCACGGCCGAGTGCGCGGCCGTGGACGTCTCCAGTGTAGATCGTTGTTCTTCTAAAGCAAGAATTCTGTTCTCCAGCAGAGTGCTTAACGTCTTCCCTGGTAGACCCCGCTGCTGATCGGTCGCTCAGCTTCTCGATTGTGAAAACGAATACCCCCATCATGAGAATGACGACACCGGATGCGAGAATGCTATTCTCGCATCACAGCCGGTCAGAGGAGGCGTACGGGTGCTACTCGAGTTCGATGCGGATCAGCGGCTGTGGCAGGAGACCGTGCGCGACGCGGTGTCCAAGCAATGCCCGGCCTCGCTGATCCGCGACATCGCGGAGAACGGCGTCGACCCGGCGCCGCTGTGGAACAGCTACGTCGAGGCGGGATGGACCGAGCTCACGGATCAGGAGAACGCCGTCGAGTTGGCGATCGTCCTCGAGGAGCTCGGACGGGCCACCGATCCGACGCCGCTGCTGGCCACCCTGACCCAGTACGCACCTCTGGTGGGTGAGCGTTTCGACCCGCTCTGGGCCGGGGCCGCCGTCTACAGCGGGGTGACCGCCGTCCGGGACGCCGAGGGCTGGGTGCTGACCGGCACCGACCGCTTCGTGCTCGACGGAGACCGTGCGGAGCGCATGGCCGTCGTGACACCCGCCGGTGTCTTCTGCGTGGATCGGCAGACCGACTCCGTCGACAATCCGGCCATCACCACCCGGCGCGTCGACGTGTTCGACCCGGTACTGCACGTCGCAGAGGTGTCGTTCGCCGGCGTGCACCTGGCCGACACCGAACGCCTGCCGGTGGACACCGAGCGCGCCCGCCACGTCGCGCTGATGGGCATGGCGATCACCATGGTCGGGGCGTGCCAGCGCATTCTCGACCTGGCGCTCGAGCATGCCAAGAGCCGTCAGCAGTTCGGCGTCGCGATCGGCACGTTCCAGGCGATCCAGCACAAGGCCACCGACATGTTCATCGCCATCGAGCGGGCCCGCGCACTGTCGTACTTCGCGGCGCTCACCATCGCCGCGGATGACCCGCGTCGGCGCCTCGCGGCCGCCATGGCCAAGGCCGCGGCGGGGGAGTGTCAGGCGCTGGTGTTCCGTCACGGTCTCCAGATGTTCGGCGCGATGGGCTTCACGTGGGAGAACGATGTGCAGTTCGCGCTCAAGCGGGCCAAGGCAGGCGAGCTGATGCTGGGCGGGGCCGCCGAGCATCGCGCGATGATCGCGGAGGAATTTGATGCAACTGACCTTTGACAGCGACGTCGAGGAGTTCCGCGCCGAGTTCTCCGCCTTCCTCGACGAGCACACCCCCTCAGCGGCCCAGACACTGGAGCGTCCACGCTCGGTGTCGCACATGCCGCAGTGGGCGCGCGACTGGCAGCGCAAGCTGTTCGACAACGGCTGGCTGCTGCCCGCGCAGCCGCCCGAGTTCGGTGGGCGCAACGCCTCTGTGCTGCAGACCTTCGTACACGCCGAGGAACTGTGCCGGCGCCGGATCTATCACAGCTTCAACCCGCAGGGCGTCAACATCATTGCGGCATCGCTGCTGACGTTCGGCACCGACGAGCAGAAGCAGCAGTGGGCGGTTCCGGTGCTCAAGGGGGAGCGCACCGCGTCACTGGGCATGAGCGAGCCGAGCGCGGGTTCGGACCTCGCGTCGCTGCGCACCCGCGCGGTACGCGACGGGGACTACTTCGTGGTCAACGGCCAGAAGGTGTGGACGTCCGGTGCCCACGACGCCGACTTCCTGCTGACGTTCGTGCGCACCGACTTGGATGCGCCCAAACACAAGGGCATCAGCGTGCTGCTGATCCCGACCGATCTCGAGGGCGTGGTGTGCCGCCCCTTCCCCGACATGACCGGAATCGACAACCTGGACTTCAACGAGGTGTTCTTCACCGACGTGCGGGTGCCCGCCGAGAACCTCGTCGGCCCGCTCAACGGCGGCTGGGGGGTGGCCAACGGGTCACTCGGCCACGAGCGCACCATGATGTGGCTCGGCTTCGCCGATCGAATCGCCAACTGCGTCGCCGACTTTCGCCCGAAGAACGCCCTCGAGCGCGACGAGTTGGCGAGCACCATCATGGACTATCAGGCGCTGCGCCTGCTGGGTTCGGTCGGGCTGGCGAAGGCAGCGCGCGGCGAGGTCGACGTCGCGTCGGTGTCGATCCCCAAACTGTTCGGCGCCGAGGCCGAGCAGCGTGCACTGCACAATGCGCTGCAAGCTGCGGGACCCGACGGCCTGGTCCATCCCGCGACCTCGGGACCGTACGAGCACATGAACCTCGACCACTACTTCGCCAGCTGGTTCGAGCGCTACGCCCGCAGCTTCGGCGGCACGATCGCCGGTGGCACCTCGGAGATCCAGCGCAACATCATCGCCCAGCAGGTGCTCGGGCTGCCCCGCCGCTAGGGATTCGGGTGTCGCTGGTCAACGTCAGCGTGACCAACTACACCGAAAATCACAGGCGCTGCAGTTTGAACGTCCAGAACTGGTGTCCGGGCGGGCCATTGAAGCAGCCCACGTTGTACACCGAGTCGATGGTTCCGACGAGGGTGGTCGCGTCCCAGGAATAGGTTTCGCGGGTCGGTAAGCGCTGACCGGGGCACAGTAGGCCGTCGGGTACATCGACAGTCAAGGTGTAGCGGTTGTCGGGCCCCAGAAAGGCCTTGCCGCCGTAGTAGGCGTAACGCTGCAGGCGCGGCCGCGCCCCGATCTGGACGCAGTCGGTCGACTTCTCCGGGATGCACGCCGCGACGAACCACAGCCACGAAGCATCCGAGTAGCGGTTGGTCTGCAGGTCATAGTTGCCCAACTGCATTGCAGCCGACGACTGCGGCGCAAGCAGCGTCGCTGCCGCCATGAGCGCGGCCGTCCCGGCCCCGATCTTGCTGAGCTTCATGACCCTCTGCTGCCCTTCTTTGACTACCGACCAGTGCTCATCGAACCACCTCGCCGCGAACCGTGGGCCGGATCGGCCCCTTAATCGATGACGGCGGCTTCCTTGCGCTCGGTGATCGGGCGCGCGAGCTCCTGCTCGTCGCAGATTCGCTGGAGCTTCTCGAGCGTCTCGTCGAGCCCGGGCCCCAGCGGCTTGCTCGGCGTGAACGTGGCGGGAAGGTTGCGCATGCCCTGGATGACGCCGATGCTGTCGTAGTGCACGGTTCCCTCGGGATCGCACACGTAGTCGGGCATCCGGTCGAGCACCGCGGTCAACATCGACTTGAACACGGTGCGGGCGACGTTCGAACCCACGCAGCGGTGCACTCCGATGCCGAAGCTGAAGTGCCGGTTGCCCTTCCGGTCCAGGACAACCTCGTTCGGCTTGTCGAACACCGAGGGGTCGCGGTTGGCCATCGCCCAGGACAGCCACAGCCGCTCGTACTTCTTGAAGTGCTGACCCTCGACCTCGACGTCGTCGGCGAACGTCCGTCCGTCACCGGGAGCCGGGGTGAAGAACCGCAGGAACTCCTCGGTGGCGGGATCCAGCAGCGTGGCGCGTTCCCGGCTGAGGCGCTCGCGCTCGTCGGGGTCCTCGCCGAGCCATTCCAGCGCGTGCGCGGTGAGTGCGGTGGTGGTGTCGAAGCCGCCGCCGATGATCAACCCCAGGTTGCCCAGGATCTCCATGTCGGGCGCGGGCTCGCCGTCGATCCGCAACTGCAGCAACGCATTCACCAGACCCGGCCGGGGATTCTCGCGGATCTCCATCATGTTGGTGATGAGATCGAGGCCCATCTCGCGGTGCTGCTCGTTGATCTTCTCCCGCTCGGGAGCGTGCTCAGGCGTGTAGACCGAGGCGTGGGTGGGCTCGCTGTAGACGTTCCACTTCTTGAGCTCGATGCCCATCATCGCCAGGGTGAACACCGCGGGCACCACGTTGGCCAGGTGTTCGACGAAGTCGATGCTGCCCGACTCGATGTGCTCGTCGAGTGCGGCGCGGGCGATCTCGTCGACGAACGGCTCCCACCGCTTGATCGCCGCCGGCGACAGGTAGGGATTCAGCGCGCCGCGGTAGGTGCTGTGCTCGGGTTCGTCCATCTCGAGGATGCCGCCGCGTACGACGGTGGCGCGGCTGGCCTTCGGAATGGTGATCCCCTGGAAGGGGGTTTCACCGCTGATGTCATGGTGGTTGGACACCGCGGGGCAGCGTGCCAACTCGAAGACATGCCTGCTGTCGGCGGCCACCCAGTGGCCGCCGTACGTGTCCGTCCACGCCATCGGGCACTTCGTCTGCATCTCTTCGGTGATCTTCTCGAACTGCAGCCGGTACTCCGGCGTGTGCCGGTCGAAGTGATAGGTGTTCTGCTTGCGGCTGTCGTCGGCGGTGCCGTTCACGACGTCGTCGACACTCAAGGCACTAGTCTCCCTGCACTTGGACAATTCCTGACAGCGACCGAAGTCGTCATTCCTCGATCGAGATGGCTTGTTCCGGACAGGATTGCGCCGCCTCGCGGACCGCGTCCTGCTGATCCGCCGGGACGATCTCGTTGACCGGTGAAGCGGTCCCGTCGATGTCGCTGAGCTCAAAGGAATCCGGGGCGATCATCGAGCACAGCGTGTGCCCCTGACACCGATCGGAGTCAACCCAAACCTTCATGAGTTTCTCCCTAGGCGTGGTAGTCGTACCACTTCAGATAGCCGCCCGCGTCGACGCGCAGCTGCATGCCGGTGACGTAGCGGGCCTCATCGGACACCAGCCAGAGAATGGCGTTGCTGATGTCCTCCGGTTCGATGAAGTTGACCTTCATCGCCTGTTGCACGCCGAAAACCGGTTCGGCGTCGGCGCGGGTCGGGTTCTCCAGATCGGGCCGGAAGGATTTGTACATCGGCGGGCTCTGCAGCATGTCGGTGTTGCAGTTCGTCGGATGCACCACGTTGGCGCGGATGCCCCGCACCGCCAGCTCGGTCGCGAGGTCGTGAACGTATTGGGAGAGCAGCCGTTTGGACGTCATGTAGGCCATGCCTCCCGGGTCGTTGCCCGGGTTCGGCTTGCTGTGCGCGTCCATCAGTGCCGCGGTCGAACCGGTGGCGACGATCGAGGCACCCTCCTTGAGGTGGGGCAGCGCGACCTGGATGGCGTTGATCGTTCCGATCAGGTTGGTGTTGATCACGTCGGTCCAGGCCTGCATGGGCGGATTGCCCTTCATGCCCGCGATGCCCGCCTGCGCGACGACGATGTCCGGGCCGCCGAGCTGGGCGATGCCGTCCTCGAGCGCCTTCTTCAGTTGCGCGGCGTCCCGCACATCCGCCTTGGCCGTGACGATGCGCTGCCCGGTCTTCTCGACGAAAGCCGCCGTCTCGTCGAGGTCTTCGGGAGTGGCCATCGGGTACCCGATGGTGTCGAAGTTCTCGCACAGGTCGACGGCGATGATGTCGGCGCCCTCCTCGGCGAGGCGTACGGCGTGGCTGCGCCCCTGACCTCGCGCTGCCCCGGTGATGAAGGCGACTTTTCCTTCAACGCGTCCCATATATGGATGTCCTTCCTAGGTGTTCCGGCCGCCGTTGACGCCGAGGATCTGACCGGTGATGTAGCCGGCCTCCTCCGAGATGAAGAATGCGCACGCGGCCGCGATGTCCTCGGGGCGGCCCATCCGCCGCACGGGGGTGGCCTCGATCTGCTTCCGCGTATCACCGAGGAACCCGCGCTTCTCCGCTTTGCGCAGCATCGGGGTGTCGATGAAGCCGGGTGGGACGGCGTTGACGGTGATCCCGTTCGGGCCGCACTCCAGCGCCAGGGACTTGGTCAGGCCGTTGACCGCCGACTTGGCGGCGACGTAGGGCGCCATGAGGGGTTGGCCGGAGTGCGTGCTCGACGACGAGATGTTGATGATGCGGCCCCAGCCCGCCTCGATCATGTCCGGCAGCACGGCCTGTGTGCAGTGGAAGACGCCGTTGAGGTTGACGTCGATGACCTTCTGCCAATCCTCGAACGACAACTCGGTGAAGCGTTTGAAGCGGTCCAGACCGGCGGCGTTCACCAGCACCGTGACCGGCCCCAGTTCCGCCCGGATCTCCGACAGCGCTGCGTCGACGGCAGCCCGGTCGGTCACGTCGGCGGTGTAGGAGAACTCAGCCTCGCCCGGGTTCAGGTCGATCGTGGCGACCTGCAAGCCGTCGGCCAGCAGGCGTTCCGCAATGGCGGCCCCGATACCCGAACCGCCTCCGGTGACAACACCGTTCTTCACGCGCAGCACTCAGCCATCAAGAATCATCCTTCCGATTATGAGAACCGTACTCTCGCAAGGCGCTCCATCGCAAGACATGATTGAGCATCTGTTCGCACTGGTGAGACATTCGGAGGCCTATTGTTGCACCGTTCACCGCTGGCAGCCGCGGTTCGCGTCGATTTCTTGAGTTCTCATCCTGCGAATGTATGATTCGCCGGTGATGAGAATGCAGTTTCCATCACATCGGCCCACATCACCGCTCTGACGAAGCAGCTCTCCTGAGGAGGACGATGCAGGAAACAGCCACGATCTCGGACGACGCCGGCAGCGCCGCCGCCGAGCCGGGCCGGCCCACGCGCCGACTCTTGATCGATGGACGCCTGGTCGAGACCGAGCGGATGTTTCCTTCGCTCAACCCGGCCACCGGTGAGGTGATCGGCCACGCCCCCGACGCCACCGTGGCCGATGCCGAGGCCGCGGTCGCCGCCGCGCGCAGGGCCTTCGACGCCGGCGATTGGTCGACCAACACCGAGTTCCGCATCCACTGCCTCGAGCAGTTGCACCAGGCCCTGATCTCACATCGCGACGAGCTGGCGGCGCTGACGATCGCCGAGGTCGGCGCAACCGAGTCGCTGTGCCAGGGAGCCCAGCTCGATCAGCCGATCGACATCGTGGCCTACTACGCCG
This sequence comes from Mycolicibacterium pyrenivorans, assembly GCF_025821625.1. Lineage (GTDB taxonomy): Bacteria > Actinomycetota > Actinomycetes > Mycobacteriales > Mycobacteriaceae > Mycobacterium > Mycobacterium pyrenivorans. Next base: position 60,592 of record NZ_JACKSH010000185.1, read on the forward strand.
ACCTGCTGAAGACCTACCCGCTGACCGAGGACCTCGGAAACATCACCAGCCGGGGCATGCTGCACCACCGCTGGGTCGAGAAGGAAGCGGCGGGCGTCGTCGCGGCGATCATCGCCTACAACTACCCCAACCAACTGGCGCTGGCGAAGCTGGCGCCCGCACTGGCCGCCGGCTGCACCGTCGTGCTCAAGTCCGCGCCCGACACTCCGCTGATCACGCTGGCGCTCGGTGAACTGATCGCCGAACACACCGACATCCCGGCCGGCGTCGTCAACGTGCTCGCCGGCGCCGACCCGGCCGTCGGGGCCGCGCTGACCACCAGCCCCGGCGTCGACATGGTCACGTTCACCGGGTCCACACCGACCGGCCGGGCGATCATGGCCGCCGCCAGCGACACGCTGAAGAAGGTGTTCCTCGAGCTCGGCGGCAAGTCAGCCGCGATCGTCCTCGACGATGCCGACTTCGGCACCGCCGCGCTGTTCTCCGCGTTCAGCATGGTCACCCACGCCGGGCAGGGCTGCGCGCTGACGTCCCGCCTTCTGGTGCCCGAGCAACACAAGGACGAGATCGTCGAGCTCGTCAAGAACAACTTCGGCTTGGTGCGGTTCGGGAATCCGGCCGACCCGTCCACCTACATGGGCCCACTGATCAGCGCCAAGCAGCGCGACAAGGTCGACGGCATGGTCAAGCGCGCCGTCGAAGCCGGCGCCACGCTCGTGACCGGGGGAGAGAAGGTGGACCCCGGCTACTTCTATAGCCCGACACTGCTGGCCGACGTCGACCCCGACAGCGAGATCGCGCAGGAGGAGGTCTTCGGCCCGGTGCTGGCGGTCATCTCGTACACGGACGACGACGACGCCGTGCGCATCGCCAACAATTCGATCTACGGCCTCTCGGGCGCCGTGTTCGGCAGCCAGGACCGCGCGCTCGCGGTGGCCCGGCGCTTCCGTACCGGCACGTTCTCCATCAACGGCGGCAACTACTTCAGCCCCGACAGCCCGTTCGGCGGGTTCAAGCAGTCGGGCATCGGCCGGGAGATGGGCAAGGCCGGGCTCGAGGAGTTCCTGGAGGCCAAGACCTACGCGACGGTGGTGAGTTGATCAGATGAGCAAGCCTCTTGATGGAATCCGCGTCCTCGAGGTCGCGATGTACGGTTTCGTCCCGTCCGCGGGCGCGGTGCTCGCCGAGTGGGGCGCCGACGTCGTCAAGGTGGAGCACGCCGTCACCGGTGACCCGCAGCGCGGACTGCGCCAGACCGGGCTGCTGCGCGTCGAGGGCGATCCGAACCCGAACATCGAGCACGCCAACCGGCTCAAGCGCAGCATCGGGCTGGACATGTCGGTGCCCGAGGGTCGAGAAGTCCTGCTGGAGCTGGCCAAACGAGCCGACGTCTTCCTGACCAGCTTCCTGCCCGGCCATCGGCAGAAGTTCGGCATCGACGTCGACGACATCCGCGCCGTCAACCCGTCGATCGTGTACGCCAGGGGCAGTGCGCTGGGTCCGCGCGGCGCGGAGTCGGTCAAGGGCGGCTACGACATGACCGCGTTCTGGTGCCGGGCAGGCACCGCGGCAACGATCACCCCACCCGGTACCCCCGGCATGGTCGGCCCGCCCGGGCCCGCCTACGGCGACACCATCTCCGGCACCAACCTCGCAGGCGGCATCGCCGCGGCGCTGCTCAAGCGCGAGCGCACCGGTGAACCGTCGGTCGTCGACGTCTCCCTGCTCGGCAGCGGGCTGTGGTCGATGGGCCACACCGTCGCGTTGACCAAGCACCTCGGACAGCGCATGGCGGCGTTCCCGCCCGGGGTGCACGGCTCACCGATCAACCCGCTCGTCGGTCTGTACGCCACCGCCGACGACCGCTACATCTCCTTCGTGATGATGCAGCCCACCAAATTCTGGGCCGACGTGTGCCGGCACATGGATCTCGAGGATCTGGCCGACGATCCGCGCTTCGCGACCGCCGAGTCGATCGCCGAGAACACCGAGGCCGCCACCGAAATCCTCAGCGAGGCCATGAAGAAGCGTCCGCTGGTCGAGTGGAGCGAGCGCTTCGCCACCCTGGCCGGGCCGTGGGCACCGGTGCAGGACACGCTGCAGGCGGCTGAGGACGCCCAGGTCCGGGCCAACGAATACCTGGTGCAGGCAGGCGAACTCGAGCTCGTCGCCAACCCGGTACAGTTCGACGTCGCCGCACCGACCTCAGGACCGGCGCCCGGCTTCGCCGAGCAGACCGACGAGATCCTGCTCGAACTCGGATTGGATTGGGACCGCATCATCGAGCTCAAGACGGCCGGCGCCGTCACCTGACCGCCGCCGCCCACACCCACCTGGAGAGACCTTCATGCCCTACGTCGCATCCGTCGGCACGTACCTGCCGTGCTGGGGTTCGCCCCTGCACCGGGTTGCCGGCGATGACGAGGACGCCGTGACGATGGCCGTCGAAGCGGGCCGTGCCGCGCTCGCGGGCGCTGGAGGCGTGGAGCGGGTGGTGCTGGTCAGCCGCGACCTGCCGCTGCTGGAGAGCAGCAACGCGGCGGTGTTGCTCGCGGGCCTCGGGCTCGACCCCGAACTCGAGGTCGACGAGCGTCTCGGCGGAGCGCCTGCGACCGTCGATGCGTTGAGCTCCGCACGTCCGCGCACGTTGATCATCGGCGCCGACCTCGAACCCGCGGGGGCGGCTGCGATCGTGACCTCCGAACGCGGCCTTCGGGTGCGCACCGCCGCGCGCGTGGCACACAGCCTTCCGGTGCGTACCCGCAACGCGACGGGCGACGTGCACGACTACGGCGACCCGCGGCTGTTGCACGAACGCGGCCTGGTCGCATCGCTGGCGGCGGCGTGGCTCGACACTTCGGTCGCGGTCGCCGGTGTCGACCATCAGCGCGCACTCGACCTGTGCCTGGGCGATCCCCCCGTGCTGCCGACCGCGGGTGCCAGCTCGAGTCTGTTCGCCCTCGCCGGCCTCACCGAGCGCGGCGTCAGCGGTCCGCTGGTGGCCGTCGAACAGGCCATTCTGTCGGGCATCAGCGTCGGCGGCGGCACCGCTCGGATTCAGCGCAGAAAACCGGCCTCGCAGCCCCTGCCCGACGGCAGCTTCGTCGGCGACGTCGACATCCCGATCTCGCTCGCGGCTTATGAGCGCGCGTTCGAGGCCAAGGTCCGTTGGGAGGCAGGGAGCTTCGGCGACTCCGGCGAGCTGGACTTCCCGCCTCGCTACCGGGTGGGCGACGACGGCGCCCTGGCCACCGGCTACGAACTGGTCCCGCTGCCACGGACCGGGACCGTCTACACCGAGACCACCGTGCACATTCCGGTGCCGGGACTGCGGACCCCGTATTCGTTGGTCATCGTCGAGCTCGACGAGGTCGGGGTGCGGGCGTTGGTGAAAGTCACCGGGGCGCGCCGGGCACGGTGGACATCGGGGACCGCGGACGGCTGGCGCTGCGCCGCGTGGCGGTGCGGTCCGGTGTTCCGGACTACGGCTATGCGTTCGAGCCGGAGCGGGTGGCGGCATGAGGGTCGAGGCATGAGGAGGGTCGCGATCGTAGGGGCGGGGATGACCTCGTTCGCCGAGCATTTCGCGCTCGGCATCAAGGACCTGTTGCCGATGGCGTTCGCCGAGTGCGCGGGCAGCGTCGACAAGGGGCTCATCAAGACCGATCTACAGGCGGCATGGTTCGGTGCGATGGGCACCGCGGACGGCTTCCCTTCGGGCATCCTGGCAGACACCCTCGGCCTGCCTGAGCTCCCGGTGAGCCGCGTCGAGAACTCCTGTGCGACCGGACATGATGCCATCCGCAACGCGCTGTTCGGCGTCGCCTCAGGGGCATTCGACGTCGCGCTGGTGATGGGGGCGGACAAGCTGCGCGACACCACATCGGCGGACATGCTCTGGGAGTGGGAGGCCATGGCACGCGACATGGCCTGGGATTACCCGCTCGGTCTGGTGGCACCCGCAGGATTCGCTCTGCATGTTCGCCGATATCTCCACGAATCCCCGGCAACTGAAGAACACTTAGCCATGGTGGCGGTCAAGAACCACCGCCATGGTGTGAACAACCCTAAAGCGCGACTGCGCTTCGAGATCACGATGGAGCAGGCCCTGAACGCACCGACGTTGGTGACCCCGTTCCGGTTGTACGACTGCGCGCCCCAGAGCGACGGCGCCGCGGCGTTGGTGATCGCTGCCGAGGACGTCGTTGATCGATTCACCAACAGGCCGGTCTGGATTCGGGGCGTGGGGCTGGGGCTGGATTCGGTGCTGCATCAGCACAAGCCCGACATGACGACGTTCCCCGCGACCACACGCGCGGCCAAGCAGGCGTTTACGATGGCGGGCATGTCCCCGGTCGACGTCGAAGTCGCCGAGGTGCACGACTTCCTCACCGGGATCGAGCTGATGAGCTATGAGGACCTCGGGTTCGCTGAGCCGCTGGGCGGCTACAAGCTTCTCGAGGCCGAGGTGACGAGCGTGGGCGGTTCGCTGCCCGTCAACCCCAGCGGAGGTTTAAAAGCCAAAGGTCACCCGCCGGGCGCCACAGGTGTGACACAGTGCGTCGAGTTGTTTCAACAATTGCGGGGGGAGGCCGTCAACCAGGTGGACGGTGCTCGAATCGCGCTGGCGCACAACATCGGCGGGCCGACGGCGGTGTCGGCGGTGACGATCTTAGAGGGATCAGGAGGACCCCGTTGATGGCTGTCAAGGGGCCCGAACGCTGGTCGACCGGGATCGCGTTGCCGAACGGGTTGTCGGGCGCGATGCAGGCCGTCGGCGGGTTCTTCTCGATGGCATTGGACGCCGTGCGATTCGTGTTCCGGCGGCCGTTCCAGTGGCGCGAGTTCCTGGAGCAGTCATGGTTCGTCGCGAAGGTGTCGATGGCGCCGACGTTGCTGGTGGCCATTCCGTTCACGGTGCTGGTGAGCTTCACCCTGAACATCCTGCTGCGGGAGTTGGGGGCGGCGGACCTGTCCGGCGCGGGTGCGGCGTTCGGCGCGGTGACCCAGGTGGGTCCGTTGGTGACGGTGCTGATCGTGGCCGGGGCGGGGGCGACCGCGATGTGCGCCGATCTCGGGTCGCGCACCATCCGTGAGGAGATCGACGCGATGGAGGTGCTGGGCATCAACCCGGTGCAGCGTCTGGTCACGCCGCGGATGCTGGCCTCCGGTCTGGTGGCACTGCTGCTCAACAGCCTGGTGGTGATCATCGGCATCCTGGGCGGCTACTTCTTCTCGATCTTCGTCCAGGACGTCAACCCGGGTGCGTTCGCCGCCGGCATCACGCTGCTGACCGGGGTGCCCGAGGTCATCATCTCGTGTGTCAAGGCCGCGTTGTTCGGTCTGATCGCGGGGCTGGTGGCCTGCTATCGCGGGTTGACCATCACCGGCGGCGGCGCCAAGGCGGTGGGCAATGCGGTCAACGAGACCGTGGTGTACGCCTTCATGGCGCTGTTCGTCATCAACGTGGTGGTCACGGCCATCGGCATCCGGATGACGACGGGATAGCGGCCATGGGTACTTCTGCGCTTGTTCGGGCGCGGTTTCCGCGGGTGATCCGCAGTGCTGGCCGACCGGTGGCGTGGCTGTCGCGCATCGGTGATCACACCCTGTTCTACGGCCGGTCGCTGGCCGGGGTGCCGCACGCGGCGGTGCACTTCCGCAAGGAGATCATCCGACTGATCGCCGAGATCTCCATGGGCGCTGGCACGCTGGCGATGATCGGCGGCACGGTGGTGATCGTCGGGTTCCTGACTCTGGCTGCCGGCGGCACGCTGGCGATTCAGGGCTACTCGTCGTTGGGCGACATCGGCATCGAGGCGCTGACGGGCTTTCTGGCGGCGTTCATCAACGTGCGTATCGCCGCGCCGGTGGTGGCCGGCATCGGGCTGGCCGCGACTTTCGGCGCTGGGGTGACCGCGCAGTTGGGCGCGATGCGGATCAACGAGGAGATCGACGCGCTCGAGTCGATGGGTATCCGACCCGTGGAGTATCTGGTCTCCACCCGGATCGTGGCCGGGATGGTGGCGATCACGCCGCTGTACTCGATCGCGGTGATCCTGTCGTTCCTTGCGTCGCAGTTCACCACAGTGGTGTTGTTCGGGCAGTCCGGCGGGCTGTACGACCACTACTTCGACACCTTCCTCAACCCGATCGACCTGTTGTGGTCCTTCCTGCAGGCGGTGTTGATGGCCATCGCGATCCTGTTGGTGCACACGTATTTCGGCTATTTCGCCTCCGGCGGTCCCTCGGGTGTGGGCGCGGCGGTGGGCAACGCGGTCCGTACCTCTCTGGTTGTCGTGGTCTCGGTGACGCTGCTTGTGTCGCTGGCGATCTACGGCTCCAACGGCAATTTCAACCTGTCAGGCTAGGGGAGACGAGTTGAACAAGAACTACACTCGACCCCTGGCGGGGCTCGGACTGGTCGTCGTAGTGATCGCGATCCTCGCGCTGTCGATCGGACTGTTCGCCGGCAAGTTCACCGAAACCGTTCCCGTCACCGTGATCTCCAACCGTGCCGGACTGGTGATGAACCCCGACGCCAAGGTCAAGATGCGCGGCGTCCAGGTCGGCACTGTGGAGTCGATCGAGTACCGCCCAGATGGCACGGCCGCCCTGAAACTCGGTATTGACCCCTCGCAGATGCACCTGATCCCAGCCAACGTGGGGGTCGAGATCACCTCGTCCACGGTGTTCGGCGCCAAGTTCGTCCAACTTGATGCTCCTGAGGATCCGTCGCCGGAGACCCTTCGAGGGCATCAGGTATTGCAGGGCGAGCAGGTCACCGTTGAGATCAACACCGTCTTCCAGCAATTGGTGAACGTCCTCGACGCCGTCGATCCAGCCAAACTCAATGAGACGCTCGGCGCAATCGCCAAGGCTTTTGACGGCCGAGGTGAGAAGCTGGGCCAGACCGCCGTTGACCTCAACGCACTACTCGCAAAACTGGAGCCGAGTCTGCCAACCCTCGCGCACGAGATCCAAACCGCGGTACCTGCCTTCACCGCATATGCTGACGCGTCGCCGGACCTGCTGCAAATTCTGCAAAGCACAACAGATTTCGGCAACACAATCGTCGACCAGCAGCGAAATCTGGACCGTATGTTGCTCAGTGTCACCGGACTCGCTCAATCGGGCAACGACGTGATCGGGGGTAACCGCAAAGCGCTGACGGACACCCTCCACGTACTTCTCCCTACCACCGATCTTGTGAGCCGCTACCGAAAGTCGTTGTGGTGCGGCCTTGGTGGGCTAATCCCCTTCGCCAAGTCCAACCCGCAATTCGCGGGTATCATCACCTCGTCCGGCATCACGCTCGGGGTGGAAAGATACCGCTACCCCGGGGACTTGCCGAAAGTTGCCGCAAGCACGGGTGGCAGGGATTATTGTCAGGAACTGGGTTTACCCGAGGTGCCACCCGAATTCGTTACTCCGCTCATCATCAGCGACATCGGTACCAATCCGACCCAGTACGGGAATGGCGGCATTCTGCTGAATTCAGAGGGGCTCAAGAATTGGTTGTTCGGCCCGCTTGACGGACCGCCACGCAACACCGCACAGGTTGGGATGCCGGGATGACGAGATCGGCAGGTACGCTCATCAAGTTCGGGATCTTCGCGATCGTCATGGCCCTCTTGACAACCTTCCTGTTCTTGGTGTTCAGCGACGCCAGGACCGGTGCCACGAATCAGTATTCGGCGGTATTCAAGGATGCGTCCCGCCTGGAGTCCGGAGATACCGTGAGGATTGCAGGTATCCGGGTAGGCACGGTGCGGGACGTATCCCTGCTGTCGGACCGTAATGTGCTGGTCACCTTCGATACGGAGCGCAGTACGCTGTTGACAACCGGGACGAAAGCGGCGGTCCGGTACCTCAATCTCGTCGGCGACCGCTATCTGGAGCTCGTAGACAGTCCAGACTCAACACGCATTCTCCCGAGCGGTTCTCAGATACCTCTGACGCGAACAGCGCCCGCCCTTGACCTCGACCTGTTGCTCGGGGGTCTCAAGCCCGTCATAAGAGGGCTGAATCCGCAAGACGTGAACGCCCTGAGCGCATCGTTGGTGCAGATCCTCCAGGGACAGGGCGGCACACTCGATTCTCTTTTCTCGAAGACTTCATCACTGACCAGCACTCTTGCGGACAACTCGGCAGTCATCGAGTCGTTGATCGAAGACATGCGGGCTGTCCTACAGACGCTGTCGAAAGACGGCGAAGAATTCTCAGGAAGCATCGATCGGCTTGAACAACTTGTGAACGGACTCGCGGCGGACAAAGATCCGATCGGAACCGCCGTCGACGCGCTGGACAAGGGCACGGCCTCCTTGGCGGACTTACTCGGCCGTAGTCGAGCGCCACTTGCCGGCACGATAGACCAATTGAACAGACTCGCTCCGCTGGTAGACACGGATCTCGCGAGGCTTGACGCCACGATTCAACGTCTGCCCTTCATCTACCGCAAGCTTGCCCGAGTCGGCTCCTACGGGGCCTTCTTCCCTTACTACCTGTGCGGTATCACGTTCCGGGCGAGCGATCTTGAAGGACGCACCGTGGTGTTCCCCTGGATCAAGCAAGAGACAGGAAGGTGTGTGGACAAGTAAATGCTCAAGTATCGCGGATCACGGCTCGTCCGAACCGGCACCATTGGTGTGATCCTCTTAGTCCTTGTCATCGCCGTTGGACTCCAGCCGGAGCGCCTGCTGCAGTGGGCAACAGCCATTCGCTACCATGCGCTGTTCACCGAGGCAGGCGGTCTCGCCGTCGGTAACGACGTGACACTGTCGGGGATCAAGGTCGGTAGCGTGTCGTCCATAGAACTGGCCAATGGTGATGCGCTGGTTGGCTTCACTGTCGACGCCAGATATGCTCTGGGCTCCACCACTGCTGCTCACATCCGCACCGGCACGCTGCTCGGCGAGCGCGTCTTGGCGTTGGAGTCGGAGGGCAGTGGTGCGTTGGACCCTCAGTCGGCAATACCCACTTCTCGCACTTCATCACCATATTCACTGACCGACGCGGTCAGCGAGCTGACCGCCAACACCGCTGACACGAATACAGACTTGCTCAACCAGTCGCTGGATACGCTGTCGGCGACTCTTGACCAAATAGCCCCGCAGTTGGGACCGACCTTCGACGGCCTGTCTCGCCTGTCTCGTTCACTGAACAGTCGCAATGAGTCACTGGCGGAGCTATTGAGAACGGCCGGCGATGTCACGCAGATCTTCTCCGAGCGAAGCCAGAAGATAAACTCGCTGCTGTTGAACGCCAACGATTTCGTGGCCGTCTTGAACGATCGTCGATTCGCGATCACGCGGCTTTTATCGAGTATCTCAGCAGTATCCAAGCAACTGACCGGGGTGGTCGGTGATAACGAAGCCAAGTTGGCCCCGGCCCTGAAGCACCTCAACACAGTGACGGCAATGCTGGAGAAGAACAGGGATAACCTCGCCAAAATGCTTCCTGGCGCAGCCAAGTACTACCTGACGCAGGGTGAGATCGTGGCCAATGGCGCTTACTACAACGCGCTGATACCGAATATTTCGCCGGCCCAGATTCTCCAGCCGTTCCTCGACTACGCGTTCGGGTTCCGCCGAGGCGTCAATGCAGGACAGCCGCCGGACACCGCCGGTCCACGCGCCGAGATTCCATTCCCCGTCAACGGCATCCCTCAGCCAGGAGATCTTCCCGATGATGGCAACCCGTAAGCGTCTGGTTGCCATCACGGCGACTTTTCTGTGCCTGCTTGTCGTTCTGGGTGCGGCATTTCTTGTGCGGCAGAAGTATTTCGGGCCGATCACGATAAGAGTTAACTTTCCCACGGCCACAGCGATCTATGCCGGCGACGACGTGCGGGTCTCCGGCGTCAAGGTCGGGACCATTGACTCGATCGAACCCGAGGGCACCCAAACGACGATGACCCTCAAGGTCGGCAGAGATGTGCCGATTCCAGCCGAGGCCAAAGCCGTGATCGTTGCTCAGAACCTCGTTGCGGCCAGATACGTTCAGCTCACCCCGGCCTATCGTGCAGGTTCGGGAGCGAAGATGCGTGACGGCGATGTAATACCGCGGGAGCGCACGGCGGTTCCGGTCGAGTGGGACGAAGTGAAGACAGAACTGACGCGGCTGGCGACGGCTCTGGGACCCAAGGCGGGTGTCTCCGGCACCTCGATTTCGAGGTTCGTCGATAGCGCCGCAAATGCCATGGACGGCAACGGCGACAAGCTGCGCCAAACGATCGCGCAAATGTCTGGGGCAGCAAGGATTTTCGCCGAGGGCAGCGGCAATATCGCAGACATAATCAAAAACCTTCAGACCTTTGTGTCTGCTTTGAAAGACAGTAAGGAACAGATAGTTCTCTTCGAGGATCGCCTCGCGAGCCTTACCAGCGTCGTCAATGACAGCAGATCTGACCTGGACGCAGCCCTGTCCGAGCTCTCGACCGCGGTGGGCGAGGTGCAGCGTTTCGTTGCTGGCAGCCGGGACCAAGCCTCTGAGCAGATCCAACACCTGGCCAACCTCACGCAAATCCTCGTCGACAACCGACTTGCCTTCGAAAACGTGCTGCATATCGTTCCGAATGCGATCGGGAACTACAACAACATCTATTACCCAAACGGTGGTTCAGTCAGCGGCGCCTTCTCGGTGTCGAACTTCTCGAACCCTGTATGGTTCATTTGCGGAATGATCGGTGGCGTTGCGAACACCACCGCTCCCGAGACGGCGAAACTATGCGCTCAGTATCTTGGGCCGGCACTGCGATTGTTGAATTTCAACGGGCTGCCATTTCCGATCAACCCGTACCTGCGCCCGGCCGTGAACCCGCAGAAAGCAATCTTCACCGACCCTAAATTGGCACCGGGCGGAGCCGGTCCGGGTAATCCGCCGGAGCCTCCGCCAGCGGTGTCGGCTTACACCGGCGCCGGGGACATTCCGCCGCCACCCGGTTGGGGCGCACCCGCCGGTCCGCCAGGTATTTATCGACCCGGTGGTGACGGGCCCGCGACGCCCTCGCCTCCCCTGTTTCCCGGGGCTCCGCTTCCCGCGCCGCCGAATGTGCTGTCCAATATTCCTCCTGCACCGCAGACGGTCGAAGGTTTGCTGTTGCCACCGACGCCGGTGTCGACACCGACACCTCTTGCTCCTAACCCACCGCTGCTGCCGGCGGAAGGAAACCCGGCGCCATGAGCCGTTTACATTCTGTCCGCCGCCTCTTCGTGTTTGGTTGTGCGTCACTCCTCTTGGCCGGCTGCAGCTTCGGTGGTGTTAATTCACTACCCCTGCCAGGAGCCGTCGGACGTGGTTCGGACGCGGTGACGTACAACGTCGAGATCGCGAATGTTGCCACTCTGGAGTCCAATTCGCCTGTACTCGTCGATGATGTTGTTGTCGGTAGCGTCGGTAAAATGACCGTTCGAGACTGGCACGCCGAGGTTCAGGTCTCGCTCAAGCCTGAGGTCTTGGTCCCCGCAAACGCAGTTGCCACGATAGGCCAAACCAGTCTCTTGGGGTCAATGCACCTCGCCCTCAACCCGCCCCTGGGTGAAGAGCCTGCGGGTCGCCTGCAGCCCGGCGCAACGATTCCGCTCAGCGCCTCATCGACATACCCGTCCACCGAACGCACGCTGTCCTCATTGTCGACAGTCGTCAACGGTGGTGGGCTCGGGCAAATCGGGGACGTCATCCATAATTTCAACACCGCTTTGTCGGGGCGTGAACCGCAATTCCGGGAGCTCTTGAACCGATTGAACAACTTCGTCGATGTTCTAGACGCGCAACGCGACAACATCGTCGACGCGATGCAGCAACTGAGGCGGGTGGCCAACACATTCGCCGGACAGCGAGATGTCATAGATCGAGCGCTCAAGGAGATCCCTCCGGCCCTTGACGTCTTGATAAAAGAGCGTCCCACGCTGACCACCATGTTGAACAAGCTCGGACAGTTCAGCGACACCACAAACACTCTCGTGAACGATGCGGGTGACGATTTAGTCAAGAACCTAACGAATCTCGGTCCTATACTCGGCGCTCTCGCAGACATCGGACCAGACCTAAATCTCGCTTTGCTCTGGGCGACGGCGTTTCCCTATGGTCCCGCGTTCGCCGACAACATCACGCGCGGTGACTACATCAATCTCTATGCGGTCTTCGACCTGACTTATCCCCGCCTGAAGAAGACGCTGCTGCTCGGAACTAGATGGGGCGACGAAAACGCGAAACTCATTCCGGCGCCGGGTGATCCGTATTATCTCAATTACAGCTACGATCCACTCAAAATCGGCGTGTCACCTCCGCCGTCAGAGGCGCCGCCACCTGCGCCCAACAGCGCACCCGGGCAGGGAATGCCTTCAGTGAGTGGTCCGTTACTCCCTGTGGTTCCCCCACCACCGGCGGCGCCGTGGTTGCCGCAGTCACAACCGATCACCGGGACGCAGATCTTCGCTGGCCCTTACCAGCCGCACGATCCTGCGACCGCGCCGCCGCCGATTACTCCACAGGCCGGTCTTCCATCGTCGAACGGAGGTCGGTGATGCTCACCCGATTCATTCGAACGCAATTGATCATCTTTTCGGTTGCCTCGATAGTCGGTGTCTTCGTGATGGCTTTCGTTTACATGCGAGTTCCCACCTTGTTGGGTATCGGCCGATCGACGGTGACTCTGGAATTGCCGGCCACAGGTGGCTTGTATCGGTTCAGCAATGTGACCTACCGCGGGGTTCAAGTGGGTAAAGTCACGGCAGTGCGGTTGACGCCCAGTGGCGCGGAAGCGACGCTGTCGTTGAGTTCCTCGACCAAAATCCCCGCTGATCTCCAAGCTGAGGTCCGCAGTGTGTCCGCAGTCGGCGAACAGTACGTCGACCTCAGACCCAGGACGGATACGGGGCCTTATCTGCGGGACGGTTCGCGAATTCCAGTATCCGATACCACGATCCCACAGCAGGTCGGACCGATGCTTGACCAACTCAGTGCATTGATTGACAGCCTGCCAAAGGAAAGAATTCCTGACCTTCTCGATGAGACATTCGCTGCCTTCAATGGAGCAGGGCCAGAGTTGGGCTCGCTGCTGGATTCGGGCTCGAAGCTTTCGGAAGTTGGCAACGCGGTGTCTGACCAGACACGAACATTGGTCGACGACAGCCAGCCACTCCTTGACTCTCAAGCTGAAACTGCCGACGCGATACGCAGGTGGGCGCGCAGTCTCTCCGGAATATCACAACAATTGGTCGAGAACGATCCCGACATAAGGTCATTGCTGCAGCGTGGGCCTGGCTTCGCAGACGAGGTCACTGGATTGTTGGATCAAATCAAGCCGACATTACCCATACTGCTTGCGAATCTCACCACGGTGGGACAGATTCTGGTGACCTACAATCCGTCCATCGAGCAACTGTTGGTGTTGGTCCCCGGCGTGGTTTCCGCCCAACAGGCGTTTGGTCTACCGAAAAACAATCCCACCGGCCTACCGTCTGGCGACTTCGCGCTGACGGTCTCCGACCCGAATCCGTGCACCGTGGGATTCTTGCCGCCTTCGCAGTGGAGAGCGCCCGAGGACGAGACGGTTGTCGACACACCGGATAATTTGTACTGCAAGCTACCGCAGGATTCGCCGATCCTTGTTCGGGGAGCGCGGAACTATCCGTGTATGGGGCACCCTGGAAAACGAGCTCCCACAGTCGAGTTGTGTAACGATCCAAAGGGTTTCACGCCGACGTCCATTCGCGAACACCTGACGGGGCCGTACCCATTTGACCCGAATCTGGTCAAAAACGGGGTACCACCCGATGACCGGGTCGATTTCCAAGAGCGAATTTACGCGCCCATCGAGGGTACGCCACTACCGCCCGGCGCAAGCCCTGCCGGGACGCCGCCGGGCGCTCCGCCGCCTGCTCAGCCGCCGGCGGAAGGTCCTGTGCCGGGGGCGGTAGGGTACCCACCCAAACAAGCGGGCGCCGCCCTGCCGGTTCCTTCACCCGCGCCGGCTGCCCCAGAGTCGTCGAACCCGCCGACACCCGTCGCGCCGAGTTCCTTTACCGGCAGCTTCCCCGCCGGGGGGCCATCGATGGCTACGGCGTCTTACGACACGCGGACCGGACAGTATCTCGCGCCGGATGGACAGCTGCAGAAGATCGTCAATCCCCTAGGGGGGGATGCTCCGAAATCGTGGAAGGATCTTTTGCCGATCTGATCATCGGCGGCTCTGAGCGAACTCGATACGCCGTCCGAAGACTTTGACGTTCCTTCGACCTCAGTTGGGTCCGACCGTTATCAAACTAGTGCGCACGTAGCCCGTGGATCTTGGCGAGGATTTCGGCGCGAGGATTTCAGCGAGATCGCGGGGGTCGGGGTTCGGCGGCGGTGAGGGTCTGGTTGCCACCTGACTTTTATCACTGGTGCGGGTTCGGTGACTCTGTAGGTCTGTGACCTGGTCATTCGGTGAGATCCTGGTGCGGATTTGTGCACTAGCGGTGGGGTCGTAAGGTGCCTGCGTGGCGTATGTGCGCACGGTACGGACTTCCTCTGGGGCGACGGCCGTGCAGATCGTGTGGTCCTCGCGGCGAGGGTCGCGCTCGATCGAGCACCTCGGTTCGGCCCACGATGAGCCGGGTCTGGCGGCGTTGAAGGCCGCGGCGGCTCAGCGGTTGGCCGCCGGTCAAGCCGAGCTGGATCTGGGTATCGCCGAACGGTGTCGGCTCCGGTTGAATCCTGAGCAACCTGCTCCGGTTGAAAAGTGAGCAGGTGTTTACGGGGTTGAGTCTGCCTGACGGTCGGCTTCTACGGAGGGCAGAGACTCGATTGCGGTGTGTTTGATGCGGTAGCTCGCTCCTTTGAGGGCGATGACGTCGGCGTGGTGAACGATTCGGTCGATCATTGCCGAGGCGATGGTGGCCTCGCCGAAGACCTGTCCCCAGCGAACTGGAGCTGGCACATGTTCGTTGTGGCTGATTTCTCCTGCTAGCTGGGCTTTCGGCTGTTCTGCGTGTCTTAGCGATCGTCAAGGCGTGATCGCGATCAACTGGAGCTGGCACATGTTCGTTGTGGCTGATTTCTCCTGCTAGCTGGGCTTTCGGCTGTTCTGCGTGTCTTAGCGATCGTCAAGGCGTGATCGCGATATGTTAGGTGTTGCCTTAACTGGTTAGGCGGGAAGAAGGTGTGCGGGGAGTGGAGGGTCTGCGGCTGATTCCCGGTGGCGCCGCACCGGTCGAGGCTGTTGCCGCCGATCCTGTTGTGTTTCAACGTGAATGCGTCGATGCATTCGTGGCGTCCTGGCATGCCCGAGGATTCAGCCCGGTGACGATCGACAACGATATCGGGCTGTTGGAGCGGACCTTGACGGCGCTGGGGTGTCCGGCGTGGGAGGTCACCAGCGAGGACATCGATCGGGTGGTCGGTGAGCTGGCGATGGCGGGGCGGGCGGCGTCGACGCGGCGGGAGTACGTGCAGATCTTCAAGGGGTTCCATCGGTTCCTGCAGACCCGCAAGGCTGCCGAGATCGAGGCCGCGTTCGGGGCGCGGCTGGTGTGCCCGGTGGATGAGTTCAACGCGTCCCGGCACGTGGGCGACGACTCGCCGGCAGTCGCGGCGCCGCCGACCCCGGAGCGGGTGAGCGCATTCTTCGAGTTCCTGAAGACTCGGATTGCCACCGCCCGCAAGTACGGGCCGGCCGCGCGGGACTATGCGATGTTTCGGACCCTGTATCACGCTGGGCTGCGGTCGGAAGAGTCAGCGCTGCTGGAGATTCCGGACGTGCATTTCGATCGTGGACCGTTCGGCAAGTTGCACGTGCGGTTCGGCAAGGCCGCCCACATGTCCGGTCCCCGGCCGCGGTGGGTGCCGATGCTGGACGGTCTGGATGTGTTGTTGCAGTGGTTCCTGGCCGACGTGCGGCCGAAGTTCCCGAACTCGCCGGTGCTGTTCGCCGACGAGTCCGGTGGCGCACTGCATCGGGGCACGATCCGCAACCGCCTGCGGTATCTGATGGAGCTGGAGGGGCGACCGGCGACCGAGCGATTCAGCCCGCACGCGCTGCGCCGGGCCTGCGCCACCCACAACTACGAGCGTGGTGTGGATCTGGTTGCGATTCAACAGCTTTTGGGGCACTGGACGGTGAGCTCGACCATGCGGTACGTGCGGCCGTCGGCGACGTTCATCGAGGACGCCTACCGACGCGCGGTCACCTCGACGCTGGCCGAGCTGAGCGGAGAGGATGGGACGGCATGAGGATTCGTTGGCGGCTGCGGATGGCCGCGGCCCAGCGCGAGGTATGGACCGGCACCGAACTGCGGCGGCTTTTGTCCGAGCGCGCGGGTCTGGAGTTGTCGGCGGCGTCGGTGTCAGCGCTGTTCACCAAGGAGCCAAGCCAGATCAAGGTCTCGACGCTGATCGCCTTGTGCACCGCGCTTGACTGCACCCCGGATGACCTGTTCGAGATCGACACCACCCCAGTCGAACAGCCTGCCGCACGACCGCGCCCGGTCGCCTCGCAGCCCAAGACCGCCACCGCGCGGGGCCGATCAATGCCGCCAATGTAGGCCCACCCAACGTTTCGGAACGGGGTGCGGCTGGTGGGGAAACGACAACGAGACTGCGTTGACTGCGGCGCACCGGTGGGATACATCGGCCGCGAGCACTGCTGCCACTGCACCCGCCGGTTGCGGGCGCAGGCCGCCAAGGCACGATGCCCGGGCTGCGGCTGGGACCGGATCGTGCTGCCGGAGACAGACCGGTGCATGCTGTGCTCACGCCGCTGCCGCGAATGCGGCGGTCCGATCAAATTCCGCGGTGAAACGGTATGCCGGCCATGTCAGAAGCGGGCCACGCTCGCCGCCGCGAAATCGACATGCCCGCGCTGCGCAAAGCCCGGCTATCTGCGCGAGTCGACGGGGTGGTGCGGCCCGTGCTCGCGGCCCCGCCCACCAAAGTATCCGCCCCGCATCTGTGTGTCCTGCGGTGAGCTGCGCCGCCACGCCGCGCACGGCATGTGCGGGCGATGTTGGCAGCGCCACCCGGACCGGCCGTTCGTGCGCGGTGAGACCCTGGCCGCTGCGCTCACTGAACCACCAGGCTGGCTCGGCGATTTCGTCGCGTATCTGGCCGCCCGTCACTGCCCCGCTCGCGCTTGCAGGATGATCGCCACGCTGGCTCGACTCCTCGAAGACGAACACCCCAACCACCCGCAGAGCGTGCTCGAGCGGTCCCGCCGACCTGGCCGGTCGATGGGATCACTGGCTCGCGCTCTGGAAGCGTTCTTCACCGAGCACGGCCTGGCGATGGCCACCGACCAGGACCAGCGGCTGGCCGCCGGACGACGGCAGAAACGGATCGACGCCACACCGGGTCCGATGCGCGTCGCTGTCGCGGCCTTCGCCGAATCCATGCTGCACAACCGCGACCGGGCCCGGCGTGCAGGCACCCGCCCCCGCTCCGACCGCACCATCGAGTCAGCGTTGACGATAGTGCGAGACCTGGCTCACTTCCTCGAAGCGCAACGGGGCAAGCAGGATTGGGCACTCGTGGACGTCACGGATATCGAGGCGTTCCTCGCCGAGTTGCCCAACACCCGAGCGCGACGTCTGACCGTGTTGGGCCAGTTCTTCCGGTTCGCACGCAATCGTCGCGTGGTGCTCGTGGACCCGACACACGGCATGTCAGCCAAGCGGCACAGGGGATTTCGTGGCCGCACACTCACCATCACGCAACAGCGCGACCTATTTCGCCGCTGGAGCGCCGACCCCGCTGCGCATCCGCACGAAGCCCTCTTCGGGCTCCTCGCCATATTGCACGGTGTCTCCAGCCGTGAGCTGCGCCTGCTGCAGGTCGACCACATCGACACCAGTGACCGCTCGATCCGCCTCGGCACGCGCCCCCACCCGGTGCCGCTGGACCCGGTCAGCTGGAACGCGCTGCAACGCAGCCTCGATCACCGCGACACCCAGCGCACCAACAACCCGCACGTGATCGTCACGCGCGGTACCAAAGCCGACCGGCGACCGGCGTCGGAGGCCTACATGAGTCATCTGCTCGATCCCTGCGGCCTGCCACCCAAGATGCTGCGCAGTACCCGGCTGGCCGATCTGGTCAATACGATCGACCCGAAACTCGTCGCGGCAGCCTTCGGGATGAGACCCGAAGGAGCGATGATCTATCTCGCCGATCACCTCGACGAGGGCCGACTGCCCGACCACCTCGCCCAACCCTGATACCTGCAAACATGTCACGTTTCAACGCCACTTCCGCACAGGTTCGCGCGAACAAGTGCGCTTT
>NZ_JACKSH010000186.1 GCF_025821625.1 Mycolicibacterium pyrenivorans
ATGTGATCCTCGAGAAATCTCATTCTTTCACCACGACAGGGCATTTCGCTGTTACAACCCGCCTCCCATCCCTACCTCATCGGTGAATCCAGGCTTAGGGACTCGCTGCTCACCCCAATCAGCCTGTGTCTCATACATTTTCTTGTACATCGCTTCCAGTTGTCCCTGTTGCGCGGCGGCCTCGACGGCACGGGCGGCACGTTCGGCGTTGAAATGAGACTGCAGCGGAAAGTAGCGCAGGACGAAGTTCACCCGGTCGCCGTACTCGCCCCGAAGTTGCTCGATGGCCGGAAACAGTGCCCGGCACCCCTCACACTCGAAGTCGAGGAACTCGACGAAATAGACGTCACTGTCGAGCACGGTGTTGAGGCGGTGACTGTTGTCCCGCACCGTCTGTCCCGCCGGCGAATCATCCAGTGCCGCCGCGGCTGGTGGGTCCGAGTCGCGCACCGACAGGAACACCGCGGTCGCGACCGTGGCGACCACGATGACGAAGACAGTGACGAGCACGCGGGTGTTGGTCAGGATCGCCCCGACCCCTTTCATGTTCATATCAACGTACTTTAGTATATGAGTATGAGTGAGCCCATCGACACCTGTGATCTGCTGTGTTTGGACCTTCCCCATGCCGAAGCCATCCGCGCCACGGTGCCCGACACCGACGCCGTGCGGGCCGCCGCCGCAGCTGCGCGGGGGCTCGGGGACGCGACCCGGCTCTCCATCGCCGCGGCGCTGGCCGCCGGTGACGAGCTGTGCGTGTGCGATATGGCGTGGGTGGTCGGGATGTCACAGGGGTTGGTGTCCCATCATCTGCGCCAACTCAAGAATGCCGCCCTGGTGTCCTCGCGCCGGCAGGGCAAGTTGGTGATGTATCAGCTCACCGACCGCGGTCGGCAGCTGACGACCGCGGTCCTGGGCGGGGCGACAGCCACCGCAGGAAGAGACACCGATCGTGTCTGACGCGTGCTGCGGTCCCCAGGCAGGCGGCGAACCCGATAGCGGACCCGAAAAGCTTTGGCAGGTCAAGCAACTGCAACTTGCCGCGGTGGCGGCGGTCCTGTTGTGTGCGGGGTGGATCATCGGGCGGATCGGACACGACGACGCCGCGATCGCCATCGAACTGCTCGCGGTCGCGGCCGCAGCAGCGACCTTCGTCCCCGAAGCGGTCAGCAACCTTCGCCATGGCCGTATCGGTGTGGGCACCTTGATGACGATCGCCGCGATCGGCGCCGTCGCACTGGGACAGTTCGCCGAGGCGGCGCTGCTGGGCATCCTGTTCTCAATCGCCGAGGGTCTGGAGCATTACGCCGTGAGCCGGACGCGTCGCGGTCTGCGCTCGCTTCTGGCCCTGGTGCCCCCGAAAGCAGCGGTGATCCGCGACAGCCACGAATTCAGCGTGGCCCCGGATGATCTCGTCATAGGCGACTTGATGGTGATCCGACCCGGCGAGCGGGCCGCCACCGACGGCACCATTCGATCCGGTCAGACCAGCCTCGACCTGTCGGCCATCACCGGCGAATCAGTTCCCGTGGAAGCCGGACCGGGCAGCGCGGTGCACGCGGGCGCGATCAACGGTGGCGGCGCCATCGAGGTCGAGGTGACCGCGGTGGCCGCCGACAGCTCACTGGCCCGCATCGTCCACATCGTCGAAGAGGCCCAGGAACGCAAAGGCGCAGGGCAACGCCTCGCTGACCGCATCGCCCGCCCGCTGGTCCCGGCGATCATGATCCTGTCCGCGCTGATCGCCGCCCTCGGGGCGCTCTTCGGTGACCCGATGCTGTGGCTGGAACGAGCACTCGTGGTGCTCGTCGCCGCCTCCCCGTGCGCGCTGGCTATCGCGGTACCGCTGACCGTCGTCGCCGCCATCGGCGCCGCCAGCCGCCAGGGTGCCCTGATCAAAGGTGGCGCCGCGGTCGAAGAACTGGGCCGCATCAAAGTCATCGCCCTCGACAAAACCGGCACCCTGACCCGCAACCAACCCCAAGTCGTGGAGGTCGTCACCGTCGACGGCATCACCACCGCCGAGTCGCTGAGCATGGCCGCAGCACTGGAAGCCCGCAGCGAACACCCCCTCGCACAAGCGATCCTGGCCGCCGACCCCAACGCCGCCGTCGCCACGGACGTCACCGCCGTTCCCGGTCACGGACTCCACGGCCACCTCGACAACCACCAGCTGCGCCTGGGCAAACCCACCTGGGTCACCCCAGGCCCACTCGCCGCGGACGTCGAAAGACTTCAGGCCGCCGGAGCCACCGTCGTGGTCCTGGCCCGCGACGGCAACACGATGGCCGCCATCGCCGTGCGTGATGAGCTTCGCCCCGAGGCCACCGAAGCCGTCGAGCAGCTCCAGCGTCTCGGCATCACCGTGGCCATGCTCACCGGTGACAACACCCGCACCGCGCACGCGCTGGCCGCCCAAGCCGGCATCACCGCCGTGCACTCCGAACTGCTACCCGAAGACAAAGCCGCCCTACTCCCGGCCATCGCCGACGGGCGGCCCATCGCCATGGTCGGCGATGGCGTCAACGACGCACCCGCGTTGGCCACCGCCGACATCGGTATCGCCATGGGCGCGATGGGCACCGACGTCGCCATCGAAACCGCCGACGTCGCCCTCATGGGCGAAGACCTGCGACACCTACCTCAAGTACTCGCCCACTCCCGGCGCGCCAGACGAATCATGGTGCAAAACATCGGGTTCTCACTGGCCATCATCGCCATCCTCATCCCGCTGGCCGCCTTCGGCGTGCTCGGCCTGGCCACCGTGGTGCTCATCCACGAATCCGCCGAAGTGCTCGTCATCCTCAACGCCATCCGCGCCGCCCGCACCCACACCCTGCCCGGCGTCACCACACCACCCCGCCGCCCCGCAGCCCCCACCGTCGACATCGGCCCACCCCCACATATCGCCGACCCGTGCTGCGGACCCACCAACCCCTCCTCCGCCGCGGCCGACACTCTCAACGGTGTTCCGTCGACCTCCGGCACTGCGCCGGCTGAACAGGGGTGCGCATGCTGTCAACCCACCGACGCGCCATTCCGCGACGTCACCGAGTCACCGACCGGCGACCCAACCTGCTCTGAAAACCCACTTCCGCCGCTGAACAGGAGCCCTCCAATGCCACGAATCAGCCCTGAAGCTCGCCAGCTGTACCGCCGCGAGATGACCGCCGCCGCCACAGCCGCCGACCCCCAGGCTCGATGGCGTCACCTCGAACGAGCCCACATCGTGTCCCAACCCGAGCCATGGCTGCACACCTGCAATCACGCGGCGATGCTCAAACTCGCACTGCATCAACACGACCGCCACGAAGCACTCGGCCAAGTACTCCGCCTCATCGTCGCCGCGCCAGGCTCGCTAACCGGCCGCTTCCCCATCGGAAACACCGGTAGAGCCGCCGCGGGCCTGATGACACCCATGGCCATCCCCGACGACCTCGCCGCCGCCCTCGCCAGTCGATGAACACTGCGCGTCCGTGGTTCTTCAACTCGGTCGGACATCTTCCCCGCGTGAGTACGCGCGAAGCGATTCCACAATCGACCGCTGACAACGGGGCCGCGGCTGAGCACGAATCCAATCTCGGCTGATGCTCTGCTGTAGGCGTCCCTCACTTGCCTCACGGTCATGGCACCGCGTGTACGCACCATCGTCGCACGTTCCACGGGATCCAGCTGTGGGTGAACCTGCCGAAGAAGGACAAGTTCGCCGCGCCCAGGTACCAGGCCATCGAAGGCAACCACGTGAAGCTGCTGTCCTCCGACGACGGTGGTGCGCTGGTGCGCGTCATCGCCGTTGAGATCGACGGCCAGGGCGGTCCGGGTGCGACGTACACGCCGAACGCGCTAATGCCGCACCGCCCCCTGCGCTGGGTCCTGCTGCAGCGGGTAGATCAACTCCAGTTCGCCCAGCAGCGCGGCGACGGTGAGCAACGGCAAGGCGGCCGACACCGCGAGGTCGTCGTCGCGTGCTTCCGCGCGCAATGCGAACGCGAAGTCGTCGGCGATCGGCACCCACGGTCGCTCCGGGTCGAACCGCCCCGCCAGCCGCTCGCAGATCGCGTCGGCGTGGAACTCGATCACCTCGCGCACCTTCGGGTAGGCCGTCAGTGGCGGCGGGGTGGGGATGTCGGCGATCAGATCGGCGGCCGAGCGTAGCCGGATCGCCCGGTGGAACGACCGAACGATCGGTGCGCGGAAGTCGGTCTCGCCGCTGCTCTCCGAAAGATATTGGCGCACAGCATCGTCGATCACCCGGGACGCGGCCAGCGCGTTGTGGCTCAGGGTTGCCACCTCGTCGGTGCGTTCTTCGAACGCGCCGCGGGTGATCCGCAGCACCGCCGCCCGCAGGTACCGCGCGAAGATGGCGCGCGCCGAGTCGATCGCCCGGGTCACCGACGCGGTGGCGCCGCGGGGCCACAGCAGCACCGACACGAGCACGCCCACCAGAGCACCGACGACGACGTCCTCCACCCGGATCAGGCCCACCTGCCAGCCGGTCGGGACGACGAGGTTGAAGAAGATCAGGACCATCATCGTGAACGCTGCCTGCGCGGCGGTGAACGAGGCGATCTCGGGGACGTAGGCCGAGCCGAAGACGACCAAGGGCATCAGGATCCACAGCACCGCGGGGTCCACACCCACCACGGTGATGACCGCAGCACCGAGCAGGAAGCCGATGCCGGTGCCGAACACCGCGCGCCACACGCGGGTACCCGTGGTCAGGGCGCTGCTGCGCAGCACCGACAGCGCGCCGAGGACGACCCAGAAGCCGTGTTCGACAGGGAACAGATGGGTGACCGCCACGGCGAGGGCCAGTCCGAGGCCGGTACGCAGGCTGTTGCGGACGGCCACGGCGCGGTTGGAGACGAACCCGGACGTGATCTGCGCCGCCGCAACGGTTTCGGGCAGAAGTCGATCCGACGCCCCGGTCTCGGGCAGCCGCAGGCCGAAGGCGCGCGCCCACACCGGACGCGCGTCGGCGGCCGCCGCAGCGGCGATGATGCGACCCGTCGCGCCGATGGTGGCCGCGATGGTGCGCCGCCGCAGCAAGTCTCGGCCCAGCTCGACCGCTTCCTCGTCGTCGGTGGCGCCGAGGATGGCCGAGAGGTCCTCGCGGTAGCGGCCGCGCGCCGCCGTGCGCAACTCGACCAGGGCCGCGTCG
>NZ_JACKSH010000187.1 GCF_025821625.1 Mycolicibacterium pyrenivorans
GGTCCAGCCGCCCGCCGCGGGCGCCGAGCAGCAGGGCAGCACCCGAGGCCGCGGTGACCAGCGCCGGCCGCCCCTCGGTCAGCCACGCCGACAGCGCGACGCGGGCGGGTTCGCCGTACGGCACCGTCCGCTGCTTGTTTCCCTTGCCCAGCACGCGTAGCACTCGGCGTGAGGTGTCGATGTCGTCGACGTCCAGACCGCACAGCTCGCTGACCCGGATGCCGGTGGCGTAGAGCATCTCGACGATGAGCCGGTCGCGCAGTGCCAGTGGATCACCTTGCTGGGCACCGGATTTCGCGGCTTCCATGGCGTCGGCAGCCTGGTCCTGTCGCAGCACGGCGGGCAGGGTGCGCCGCGCCTTGGGCACCTGAAGGCGCGTCGCCGGGTCGTCGGCCATCAGGCCGCGCCGCAGCGCCCACGCGGTGAATGTCTTGACCGCCGAGGTGCGTCGGGCCAGCGTCGAGCGGGCCGCACCGGCCGAGGACTGCGCGGCCAGCCAGGAGCGCAGCACCGGCAGGCTCAGACCGCGCAGCCCGGCGTCGGGGTGACGGTCGGCGAGGAAGTCGAACAGTGAGCGCAGGTCGCCGAGATAGGCGCGACGGGTGTGCTCGGAGCGGCCACGCTCCAGGGCGAGGTAAACGTCGAACTCCTCGAGGACGGCCTCCATGTCCCCCACCGTGGCAGACGGCGGCGGCGTGATTCAGGTGACGCGCCGCAGCGTGTCCGGGGTGAGATCAGCCAGCGTGGGATAGCCGTCGACCGCCATGATCAGGTCGGTCTCGGCCAGCAGCGATCGCAGGACGTGGACGACGCCGTCCTCGCCGCCGATGGCCAGACCGTACGTGTAGGGCCTGCCGACGCCGACGGCCGTCGCACCGAGGGCGAGCGCCTTGACGATGTCGGCGCCGCTGCGGATTCCGGAGTCGAACAGCACCGGCATCCCGTCGGCGGCCTCCACGACCCCGGGAAGGCAGTCGATCGCGGGCAGCCCGCCGTTGGCCTGGCGGCCACCGTGGGTGGAGCAGTAGATGCCGTCGACGCCGCCGTCTCGCGCGCGTCGGACGTCGTCGGGATGACAGATGCCCTTGAGGATCAGCGGCAGATCGGTCAACGACCGCAGCCACGGCAGGTCTTCCCACGTCAACGGGTTGCCGAAGAGCTGAACCCACTGCATGACGACGGCCTGCGGGTTCTCTTCGGGCGCTTGCGCGAGCAGCGCCCGGAAGACCGGGTCGCTGGTGTAGTTCGACAGGCAGCGGCCCCGCAGCTGCGGGAAGTTCGACATCGCCAGATCACGCGGACGCCATCCCGGGATCCACGTGTCGAGGGTGACGATGATCGCCTTGTAGCCGGCGGCCTCGGCGCGGCTGACGAGGCTGGCGGCCAGGTCGCGGTCGGTCGGTGTGTAGAGCTGGAAGAAACCGGGAGTGTCACCGAATTCGGCGGCGACGTCCTCGAGCGGGTCTTCGGTCAATGTGGACACGGCCATCGGGACACCGGTGCGCGCGGCGGCGCGGGCGGTCGCCAGGTCGCCGTGGCCGTTCTGGGAGCAGATCCCGATGACGCCGACGGGCGCCATGAACAGCGGAGAGGGCAGTGTCATGCCGAACAGTTCGACGGTGAGGTCCCGCTCGGTGGCGCCGACGAGCATCCTCGGCATCAGTCCCCAGCGGTCGAAGGCGGTGCGGTTGACGCGCTGGGTGCGTTCGTCACCGGCACCGCCTGCGACGTAGGACCAGATCGACGCAGGCATGGCGACCTCGGCCTTGGCCTCCCACCCGGCGTAATCCATCGGGAGCGAGGGCAGCACGCCTGAGAGGCCCTGCAGGTAGATCTCGAGTTGGTAGTTACCGAAGGTCATGGCGTAAGGGTGCCACCGGTACCCGGTTCGGCACCGCTATTTCGCCTCGGCCTCGGCCAGCTCGCGCTTCCACTGCCGGAACGTCTCCTCGGTGCGGCCCCGCCGCCAGTATCCGGAGATCGATCCGGCCCACTTGGCGTCGACACCGCGTTCCTTGCGGATGTAGGGCCGCAGGTTGTGCATGACGGCCTGGGCCTCGCCATGGATGAACACCTGCACCTGGCCGGGAAGCCAGGGGGTCTCCTTCACCGCGGCGATCAGCGGGGCGTGATCGCCTGCGCTGTCGTCGGCGACGAGGTCCGCCCGGCCGCCGCGGTAGATCCACGACACGTCGACGCCGGACGGTGCGGTCAGCTCGATCTGGTCGTCGGGTCCGGCGACCTCGATGAACACCTTGCCGATCGCGTTGTCGGGCAACGCTTCCAATGCGGCGCTGATGGCGGGCAGGGCCGCTTCGTCGCCCGCGAGCAGGTGCCAGTCGGCGGCGGGATCCGGCGCGTACGCCCCGTTGGGGCCCATCACGAAGAGCCGCTGACCGGGTGTGGCGGCGGCGGCCCACGGACCGGCGACGCCATGGTCGCCGTGCACGACGAAGTCGATGGTGATCTCCCGCCGCTGCGCGTCCGCCCGGCGGACGGTGTAGGTGCGCACCGTGGGTTCGAATGCCTTGAAGCTGTCCAGCGTCAGGGGCTGGTCGAGGGTGCCCGCATCGACGCTGTCGTCGACGAACACCAGTTTCACGTAGGCGTCGGTGCTGTCGTTGGGCGTGAAGGTGTCGAAACCCTTGCCGCCCAGGATGACCCGCACCATGTGCGGCGTCAGTTGCTCGGTGCGGACCACCTCGAACGTGTGCACGGGACGTCCTGCCACTTCCACCATCCTTCGCTGCTGCTCTCGTCGACTATACGAGCGCGGCCGTCGCCGCAGTGTTCTCCCTGTCCGGCGGCACTAGCGTTTGACCAGCTTCCAGCAGCCGTCCACCTGCGTCACCAGCCCCCGCACGTCGAGCATCGTCAGCGGACCGAGAACGTCGGCGACCGGCAGGCCCGCGGTGACCGCGATCTCATCCACCGTGCGACTCCCCCGCCCCGGCAGCGACTCGTAGACCGCCAGTTCCTCATCCGTCAGCTCGTCCAGACGTGCCACGGGTCGGGCGATGTCCGGCGCGAGCTCGCCGATGCGACCCACCAGTTCGACCACGTCGGCAGCCCTGGTGATGACCTTCGCGCGAGCGTCGAGCAACGCGTGACAGCCGACCGATGACGAGGACGTGATCGGTCCGGGGACCGCACCCACCGGACGGCCCAGAGCTTTGGCCCACGAAGCGGTGTTGGCGGCACCGCTGCGCACACCGGCTTCCACCACCACCGTCGCCCCGCCAAAAGCGGCGACCAGCCGGTTGCGGGCCAGGAACTGGCGCCGCGTCGGCCGTACTCCCGGTGGGTACTCGCTGACCACCAGGCCGTTTCGCCCGATCCTGTGCAGCAGCGCGGAATGGCCTGCGGGATAGGGAACATCGATTCCCGCGGCGAGCACCGCGACGGTCTCGCCGTCGGAGGCCAGCGCCGCGCGGTGAGCGGCGCCGTCGATACCGTACGCACCGCCCGACACCACCGCGACATCACGTTCGACCAGACCTGCGGCAAGGTCCGCGGCCACGTATTCGCCGTAGGCGGTGGCGGCCCGAGTCCCGACGATCGCGGCGCTGCGCTCGGTCACGTCGCACAGCCGGGACGGCCCGAGCACCCAGAGCGCCAGCGGCGGCAGAGCCTGCGGTCGCTTCTCGCGATTCGCACCGTCGAAACACGTGAACGCCAGATACGGCCATTCGTCGTCATCGGCGGTGAGCAAGCGTCCTCCCATCCGGTCAAGAGTGCCGAGATCCTGTTCGGCGCTGTCGATTCCGTACCGGGCTTCGGTGGCCCGCTTCAATGTGTCATCGACGTCGCGGCGCCGGATCCGATCCGCGGCCGCAGTAACCCCCACGGAAGCCACCAGATCGGCGAGGAGTGGATTGGGCGGTTCGGCGACCCTGGAGATATACGCCCACGCGCGGCGGGTTACCTCGTCCATCATTGGCCAGCCACCTGACGGAAACTCATCGCGGTCATGACGTCCTCCTTGCTGGGAGAGGTGCGCCCGGCGAGATCGCAGAGGGTCCACGCGACCCGCACCGTGCGGTCCATACCCCGGATGCTCACCGCCCCGCGGTCGACCGCCGTCCGCAGCGGTTTCATCGCCTCCGGACTCGGCCTGAACCTGCGCCGCAACAGCGCACCGCTCACCTCGGCATTGGTCGTAATGCCGTAAGGACGCCACCGCTCTTGCGCTGCCCGCCGCGCCTCCCAGACACGTTCGCGGACAACAGAGGTCGACTCACCGTCCTCAACGGTGAACGATCCCGCCCGCGACCCATGCATCTCGACTCGCAGATCCACCCGGTCGACCAGCGGCCCCGACAGCTTGCTGCGGTAGCGCCTCCGCTCCGCCGCTCCGCACCCGCAGTCGCGCGGGTCGGGCGGAGCACACGGGCACAGGTTGGCCGCCAGCACCAGTTGGAACCGGCACTGGTATCTCGCGACACCATCGCGGCGGGCGAGCCGGATCTCGCCATCCTCCAGTGGGGTGCGAAGTGCCTCGAGCGCGGCGGTGTTGATCTCGGCAAACTCGTCGAGGAACAACACTCCGCGGTGAGCGCGACTCACCGCCCCGGGACGCGCCATTCCCGGTCCGCCGCCCACGAGGGCAGCGACACTGGAGGTGTGGTGCGGCGCCACGAACGGCGCGCGGGTGATCAACGGCGCGTCGCCGGTCAGCAGACCTGCCACCGAATGGATCGCGGTGACCTCCAACGACTCTGCATGCGACAACGGCGGAAGCAGCCCCGGAAGCCGCTGCGCCAGCATGGTTTTCCCCACGCCCGGCGGTCCGGTCATCATGAGGTTGTGTGCGCCGGCGGCCGCCACCTCGACGGCGTAGCGCGCCTGTGTCTGCCCGACGACGTCGCTGAGATCCGCCGCCGCCCCGGCCGTGTGCGGCCGGCTCTCGACACGTGGCTCCAGATCACCCTTGCCCGCCAGCCAGGCCGCCACCTGCCCCAGGCTGCGAGCACCCCACACCTCCACTCCCTCGATGAGGCTGGCCTCGGCAAGGTTCTCGACAGGCACGACCACGGTCGGCCAGCCCTGGTTCAGCGCGGTGAGCACCGCAGGCAGGACGCCCTTCACCGGCCGGACCCGGCCATCGAGGGCGAGTTCACCCAGCAGCACCGTCTTCTCCAGCCGAGGCCAGGATCTCTTGTTCTGGGCCGACAGCACGGCCGCCGCGAGGGCGATGTCGTAGACCGATCCCATCTTCGGCAGCGTTGCAGGCGACAACGCCAGGGTCAGCCGCGACATCGGCCAGGTGAAGCCGCAGTTGGTGATCGCTGCTCGGACCCGGTCACGCGATTCGCGCAGCGCCGCGTCGCCCAGCCCCACCAGATGGACCCCGGGAAGACCGGCGGTGATGTCGGCCTCGATTTCGACGATCTCGCCTTCCACACCGCGCACCGCCACCGAGAAAGCCCTGCCGAGCGCCATCACCCGACCCCGCGGATGTGGGTGATCTCGGGGCTGCGGCGGCGGCCGATCCTGATCGCGATGACGTCGATGCGCACCGACGACCAACTGCCGTGCTGCTGGGCCAACCACACTCCGGCCAGCCGGCGCAGACGGCGGACCTTGGCAGGGGTCACCGCCTGCTCGACACCACCGAACTGCTCCCCCGTGCGCGTCTTCACCTCGACGAACACGACCGCCTGCGCGGTGTCGTCGGTGGCGATGACGTCCAGCTCTCCATAACGACACCGCCAGTTGCGGGCGAGCATCCGCCACCCGAGCTGCCCCAGATAGTCGACGGCGAGTTGCTCCCCCATCGCGCCGATCTCGGCGCGGCTCTCAGTTCCGGTCATGCCGCCCACCTTGCGGCGCACCGGCGACAAACTTTGCGTCTCTGCCCCCACCATCCCCAACCGCGGACTCATCCCCAGTGGGCACAGATGGTGTTGCGAAAGCCCGGGATCACGGGTACCGGAATCCGCGCAGGCCGGACCACCGTCACCGGTTCGCCCTGGCCATCCATCGATGGGTAGTAGCCTCAACTCCTGCGGATTTCGGCGAACCGGTGACCGGGAGGTGGCGATGCCAGAACTTCCCCTGGATGCGAACACCCGGCTGGCCGCGGAGCGCAACCGGCTGGCGCTCGAGCGAACGTTGATGGCGTGGACCCGCACCAGCACGGCGCTGATCGCCTTCGGCTTCACGATCTACCAGATTTTCCGGTACCTCTCGGAGAACGAGCGGCTTCGCGAGCCATATGTGAGCCCCCAGGTGTTCGGGGTGGCAATGATTCTCGTCGGCCTGGCCGCCCTGATACTCGGCTGGATCCAGCATCGCCAGGAGTTGGCGGCGCTCAGAGCCGACTTCGGAGCGATGCGCTACTCGATTGCCGCGATCGTCGCGGGGCTCGTCGCCGGACTCGGGGCCATCGCGCTGCTCGGCGTGACCCTGCGGCTGTAGCGGCAGGCAACGCGCAGTTTCTCGACGAAAGCCGATCATGGACGACACCCGCCGCACCCGAACGGTCCGTCGGCTCTCGACACCCCGAGCCGCGGGCTTCGCCGGCATCTTGTTCGCCGTGTTGTTCGCGTCCAGCCTGATCTTGCTGCGCAGCGCGGTCCCCGACGATCCGTTCGCGCAGATGTCCTGGGTGACCCGCGGCGACGAGGATCGGTACCGCGTTGGTGCTGGCGCCGCTCGCCGGGATCGCGTTCCTGTGGTTCATCGGGGTGGTGAGGGACCAACTGGGTGACCTCGAGGACCGGTTCTTCGGGTCCGTCTTCCTGGGCAGCGGACTGCTGTTCTTGGCGATGGTGGCCGTCTCGATGGCCATCGCCGGAGCGATCCTGATGATCGCCGAGATCCCGGCGATGGCGTCGAACGGCCTCGTCTACTTCGCCCGGTCCCTCATGCTTCAGGTCAGCAACATCTGGGGCGTGCGATTCGCCGCTGTGTTCATGATCTCGCTGGCCACCATCTGGATACGCACCAGGTTGATGCCACGATGGCTCGCATTGGTCACCTACCTACTCGCCCTGATCCTGCTGCTGGTGATCAGTCGCAGCCTCTGGATCACACTCGTGTTTCCTGCATGGGTATTCGGCATCAGCATGTTCATCCTGATCAGCACCAAATTCCTGGCAGATCCGGACAACTCGCCGGAAAACGTTGGCCCGAGTCTTGGGCCGTGACCAGAGCTACGCCGGCAGTCGTTCAGCTCGGCCCCGGGTTTGCGCTACGCCCCTTGGGGGCCGGTGGCATTGCGCCAGGCCAGTGGGTTCAGCTCGCGATAGGGATCCCCGCTGCGCACGTCCAGCAGGTCGGCCATCGCCTTCTCCAGTGACTCCTGGGTCTTCTCTTTGACGGTGGTCACCCACCGGTCGTGGGACGTCCCCGCGGGCCTCGTGGTGTCGATGGGAGGGGCGAACCGCAGATACATCCGCTGCGGACGGGGAATCAGCGTCGGCCCGATTCCGCGCATCAGCGGTGGGGCCATATCGCTTGTGCCCGAGAGCTTTTCTGACACCGCCAAGCTCAGTTGACCCAGCCGGCTGGTACGGGCGATCAGGCTGCGATAGACCTCATCTCCGCCGATGAGGGCCACCGGCACGATCGGATAGCCGTTCTCCACCGACACCCGGGCAAACCCGGCGCGGCCCTGCCAGCGCAGCGTGTTCTCCTCGCCCTTGAACTTGGCGATCTCCCGGCCGCCACCGGGGAAGACCAGGATGGTCTCGTTGTGGCGCATCAGTTCTCGGGCCGTCTCCGGCGAACCGATGACCGCCCCGTAAGCGGCGATGAGGTCACCCATGGGGGCAGGCAGGTCACCCATCCTGCGCTCGGCCAGCGGACGCACCCGGGCACCGATGGCCCGCCGGACGAAGTAGGGAATCAACAGCACCTCGCCGCCCCCCTGAGTGTGGTTGCCCACCAAAAGGAATCGGCCATCGGGCGGTAGGTTCTCCAACCCGTCCACATAGGGGCGATACAGATCCATCAGCGGACCCATCCGGTCCAGGACGGTGTCGACCACACGGCGCGTCGCCAGGACTCGGCGGGATGGATCCATGATCGCGTCGAGCGACGGTGTCTGGGGCATGACACCCACCCTACCGAACGAACCAGTTCGTTTGGCTATGCTCTGGCTATGAGAAGCCGGGATCAACTGCGGAGTCAGATTCTGAGCGCCGCGCGCGCCGAGTTCGCCGCGTTCGGGCTCGCCGGCGCCCGGATCGACCGCATCGCGCGGGCCGCCGAGGCCAGCAAGGAGCGCCTCTACGCTCACTTCGGTGACAAGGAAGCGCTTTTCCGTGAAGTCGCGGCTGCCGACGGTGCCGAGTTCTTTCGGGCGCTCACGGTACGTCCGGAGGCGGTGCCCGAGTTCGTGGGCGACGTCCACGATCTGGCCCACAGGCATCCCGAACATCTCCGGATGATGATGTGGGCACGACTGGAGGGGGTTCGGTTCGAGCAGCCCCCCGGCGGAGATCCCACCATGCCCGCGCAAGCGATCGCGGCCATTCGGACCGCGCAGGGCACCGGCGACGTCGACCCTGCATGGGATGCCGAGGAGCTCCTGGTCCTGCTCCTCGGCGTCGGCCTGGCGTGGTCGCACTGGCCTGATCCCCGGTCGATGACGGACGATCCCATTGTCCTGCAGCGCCGGCGGGACACAGCAGTGGAGGCCGCCGCACGCATGGTCGCCGCCCGCCCCCGTTGACTGTTTCGGCGACGTCAAAATCGGGGTACACCGGCGCATCCGCCGACCAGGAGGCACCATGGCCACCAGACCTTCGTCCGTGCACGGCATCGCCGACCAGGCCACCGACAGCAGTGCGTTCGAATACACCGCGCGGGCCGGTTTCGCCGCCAGCGGCGCCCTGCACCTGCTGCTCGGCTACATCGTCCTGCAGCTTGCGTTCACCGGGGGCGGCGGAAACGCCGATCAGTCCGGAGCGCTGGCCACGCTGGCCGGCCAAACCGGCGGCAAGATCGCACTGTGGGTCGCCGCGATCGGCCTCGTCGCGCTCGGCCTGTGGCGCATCGCCGAAGCCGTGATCGGATCCAAGCCCGGTGAGCGCACCGGGGCCAAGGACGACAACCCGGCCTGGAAACGTGCGCAGTCGCTCGGCGTGGCCGTCGCGAATTTCGCGATCGCCCTGTCCGCGGCACGGTTCGCCATGGGCAGCGGGCAGTCCAGCAGCCAGCAGAACGCCGGCATTTCCGCCCAGCTCATGCAGTCAGGATGGGGCAAGGCGCTGTTGATCGCGGTGGGCCTCGGCGTCCTGGCGGTCGGCGGCTACCACGTCTACAAGGGCGTGTCCCAGAAGTTCCTCGACGACCTGCGCGTCTCCGGCGGGACCGCCATCGTCGCCACCGGGGTCACCGGTTACGCCGCCAAGGGCCTCGTCCTGGCGGGCGCCGGACTGCTCGTCATCATCGCGACCCTTCAGGCCG
This sequence comes from Mycolicibacterium pyrenivorans, assembly GCF_025821625.1. GTDB lineage: Bacteria > Actinomycetota > Actinomycetes > Mycobacteriales > Mycobacteriaceae > Mycobacterium > Mycobacterium pyrenivorans. The sequence goes on from NZ_JACKSH010000187.1 coordinate 9,418, forward strand.
ACCCGTCGAAGTCGACCGGGCTCGACGCCGCGGTCAAGGCGTTGGGGCAGGCGCCGTTCGGCAAGTTCCTGCTGGTCGCCGCAGCGCTGGGGATCGCCGCCTTCGGGGTGTACAGCTTCATGAGGAGCCGCTTCGGCCGGATGTGACCTCGGCGAGGGCCCACCTGCGGTGAGGTGCCAAGTGAGCTAACGGTACCCTCACTTTGGTAAGCCTCAGCTCAGGTGCCCGGGCACCTGTCGCGGAAAGGACTTCCTGGATGCGACCAGGGCCCACTGCGACCCTCGAGGGCCTGCCATGAGCCCGCTGGTCGACCACCTGCGCCGGCACGGCGGCAACGTCGCGGTGCTGACCGAGTCGCGCCGGCTCAGCTACCTCGAGCTCGCCGACCGGGTCGACGCCGCCGCGCACGACCTGGGTGAGCGGCGCCGCCTGATCCTGCTGGAAGCCCGCAACGACATCCACACCCTTGTCCATTACCTCGGCGCCCTGGCCGGCGACCACGTGGTCCTTCCGGTGCCTGCCGGCCGTGACCACGGCGCCATGATCGCCACCTACCAGCCCGACGTCGTCATCGACGCCGCAGGCGTGCACGTCCGCCGCGGCGGCGGTCACCTGCTGCACGACGATCTCGCGCTGCTGATGTCCACCTCGGGCAGCACCGGCTCTCCGAAACTGGTCAGGCTCTCCCGGTCCAACCTGGTCGCGAACGCGGCCGCCATCGTCGAGTACCTGGGCATCCAGGAAACCGACAGGGCGGCAACCACCTTGCCGATGTCCTACTGCTACGGGCTGTCGGTGGTCCACAGCCATTTGCTGGCCGGGGCCGCTCTCATCCTGACCGAGCATTCGGTCGCCGACTCGGAGTTCTGGGAGCTGTTCGGCCGCCACCGCGGCACGACGTTCGCCGGGGTGCCGTACACCTTCGAGCTGCTCGAGCAGGTCGGCTTCGCATCGATGAAGCTGCCCCACCTGCGTTACCTGACGCAGGCGGGCGGGCGCATGCCCGCCGAAAGGGTGCGCCGGTTCGCGACAATGGCCCACCGGCGGGGCTGGGAGCTGTACGTGATGTACGGGGCGACCGAGGCGACCGCCCGAATGGCCTATCTGCCAACGAATCTCGCTCGCACCCGGCCCACCGCGATTGGGCGCCCCATCCCGGGCGGATCGTTTTCCATCGAGCCCGTCGACGACTGGCCCGACGACGGGACCGGTGAGCTGGTCTACCGGGGGCCCAACGTCATGATGGGCTACGCCCACACCCCGCAGGATCTGGCGCTCGGCGCCACGGTGGAGGCACTGCGCACCGGCGACATCGGTCGCCGCGGCAGCGACGGGCTGTACGAAGTCGTCGGCCGCAGAAGCCGTTTCGTGAAGATGTACGGCCTGCGGATCGACCTGCACCAGGTCGAGTCGGCGCTGCGCGCGCAGGGAGTACACGCGCTGTGCACCAACAGCGGCGAGCACCTCGCGGTGGTCGCGGCAGGCGACCACCACCGCCGCGATGTGCAGCACCTCGCGGCGGCAGCGGCCGGCATCCCCGCCGGCGCCGTCGACGCCGTCTGTGTCAGGAATCTCCCGCTGCTGCCGTCGGGCAAACCCGACTACCCGACGGCACGCACCCTCGCCGCAGGCGCCGTCGCCGGCGAACACCGCGACACCGACCTGCGCGCGTTGTTCGCCGACGTCCTTCAACTCGATCGCGCCACCATCGACGCAGACGCCAGCTTCGTCGACCTCGGCGGCAATTCGCTGTCCTACGTGACGATGTCGGTGCGACTCGAACGCGCACTCGGCAGGCTCCCGGCGCACTGGCAGCGGTTGTCGCTGCGCGAGCTGCAGGCACAGCCCGCGCCGCCGCGGCGGTGGTGGCGGTCGTGGGGGGCCACGCTGGAAACCAGCGTCGCGCTGCGCGCCGCGGCGATCGTCCTGATCGTCGGTTCCCACGCAGGCGTGTTCGAGCTGTGGGGCGGCGCGCACATCCTCCTCGGCGTCGCCGGCTACAACTTCGGCAGGTTCTGCCTGACCCCGGTGCCCAGGCAGGTCCGGATCCGCCATCTGCGCAACACGATCGCGTGGATCGCGGTCCCCTCGGTGGCGTGGATCGCGATCGCGCTGATGCTGACGGACGACTATCACCCGACGAACCTGTTGCTGGCCAACAAGTTCCTGGGTCCCCACGACAGCATGACCGCGGGCAGGCTGTGGTTCGTCGAGGTGCTGGTGTGGATTCTCGTCGCGCTGGCCGTCCTGTTCTGGCTGCCCGTGATGGACCGCCTCGAACGACGGCATCCGTTCGCGCTGGCCGGAGCCCTCCTCGCGGTCGGGCTCGCGCTGCGCTTCGACGTGCTGGGGCTGACCCTGGGGCGCGACGCCTGGTTCACGGTGCTGACATTCTGGTTCTTCGCGGCGGGGTGGGCCGCGGCGAAGGCGACGACGATCCAGCAGCGCGTCCTGGTGACCGCCGTCCTGGTCGTCGGACTCCACGGCTACTTCGGCAGCACGCTGCGCGAGACGATGGTCCTCGCCGGGCTGGTCCTGCTGCTGTGGCTACCGGCGCTGCGGTGCCCGTCGCTGCTGGCTGCCGCCGCGGGAATCGTCGCCGAGGCGTCTCTGTACATCTACCTGACCCACTACCAGGTGTATCCGCTGTTCGGCGGTCATCACCTCGTCGGTGTGCTCGCCTCGATCGCCGTGGGCATTGCGATCACCGCGGCGGTGACGCTGCTGCGCAATCAGTTCCGCGAACGCAGGCTCAGCCCGGCGACACCGGCTCCCGCGCTGCGATGAGGCCCTCCTGAACCAGCGTCGCCACGACCGCGCCGTCGCGGCCGACCAGGCTCGCGGTGACGACCCCGCGGCCGCGCGCGGCCGCAGGTGAACGGCACTCCAGCAGGTTCCACTGGTCGGCGTGCACCGCGCGGTGAAACCAGACCGAGGAATCCGTGGTGCCGCTGCGGTGGCTTCGCGACCGCATCGAGTGCCCGTGCACCTGCAACGCCGGGTCGATCAGGTAGACGTCGGTGACGTACACGGCGATCAACGTGTGCACCAGCGGATCGTCGGGCAGTTCCACCGTCGTCCGCCACCACAGTCGGCGCACGAACTGCCCGCCCTCGGTGTCGTCGACGACCCTGATGTCGAGTTCATCCAGCGGCATCGACGGCGCGGGACCGGCGGGACCGGTGCGGGGCAACGCCGCCGGATCGTCCGGCATAGATGCCCGGTGCCCGTGGTCGGGTCCCGGCAGCGCGGCGGCGAAAGAAACAGTGGCCGTGGCGAGTAGACGTTCGTTCTGGACGGCCTCGACCCGCCGGGATGCGGCGGTGCGCCCGTCGAACACCCGCTGCACCCGGTAGTCGATGGGTTGGCCCGCATCTCCCCCGCGCAGGAACTGCAGATGCAGGGTGGTCGGCAGTTTCGCGGACTCCACCGTGCGCGCGGCCGCGGCAAGAGCCTGGGCCACCAGCTGGCCGCCGTAGGCACGCTTGCCCTCCGGGCCGCTGCCGCGCCCCCGCCACGTGTCCGACGGCCCACCGGTCACGTCCAGCAGGTCCAGCAGCGCGCTCACGCCACGGTGCCCGACCGGAAGAGCCCCTCGACGTCACCGGCCGACAGTGACAGCCAGTCGCCGAGCACCGCGGCGGTGTCGTCACCGAGCGCGGGGGCGGGTTGCGCCGCGGGGTAGGTGCCGTCGATCGACACGGGCAGTCCCGGCGCGAGGTAGCGACCCACCCGGGGTTGTTCGAGTTCGGTGAACATCGGGTTGGCGGTGACCCTGTCGTCGGTGGCCGTCTCGGCGAACGTGCGGTAGCGCTCCCACAACACCGACGTCGCCGACAGGCCCGCGGTGACCTCCTCGCCGGTGTGTGCGGTGAACCATTCGGCGAACAGGGCGCCCAGCGCGCCGCGATGCCGGTACCGCTCCCCCTCGTCGGAGAAGTCTGCGCCGAGCGACTGCGCCAGTGCGGCAACGGATTCCATGGTCTTGGTCAACTCGGTCAGATCCCGGAAATGCCTGCCGGTCAGGGCGACCACCATGAACGCGACACCGTCGCTGCTGGTGAAGTCCTGCCCATACGTGCCGTACACGGCGTTGCCGATGCGCTGCCGCGACGTGCCGTTGACCATCGCCTCGGTCAGCAGACCGAGATTTCCCGCGGTCGCCAGCGCCACGTTCTCCAGCGGGATGCTGATGCGCTGGCCCTGTCCGGTGGCGTCGCGGTGCCGCAGCGCGGTGGCCACCGACAACGCCACGTAGATCCCGCAGGTGACGTCCCACGCGGGCAACACGTGGTTGACCGGCGCGGTGAGCTCGGCCGGTCCGGTCACGAGCGGGAATCCCATCGCGGCGTTGACGGTGTAGTCGACGCCGGTGCCCCCATCGGCGCGTCCGGATACCTCGACGTGGATCAGGTCGGGCCGCACGCGCGTCAGTTCCTCGTAGGAATGCCATTGCCGGCCAGCGACATTCGTGATGAACACGCCGCTTCCGGCAATCAGCTGTCTCACCAGGTCCTGGCCGTGTTCGGAGCGCATGTCGACAGCCAGCGAACGCTTGCCCTTGTTCAGGCCTGCCCAGTAGATGCTCTCGCCGCCCTCGGTGAGCGGCCAGCGGCGGTAGTCGGCGGCACCACCGATCGGGTCGACACGGATCACCTCGGCGCCGAGCTGGGTCAGCGTCATCCCTGCCAGGGGCACCGCGACGAAGCTGGAGATCTCGACGATCCGCACCCCGGCGAGCGGACGGGTCGGGTCGGGTGCATGGGTCATACGCTCAAGTTAGCAAGCGGCGCGCTAGACCAACTCGATCGCCTCGGCGATCGACGGCAACACGCGGCTCGGCCGGAAGGGGTACCGCTCCACCTCTTCGACCGAGGTCGACCCCGTCAGCACGAGAATGGTTTCCAGTCCCGCTTCGATGCCCGCCACGATGTCGGTGTCCATCCGGTCACCGACCATCACGGTGCTCTCGGAATGCGCCTCGATCCGGTTCATCGCACTGCGGAACATCATCGGGTTGGGTTTGCCGACGAAGTACGGCTCCCGGCCGGTCGCCTTGGTGATCATCGCCGCGACGGATCCGGTGGCCGGCAACGGCCCCTCGGCGGAAGGTCCGGTGACATCGGGATTCGTTGCGATGAAGCGGGCGCCGCCGAGGATCAGGCGGACGGCCTTGGTGATCGCCTCGAACGAATACGTGCGGGTCTCGCCGAGCACGACGAAGTCCGGTGCGACGTCGGTGAGCGTGTACCCGGCCTCATGCAGCGCTGTGGTCAGGCCCGCCTCGCCGATAACGTACGCCGACCCGCCGGGTAGCTGGTCGGCGAGGAAGGCCGCGGTCGCCAGCGCGGACGTCCAGATCGACGCCTCCGGCACTATGAGCCCCGAACGTGCGAGCCGGGCCGCCAGATCGCGTGGCGTGAAGATGGAGTTGTTGGTCAGCACAAGAAATGGTCGAGCACGGTCGCTCAATGTTTGCAGGAATTCGGCGGCGCCGGGCAGCGCGTGTTCCTCACGGACGATAACCCCGTCCATGTCGGTGAGCCAGCACTGCGGTGTGGAGCGCACGACTCCAGTCTGTCAGCCGTGGCAAGTACCGACCGCGATCACCCCGTCCTGACCGGCAACCGTGCCCAGCCCCGCACGCTGGACGTCCGCGCCCTGCTTGCATTGCCGTAGTCGACGTCCCAGTCGGTCCACCGTTTGAGCACTTCCTCGAAGGCCACCCGGGCCTCCAGCCGGGCCAGCGCGGAGCCGAGGCAGAAGTGCAGGCCCTGCCCGAAGCTCAGGTGCCCCCCGGTGCGGTGGATGTCGAAGCGGTCCGGGTCACTGAACCTTGCGTCGTCGCGGTTCGCCGAACCGTTGAGCAGCAACATGTATGAGCCCTCCGTGACGGTGTGGCCGTACAGTTCGACATCGCGTGCCACATAGCGCGCCTGTACCGGTGATGGCGGCTCGAACCGCAGAGATTCCTCGATCGCCGACGGGATCAGTGCCGGATCGGCGACGAGTTCGCGGCGCTGATCGGGGTGTTCGCCGAGCAACTGCCCCATGAACCCGATCAGACGGGCCGTGGTCTCGCCTCCGGCGCCGGCGATCATCGCCGTATAGGCGAGCACCTCAGTCCGTTCCAGCTTCCGCCGTGTCCCGTCGGGTTCGTCCACCTCGGCATTGAGCAGTTCGGTCATCAGGTCGTCGGACGGGTGTGTCGCCCGCCATTCGATGTACTCGGCGAACAGCGCCAGCGACTCCGCGAAGACCGTCGCGCTGACATCAACTTTCGCGCCTGCGACCGCGATGCTCTTGTCCGTGCGGTCGCGGATCTGCTTCTGCCCGTCCTCGGGGATGCCGAGCAGGTAGCCGATCGTCTGCATCGGCATGATCGCACCGAGGTCGACGACGAAGTCGAACCCGTCCCGATCGACCAGCGGATCCAGTGCGCGCGCGCAGAATCCGCGCACCAGGTCCTCGACAGCGAGCATTCGGCGCGGGGTGAAGACCCGCGACAGCAGGCGCCGGTGCAGGTCGTGCAGGGGCGGATCCTCGAACAACAGGATTCCCGGCGGCACCTCGATACCGCTGAACAGGATGTCGGCGGTGGTGCCCCTGCCGGACCGGTAGGTCTGCCAGTCCGGCAGCGCCTCGACGACATCGTCGTAGCGGCTGAGCGCGTAGAACCCGTACTTGTCGTTGTAGTACAGCGGCGCCTCCTCCCGCATCCGGCGCCACACCGGATACGGGTCGTCGTCGATGGCATGGTCGAACGGGTCGTAGTACAAGTCGCCGATGCTTTTCACTGACACAGTCGCCTACCTCGGTTGGTTCTCGATGCCGGGGAACAACTGCTCCGTCGGCCCCTCGGTGACATAGCCGCCGAGCTTCGTCGCCAGGTGCGGCGCGAACACTGCCAGGTACATGAGATGGCCGACCACCACCACCACCGCGATGGACAGCAGTGACGATCCGACCTTGCTCGACGACCGTTTGTCAGACCAGATCTCGATGACGTTGCGGCCCTGCTCATCTGTGCGCCCGAGCAGGTAGGTGAACACCATCATCTGCAGACCCATCGCGACCGCGTCATAGATCGGGTACTGGAACCTGCTTCCCTCGAAGATCGCCAGCCCGTCAATCACGTAGCCGTAGTAGAAGACCCCCAACCGGGGTCCGAAGAATCCGTTGAACAGTAGTGCCCAACAGAAGCCGACCAGGAATCCGACGCCCAGCAGTGTCTGCGGCCTTCGCCAGCCGAGTCGCATGACTGCCCGCCGGCCCAGCGCCGCGCCGATCACCGCGGGCAGCACGAAGTAGGAGATGTAACCAACGGGTACCGACGACGGCAGCCCGCCACCCCAGGTGAAGTTCATCGGCCACCACGACGGCATCCGCGGAAGGGCCGGCGGGAACTGGGCGAACACCGCCCAGTCATACGGCGCCTCGATCCACGAGAACGAGATCGCCGAGATGGACACCAACAGCAGCGGATGCAGGCGACCGCGCCGGATGCTCAGGTACACCCCGAACGCGAGGAACAGGATTCCGCCGACGTAGGCGAACGTCAGACCGGCGATCAACGCTGGTGTCAGCTCGGTGCTCACCGGCGCCGTCTCCTCTTCGCGCGAGCGCTCATCGATCCCGCGCTTCCGGATCGAAATAGATCACCAGACCGACGATGAGCACGGCCAGCCCGACCAGCGTGCCGACCATGATGAGCGCCCCCACACCTGCCCCTTTCCTTCACCGACAACTTTTAATAGTGCACACTATTACAACGGGCGCGGTCAAGACCCGGCTATGGTGAATGTCGGTGCCCCAGCGAAATTCGTCCAAGAAGCAGACCGCCGTCGAGGTCGCGGCGGTCCGCCGACCGCGTGGCGAGGCGCGGCGGCTGCTGCTCGACGCCGCCCGCGAACTCTTCGCCCGCAGGGACTACCGCGCCACTACGACCCGGGAGATCGCCGAGGCCGCCGGCGTCAGCGAGTACCTGCTGTTCCGCCATTTCGGCTCCAAGGCAGGCCTTTTCCGTGAGGCCCTCGTCGTGCCGTTCACAAGTTTCCTCGACGAGTTCCGCACCACCTGGCAGTCGGTCGTCCCCGAGGAGACCGACGAGCAGGAGCTCTCCCGACAGTTCGTCGGCCAGCTCTACGACGTGCTCGTCGAACACCAAGGCCTGCTGCTCACCCTGGTCGCCGCGGACGGGCTCAGCGACGACGACATCGAGGCCTCGGGCATCGCGGACATCCGGAGAGCGCTCAGCGTGCTCGGCCAGATCAGCGCCGAGGGGATGCGGCTGCGCGGAATGCGCTCGAATCAGCCTGACCTGCCCGCACACTCGACCGTCGCGATGATCGTCGGCATGGTCGCGCTGCGCTCGACGTTCTTCGGCAGCACTCCGCCGCCGCGCGAGGCCATCGTCGACGAACTCGTCCAGGCGATCCTGCACGGCTTCCTCCACCGCCCCGACTGAGCCCTAGCCCCCGGGTCCGTTGGGCCACTTGAGCAACGAGCCGGCATCGACGCGGATGTGCTGACCGGTGATGTAACGGCTGTCGTCACTGGCCAGGAACACCCCGAGGTTGGCCATGTCCTCCGGTTCGATGTACGGGATCGGCATGGCCTGGAACAGATTGAACAGCGGCTCGGCGTCTTCGCGGGTCGGCGTCTTGCCCTCGGCCTTCAGGTCGGGGCGAAACACGCCGTACATGCCCTCGTTCTGCAGCAGATGGGTGTTGCAGTTCGTCGGATGGATCGCGTTGACGCGGATCATCCGTGACGCCAGGTGAAGACACATCTCGTCGACGTACTCCATCACGATGCGCTTGCTCCACCCGTACCCGGCGCCGCCGGGGCCCATGTCCGGGCTGGTGGTGGTGCCGCGGATCATGCCCGCCGTCGACCCGGTGACGATGATCGACGCGCCGTCGGGCAGATGCGGAATTGCCACTGCCACAGTGTTCATCACGCCCACCAGGTCGACGTCGCTGGCGTCGACAAACCCCATCGGGTCCGGGTTGCCCATCGCCATCGGCAGGATGCCCGCGTTCGCGACGACGACGTCGATCTTGCCCAGGTCAGCCACCCCCGCCTCGACCGCGTCGCGCAGTTCATGGCGCTCACGAACGTCGGCGACCCTGGCCACGACCCGGCGTCCGATCTCCTTGACCGAACGCTCGGTCTCGGCCAGGTCCTCGGGAGTCGCCAACGGATAGGGGTTGGAAGGGATGTCACGGCAGATGTCGACCGCGATGATGTCAGCGCCCTCCCTGGCCATCGCGATTGCGTGGGCCCGTCCCTGCCCTCGCGCCGCTCCGGTGATGAAGGCGACCTTGCCTTCGAGTTTTCCGGTCATCGGCTCACCTTTCCGAACGTGATGTGCAGTTCGCTGAGTCCGCGCATGATGAACGTCGGCTCGTAATCGAACCGCCGGGCCCCGGCGGGCCCGTGGTGCTCCTCGGAGATCCTGATGTCCTTCATGCGATCGAGGATTCGCTCCAGCGAGATACGGCCCTCGGCGCGGGCCAGCGGTGCTCCCGGGCATGAGTGCGCTCCCCGGATGAAGGCGATCTGTTCCCGCACGTTCTGCCGGTCGGCCCGGAACTCGTTCGGACCGGCAAACTTTCGTTCGTCACGGTTGCAGGCACCGGGGAGCAGCATCACGGTAGTGCCTGCAGGTACGTCGACATCTCCGATAGTCGTCGATGTCCGCGCCATCCGGAAGTGCGACTTGACCGGGCTCTCCAGGCGCAGGGTCTCCTCGAGGAAGGCCGGGATCTTGCTGCGGTCCTCTCGGAGCATGGATTCGAACCCGGGGTTGTCTGCGATGAACCGGACCGCGGAGCTGACGAGCTTCGTCGTTGTCTCGGTTCCCGCGGCGAAGAGGAACGTCGACAGGTTCATGACGTCGTCGATGTCAGGGGTCGACCCGTCTTCATGCTTGGCCTGCGCAAGTTCGGTCAGCACGTCCTCGCGGGGCTCACGCCTGCGGTCCGCGATGTAGCCGTGGAACTTCTCGTTGAGCCATTCCAACGGATTATGCGATGTCGGCGCCTCCTTGCCCAACTCTCCGACCGTCTCCCCCGCGAACACCGCCTTGAACTCCTCATGGTCCTCTGCCGGCACGCCGAGTAGGTCGGCGATCACCAAGAGCGAGAACGGCTTTGCGTAGTCTCCGAGGAATTCGGTTCGTCCGCGGTCGATGAAGGTGTCGAGTTGTCTATCGGCCAGGCGCCACATGAACTCCTCGTTCTCCTTGAGGCGCTTCGGTGTGATCAGCCTGCTCAACAATCCCCGGGTACGGGTGTGGAGCGGCGGATCCTGTGAGGTGATGTGCTCGGCCATCGGGACCGCATCACGATGTTGTTCGATCAGTTCGGTCACGTCGTCGCTTTCCCCCGGCCCGAACGGCAGGCCGGAGAACGGTCCAGCCACCGATACGCACGACGAGAAGGCGGGGTTCTTGTAGACCGACAGCGCCTCTGCATACCCGGTGACAGCCAGCACACCGAACGGAGTCGCTTGTGTCACCGGACATTTCGATCGGAGATGGTCGAAATACGGGTAGGGGTCCGGAACCAGGGACGCGTCGGTGAAGTAGTCGACGGTCTCGTAGTTGATCTGGTCGGTCACTCACTACTCCTTGATGGCATCGAACAAAACCGGCAACGACGTCGGAGATCGGAACACCTGCCCGCGGATGTGTGGATCGTCTCCGTCGGGATCCATCCGCAGGTTCGGCAGCCGATCCAGCAGAAGCTCGACCGCCGTGCGCATTTCGAGACGCGCGAGGTGCATGCCCAGACAGACGTGCACACCGTGGCCCCAGCCGAGGCTTCCCTTGGGTGTGCGGAAGATGTTGAACTCGTCCGGGTTCTCCCAGCGATCCTCCTGCCGGTTCGTCGAGCCCAGCATCGGCAACACCGAGCACCCCGCGGGAATCTGCACTCCGCCGAGTTCGGTATCGCAGGTAGTGGTGCGGGTGATGGTCAACAGCGGCGGATTCCAGCGCACCGCCTCCTCGATGGCCTGTGGTAGCAGACTGCGGTCGGCGCGGACCGCGTTCAACTGCGTCGTATCCGTGAGCAGCGCGAAGAGCAGGTTCCCCAGCGCCCGGTAGGTCGTCTCCACGCCCGCGGGCAGCAGCAGCCGCAGGAACGAGAAGATCTCCTCGTCCGTCAGCTTCTCGCCGTCGATCTCCGCCTCTGCCAGCAGGCTGATCAGGTCCTCCTTGGGCTCGGCGCGGCGCGCCTCGAGAATCGGTGCGAAGTAGTCACACAGCGCCGCCGCAGCGGCCAAGCCCCGCTCCGGGTTCATGATCCAGCTCAGCAGCGAGATGGACCAGCGCTGGAACTGCGGGTAATCGCCCTCGGGAAGTCCCAGCAGGCCCGCGATGATTTGGCTCGGGTAGTCGAACGTGAATTCCTTGACCAGGTCGGCCTTGCCGTTCGCCGCGAACTTGTCGATCAGCTCGTTGCCGACGCGGGCGACCAGTTCGTCCTGCCAGCGCGCCAAAGACTTCTGTGAGAACGCCTTGGACACGAGGCCACGCAGCCTGCCGTGCACCGGTTCATCCATGCCGAGCATCACTCGCTCGCCGAGCACCGGCCCGAACGCGGCGATGACGCCCGACGATGAGAACGTCTCGTTGTCACGCAGCATCTGCTGGGCGTCCTCGTAGCGGTACACAATGAAAACCGGCTTGCCCTCCTCGCCCGGCATGGCGGACATGTCGATCCGTTGAATCGGTTCCTCGCGACGCAACCGGGCCAACTCGGGGTAGGGATCCCGCACATCGCCGGAGACGGCGTCATCGAAGGACCCGAAGTCCTCGAGATCGTCGAACAGTTGCTCCATGGTTGAACTCCTTCAGCCCGCCGGCACTAGACGGCGGGATAGGCGACGGACTTGACTTCGGTGTACTGATGGAATCCCTCGAGACCGTTCTGACGCCCGACACCGCTGTCCTTGTAGCCACCGAACGGCGTGTCTGCCCCGTAACCCGCGGTGCCGTTGAGTCCGATGAACCCGGCGCGCAGTCGGCGCGCGACGGCCAGCGAACGCTCCAGCGAACTCGACATCACGTTGCCGGCCAGCCCGTACACGCTGTCGTTGGCGATCCTGATCGCGTCCTCTTCGTCGTCGTAGGGAATCACCGCGAGCACGGGACCGAAGATCTCCTCCTGGGCGATGGTCATCGAGTTCTCGACATCGGTGAAAAGCGTTGGGTTGACCCAGAACCCCTTGTCGAACTGCTTCGGCGCCTCCGTGGTGCCCACCAGCAGGGTGGCGCCCTCGTCGACGCCCTTGTTGATGTAGCCGAGAATGCGCGACTGCTGCTTCGCCGAGATGACCGGACCGCAGATGGTGCCGGGGTCCTGAGGGTCACCGGCGGGGATGTTCTCGTAGAGACCCTGCAGGATCGCCACGCCCTCGTCGTATCGGGAGCGGGGCAACAACATCCTCGTCGGGGCGGCACAGCCCTGCCCTGCGTGCATCAACGGGCCGATGCCGAGGAGGCATGCGGTGTTGAAATCCGCGTCCTCCAGCACGATGGTCGCCGACTTTCCGCCCAACTCGAGGAACAGCCGCTTCATGGTCGCGGCGCCCTTCTCCATGATCCGTTTACCGACCGCGGTCGATCCTGTGAACGAGATCATGTCGACCTTGGGCGAGATCGTCAGCTCTTCGCCGACGAAGTGGTCGGATGCCGTCACCACATTCACCACCCCCGCAGGGATATCCGTCTTCTCGGCGATGAGCCTGCCGAGCCGGGTGGCGTTGAACGGTGTGTCCGGCGCGGGCTTGAGTACCACGGTGTTTCCGGTCGCCAGGGCCTGCCCCAGCTTGTTGATGGCGACCTCGAACGGGAAGTTCCACGGTGTGATGGCGCCGACCACGCCGACGGGCTCATGCCACACCTTCCGCGTGGTGTTCACCCCGGTGACGGACACGACCGTGTCGCCGAGATCCGTCTCCCAGGCGAAGGTGTCGATCAGTCTGGCCGGGTATCGCAGCCCGTCTTCGAGCGGTGCATCCAACTGCGGGCCGTGGGTGACCGCGCGGGGGGCACCCACCTCCCGGATCAGCTCCTCACGCAACTCCTCCACTTCGCCGACGATCGCCTCATGAAGCTGTTCGAGACAGCGCTTGCGGAGTTGACGATTGGTCGGCCAGTCGGTGTCGTCGAACGACCGGCGAGCGGCGTCGATCGCCCGGTTCATGTCGGCCTTGGACGCGTCGGCCACCTCGCCGAGCACGTCCTCGTTCGCAGGGTTGATGTTGGTGAACGTCCCCGCTTCACCGTCGACGAGCTTGCCGTCGATCAACATCCTCGACTCGAATGTGGGGTCTGCCGTTTCAGGCATTGCGCTCACTTCCCTGATTCCCGGCCTGTTTCGCGGCCGCCCGGCGCATCGCGACCTCGGCGAGACGTTGCATGACCGGCTGCGGAAGGACCTTCGCCGCGAGCACCATTGCTCTCTGTGCAGCGGTCAGGGGGTACGCACCACCGCGCATCGAGCCATGGCGGGGTATGCCCATCACGATCCGCGACATGTGATGCATAGCGGATGACGGAAGAACTCTGTTGGACGCCAACAGCATCGACGCATCGGGGCCGACGCCGCGGCGGCGGAACGCTCCGCTGTCGTCCAGTGCCTTCAGCAGACCGGGGGTGAACTTCTCCGGCGGCCTGGCGAAACTCACCGCGAACCGCCCCCGGGTGTTCATGCTCTGGTGGAGTCTGGCGTATGGACCCTCGAAGTTCCGGTCGTCGGTGGTGCCTGCGTCGGTGATGATGTCGGTGTCATAGGTTCCGGTGACCAGAATGGTGACGCCGAGCCCGAACGGCGCGATCTCACCGGCCATCGACTCGCCCCACCGCTCCAGCGCGCCTTTGGCCGCGGAATACGGTGCGATGCCGGGCTGTCCGCGAACACCGCCCGCACTGGAGACGAGCACGATGCGCCCCCGCCCCGCGGCGCGCATGAACGGCAACAACGCCTTGGTGAGTGCGACCGGCCCCATGACATGGGTGGCGAACATGTTCTGCCACATCTCCATGTCGGCTTCCTCCACCATTCCGGCGGCGGAGATTCCGGCGTTGTGGACGATGGCATACGGTGCGCCGACGGCCTCCTCGATCGATTTGGCCGCGGCCGCGATCGACGCGGCGTCCATCAGGTCCAGTTGGGCCCCGATCAGCCTGTCGTCGCCCTCGCCGGCGCCGGTCGCCTCCCGCAGCCGAGGCATCCCCACGTCCGGGGTGCGCATCGCAGCGACCACGCGCCACCCCTCGCGATAAAGGCGCACGGACGACGCGAACCCGAGCCCGCGGGATGCACCGGTGATCACGACAACACGCTCATCGCCAGTCCGATGCTCTTCGCGCGAGCGCTCATCGCCGGTCCGATGCTCAGTCACTCTGGCCCTCAGTCGCACACCGCATGCTCTTAGAACCCAGTTCGACGTCAGGCCGGCCATCGGGAAGGTTGTACTGCCACGTGGACCACTTCCCCACCGAGTAGGGGCCTTCGGCGCCGTTCTCCTCGTAATAACCCTGCGGGTCGAAGACCTTCGCCTCGGGGAACGGCCACGGACAGGCGACCGAGGTGGCCAGCCCGCTGGCCTTGATCGCCCAGAACCAGCCGCCGTAGGCGAAGTACGACACGTTGATGATCGCGAACATCACCAGGAACGTGCCGAGCACCGGCTTGGACGGGAACAGCTTGGCCTTCGCGGCGAGCTTCTCCGCCACCGACTTCCCCGTGTCGTCGCGGTAGACGAGGATCGCCGCCGGGATCATCACGAACGTCACCGACAGCGACTCCCACAGCAGGGGAAACTGGAAGGTGGTGCCTGGGAACAGCGTGCCGAACGGGATCGCCTGCGAGTAGATGTACAGCCCCGTGCGGACCAGGCTCACCTCCAGCATGGCATCGAAGATGAAGCCGATCACCAGGACCAGTCCGCCCAGGGTGAGCAGTGGATGCCTGCTGACGAACGCCTCCGGACCGCGCTTGGCCTGCATTTTGCGCAGAATCCAGATCGCCGGGAAGTACGGGCCGAAGTAGAACGTCACGTATCCGAACACGATGAAGGGTTCGACGGTCGGCGACATCATGATCAGGGGCCAGGATTCCGGCCAGTGCAACAGGATCGGGTTGTACACCGCGTACGGCGACCAGTTCATGATCGGGTCCTGCCACACGATCAGCGTCGTCACCAGAACCATCAACAGGATCGGGCTGCCGGGGTTCTTCCGCCAACCCCGGATGAAGACGATGGTCAGCACCACGACCATGAGCAGGGCACCGATTTGCGGAATGACCTGGTAATGATCGAATCCCGTCAGGAACTCAACCGGACGCGGCCGGCCCTCGACATTCGGGTTCGCCACGCGCGGGTCGACGTCGAGCCGCATGACCACGAGGAACAACCCCAGGAAGCCGAGCCACGACAGCAGGGCGATGACTCGTCCCCAGTTCGGACCCTTGCCCTTCGGTACCTCCCCTCGAGTATCCGGAGGCAACGACTCCTGCAGGCTCATATCGCTCCTCGCGTCCGCGGTGTCATGTCATTCCTCCCCGAATCGGTCGACCAGGTGCGAGTTGACGCCGTCGGCGTCGAGCGTTCGAGCGACGAGGTACCCGGAACCCATCCACGCGCGCCGCGTCCATTTGCCCAGGGACACCCGGGTTCCCGGGGCCCCCGAGGCGGCGGGCAGCATCTTGACCCGTTCCAGCGCCTCCTTGACCCCGCGCGGGCTCAGCGGGTGGGCGTCAGTGAAGGCCCGCGCCAGCGTGGCGGCAACGTCGCGGTTCACCACCGTCACGCAGAACTCGGGACGACTGCCGTCGTACTTTGCGGCGTACTGATCCAGGAAGCTCTGCCCGATCGGGTTTCCCTCGTCATACTGATCGACCCCGACCCAGCCCATGAACGCGTTCCACATGATCGGGTTGACCCACGCGTTCTGGAACGCCGTGGTGGTGAAACGCGGAGGATCCCAACCGAGGGCCTCCAGCGCGGGATTGATGAAGACGATCCCGAATCCGAAGCCCAGGTGCACGATCGCCTCGGCCTTCGCCTCGTGCAGGGTCTGCACGGCCGCGTTGATGTCCTGTGCGGTCTGTGCGATCTCGACTTCCGCGACGATCCGAATGCCTTTGCGGCGGCATGCGCTTCGCAGGTTCTTCAGGTAGCTCTCGCCGATGAGGCTCTGCTCGGCCAGCACGCCGATCTCGGTGAGCCCGCGCTTCGCGACGAGGTCCGCCAGGAAGATCGGCTCATCGGTCATCGAGCCCTGGGGGAACGCGAAGGTCCACTCGCCCAGCCAGTCGTCGGTTCCGGTGACGCTGATGGCGGGCACCTTGAATCGCTCCTCGATCGCCTCGCGCACCGGCACGCAGTTGTCGGTGATGTTCGGACCGAAAACGACCAGACAGCCCTCGTCGACGAGTTCGCCGTAGGCATCGATGACCGCTTTGACCGAACCCTTGGGCAGGCCCTCCACCTCGCGGTAGATCATCTGCACCGGTCGGTCCAGCAGGCCCTGCTCGACGGCCTCGGAGAAGACGAGGTCGAACGTCTGGGTGAAAGAGGCGAACAACTCCTCCGGAAAACCCGGCGGCAACGTGAAGTCCATCAGGTAGCCGACCTTGATGGGCTCCGCGGTGCTCTCGTAGGACATCTGACCTCCTCGGCAGACGTGCTCCCTCTCAGGGATTGGCTGTTGCGACCTAATATTTGTTCTGACCCTAGCGGCGCCGCCGTGCAGGGTCAATCACCGGCCCCCGGGTGGCCGAGGTAGACGTCGATCATCTCGGTGAGGCCTCGGGTCACCGTGGCGTCGTCGGTGAGCGGGCCCGCGATCGCCGCCCGGGCGGCCTCGCCGATCGTGAGGCCTTCGACGGTCAACCTGCCTGCCGCGATGAGCACGCGCGTGGAGGCGACCTCCCGCAGTCCACCGGTCTCCAGCCGGCGGATCGCCTGGCCGAAGTGAACCAGCGCGGCAGCTGTGGCAGGGTCGACCCCGGCTTCGTGCGCGACGATCGATTCCTCCAAGTCGGGTGCGGGAAAGCCGAACTCGATGGCGACCATGCGCTGTCGGGTGGAGTCCTTGAGGTCCTTCAGCACACTCTGATAACCGGGGTTGTACGACACCACCAAGCCGAACCCGGGTGCCGCGTCGAGGGTCACGCCGAGGCGTTCGATCGGCAGCTGCCGCCGGTAGTCGGCCAACGGGTGCAGTACCACGGTCGTGTCCTGCCGGGCCTCGACCACCTCATCGAGATAGCAGATCGCGCCCTCGCGCACCGCACGGGTCAGTGGCCCGTCCACCCACACCGTCTCGTCACCGCGCAGCAGGTACCTGCCGACGAGGTCCGCGGTGGTGAGATCGTCGTGGCAGGCAACGGTGATCAGGGGACGCCCAAGTTCGTGCGCCATCGCCTCGACGAAGCGCGTCTTACCGCACCCGGTGGGACCCTTCAGCACTACCGAGAGACCCTGCCGATAGGCCGCCCTGAAGACCGCCTCCTCGTTCCCCACCGGCGCGTAGTACGGACGCGCGGCCTCCTGGCGAGGCTTCGCGCCGTTCTGGTAGGCGAGTCCGGGTGCCAACTGCTTCTCGCCGGTCATCGCTTCCCTTCCTCAGTCCCGCCTCGTTGCGGTGCGTAAACCCTATCCGGAACAGATATTTGTTTCAACTCTCCTGAGGCGGTCCGCCGCCGGACCTCTGCGGCACGTAGGGCGGACCGGAAGAGCGGGCCGATCACACCGGCCAGCTGCTCGGGGCGGCCGACCATCGCGTGCGCCGCACTGCCGAACACTGCGCGCAGGGACGCGGCGTCGGTGGAGGCCCCCACCGTCAAGCAGACGCACCCTGTCCCCCGGCGGCGCGCCTCGGTCAGAGCGCGACGCGAATCTGCGGCGCCGTAGGCACGTTCGTAGCCGTGGTCGTAGGCCAGGCCGTCGGAGACCACGACCAGCAGCCGCCGCGAGGTTCCTCCGCGGGCCTCCAGCACCGCCGACCCGTGGCGGATGGCCGCTCCCAGCCGTGAATACGCGCCAGGCTCAAGGCTGTTCAGCCTCTTGCTGACCCTTGCGTCCAGGTGGTCATCGAACCGCTTGACGGGCACCATCGTGATGTCCTTGCGCCCGTGCGAGAAGTAGGCGTACAGCGCGACCCGGTCACCGAGATCGTGCAACGCGACGGCGAGGTTGGCCACGGCCTCGCGTTGCTGCTGGTGCACCGTGCGGCCGAGGGATCCCGGCTCTGCCGTGGACCCGGAGACATCGAGCAACAACAGCACCGAGAGATCACGGCGTCTGCGCAGGCTGTCGAGATAGACAGCCTCGTCCGGCACCGAACCCGCCCTCACCTCGACCCGTGCCTCGATGGCGGCGTCGATGTCGATGTCGTCGCCCTGCGACTGACGGTGCCGCCGATGCAGACCCATCCCGAGCCGGGCCAGCGGTCGGCGCACTCCGATGGCGCTGTCGATGGCCTGTGCGGCCGACGCTTTCACCGTCGGCTCGACCTCGCGCACCGTGCACCATGCCGGCCGGTACCGTTTCCGCTGCGCGTCCCACTCCGGGTAGGTGAAGCCGACGGCATCGATGTCCGGGCCCTCTTCTGACGACGCGGAGGCCAACGACGACACCGCGTTGACGCCGCGCTTGGCCGAGTTGATGCGATGTGTCTGCGAATCGGCACCCGGCGGTCCCCCGCCGCTGCCCGTCTTGCGGGCCGAGGACAGCATCTTCTTCAGCCACTTCCCGATGAAGCCGCCGCCGCCGACAGGGCTGCTGAACAGGTCGGGATCATCGGTGTCGTCGACCTCGCCGTCATCGAGTTCCTCGAGCTCCTGCGCGGCGTTCTGGCGACGCGGGGCATGCCCGGGCGTCTCGTGGTCGACGTGCTGGGCTGCGCGGATGCTCGCGACCAACACCTTCTTCGGCTTGATGACACCGAAGACCTCGGGTGGCTCCGCGAGTTGATCCTTTCCCTGCGCGATCGACAGTGACGTTGCCGCCGATTCGCTCCGACACCCCACGCTTCGGTCGGCGAGCGCGCCGAGGACACCCGGCAACAGGGCGTCGTTGGCCATCAGCGCGCGGTGCCCCTCGACGGCCAGGTAGCGCTTCGCCAGCCGGGGGTGACGCGTCATGGCCTCGACGAGGTCAGGCGCGAGGCTGCCGGCGGCGATCAGCGAAGCATGAACCGCGACTGCCTTCAGCGTTCCGCGGGTGCCCGCAGAGAGATCGATGAAGACGGTCTTGCCGTCGGTCCATGACCGCTCGCCGGGGTCGCCGGGAGCCACTGCCATCTCGCGGCCTGCCAGCGCGGACGCCAGCATCTCGAGACCGCGAAACCGGCCGGGATCTGCGTCGTCGACCATCGACCCCCTCCGCCCTCTGCCGACCTCGTTGACCAAATATCTGTTCCACCGTAAAGTTCCGGCCGACGGGAGTCAATCAAGGATGAGGTCGCCGAAGAGACGTGGATTTCTCGTACCCGCAAGAAGCCGACCAGTTCCGCCAGGAATTGCGCGCGTGGCTGTCAGCCCACCTGACCCGAGCCGTGATCGACAGCGGCGAGCGGCGCGGCGCTGACGACGCCGCGTTCGAGACGCTGCGCACCTGGAACGCCACCATCGCCGACGCCGGCTGGGCAGCGGTGTCCTGGCCCCGCGAGTACGGCGGACGAGGCGCCTCCCCGATCGAGCAACTGGTCTATGCCGAGGAGACCACCCGCGCCCGAGCACCTTTGGCGCTCAACATCATCGGTATCAACAACATCGCGCCGGCGATCATGCAGTACGGCACCGAAGCCCAGATGGCAGCGCTGCTCTCCCGCATGTTGCGGGCAGACGACATCTGGTGCCAGGGCATGTCCGAACCCGAAGCCGGTTCAGATCTGGCATCGTTGCGCACCAGAGCCGTTCTCGATGGTGATGACTTCGTCGTGTCCGGCCAGAAGATCTGGACCTCTCTCGGTCACCGGGCCGACTGGTGCCAGCTCTATGTCCGGACCGATCCGGAAGCGCCCAAGCACAGGGGAATCTCGTGCCTCATCGTCGACATGTCCTCCCCCGGCATCGAGGCCAGACCACTGGTGACGCTCAACGGTGACAGTGACTTCGCCGAAGTCTTCTTCAACGATGTCCGGGTACCCGCCGACGCGCTGCTCGGACCGCTGAACAGGGGGTGGCAAGTCGCCACCACCACGCTGAGCTTCGAGCGTGCGGCAGCGGCACGGCTCTACGCCGAAATGCAGGTCCGCCTGTACGACCTCGTCGAGGACCTGCGCCACAGCGCACACTCCCCGCTCGACGATCCAACCACCCTGCGCCGCCTCGGTGAACTGGACGTGCGCATCAAGAACCTCGAAGTGCTGTGCCAACGTTCGATCTCGTCGACCATGCGCGGCGGGGACGGGTTCGCCACCGCCAGTCTGGCGAAATCCGTGTGGGGTGAGATCGGAAAAGACATGGCCGCGCTGGCCTTCGACACGCTCGATCCCGGGGCCGCCGACGGTCGGTGGGACGCTTTCCGGCTGACGTCGCACGCGCTGACCATCGCCGGCGGCACCACCCAGATCAACAAGAACATCACCGCCCAACGGGTGCTGGGACTACCGCGCCCATGAACCTCGAGCTCACCGATGAGCAAGTGGCCCTTCGGGATACAGTGCGCCGGTACCTGTCAAAGAACGCGGGCGTATCCGACCACGTACGGACTATGCTGGACGACCCGAGGGGCACCACCGACGCGGTCTGGCGCGGTCTCGTAGATCTCGGGACGACATCCCTGCTGATCCCTGCAGATCGCGGCGGCGACGGCATGTCGATGTTCGAGGCCGGGCTGGTGTGCGAGGAGTTGGGCGCTGCACTGCATCCCGGTCCGTGGGTGTCCAGTGCGGTCGTCGCGCCGCGGGCATTGACACGATTCGGCGCCGACGGCGAGCGGGCCCGCGAACTGTCCGCCGGAATCGCCGACGGCTCCGTGATCGCCACGGTGGCCGTGCCGCGCGACGGCACGTCCTTCGTCGCAGACCGGCGCGAGGGTGGTGTGACCGTTCGCGGTGAGATCGACCAGGTTCCCGACGCGGCCGCGGCCGATGTCCTGCTCGTGGTGGGGCGCGGCGCGGAACTCTACGCAATACCCCTGAGCCTCCCCGAGGTCCGTCTCGACGAGGTCTTCGGAATCGATAAGAGCAGGAAAACCTTTCGGGTTGCCTTCGATGATGCTCCGGCTCACCTCGTCGCGGTCGCCGATGACATGACAAACGCGGGGGCCACCGAGGCCCTACTCGACGACATGATGGTCGCCTGGGCGGCCGACGCACTCGGCGCGGCCAGACAGGTCCTGCAGATGACCGTCGAGTACGCCGAGGTGCGCCGCCAGTTCGGCGCTCCGATCGGCAGCTTCCAGGCGGTGGCGCACCTGTGCGTCGACATGCACGAGACGGTGCAGTTGGCCCGCAGCGGCATCATCTATGCGCTGTGGGCGGCCGACTTCGCCGACCGCACGGAACGTCACCTGGCCGCCCTACGCGTCAAGGCGTTCGCCGGGCGTCTGGCCACCGTCGGCGATCTTGCGATCCAGGTATTCGGCGGCATCGGTTTCACCTGGGAACACGACGCCCACCTGTACCTCAAACGCCTGCTCGGCTTCAGCAGGTTTCTGGGCAGCCCCGGAGACTACCTCGAGCAGGTAGGCCACCAACTCGCAAGGAGCACAGGATGATCGACTTCGCCGGGCAGGTCGCCGTAGTGACCGGCGCCGGCCGCGGACTGGGCCGGCTCTACGCCCTCGACCTGGCGCGACGCGGCGCATCGGTCATCGTCAACGATCGCGGCGGGACCATGCATGGCGACGGTTCGGACGCCGCGGTCGCCGACCAGGTGGTCGAGGAGATCGCGAAAGCGGGCGGCCAGGCGGTCGCCTCGTACGATTCGGTGGACAGCCCCGAGGGCGGCCAGGCGATCGCCGACTCGGCACTCGAGCGCTTCGGCCGACTCGACGCCGTGGTCAGCAACGCGGGCATCTTCAACAACATTGCTTTCGAACAACTCTCGGCGGACGACTGGCGGCGCATGCTTCGAGTCCATCTCGACGGCGGCTTCTACCTGAGCCAGCCCGCGTACAAGGTGATGATGGAGCAGAAGTACGGCCGATTCGTCTTCATCTCCTCGTCCGCGGGAAATTTCGGCCAGCCGATGGAGGCGCACTACGCCGCGGCCAAGACGGGACTGGTCGGACTGTCCAACGTTATCGCCATCGAAGGTGCTGCGCACGGCATCAGCTCCAATACTGTCTTGCCGACCGGCTTTTCACGCATGGTCACCGAGACCGTCGGCGACGAGAAGTTCCTCGCCGAATCCGGCTTCATGCAAGCCATCCGGCCCGAGCTCGTGGTCCCGCTGGTGAGCTTCCTCGCGAGCAGAAGCTGCACGATCACCCACCGCAACTACTCGGCGTGCGCCGGGCGCTACGCGCGGGTCTTCGTCGGCCTCGCCGACGGCTGGCTGGCCGATGCCGACAGTGATCCCACGGCCGAGGACATCGAGGCACACCTGGAGGAAGTGTCCTCGACCGCGGAGTTCATCGTGCCGGATTCGATCGTCGACGAGGTGTTGCAGGTGTGCGACCGGCGAGGGATCAGCGCCATGCCGGACAACGCCGACGTCGCGTTTCCTGAGCCAAGGGGTGACGATGGACGTCGATGAGTTGCTCACGTCGACACGATCCGCGCGCAAGGCACTCGACCTCGGTGCGCCGATCGACATGGACGAGATCCGCGACTGCCTGCGGATCGGCCTGCAGGCAGCCAACGGGTCCAATCAACAGTCGTGGCGGTGGCTGATCGTCACCGACCAGCGGTTGCGCGACGCCGTGGCGGCACTGTATCGCGACGCCTATCTCGCCAAGGTGGGCGGACAGCTGATCGCCGACCTGCTCCCGGAGGCGTCTCCGGAGCGCAGGCTGATGTCGTCCACCGAATGGCTGGTCGAGAACATGGCACGGGTACCGGCGCTGGTGATCCCGTGTTACGAGCCCACCATACCGCGATCCGAGGGTGACGAGTCCTTCTACCGGGCAACGCTTTACGGTTCGATCTTCCCGGCGGTGTGGAACTTCCAGCTGGCACTGCGCACCCGCGGCTACGGGACGTGTGTGACGACGTTGCACCTGCACCACGAGGCAGCGGTCGGCGACCTCCTGGGAATCCCGGCGTCCTACGTACAGGGCTGCCTGCTTCCCGTTGCGCGACTGCGCGACGGCACCACCTTCACCCGCGCTCCGCGGCGACCCCTCGATGAGGTCGTCGCGGTGAACGGCTTCGATGTGGAGAAGCGATGACCGACGATGTGCACGACAAGCTCCGCACGCTGACCGACCGCGCCGAGATCTCCGACTGCATGCAGCGATACGCCAGGGGCATGGATCGACAGGACCGCGCCCTGTTGCGGTCGGCCTACCACGACGGCGCCGTCGACGACCATGTCGGCTTCGTCGGGCCCGTCGACGATTTCATCGACTGGGCGTTCGCCTATCACTCCACGCAGACCGTTACCAGCATTACCTGCTCAACCACTCCGCGGAGATCAACGGCGACGAGGCGCACGCGGAGACCTACTACCTCTTCGTCGGCACCGACAGAGAACCCGCGAACCACATGACGCTGTCCGGCGGACGATATGTCGACCGTCTCGAGCGACGCGACGGCGCATGGGCGATCGTCGACCGCGTCTGCGTGGTCGAGTGGAACGCGGAGTCGGTATCTCAGATCACCGACGACGTGATCGCGATGATGGCCGACTCCATGAGAGTTGCATCGCACGACACCACCGATCCGTCCTACGACCGTCCCCTCGTCGCATTGCGCGGTCGGTAGGATCGAACGATGGCAGGTGCCGACCCCGCAGGGCGTGACTCGAAACGCGGCCGTCGCGCGGGCAAGAAGAGTCCGGGTGTCGCAAGACTCACCGCGGTGCCGACGTCGTCGGTCGATGCGACGCGGCGCACCGAGATCCTCAAGACCGCGAACACCGTGATCGCCACCACCGGCCTGCGCAGCTCGCTTCAGCAGATCGCCGACGCCGCGGGCATCCTGGCGGGCAGCCTCTACCACCACTTCGAGTCCAAAGAAGCCATCCTCGTCGAGCTGATCAGGCTCTACCACGCCGACCTGGATCGTATCGGCGAGGTCGCACTGGAACGACTCGACCAGCCCGACGCACGCGGCGTCTCCGAGCAGATCACCGAACTCGGATGTGAGATCGCCCGGTGCGCGGTCGAGCATCGCGCCGCCCTGCAGATGTCTTTCTACGAAGGGCCGAGCAACGACCCCGAGCTCATGGAGTTGACTGCCCGGCAGCCGAAGAAGATCCAGGCCGCCATGTTGCAGGCGTTGCGGGCCGGCCGGTGGAGCGGCGACATCCGTTCGGACGTCGACCTACCCACATTGGCCGACCGTCTGTGCCAGAGCATGTTGCACGTCGGCCTCGACGTCATCCGGCACAACGCCGAGACCGACCAGCTGGCCACGCTGAAGTGCCGGATCGCGCTGGAGGGCCTCGCCGCCGAGCCTCCCTCCGATTCGGACCTGGACCGATCGAACGCCTTCGCGGTCGCCGAAGACATCATCAAGAGCTGGGTCGACACCGAGGACGACACCGACCTCAAGGCCGCGCACGTGCGCGCGGTGGCACGTGCGGAATTCGGCAGGCGCGGTTACGAGATGACGACCATCCGCGACATCGCATCGGCCGCGGGGCTGGGCACCGGAACCGTGTACCGGGTCATCGGCTCCAAGGACGAACTGCTGATGTCGATCATGCTCGAGTTCGGCCACAAGGTCGGCGGCGCATGGGCGGACATCGTCCGGTCGGGTTCCACGGCGATCGAGAAGCTCGATGCATTGAGCTGGCTGAACATCAACGCACTCGACCAGTTCCCCGACGAGTTCCGCATCCAGCTTGCCTGGCTGCGCCACACCCCGCCGGACTCGGCGAACCCCGCATGGTCGTTCACGACGCGTATCCGCCAGATGAAGGCCCTGTTGTCCGAGGGGATCCGGGCCGGGGAGATACACATCGAGGGCGCAGGCGCGGACATGCTCACCCGCTGCATCATCGGGGAACAGTGGATCCCGGAGAACATCCTCGCCGAGATCGGCACACGAAATGCGTTGATCCTGGCTCGTGACACCGTCCTACGGGGAGTCGCCGTCCGTCGTTCGTGACCGCACCGCACCGAACCGGGGAATTCCCATCATCAGGCGAACCATGTGGTGCAGCGCCGATGGTGGCAGAACTCGGTTGGCGATCATCAGCATTCGCGCATCCGGACCCACCGCGCGCCGGTCGAACGGCCTGGTCCCCTCCAGTGCCTTCGCGAGACCTGCGGCGAACGCCTCGGGAGAGCGGGCCGCATAACGCATCGCGGCTCGGCCGCGCTTGTCCATCGTTCGGTGATGCCGGGCGTAGGGCCCGTCCAGCACCCGGCAGTCCGTGGTTCCCGCGTCGGTGATGCTGTCGGTGTCGTAGGTACCGGTCACCAGAACGCTCACCCCGATGCCGAACGGGCCGATCTCACCGGCCATCGACTCGCCCCAGCGCTCGAGGGCGGCCTTGACCGCCGAGTACGGCGCCGTTGCCGGCATCCCCCGCACCCCGCTCTCGCTCGAGACCAGCACGATCCGGCCACGTCCCGCCGCCCGCATCGACGGCAGCAGCGCCTGGGTCAGCGCGACGGGTCCGAACACGTTGGTGGCGAACATCTTCTCCCACAGCGCTACCGGGGTTTCCCCGACCATCCCGGCCGCCGTGATTCCCGCGTTGTGGACGAGCGCGTAGGGCGCACCGACCGCCTCTTGGATGTCAGCGGCCGCCCGGGCGACCGACGCAGGGTCGGTCAGGTCGAGTTGTACGCCGACGATCCGCGGGTCCGCTGCGTCGGTATCGGTCTCCTCGCGCAGGCGCGCCAGTCCTTCGTCGACGGACCGCATCGCCGCCACCACGGTCCATCCCGCGCGGTACAGATGCGCGGCGGACGCGAGCCCGAGCCCGCGCATCACGCGGGCTCAGCGGATGGGCATCCGCGACCGCAGGCAGAATGGCAACCGCGACATCGCGATTGACCACCGGCACGCACCATTGCGGCCGCCGGCCGGTCCTCTCCTGAAATTCGTCGAGGAAGGCCTGGCCGACCGGGTTTCCCTCGTCGTACTGGTCGATCCCGGTCCAGCCCATGAACGCATTCCACATCACCTCGTTGATCCACGCGTTCTCGAATGCTGCGCCGGCAAACCGAGGGGGGTCCCAGTCGAGCTCTGCCAGTGCGGGATTGACGGGGCGATGGTGGCTTCGGCCACGATGCGGATCCCGCGCCGCTGACAGGCTTTGCGGAAGGTCTTGACGTAGGCTTCGCCGACCAGGGACTGCTCCATCAGGACGCCGACGACGGTGTGCCCGCCCTTGACCAGCAGGTCCGTCCAGAAGATGGGTTCGTCGAAGTGGGATCCCATCGGGAACGCGAAGAACCACTCCCCCAACGCCTCATCGGATCCGGTGACGCTGATCGCCGGTACCCGGAACCGCTCGTTCAGTGCGTCCTTGACCGGCACCGCGTTGTCGCCGATGTGCGGGCCGAAGATCAAGAGCAGCCCTCGTCGACCAGTTCCTGGTACGCGTCGATGAGGCCCTTTGCCATGGCGTCTTCGAAGACCATGTCGAACGGCAGCGTGAGATCATCCCGGTAGTGCTGTGGAAAGTCTTCGGACAGCAGGAAATCCATCAGATAGCCGATCTTGATCGGCTGGGCCGAGCTCTCATATGACATGGCGGTCCGTCACCCTGGCAACGGCGTCAGTGCACTACTCAGACAACCTAATCTTTGTTCGGGCAATTGTGAAGCAGTCCGCACCTGGTCAACGCCTGCCACTTCCTCGACGACGTTGACCAAATATTCGGTCCGCACTATCGTCGACGATATGGACATGAACGACTTCGTACTCGTCTCAGTGGATGACCATCTCGTCGAGCCGCCCGACATGTTCGACGGCCACATCCCCGACAAATACAAGGACGACGTGCCCAAGCTGATCCAGCGCGCCGACGGCACCGACGCGTGGGTCTTCGAGGGCCAGGAGGCCACCAACGTCGGCCTGAACGCCGTCGCCGGTCGCCCGCCGGACGAGTACGGTGCCGAGCCCACCAAGCTGAGCGAGATTCGGGAGGGCTGCTACAACATCCACGAGCGGATCCGTGACATGAACGCCAACGGCGTTGCCGCGTCGCTGAATTTTCCGTCCTACCCTCAGTTCTGCGGGCAGTACTTCGCGCGGGCGCAGGACAAAGACCTGGGCCTGGCGGTGCTTCGCGCCTACAACGACTGGCACATCGACGAATGGTGCGGCACCTATCCCGGCAGGATGATCCCGCAGTCACTGCCGCCGATCTGGGATCCGCAATTGATGGCAGACGAAGTGCTACGCACTGCCAAAAAAGGGTGCCACGCAGTCAGTTTCTCGGAGAATCCCACCAAGCTGAACTATCCATCCTTGCACGACCCGCACTGGGATCCGTTCTGGCAGGCGTGCAGTGATACGAACACGATCGTGAACCTGCACATCGGCTCGTCGTCGAGCGTGGTCATCACGTCGGTCGACGCTCCGGTCGACACCATGATGACGCTGCAGCCCATGAGCATCGTACAGGCGGCCGCAGACCTGATCTGGTCGCCGACCTTGCGACGGTTTCCCGATCTGACCTTCGCGCTGTCGGAAGGCGGCATCGGCTGGGTGCCCTATTTCTTGGAGCGGATCGACCGCGTCTACACGATGCACCGCGCGTGGACCCACCAGGACTTCGGTGACAAGCTCCCCAGCGAGGTGTTCCTCGACCGCATCGCGCTGTGCTTCATCGACGACGACTTCGGAGTGCAGAGTCGAGGCAAGCTCAACCTGGACATGGTGGCGTGGGAATGCGACTACCCGCATTCGGATTCGACGTGGCCGATAGCCCCCGAGTCGCTCGCCCTCTATCTCGACGGCGTGAGCGACGCCGAGGTCGACAAGATCACGCACGAGAATGCGTTGCGGCTCTATTCCTTTGACATGTTCAAGCATCTACCGAAGGAACAGGTGACGGTCGGTGCGCTGCGCGCGCAAGCAACGGACGTCGATCTGGGGTTCCGCTCCTCGGAACGTCTCAAGAAGACCGGCACCGACACGGTGACGGTGCTGGACCTTGCGAAGGGACTCCCTGCCTGAGGCTGCCGAAACACCTTCTGCCACCGCCACCGCACGCCCTCTACCGGCGGTTTCACGCGATCGGGACACCTCGTCGGGAGGGGGTCTTCTGGTAGCGTCAAGCAAACATTGGGGTCGCCGGGCCCCGACGTGTGCGGGTCATTGTGGAGGTGTCGTGGGGCGTCCGCAGGTGACGCGTGCCGGCCACGCCATCGCTGGCGGCGCCCGCCGCGCCGAGATCCTGCAAACCGCGGCTTCCTTGATCGCCACGTCCGGCCTGCGGACCTCGTTGCAGGAAATCGCCGACGCGGCAGGGATTCTCCCCGGCAGTCTCTACCACCATTTCGAGTCCAAAGAAGCGATCCTGGTGGAGTTGCTGCGCCGCTACCACGCCGATCTGGACCGTGTCGCCGAGCAGGCGCTGGTGCGACTCGACGAAACCCAGTCAAGGTCGGCCTTCGATCGGGTCACCGACCTCGGCGCCGCGATAGCCCGGTGTGCCGTCGCCCACCGCGCTGCACTGCAGATGTCGTTCTACGAGAGCCCGAGTCCGAACCCGGAGCTGACCGAGCTGACACAGCGGCTGCCCACCGCCACCATGGACGCGATGCTGCAGACGTTGCGGGCTGCCAGATGGGGCGGGTACCTGCGCTCCGATGTCGATCTTCCGCTGCTGGCCGATCGCGTGTGCCAGACCATGCTCCAGGTGGGCCTGGACGTGATGCGCCACAACGCCGCGGCCGACAAGGTCGCGGTCCTGATGTGCCGGATCCTGCTGGAGGGGCTGGCGAGCGGTACGCCCACCGACGCCGAACTCGACGGGTCCCCTGCGTTCGCGGCGGCGGACGACGCGATCGCATCATGGCGTGGTGACACCGAGCAGGATGACAAGGCCGCCCTCGTCCGCGCAGTGGCGCGCAGTGAATTCGGAAGGCGCGGATACGAGAACACCACCGTCCGCGACATCGCCGCCGCCGCGGGCCTGGGCACCGGCACCGTCTACCGGGTCATCGGGTCCAAGGACGAACTGCTGGCCTCGATCATGCAGTCGTTCGGTTCCAAGATCGCCGTCGGGTGGACCAACGTCCTTCGCTCCGAATCGTCGGCGATCGAGAAGCTGGATGCGTTGAGTTGGGTCAACACCAACGTCCTCGGTCAGTTCGGCGACGAGTTCCGCATTCAGCTGGCCTGGATGCGGCAGTCGCCTCCGGACACTCCGAATCCCGGGTGGTTGTTCACCACGCGGCTACGGCAGATCAAATCACTTCTCACCGAGGCGGTTCGGTCGGGCGAGATCCGCGTCGACAGCCCATCCAAGGAGATGCTGGCCCGCGCGGTGATCGGCATCGGCTGGGTCCCGGAGAACATTCTTCGCGAACGCGGAACGCGTGCCTCGCAGTTGCTCGTCCGCGACACGAGCCTGCGCGGCGTGGTCGACCGCCCGGATTAGCCGGTGCGAACGGGCAGCTTCTCCCAGCCCCATACCGAGCTGGTGTGGGCCTTGGCCGCGTTGCCGTAATCGACGTCCCAATCGGGCCTGCATGCGCGCCAGCGCCGATCCCAGACAGAAGTGCGCCGGCACCGGTCACTGGCCCGTCCCCCTGGTCGACATCAGCGTGGTCAGCGCGGCGCCGGGACCGTCGCCCGCTAGGTGTCCGTTCGATGGGTGTCAATCATCGAAGGCGTGACGCGGCAAGGTGTTCGGCAGGTCGAGCGAACTGAGCAGGCCTGCCGGCGCCTCGACCACGAACGGGATCGCGTTGACCACCCGCATCGCGGTGGCCGCCATGGCCGCCCTGCCTGCACCGTGGCCCTCGGCATCGCCGAGGTTCATCGCGCAGTGGATGTCGGGGTCGCCCTCGATGTCGACCCGGTAGGTCGCATCAAATTCCGATGTCGGCCAGTCCGGTGCCACATCCCTCGACATCCGGATGATGTGCTCGATGACGATCGCCTCCCTGCCGTTGACCACCCCGGCGGCCCGCGTGCACACCGCTCCGCAGGTACCCGCCGGGATGGTGCCGAACGCCACCTCGATGTCGCGATCGGTGGTCCGCCGATCCAGGGTGCCGCGGATTTCGCTCACCTCCACGCCGAGCGCGTCGGCCATCAGGTGAATCGGTGCCTTCCAGGCCATTTCGATGAACCCCGGGGTCTTGAGCATCGGTTCGAAATCCAGCGGGCGGGCGAATCCCATTCCGTCCATCATCACGTCGGCGACCGGGTAGTGGTCGTTGAGCGCTACCTCGGTGACCTTCAGGCAGTGAATCATCTTCGACTGCGTCGCCAGCAGAAGTGCCAGTTGGTCGGAGGCGAATCCCGGGAAGATTCCCGAGGCGTAGAACGACGCATCGCCGGACTTGGCCGCCGCCGCGAGTTGATCCCGCCATTCCACCGAGTAATAGGCCGGCGGATAGATCAAACTGGTGGAAGTCGTTGACACAACGTTGATCCCGGCTTCCAACAGCCTCACGTAGTCGGGAACGGCGCCGGCGTCTCGTTCGGGGCCACTGGCGGCATACACCACGCAGTCGGGTTTCAGCGCGATCAGAGCCTCGGCGTCTCCTATGGCAGCGACGCCGAGAGGATCAAGGCCCGCCAGAGTCCCGGCGTCCCGACCCACCTTGTCCTGCGTGTGAACCCAGACCCCGACGAGTTCGAGATCGGGCCGCCGACTGACCGCATCGATGGCGACTGAACCGACGCCGCCGGTCGACCACACCATAATCCGGAGGGGCCGTACTGGTGCAGACATGCGAGCTCCTTGTGTCAAGCGCCCTGAGCGGTCAGGACGGCACGTTCGAAATAGCGCCACGCCACGTCCGGCGGGACGCCGCCACACAGCGGCAGGAGCGGCAGCGGCGCACCGTCGGCGACGTGTTCGGCAGCTTCGGCCGGCGTGAATATCCGGTAGGGGCCGCCGGATTCACGCAGCGCATCGACGGTGCCGGCGCGGGTGATGCTGGCCACCGAATCGTCAAAGTGTCGGTAGGAGGCCGCCGTAACCGCGTCGTGCAGGAGGTAGGGCCCGAGTTCGGCCCAGGCCGCGTCGACGTCCTCGGCGCCCGGGCAGTGCGACCCCGGTAATCGACCTCCTCGCCACGCAGCAGTGCGATCAGCACCGAGAGATTCTCGTCGGCCAGGCGGCCTCTCCGATCGAAATCGACTCCGAAGTGCTGATATTCCTGCGGCCGATGGCCGACACCGAATGCGTACATGACCCGGCCTCGGCTGATGATGTCCAGTGCGCAGATCTCCTCGGCGAGCCGCACCGGATCCCAGAGCGGGATGGGCGCTGCGGCGAGCAAGATGGCCAGTTGCGAAGTGCGGGCCGCGATCGCCGAGGCCAGCAAGTGCGGGGCTGCCAGGTGCCCGTCGTCGGTGTCGTGATGTTCGGAGAGCACGGCGACGACGGCTCCGCGCGTCTCGGCCCACGCGCACATGTCGACCGCAGCGGCGTACAGATCCGACGTCGACGATGCGCCGTCCGGAGCGCGCATGTCGAAGCGCAAGGTGAACATCAGCGCCTCCGCAATGCTGGTATTGGCACGCCGACCAATGTAACCTAACTTTTGTTTCCGTCCAGGGGTCGCCCAGCCTTGACCCGATGCGCGGACGACTGCTAGCTTCCGGAGCAAACATTAGGTTTGTAGTACCCGCCGACGGATCCGAGGTTCCACGTGACGACCCATACCAGCACGGTCGGTCCCGCTTCGGCAAACCTGGCGAGCCGTTGACCCCGGTCGGATCCGCACCACGCCAGCCGGCTCGTCCGGCAGGTCCTGTCGGCTCGGCTAGACCTGCACTGCAACGGCTTTCGACGCTTTGGCGGCTGCGCCACACCACAGCAGACGAACCAGGACCGTCTTCACCGCTGAGTTGTTCACTTGGGAGGATTCAATGACAGCCGAGAAGCAGCGTGTCGTGGTGTGGTCGACCGGCGGTATCGGATCCATCGCGGTCAGGGCCATCACCCAACGCCCGAATCTCGACCTGGTCGGTGTATGGGTGCACTCCCCCGACAAGGACGGCAGGGACGCGGGTGAACTCGCCAACGGCGAACCCATCGGGCTGAAGGCTTCCGGTGACGCCGACGCTCTGATCGCTCTGAAACCCGACTGTGTCGTGTACGCGGCCAGCGGCCCGGAACGCGACGCCCTGGCGATACCCGATTACGTCAAACTCCTCAGTGCCGGGATCAACGTGGTGACCACCAGCACCACGCGCCTGGTCAACCCGCATGCCTACGAGCCCGCGGAATGGCGGGACCAACTGAGCACCGCCGCAAAGCAGGGCCAGGCGTCGCTGTACGCCTCCGGTATCGAACCCGGCTTCGCCGCCGACTATCTGCCGCTGGTGCTGTCGACGCAGTCGTCACAGATCGAGAAGATCCATTCGTATGAGATGGGCCTGTACGACGACTACGGGGTGCTCGACATCATGAGCGATGCGCTCGGCTTCGGCCGCCCGCTCGAATACGAGCCCTGGATCGGTTTCCCCGGTGCCATCGCCGGTGAGTGGCAAGGACAGCTCAGGCTGGTCGCCGATGCCCTCGGCGTCGAGATCAGCGAGGTTCGGGAAACCTTCGAGCGCGCCGTGACCGATCGGACGCTGGAGGTCGCCATGGGCACCGTCGAGGCCGGGACCTGCGGCGCGCTGCGGATGCAGGCCATCGGGATGGTCGACGGCCGCGAGGCTATCGTGATCGAACACGTCACCCGATTGGCTCACGACGTCGCCCCGGATTGGCCCCGCGGTATCGGCGACCTGTCCTACCGGGTGGTCATCACCGGGCAACCCGATATCGACTGCACTCTGGCCGCGACGCTGCGCGACCCCCGAAAGGCGGGCATCGAAGGGATGACCTCAGGAGCCGGCGCGATGGTCGCCACCGCGATGCGCGTGGTCAACGCGATCCCGTATGTCGTTGCCGCACAACCCGGATTGGTCAGCTCGGTCGATCTCCCGCTGACGATTCCCCGCGGGTCATTCGCCGGGGCGTAGGAAACCACCGGTATCGGTCACGGGGAAGGAGCAAGGGTGCGACGTGCACTGGTGCGCCCGCTGGTCGGCTTCATCACCGTCGCGACCGTAGTGGCGGTGGTGGCGCTGTCTGCCGCGCTGTTCCGCGACGATTTCTCCGAATCCGTTCCACTGACCGTCATCTCGCCGAGGGCGGGCCTGGTGATGAACCCGGACGCCAAGGTCCAGTTCCACGGAGTGCAGATCGGCAAGGTCGAGTCGATCGACGAACTGTCCGACGGCACCGCCGCGCTCCACCTGGCGATCGAGCCGTCCCGGCTGCAGCTCATACCCGAGGATGTGACCGTCGACATCGCATCGACGACGGTGTTCGGCGCGAAGGTCGTACGGCTGATACCACCGGACGATCCCTCACCTCATTCGGTGCGCGCGGGACAGGTCCTCGGCGCCGAACACGTCATGATCGAAGCCAACACCCTGTTCGAACAGCTGGTATCCGTGTTGTCCTCGATCCAGCCCGACAAGCTCCACGAGACACTCGGCGCCATCGCGTCGGCGATGAGGGGGCGCGGCGAGAAGATCGGCCAGAGCCTCACCGACCTCAACTCCGCACTGGGACAGCTCAACCCGCACCTCGAGGCTCTCGATCACGATCTCGCGGCGGCGCCCCCGGTGCTGGCCGCCTACGCTGACGCCGCACCCGACCTGATGTCGATCGTCGACAGCACGACCCGCCTCAGCACCAGCGTCGTCGAAACCGAACCCGACCTCGACGCACTGCTGGTGAGCGCGATCGGCCTCAGCGACATCGGCAGCCCGGTACTGGCCGAGAACACGCGACCGCTCGGTGACGTGCTGGGCCTGCTGGCGCCTACCACTGCCCTGCTGCGCGACTACCACCAGGCGCTGACCTGCGGACTCGGTTCCATCACCATCATGGCAAACAATCCGCCGCTCAACGTGCCCGGTGTCGAAGTGCTTGCAGGCTTCTTCTGGGGTCTGGACCGCTACCGGTACCCGGCGGACCTGCCCAAGGTCGCCGCCACCGGCGGCCCGCAATGCACCGACCTGCCCAAGATCCCATACGGGAAGGCACCGCCTTTCGTAATCACCGATACCGGCGCCAACCCATGGAAATACGGGAACCGCGGGCCGATCGTCAACTCCGACTTGTTGAAGCAGATCCTGTTCGGACCGATCGACGGACCACCCCGCAACAGCGCGCAGATCGGGCAGCCGGGATGAGCCGCCGCAGGATTCCAGGGACAAACCGCGAGCTCCCGAAACTCGTCGCGTTCGTCGTCGTGATGCTGCTGTTGACCGCGTGCCTGTTCGCCGTCTTCGGTCAGTACCGCAACTCGTCGACCCACACCTATTCCGCGGTGTTCAAGGATGTTTCGAATCTGCAGGACGGTGAGTCGGTCAGGTTCGCCGGCGTGCGCATCGGCACCGTCAAAGACCTGTCGATGCAACCGGACAAGACGGTCGTGGTGACGTTCGACGCCGACCGCGAGGTGGTGCTCACCCACGGCACCCACGCGGTGGTCCGTTACCTGAACCTGGTCGGCGACCGATTCCTGGAGCTCGTCGACGACGAGGGCTCGACGAAGGTCCTGCCCGCCGGTTCACAGATCCCGGTCGAACGGAGTGCCCCCGCGCTGGATCTCGATCTGCTCCTCGGCGGGCTCAAGCCGGTGATCAAAGGCCTCAACGCTGCGGATGTCAACGCGCTCAGCGCATCTCTGATCCAGATCATCCAGGGCCAAGGCGGCACCGTGGAGTCCCTGTTGTCGAGAACCTCGGCGTTCTCCAACTCGCTGGCCGACAAGAACCAGGTGATCGACCAGCTGATCGACAATCTGCGCACCACCCTGGCCACCCTCGGCGACCAGCGGGACCAGTTCGCCGGCGGAATCGAACGCTTGGAGCGACTCGTCACCGAGCTCACCGCCGAACGGGAACCGATCGGTTCCGCCATCGACTCCCTGAGCGCCGGGACCGCCTCCCTGTCCGATCTACTCACCGAGAGCCGGCCACCGCTTGCCGGGTCCATCGAACAGCTTCACTGGCTGGCACGCAACATCGAGAGCAAACTCGACCGCGCCGAAACCGCGATCAGCAAGGCGCCAGAGAACTACCGCAAGCTGGTCCGGATCGGTTCGTACGGCAGCTTCGTCAACTACTACATCTGCTCGCTCGGTGTCCGCGTCACCGACCTGCAAGGCCGTACCGCGGTGTTCCCCGTGTTCAGGCAGGACAACGGAAGGTGCGCTGAGAACTGATGCTGAAGTATCGCGGCACGGGCGTCGTTCGCGCGGGCTTCATCGGCGTTGTCGTGATCGTGCTGACCATCGCCGTCGGGCTGGCACCCGAGCGGCTCCTGGGCTGGGCGACGTCGATTCGCTACCAGGCGGTGTTCACCGACCTCAGCGGCCTCGCCGTGGGCAACGACGTCACCGTCTCGGGCATGAAACTCGGCAAGGTGACCGCGGTGTCACTGCAGGACCCGAATGCCCTCGTGACCTTCACCGTCGACAGCCTGACACCGCTCGGCTCGAAGACCACAGCCCATATCCGTACCGGAACCCTGCTGGGACAACGGAACCTGACCCTCGAGTCCGCAGGCGAGGGAACGCTGTCCCCGATGTCGGTCATCCCCGTGACCCAGACATCATCGCCGTACACGCTGACCGAGGCCATCGGCGAACTGACCGCCAACACCACCGACACCGACACCGCCCGACTCAGTGAGTCGCTGGACACGCTATCAACCACGATCGACCAGATCGCCCCTCGGCTGGGCCCGACGTTCGACGGGTTGTCGCGCATCTCGCAAGCCCTCAACGCCCGCAACTCCGCGCTCGGTGAGCTGTTCGCCAGCGGGCGTGAGGTCACCGAGGTGCTCGCCTCCCGTGGCGAACAGGTCTCGACGCTAATCCTCAACGCCAACGACCTCGTGGGCATGCTGTCGGACAGGCGGCAGACCATCGTGGAACTCCTCGCCTACACCTCCGCGGTGTCCCGGGAGGTCACCGGGCTGGTGCACGACAACGAACAGGAGCTCGCACCGACACTCGACAAACTGAACACGGTGCTGGCGATGCTGGAACGCCAGCGCGACAACATCGCCGTGGCGCTCCCCCGGCTGGCGAAATACCAGATCACACTCGGCGAGACGGTGGCCAGCGGTCCCTACTACTCCGCCTACATACCGAACCTCGACCTACCGCCCGTCCTGCAGCCGTTCCTGGACTACGCATTCGGGTTCCGCCGCGGAGTCAACGCCGGACAACCACCCGACAACGCAGGCCCGCGGGCCGAGCTTCCATTCCCGCGCAACGGCATCCCGGAAAGGCCGCCACGATGAGCCGCACGAAGCTGACGAGGCTGACCGCCGTGGCGCTCGCCGCACTGCTGGTGTCCTCGGCCGCCTTCCTCGCCGCGGCACGGCATTTCGCCCCGACCACGATCACCGCGATCTTCGCGAACGCCAACGCGATCTACCCCGGCGACGACGTGCGCATCGCCGGCGTCAAGGTCGGCACCATCACCGGGATCGAACCCGACGCCACACAGGCGATCTTCTCCCTGAAGATCGACCACGGCGTGCGGGTGGCCGCCGACGCGAAAGCGGTCGTGGTGGCCCAGAATCTGATCTCGGCGCGATTCGTCCAGCTCACTCCGGGGGGTAGTTCGGGTCCGACCATCAGCGACGAGGCGGTGATCCCCCGGGAGCGGACCGCGGTGCCCGTCGAGTGGGATGAGGTCAAGGAGCAGTTGAACCGACTGGCCACTGACCTCGGCCCCTCCTCAGAGGTGTCGGCCAGTTCGGTGGGCCGCTTCATCGACAGCGCCGCGAATGCCATGGACGGCAACGGGGAGAAGCTCCGGCGAGCCCTCAACCAGCTGGCAGGCATCAGCAGGGTGATCGCCGACGGAAGCGGCGACATCACCGAGATCATCAGCAACCTGCAAACGTTCGTCGCCGTGCTGCGGGAAAGCAATGAGCAGATCGTGCAGTTCCAGGATCGGCTCGCCACCCTCAGCAGTGTCCTCGACGGCAGCCGCAGCGATCTGGACGCCGGACTGGTCAACCTTTCCGAAGCCGTCGGCGAGGTACAGCGCTTCGTCGCGGGCAGTCGCGACCGCGCATCCGAACAGGTCGCCCGACTGGTCAACGTCACCCAGAACCTCGTCGACCATCGCGGAGATCTCGAACAGGTGCTGCACGTCGCGCCCTCTGCACTCGCGAACGCCTACAACATGATGGATCCCCGCACCGGCGGTGCCAGCGGGGTGTTCGTCCTCAACAATCTCGCGGACCCGAACGCGTTCTTCTGCGGCATGCTGGGCGCACTGGCCAACGCCACCGCGCCCGAATCCGGCAAGCTCTGCGCGCACTACCTGGGGCCGGCTCTGGACACCGTGAGTCTCAACTACCTTCCCTTCCCGGTGAACCCGCTGCTCACCCCGGTTCCCTCCGAAAGCAAGCTCATCTACACCGAGCCGCAGTTACGACCCGGCGGCACCGGCACCCGATCGGGTTTCATGCCGATCGCTCCCGAGGACTCGGCCTACCAGCCCGTGCCCGGCGCCCCACCGATACCCGTCCCGCCACCGGGGCCCGCCCCCGCCGCGACGACACCGACTCTGCCCGAGATGCTCCTGCCCGCCGAAGGACCCCCGTCATGAACCGCATCGCCGCCCGGCACACCACCGCCCTCGGCGCGACGGTGATCGTCTGCGCGTCGGCGTGCGGCTTTCAAGGTGTCAACTCGCTACCGCTGCCCGGCGCGGTCGGCAGCGGAATGGGGGCGACGACCTACACGGTCGAGCTCTCCAACGTCGGAACCCTCGAACCGAACTCACCGGTGATGATCGACGACGTCGTGGTCGGCAGCATTCGCGACATCCGGCTGGCGGGGCGGCACGCCGAGGTGAAGATCGCGATCAAGCCAGGGGTCGAGCTGCCGGCCAACACCACCGCCGCGGTTGGCCAGACCAGCCTGCTCGGATCGATGCACCTCGAGCTGGCTGCGCCGGTCGACGAGCCGCCCGCGGGGGCGTTGGCACCCGACTCCACCATCGCGCTGGACCGCTCGTCGACATACCCGTCCACCGAGCAGACACTCGCCGCGCTGTCGTCCGTCGTCAACGCCGGCGGCCTCGGACAGCTCGACGAGATCATCCATTCGTTCAACGGTGTGTTCTCCGGCAGGCAGGGCGACATCCGAGAACTGCTGGGGAGACTGGACACCTTCGTCGGCGCACTGAATGACCAGCGGGACAACATCATCGCCACAGTGACCGAGCTGAACCGCTTCTCGGCAACGGTGGCGAATCAACGAGACCTCGTCACCCGCGCCCTTCGCGACATCCCGGCCGCCTTGGACGTCCTGCTGCGCGAACGGCCCCGTTTCGTCGAGGCGCTGGACAAGCTGCGAACCTTCAGCGACACCGCCACGACCGTCGTCACCGGCGTCAAGAGCGATCTGGTGGCCAACCTCGCGAACCTCGAACCGGTGTTCCGCGCCCTCGCCGACGTCGGACCCGACATCAGCACGGGGCTGGGCTATGCGCTCACGTTCCCGTTGAACCAGAACATCATCGACCGGGGCATCCGCGGCGACTACATGAACCTCTTCGTCACCGTGGATCTGACACTGGGACGATTCAAGCGCGGACTGCTCGCAGGCACCTCGTTCGGCGACGAGAACGCCCCCCTTGTGCCCGCGCCGGGAGACCCCGGGTACGAGACGTTCTACTCGAAGAATCCGTTGGGCGAGGCGGTGGCGCCCCCGCCCGGGGTGGCGGGGCCGGACCGACTTCCGACAGGTGGCGGCTGATGCTGTCCCGACTCGTCCGAATCCAGTTGACGATCTTCACGATCGCCTCGGTCGTCGGTGTCACCGCGATGATCGTGCAGTACATCCAGGCACCGACGCTGCTCGGCATCGGGCGGATCGAAGTCACCCTCGAACTCCCCGAGGCCGGCGGCCTCTACCGGTTCGCCAACGTCACTTACCGCGGAGTCCAGATCGGCAAGGTGACCGCCGTGGACGTCAACCGCGCCGGCGCCGTCGCGACCCTGTCGCTGTCGACCTCGCCTCAGGTTCCGGCGGATCTGCGGGCCGAGGTGCGCAGTGTCTCGGCCGTCGGCGAACAGTACGTCGATCTCCAACCGCACGGCCACTCCGGACCATACCTGCGCGATGGCTCGGTGATCCCCGTGTCGGCCACGGTCGTGCCGCAACAGGTCGGCCCGATGATGGACCACCTCAGCGCGATGGTCGCGAGCATCCCCGAGGACAAACTCAACAAGCTGCTCGATGAATCGTTCATCGCCTTCAACGGCGCGGGATACGACCTGCAGACATTGGTGGAGTCCACCTCCAGGATCGCGCACGACACCGATGCGGTCGCCGACCGCACGTCGGCTCTGATCGAGGACACCGGACCGGTCCTCGACGGCCAGATCGCCAGCGCCGACGCGCTACGCACGTGGTCGGCACGGCTGGCGGGCGTCAGCCGGCAGCTCGTGGTCAACGACCAGGAGATCCGGCACATCTTGCACACCGGACCCGTTGCCATGCAGGAGGTTTCGCGGCTACTGGAGCAGGTCAAGCCCACCCTTCCGGTGCTGCTGGCGAACCTGACCTCGCTGGGTCAGGTCGCGGTGACCTACCGCCCGGGACTCGAGCAACTGCTGGTGCTGCTTCCCCCCGCCTCCGCCTTCTACCAGTCCGCGGTCGGGGCGAACAACGCGACCGGTATCCCCGTCGGAGACTTCAGAATCTCGGTGGACGACCCACCTGCCTGCACCGTCGGGTTTCTTCCGGCCTCGTCCTGGCGCTCGCCCGCGGACACCACGACGCTGGACACCCCGGATGGGCTGTACTGCAAGCTGCCTCAGGATTCGCCGATCGCCGTGCGGGGGGCCCGTAACTTCCCGTGTATGGACGTCCCGGGCAAGTACGCTCCCACCGTCGCGGAGTGCAACAGCGGCAGACCTTTTCAGCCGCTGGCGACACGGCAGCACGCGTTGGGACCCGGACCGTTCGATCCCAACCTCATCGCGCAGGGCGTTCCGCCCGACGACCGTGTCACCAGAGACGAGAACATCTTCGGCCCACTGCAGGGAACACCGATGCCGCCCGCCGGCCCAACCCCAGGACAGCCACCGGTTGCCCCCAGCGGCTTCACCACCGGACCTGCGTCGGCGGAACCCTCGGTGGCCGTCGCCCGCTACGACCCGCAGACCGGCCGGGTCGCCGCCATCGACGGTGGCACCCAGCAGCAGACTGATCTCGTCACACCCGCCGAAAACTGGAAGGAGCTGGTGTGGCCCGCCCTCCCCTGACGCCGCTCACCCACATCCTGTGCTGTGTCCTCGTCACCGGTGCCGCCGGAGTCGGCGGCGCGCCGCACGCACACGCCTGGGAGGACAGCACCGCCCTCAACGGGACGTTCACCGCTCGGTCCGACGGACTGTGGGCCAAGACGAACGAGATCATGGCCTATCAGGCCGACGCCGTCGCCACCTGGACGATCACCTCGTCATGCACCACGTTCCAGGACTGCACCGGGACCGTGGTCAGCGATCAGGGCTGGACCGCGGACCTGGTCTACCAGAGCCAGAGGTGGCGAGTCACACACATCGTCGAAGGCTGGGAGACATGCCCCGACGGCACCACTGCCCCGGGTGAACAGACCTTCACGTTCTGGGCGCAGCGACTCGACGCCCCCGACCGCCACGACCGGCTCACCGGGTTCGACCAGACCATCGGCCCCAGCGGGGCATGCGGAGTCAACCGTTCCCTCAACATCCGGATGCCGTTCACGCTGACCCGGATCCCCTGAGCTACTCGGGCAGCCGCAACTCGGGCTTCTCGACCTCTTCGATGTTGACGTCCTTGAACGTGATCACCCGAACCTGCTTGACGAAGCGGGCGGGCCGGTACATGTCCCACACCCACGCATCGGCCAGGCGCAACTCGAAATACACCTCGCCGTCGGCATTGCGAGGCACCATCTCCACGCTGTTGGCGAGGTAGAACCGCCGCTCCGTCTCCACCACATAGCTGAACTGACCGACGATGTCCTTGTACTCCCGGTAGAGCGAGAGCTCCATCTCGGTTTCGTACTTCTCGAGATCTTCGGCACTCATCGGCTCAGCTGTCCTTCATGTAGATCGGAGTCCCTCAGACCCATTGTGCTCATCTTCCCGCACGCCAGTTCTGCGTACCCCCCCGGTTCCCGCACCGCCAGACGCCGCACGTTGATGAACGAATACCGGTGCTGGCTGGAGGGGCCGAGCCTGGCCAGCGCCGCACTGTGCGCCGGGGTGCTGTAGCCCTTGTGGTCTGAAAAGCCATAGCCCGGATGGTCGTCGTCCATCGCGACCATCAACCGGTCGCGGCTGACCTTGGCCAGCACACTCGCGGCCGCGATGCACGCCGCGGCGGCATCGCCGCCCACCACAGGCAACGACGGCGTCGGCAGCCCCGGCACCCGAAATCCGTCGGACAGCACATACCCGGGCCGCAGCGGCAAACCGGCCACCGCCCGTCGCATCCCTTCGATGTTGGCGACGTGCACACCTCGGCGATCCACCTCGACCGACGGGATGAACACCACGTGGTAGGCCAGCGCATACCGCCGGATCAGCGGGAACAGCCGCTCCCGCTCGGCTTCGTTGAGCTTCTTGGAGTCGTCGAGCGCGGCGAGGCTCTCCAACCGGTTGGGGCCGAGCACACACGCCGCAACCACCAGCGGACCTGCACACGCCCCCCGCCCGACCTCGTCGACGCCGGCCACCGGACCGAGGCCGGCGCGGTACAACGCGGACTCGAGAGTGCGCAGGCCAGCCGATTTGCGGATCACCACTCGGGGCGGCCACGCAGCGGGCACGTGTCAGGGCCTCCTGTCGGCGCTCAGCTGGATTCTTGGGGGTTCACCGAGCTCACGCCACCCCACCGCGACGGCGGCCAGGCGATGAACCGGGCTTTCCCGATGACATTCTCCACCGGAATCGTCCCGGCGACCGGATCACCGGTGCACAACAGCCCATCCTGGGCGTCCTCGGGCCGGTTGCTGCAGTGACTGCGCGAGTCCGCGGAGTGGGTGCGGTTGTCACCCATCACCCACACCCTGTCTTCGGGGACGGTGACCGGCCCGAACTCGTTGCCCAGGCACGGATATACCGCGGGGTCCGCCATCATCGTGTTCGGATCGAGGTAGGGCTCGTCGAGCGGCTTGCCGTCGACGGTCAGACCGGTCTCGGCGCGACATTGAACGGTCTGTCCCCCGACCGCGATGATGCGTTTCACGAGGTCGTTCTCGTCGGGAGGGACGAACCCGACGAACGACAGCGCGTTCTGCACCCACCGGACGGCGGTGTTGTCCGACCGGATCGACTTGTAGCCGATGCTCCAGTTCGGTGGTCCCTTGAAGACGACGACATCACCGGGTTCGGGAGAAGAGAACCGATAGGTCATCTTGTCGACCATGATGCGGTCGCCGACGCAACCGTTGCAGCCGTGCAGCGTGGGCTGCATCGACTCGGACGGAATCAGGTAGGGCCGGGCGATGAACGTCAGCATCACGTAATACAGCACGAGCGCGATCGTGATGAGGATCGCCGCCTCGCGAACGGCGCCGCGCTTCTTCTTGGCTGGCTGCTGCTCGTCCTGCTGCTCGTCGCCGGATTCAGGTGCCTCGAGCGTGCGTTCGGCGGACGAGTCGTCGGATTCTGAAGGTCCGGTCACGGGATCAGCGTAGCCAGCGCCCCGATGGCCCCGGCTCGACCCGGGAGGTCAGCGCTTTTCCTTGATCTTCGCCTTCTTGCCGCGCAGCTCCCGCAGGTAGTAAAGCTTGGCGCGACGCACGTCACCTCGGGTGACGATGTCGATGTGGTCGATGTTGGGCGAGTGCACCGGGAAGGTGCGCTCGACGCCGACGCCGTAGCTTTCCTTGCGGACCGTGAAGGTCTCGCGGACCCCACCGCCCTGGCGGCGCAGCACCACGCCCTTGAAGACCTGAATGCGCTCCTTGGAGCCCTCGATGACCTTCACGTGGACGTTGACGGTGTCACCGGGGCCGAAGTCCGGGACATCGTCGCGCAACGACGTCTGGTCTACGAAATCCAGCGTGTTCATCGGAGACACTTCCTTGCTG
The DNA here is from genome assembly GCF_025821625.1 of Mycolicibacterium pyrenivorans. Lineage (GTDB taxonomy): Bacteria > Actinomycetota > Actinomycetes > Mycobacteriales > Mycobacteriaceae > Mycobacterium > Mycobacterium pyrenivorans. The sequence continues at coordinate 52,838 of NZ_JACKSH010000187.1, forward strand.
TTCGCGGCTCGTGGCAGGCGTCGCGGGGACGCGTGCTGGAGCCGATGGTGTGATTCGGGCGTCTGGGCGAGTCGTGCGGCGTCTTCCGCCGTGCACAGACAACTGCCCAATTGTGCCAGACGGAGTCCGATTCCCCGAAATCCGGCCGCTCGCTCGGCGCGGGAGGCGGGCTCCGCCGTCGAAGGCTACCCTTAATACACGGGTGCAGAACCCGTTCTGCCCTGCTTCAACCGACAATTCGGTCCCACGGATTCATGGAGGCGTCACCGATGCAACGGCGGTCGTGCAGGTTGGTACTGACCACTGCAGCGGTGACCGTCGGTGCCCTCGTCCTCGCCGGGTGCGAGGCGCAGGTGCACGGCTCGGCCCCGGCGCCGGCCGGACCGCAACTGACGGTGGTCGCCCCTCTCGGCAGCATGGCACCCCTGCCCGAGGCGCCCCCGGACGAACCTCCGGCCGGGTTCACCGGCTTGGCCGATCGCGAGCGGCAGGCCACCGCCGAGGCCGCCGATGCGGGCGCCGAGATCACCGTGGCGGTACTCGACCGCAACACCGGTCAACTCGTGACCAACGGCAACGGCATGACGATCGCCATCGCGTCGGTGGTCAAGCTGTTCATCGCCGACGACCTGCTGCTGCAGGTGTCCAAGGGCGAGACCACGCTGTCCCCTGAGGACCGCAAGTCCCTCGACGTGATGCTGCGGGCGTCCGACGACAGCGCCGCCGAGGTGTTCTGGAACCGCAGCGGCGGCAGCGCGATCATCAACCGGGTGGTCGCCCGATACGGACTGGGTTCGACGCGGGCGCCGGGCAACGGGCGGTGGTTCAACACCATCAGCACGGCGACCGACCTGGTGCGCTATTACGACATGCTGTTGGCGGGCAGCGGCGGCTTGCCGCCCGAACAAGCGAGCATCATCCTGTCCAACCTGGCCGCATCAACGCCGACGGCGCCCGACGGGATGGTGCCGGGGGGCGTCTACCCGCAGCGGTTCGGCATCCCCGAGGGCCTGTTCGCCGAACGGGTGGCGGTCAAGCAAGGCTGGATGTGTTGCGTCGGCGCCGACTGGATGCACCTGTCCACCGGCATCGTCGGTCCTGACCGCCGGTACGTGATGGTCATCGGGTCGATGCAGGCGGCCGACGACGACACCGCCCGGCAGACGATCACCCAGGCGGTCAAGACGATGTTCCCCGGCGGGCGTATCTAGTCCAGCAGATCCGGGCGGCGCTCACGGGTGCGCTCGACGCTCTGCGCGTGGCGCCACGCCCTGATGCGGGCGTGATCACCCGAGAGCAGCACCTCGGGCACGTCGAGTCCACGCCAGCTGGCGGGGCGGGTGTAACTGGGACCCTCGAGCAGGCCACCCACCAGATCGGAATGTGAATCGTCGCGATGGGACTCGGGATTGCCCAGCACATCGGGCAGCAGCCGAACCACCGCCTCGATCATCACCAGTGCCGCCGACTCGCCGCCGGGCAGAACGTAATCGCCGATCGACACTTCCTCGACGCGCATCCGGCGGGCAGCGTCCTGCGGCACCCGCTGGTCGATCCCCTCGTAACGGCCGCAGGCGAAAACCAGGTGGTCCTCGCCGCTCCAGCGCACGGCGTCGGCCTGGGTGAACAGCCGGCCCGCAGGGGTGGGAATCACCAGAAGTGTCTCCGGCGAACAGATCTCGTCCAGCGCCGCCCCCCACACCGGCGCCTTCATCACCATGCCCGGTCCCCCGCCGTAGGGTGAGTCGTCGACGGATCGATGGACGTCATGGGTCCAGGTGCGTAGATCGTGCACGGCGAGTTCGACGACACCGGTCTCGATGGCCTTGCCCGGCAACGACTGCCGCAACGGTTCCAGGTAGGCCGGGAAGATGCTCACCACATCGATACGCACGCCGCACCTCACTGGAGATCGGCGAGGTTCAGCAGTCCGTCGGGCGGGTCGATCTCGACGACGCCGTCGGTCAGCGACACCTTCGTCACGATCGCGCTCACGAACGGGACCAGGATCTCGAGTCCCTCAGCGGATTTGACACTGAGCAGCTCACCGGCGGCGGTGTGCAGCACCTCGGCGACCGTGCCGACATCGTCCCCGGTCACGGTCCGCACCCGCAGCCCTTCGAGTTGATGGTCGTAGAACTCGTCGGGTTCGGTGATCGGCGGCAGATCGTCGGAGTCGACGACGAACAGCGTGCCCCTCAGGGCCTCGGCGGCATCGCGGCCGACGACACCGGCCAGCCGCACCAGCAGCCTGCCGGTGTGTTCGCGAACCGATTCGATGGTGTACTCACGTTCGGAACCACCGCGAGAAGCGCGGCCCCGCAACGTCTTACCGCGCGCGAAGCGGGCGTCGGGATCGTCGGTTCGGACATCGACGACGACCTCACCGGTGACGCCGTGCGCCTTCGCCACGCGCCCGACGACCAGCTCCATGGACGTATGCCTACTGGTCGGTGTCCACCACGTCGACGCGGATGCCCCGGCCGCCGATACCCGCCACCAGGGTGCGCAATGCGGTCGCGGTGCGGCCCCCTCGCCCGATGACCTTTCCGAGGTCTTCGGGGTGGACGTGCACCTCGACCGTGCGCCCACGGCGGTTGGTCACCATGTCGACCCGGACATCGTCGGGGTTGTCGACGATCCCGCGGACCAGATGCTCGACAGCGTCGACCACGACTGAGCTCACGGCCGTTCTCAGCTCTCGCTTGCGGCGTCGGCGCTCTCGGCCGCCTCAGCGGTCGCGGTCTCGGCCTTCTCGTCGGCCTTCTCTGCCGTGTCGTCGGCCTTCTCTGCCGTGTCGTCGGCCTTCTCTGCCGCCTTCTTGGCGGGCGCCTTCTTCTTCTTGGGCTGAGTGGCCTCGCCGGACGGAGCACCGTCGGCCTCGGCCAGCGCCGCGTTGAACAGGTCCAGCTTGCTGGTCTTGGGCTCCTTGACCTTCAGCGTGCCCTCGGCCCCGGGCAGACCCTTGAACTTCTGCCAGTCACCGGTGATCTTCAGCAGGGCCAGCACCGGCTCCGTCGGCTGCGCGCCGACTCCCAGCCAGTACTGCACGCGCTCCGAGTCGATCTCGATGACGCTGGGGTCTTCCTTCGGGTGGTACCGGCCGATGACCTCGATGGCGCGGCCGTCGCGGCGGTTGCGCGCGTCAGCGACAGAGATGCGGTACTGGGGGTTGCGGATCTTGCCGAAGCGGGCAAGCTTGATCTTGACAGCCATGGTGGTGCGATTCTCCTGTGATTGCCACGTGTGCAATTCAAGCGACGCGGGCGGGCTGCCCGGTCCGGTTTTGCCTTACGTGTGTGACCGCCGAGGGGCCGGAGTCCCGGGGCAGACAGCCGCTCATTGTGCCAGAACCTGCGTGTCACGACGAAATCCTGCTCCGGCACACCCCGCCGACCTTTACAACTTCGGGCAGCAGTGTCACCCTCCACCCATGGACGACGCCAAGGCCCTGCTGGAGATCGAATCGATCAAACAGCTGAAGGCCCGCTACTGCAGGTACCTGGACACCAAGGACTGGAACTCGTGGCGCGGCATCTTCAGCGACGATTTCCGCAGCGACACCGCGAGCGCGGGTGGCAAGGTCATCGTCGGCGCCGACCCCTTCGTCGCGTTCACCCGCAAGAATCTCGGCGACCGCGCCACGGTGCACCAGGTGCATGCGCCGGAGATCGAAATGACGTCGGCCACGACCGCGCGCGGGGTGTGGGCTCTCGAAGACGTGGTGCGCCTGGCGCCCGGGGTGAACCTGCGCGGCTACGGCCATTACACCGAGACCTACGAGAAGGTCGACGGGCGCTGGCTCATCGCGAGCTCCAGACTGACCCGGCTGCGGGAGGACGTGTTCAACATCGCGTTCTCGCTGTACATCTCTGACCGGATCAAGCGAGTGACCGGCCGCGCGGCGCGCCGCTTGGCACGCTGAGCGGGGTCAGACGAGTTTGTCGAAGCATTTCTCCTCGACGCGCCTGCTCATCCGCCAGCCCTGCGCGGTTCTGATGAACTCATCGACGTACCAGATCCCGACGAAATAGATCTGCCCCTTATCGCCGCCCATCACCATCGGGTTGAAGCAGACCGCCCGCGACGTCGCGGTGTCGCCGCTGATGCGCACATCGATGTTGCCCAGCATGTGGTAGTAGGCGGGAAAGTTCGGCAGCACCTCCTCGAGCCAGGCCTTGACTTCCGGAAAGTGGCCGTCGACCCCGCCGCTGACCCGGTAATCGATGTAGGCGTCGGGGGTGAACACCGAGTCGAGGTCGTCGAACTGTCGCTGGTCGATCGCGGTGGAATAGTCGACAAGCAGTTGCTGTATCTCCAGCCGATCGGAGATCTCCTCGAGGCTCAACATGGATTGATTGAACACGATCGGCCACTGGGTCCGGGCCGGGCATACACTCATCGGTCATGACTAGGCTTCTCGCGTACCTGGGGGTCACGCTGTGCGTGATCGCGGGGATCACCGCGTCGACTGCGTCGGCCGTGCCCGTGTCCGGGATCAGCCAGCCGGCCGGCTCGGTACCGATCCCCGACGGTCCCGCCCAAGCATGGATCGTCGCCGACATGGACACCGGCGCGGTGCTCGCCGCCCGCAACGAGTACGGGCAGTACGCCCCCGCCAGCACCATCAAGGTGCTGCTCGCCTTGACAGTCCTCGACGAGCTTCCGCTGGACGCGACGATCGTCGCCAACGAGGCGGACACCAAGGTCGAGTGCAACTGCGCCGGCGTCACACCTGGCTTCACCTACACGACCCGCCAGCTGTTGGAGGCGCTGCTGCTGGTGTCGGGCAACGACGCCGCGAACACGCTGGCCACCATGCTGGGCGGGCGCGACGTCGCGCTGATGAAGATGAACGGCAAGGCCGCTCTGGTGGGTGCGTACGGGACGAACGCGGGTTCCCCGTCGGGTATCGACGGACCCGGAATCGACATGTGGTCCTCGCCGCACGATCTGGCGGTCATCTTCCGGGCCGCGATGGCCAACCCCGTCTTCGCTGAGATCACCGCCATGCCCACCGCGGTCTTCCCCACAAAAACCGGCGACAAGGTGCTGGTGAACCAGGACGAACTACTGCACCGCTATCCGGGCACCTTCGGCGGTAAGACCGGATACACCGACCTGGCCCGCAAGACGTTCGTCGGCGGCGCCGAGCGCAATGGCAGTCGGCTGGTCGTGGTGCTGATGTACGGAGTCGTCAAGGAGGGTGCCCCCTCCTACTGGGATCAGGCGGCCAGCCTGCTCGACTGGGGTTTTGCGCTCGGACCCGGCGCCGGAGTGAGCCAGCTGTAAACCTGCAGCGCGACACTCGAGACCCGATGGGGACCTGATCGCGCGCTTGTCGAGTCCTTGCGCGGGGACCCGCGGGACTGTGCGACGAAGTTTCGCGGGGCTGGCGCTCGCCTCCTCTGCGCGGGAGTGCACCGGCCCGACCGTGTGGATCACCCAGCGGGCCGGCAGGTCGCCCGCCGTGGTCGCCACCGCGTGACCGACCGCAAGCCGTCCGGGAGGCTGGTCTGCCGCAGGGCCCGGCACTCCTCGAGGATGCGCGGCCCGCCGGCACGGTGGATGGCACCGTCGACGCCCCGACCGGAGCGTACCCACGGTCGTCTCTCGGGCGACCCCCGTCGCAAACGTGTTCCTCAGGAACGCCGGATCGGGCGGTCGAGGGCGTTCCCGGATCTGTCGACGATCCGGATCTCGACGCTTGCTGGGAGACCCTCCACGGTGACGGTGGGATCGTGTCGGGCGGTGGTGATCGCCATGGTTGCGCCATCGACCTGCGCCACGCCTCGCCAGTCGGCCGTGGCGGTCGAGGTGCCGGCGCGCAGGGTCAGCACGTCGGTGGGGCGGGCGCCGACGTGGGGCATGACCGGGCCGAGCGGGATCAGCGACCCCGCCCGCTGGTAGAGCGGGAAGTGACCGATCGGGCTGTGGGTGGTGAGCCAGGTGGGGCCGTGGTGGTGCTCGCCGGTGAACCAGTGGACCCAGTCGCCGTCGGGCAGGTACACCCGACGGTCGCCGTCGGGACTCGCGACCGGGGCCACGAGGAGGTCTTCGCCGAGGAGCCACTGGTCCGAGAGGTGCCAGGTGGTGGGGTCGTCGGGGTGGTCGACCACGAGCGGCCGGGCCAGGGGAACTCCCGCGGCTGCGGCGCGGTGCGCGTGCCCGAGCAGGTATGGCAGCAGTCGATAGCGCAGGTGGAGGAGGTCGCGGGCCAGGTCGGTGGTGGGGCCACGGTCGTAGAGCTCGCGGTGGCCGAACCCGTGGATGCGGCTGTGGGAGAGGAACAGGCCGGCCTGGAGCCATCGGACGAGCAGGTCGTCGTGGGGTTCGCCCATGAAGCCGCCGATGTCGGTGCTCCAGAACGGGAACCCGCACAGCCCCAGGGACATACCGCCGGCGACGTTGGCGAAGAGGTTGTCCCACCGGGCCGATGAGTCGCCGCCCCAGTGGAGCGGGTACCGCTGGGAGCCTGCGAAGGCGGCGCGAGCCCAGATGATCCACTCCCCGGTGCGGGCGTGGGTGGCTTCGGCGACGGCTCGGTTGTACAGCAGGGGATAGCGATTGTGCATCCGGTGACCGGGGGTGCCGTCGTGGTACACGCCGTCGACCGGTGCTTGCTCGCCGAAGTCGACCTTGATGGCGCGAACACCGAGGTCGAACAGCTTGCCGAGCCACCGTTGGTAGACCTCGACGCCGTCGGGGTTAGTGACGTCGATGCACCCGACCCGTCCGCCCTCCCAGCCCGGCGTGTAGCAGAGCCCGATGTCGTAGAGGCTGCCGTCATGGCGGCGCACGAACCCGTCCACCGCCGCCAGCTCGTCGAACAGCGCCGAGCCCGCGGGGATGTAGGGCAGCTGCCACAACGACACCTTCACCCCCATCGCGCGCATGGTGTCGAGGTACCCGGCCGGGTCGGGGAACCGGTCGGGGTCGAACTCGAGGTCGCAGAACCAGTCCCGGCGGAACCAGTGGGTGTCGAGGTGCAGCACGTCGAAGGGCAGGTCCTCGGCGCGCATCCGCTCGGCGACCTCGAGGGTCTCGGCGGCCGAGGAGTAGGAGATCTTCGACTGCCAGAACCCGAACGACCAGTCCGGTGGCACGTTCGGCCGACCCGTCAGGTCGGTGTAGGCCCCGAGGACCTCGCGGATGTCGCCGACGAACACGAAGGCGTCGAACCAGTCGTCGTCCACCGCCACCTGGAGCTGGGGGGTGGAGCGGCTGCCGATCCAGGCGGTGAGGCGGGCGTCGTGGTTGGCGTACACGCCCCACCCGGCCGTGGTGACCCAGAACGGCACGTTCTTGTAGGCCCGTGGGGTGACCGTGCCGAACGCCTCCTCCATGTCGACGTCGATCGTCTGGCCGACCTTGTCGAGTCGCCCGAACTGCTCCCCGAACCCGTAGACGCACTCGTCGGGGCCGATCGAGAACACCTCAGTCGCCAGCCGGTGCCCCTCCAGGGGCGTGCGGCAGATGCCGGTGGGGAACGCGTCCCACGCTCCCATCAGGTTCGACTCGCCGCCTCCGATGGTGCCGACCAGGTGGCCGTCGGCGCGTCGCACCCGCAGGGTCGGCCCGCCCGCGTCGGGAACCTCCACCTCGATGGAGGCCTCGCTGGTGCAGATCCGCACCCCGGTGGGGGTCGTCTCCCCGCGCGCCGCCTCGTCGACGCGCACCTCCGTGGCCAGCATCGGGGTGTCACCCACGGGCACGTCGGCGCCTAGCGCGAACCGGTAGCGGAAGGTTCGAGGGCCGACGGCATCGATGCGCATCGTCAGCGGCGCAGACTCGATCCGGGGTCCGGCGAGGGTGACGCCACCAAGGAGCCGAGTGGCGGTGGTGTTCGAAGTGGCGGACACGTCGAGGACCACGAATCCCCGCCCCAGCGCGCGGATGGTGGTCGTGTCGAGCTGGAGACGGTCGACCTCGAGGCGTTCGAGGTGCCGGGTCGGCGGTCGGTCGGCGTCGCTGTCCATGCGAATGCTCCGCTCAGGGTGATGTTCAGGTCTGGGGGGTCGAGTCCAGCGATCAGCCGGCGCGCCGCCGACGCCCCCACCTGCGAGCAACGACGAGTTCGCCGCGTTGACGATCGCGTCCACCGCCTGCGCAGCGACGCCACCCTGGACCACGGTGATCCCCCATATCGACTGGAGCGTACCTACGACTGCGCCGCCGAGGTGGAGTGCAATTGCGCGGACGTGACACCCGGCTTCACCTACACGACCCGGCAGCTGCTGGAGGCGCTGCTGCTGGTGTCGGGCAACGATGCCGCCACCACATTGGCCACCATGCTGGGCGGGCTTGATGTCGCGCTGATGAAGATGAACGGCAAGGCCGCTCTGGTGGGTGCGTACGGGACGAACGCGGGTTCCCCGTCGGGTATCGACGGACCCGGAATCGAAATGTGGTCCTCGCCGCACGATCTGGCGGTCATCTTCCGGGCCGCGATGGCCAACCCCGCCTTCGCTGAGATCACCGCCATGCCCACCGCGGTCTTCCCCACAAAAACCGGCGACAAGGTGCTGGTGAACCAGGACGAGCTGCTGCACCGCTAGCCGGGCACCTTCGGCGGTAAGACCGGCTACACCGACCTGGCCCGCAAGACCTTCGTCGCCGCCGCCCACCGCGACGGCAGGCGCCTGGTCGTCGCGATGATGCACGGCCTGGTCCGCGAGGGCGGACCGACCTACTGGGATCAGGCGGCCACCCTGTTCGACTGGGGCTTCGCGCTCTCACCGGACGCGGGCGTCGGCCGGCTCTGAGCCCACCACCCGATACCCGATGGAGACCTGATCGCGCGCTGGTCGAGTCCTGGCGCGATTAGCCTCGCCAATCGTGCGAAGACGTTTCGCGGGGCTGGCGCTCGCCCTCAGCGTGCTGCTGGCTGGCGCCCCGCTCGCCGGAGCACCTACGGCGATGGCCCAGCCTGATCTGGAACCCGCTGCCGCGCAGGCACTTCCAGACGGTCCCGCACAGGCGTGGCTGGTCGCCGATCTCGACACCGGGCAGGTGCTCGCCAGCCGGGACCCCTACGGTTCCTATGCTCCTGCGAGCACGATCAAGATCCTGCTCGCGATGGTCGTGCTCGACCATCTGCGGCCCGAGAGCTTCGCCAGGGCGAACGCCACCCACACCGAAGTCGAATGTTCCTGTGTGGGACTGAAACCCGGCCAGGCCTACACCACCCGCCAGCTCCTCGAGGCGATACTGATGGTGTCCGGCAACGATGCGGCCAACATGCTCGCCGACATGCTCGGTGGCAAGCCGGTCGCGCTGGCCGCGATGAACCGCAAGGCCGCCCTCGTCGGTGCCCGCGCCACCCGGGCGGGATCACCATCCGGACTGGACGGCCCCGGATGGGAGTCGGTGACCTCGCCGCACGACCTGGCGGTCATAATGCGCGCGGCGCTGAAGTATCCGTTGATCGCGCACATCATGCGCTCGCCGTCAGCGCAGTTCCCCGGCAAGACGATTCACAACCAGAACGAGTTGCTCACCCGCTACCCGGGCGACCTCGGCGGCAAGACCGGCTTCACCAACCTGGCGCGTAAGACCTACGTCGGCGCCGCCCAGCGTGGCAACCGCCGCCTCGTCGTCGTGCAGATGTACGGGACCGGCGATCTCTACGGGCAGGCGATCCGCCTCCTGGACTGGGGCTTCGCCCAGAGCCGCTAGGTCGCGGGGCCTTCAGTAGATCGCGCCGCGCAGGATCACCAGGGTCGGGTCGTCGATGATGTGGGCGCCGCCCCGAGGGTCCTCGGCGTAGCAGACCAGGTCGGCCGATGCCCCGTGCTCGAGCGCGGGGCGGTGCAGCCACTGCCGGGCGTCCCAGCACGCAGCCCCCAGCGCGTCCGTCGCCGTCATGCCGATGCCCTTGAGCGCATCGATCTCGTCGCCGATGCGCCCGTGCGCGACCGCGCTCCCGGCGTCGGTGCCCGCATAGATCGGCACGCCGGCCTCCCGTGCGGCGCCGATCCTGGCCGCGCACGTCCGGTGCAGATCGCGCATGTGCCGCTGGTAGCGGGGATAACGCTCGGCGGCCGCGGCGATGCCCGGGAAGTTCTCGATGTTGATCAGCGTGGGCACCAGCGCGGTGCCGTGCTGCACCATCAGGTCCACGGTGTCGTCGGTGAGCCCGGTGCCGTGCTCGATGCAGTCGATGCCCGCCTTGATCAGCCCCGGTAGCGCATCCTCGCTGAACACGTGGGCGGTGACCCGGGCGCCGTTGGCGTGCGCGGCGTCGATCGCGGCTTCGAGCACGTCGTCGGACCACAGCGGCGCCAGGTCGCCGGTGTCGCGGTCGATCCAGTCGCCCACGAGCTTCACCCAGCCGTCGCCCCATCGCGCCTGCTGTGCCACCGCGTCGGGCAGCTGCCACTCGTCGGTGAGTTCGATCGCGAAGCCCCGCTGGTACCGCTTGGGGCGCGCCAGGTGCCGCCCGGCGCGGATGATGCGCGGCAGATCGTCACGATCGTCGAAACCGCGGGTATCAGTGGGCGATCCGGCGTCGCGGAGCAGCAGCGCACCGACGCCGCGCTCGGTCTCGGCCTGTGCGACGGCCTCGGCCATCTCGATGGGTCCGTGCTGGCCGAGCCCGACGTGACAGTGCGCGTCGACCAGGCCGGGAAGAATCCACCCTCCATCCCCCTCGGCGCCGAACACCGTCTCGGCGCCGGTCACCGGCTCGGCGCTGAGCCGGCCCTCGACGATCCACCACTCGACGGGTTCACCGTCAGGCAACCCGTGTCCCCGGAGGTGCAGGGGCATCAGTTCTTGGGGAACTTCAGCTTCGACAGGTCGATGTCGGCCAGCCCCGGCGGCAGCTCGTCGAGCCCCTTGGGCATGTTGGACAGGTCGGGGAATCCCGGAGGCATGCCCGCCATGCCTGCGCCGAGCGGGTTGCGCGCCTTCGGCGGCGTGGGTCCGCGCCCGCCCTTCTTCCCCTTCTTGCCCTTGCCCTTGCCCTTACGCGCCGCTGACTTGCGGCCGAATCCCATTCCCATCTGGCCGGCCATCTGCGACATCATCTTGCGGGCTTCGAAGAAGCGGTCGACGAGCTGGTTGACCTCCGACACGGTGACCCCGGAGCCGTTGGCGATCCGCAGCCGGCGCGAGGCGTTGATGATCTTCGGGTCGGCGCGCTCCTGCGGCGTCATCCCGCGGATGATGGCCTGCACGCGGTCGAGTTGGCTGTCGTCGACGGCGGCCAGCGCGTCCTTCATCTGACCCGCACCCGGCAGCATGCCCAGCAGGTTGCCGATGGGCCCCATCTTGCGGATGGCGAGCATCTGCTCGAGGAAGTCCTCGAGCGTGAGCTCACCGGATCCGATCTTGGCGGCCGTCGCCTCGGCCTGCTCGGCGTCGAAATGCTGCTCGGCCGCCTCGATCAGGCTCAGCACGTCGCCCATGCCCAGGATCCGGCTGGCCATGCGGTCGGGGTGGAAGACGTCGAAGTCCTCGAGCTTCTCGCCGCTGGACGCGAAGAGGATCGGCACGCCGGTGACCTCACGCACCGACAGGGCGGCGCCACCGCGGGCGTCACCGTCGAGCTTGGTGAGCACGACGCCGGTGAACCCGACGCCCTCCCGGAACGCGTCGGCCGTGGTGACGGCGTCCTGGCCGATCATCGCGTCGAGGACGAACAGGGTTTCGTCGGGATCGACGGCATCGCGGATCGCCGCGGCCTGCCGCATCAGTTCCTCGTCGATACCGAGTCGGCCCGCGGTGTCGACGATGACGACGTCGTAGTGCTTGGCCCTGGCCTCCGCGAGGCCTCCCGACGCCACCGACACCGGGTCGCCCGCGGTCATCTGCTCGAGCGTGGCGCCGGCCGGGGACACCCCGGGGTGCGGGGCGAAGACGTGCACGCCTGCGCGTTCGCCGACGATCTGCAGCTGGTTGACCGCTCCGGGGCGCTGCAGGTCACAGGCCACGAGAAGAGGTGTGTGCCCTTGTCCCTTCAGCCATTTCGCGAGTTTGCCCGCCAGGGTCGTCTTACCCGAGCCCTGCAGGCCCGCCAGCATGATCACCGTGGGAGGGGTCTTGGCGAACGTCAGCTGGCGCGTCTGCCCGCCGAGGATCCCGACGAGCTCCTCGTTGACGATCTTGACGACCTGCTGTGCGGGGTTCAGCGCAGCGGAGACCTCGGCGCCCTTAGCGCGGTCCTTGAGGCGGGCGACGAACTCGCGCACCACCGGCAGCGACACATCGGCTTCCAGCAGCGCCAATCGGATCTCGCGGGTGGTGGCGTCGATGTCGGCATCGGTGAGCCGACCCTTGCCACGCAGGCCCGAGAGCGCACCGGTCAACCGGTCGGACAGGGATTCAAACACGAGGCCAGACTATCGCGCTGGTACCTAGCTGGCTTCCTCGACCTTCTTGGCCGGTGGCGCGGGCAGGACGGCGAACAGCTCACGTTCCAGGCTCATCCGCGCGGCGTTGTCCGTGCTCCCAGCGGGAAGCACGATCCCGAAGACGTCGACCACCGACGAACCCAGCGTCGTCACCTTCGCCCACGCGATGTCGGCGCCCGCGCGTTCGAACACCGCCGTGAGCACCGACAGGAGCCCGGCGCGATCGGTGGCCCGGATCTCGGCGACCAGTTGCCCCGCCTCGGTCCCGTCATGCCAGAGCACCCGCGGGGGCGCTGCAGGCGGGTGAACCGGGACGGCGGCACGGACCTCCCCGGCGCGGCCCTGGGAGCTGTCGGCCTCGCGCCGCTCGAGGGTTCCCACCACGTCCAGCTCGCCGTCGACGGCGAGGATCAGCTGCTGACGCAGCAACTCCGCGGCGGGCGGGGTGCCGAAATGCGGCGAGACGACGAACGTGTTGATCGCCGAGCCGCCGTGCGAGTTCACCGACGCCGAGTGCACCCGCAGCGAGTTGAGAGCCAGCACACCCGCCGCCTTGGACAGCAGCCCCCGCCGATCCGGCACGATCATCGTCACGCTGTAGATGTGGGCGTTGTCGGCAGGCGTCAGCTCGACGTGCACCCCGTCGTCGGCAGCCAGCGAAAGGAACCGGGGATCAACGGGATCCGGCTGGGGCAGCGCCTCACCGGCCATCACCAGCCGGCATCGGCGAACCAGATCCCCGATCAGCGAAGCCTTCCAGTCACCCCAGACGCCCGGGCCGGTGGCCAGCGAATCGGCCTCGGCGAGCACGTGCAGCAGCTCCAGGACCACCGGGTCGCCGCCGAGGGTGTCCACCACGGTGTTGATGGTCTTGGGATCCTGCAGATCGCGTCTGGTCGCGGTCTGCGGCAGCAGCAGATGATGGCGCACGACCTTGGACAGGACGCCGATGTCCGAAGGCCACAGCCCCAGCCTGCTACCGATCTGGTTGGCCAGTTCTGCCCCGATGACGCTGTGGTCGCCGCCGCGGCCCTTGCCGATGTCGTGCATCAGCGCGCCGAGCACGAGAAGGTCGGGGCGAGACACGCGTGTCGTGAAGGCGCTTGCGCGGGAGACGGTTTCGACCAGATGGCGATCCACGGTCCAGATGTGCACGACGTCGCGGGGAGGCAGGTCCCGCACCGCTCCCCACTCGGGGAACAGCCGGCCCCACAACCCGGTTCGGTCGAGGGCCTCGATCGTGCCCACCGCCGACGGTCCTGCCGCCAGCATCACGAGCAGGTCCTTGAGCGCCTGGCGGGGCCAGGGCGTGCGCAACTCGGGCGCCGTCTCCACCAGACGGCCGAGGGTGGAGGCGGCCATCGGCAACCCGGTGGTGGCCGACGCCGCGGCCACCCGCAGTATCAGGCCCGGATCGCGCTCCGGGCGGGCATCGCGGGCCAGGATCACCTCGCCGTTGAACTCGATGACGCCTTCGTCGATCGGACGCCGGACCGGCCTGCGCAGCGCCGACAGACCGCGACGGGGCAACGAATTGGCCGCGGTGCGGATGCCCGCGTCGACGTAATAGCTGACGGTCCGCGCCGCGTCGGAGAGCATGCGGGCGAGGTCGAATCGATCACCGATGCGCAACAACGCGCCGATCTCGTCGGCGTGCTGGGCCAACAGCAACTCACGGCCGCGGCCGGCGACGCGGTGCAGTTCGGTGCGGACGTTGAGCAGCGCCAGGTGCGCCTCCCCCAGCGTCTCGATCGGCGAGGCCAGCGACCTGCTCGGATAGACGTCCGCCAACTGCGCGATCGCCAGCGCGTTGAGCAGTTGGACGTCGCGCAGACCACCCCTGCCGCACTTCAGGTCCGGCTCTGCGCGATGGGCGATCTCACCACTACGCTGCCACCTAGCCCTGGTGTGCTCGACGAGTTCGTCGAAGCGCGAAGCGATTCCGGTACGCCACTGGCTGCGCGCGCCGCTGATCAGCAACGAGGACAGGTCGGCGTCTCCGGCGATGTGACGTGCTTCCAGCATCGCCAGGCCGGCCGAGATGTCCTCGCCGCCGACCTTCAGCGCCTGCGGTACGGTCCTGACGCTGTGGTCGAGCCGGATGTTGGCGTCCCACAACGGGTACCACAACAACTCGGCCACCTCCCCGACGACGTCGTCGGGCATGTTGTCGTGCAACAGCATCAGATCGAGATCGGAGAACGGCAGGATCTCTCCCCGGCCGAGTCCACCGGTCGCGACGATGGCGAACCCACTGTTGGACGTGATCCCGATCTCGGTCGCCTTGGTGGTGAGCCAGAAGTCGTAGAGGTCGAGCAGTGCGTCCCGCAGCGCGGCGGAATCGAGCTGACGGCCTGCGAGGAGCTGCTCGGCGGCCGCCACGAGATCGGTTGCGGGGCGCAAAGAACCCGCCGCCGGGCGCTCCCATCGGGGAGCTCCGGCGGCGGGGCCCTGCTTCTGTCCTGTCATGAGTTGTCCTCTCCGGCACTAACCGATCTACCGTTCTTCCGGTGTGATGCCGGGAGACGACGTCTCACTCCGCTGTTGGGATCAAAGGGCGTCTGCCCCCCGCTCGCCGGTGCGCACCCGGACCACGGTGTCGACCGGGCTGACCCACACCTTCCCGTCACCGATCTTGCCCGTGCGGGCCGCCTGGACGATGACGTCCACCACCTTGTCGACGGCGGCATCGTCCACGACGACCTCCACGCGGACCTTCGGAACGAAGTCCACCGAGTACTCCGCGCCGCGGTAGACCTCGGTATGGCCCTTCTGCCGACCGTAACCCTGAACCTCGCTGACGGTCATCCCGAGAATGCCCGTCTGCTCGAGACCGGTCTTGACATCCTCCAGCGTGAACGGCTTGACGATCGCAGTTATCAGCTTCATGTAGTCGATCCCTTCCGATGAAATTGTCGCCGATCAGGCGAGCTCGTAAGCCGTTTCGGCATGTTCAGTTTCATCGATACCAGTGTCCTCTTCCTCCTTGGACACTCGCCAGCCCAGGGGCTTGACGATGAACGCGATGATGGCGGTCATGATGGCGGTGAAGACCACTGCCACCAAAGCGATGACGATCTGCACGACGAGCTGCTGGACCCCACCACCGTAGAACAGGCCGGTCTCGGTTGCGAGGAACCCGATGCCGATGGTGCCCCACAGCCCGGCGACGAGGTGCACGCCGACGACGTCGAGCGAATCGTCATAGCCGAGCTTGTACTTCAGCCCGATGGCGAGTGCGGAGAGCACGCCGGCGATCGCACCGAGGATCAGGGAGCCGATCGCACTGAGAGATCCGCACGCGGGCGTGATCGCCACCAGGCCCGCGACGATGCCCGAGGCGGCGCCGACGCTCGTGGCGTGGCCGTCCCGAATGCGTTCCACCAGCAACCAGGCCAGCATCGCGGCCGCAGTGGCCGCGGTGGTGTTGACCCAGACCGCACCGGCGAGCATGTCCGCCGCACCTTCGGAACCCACGTTGAAGCCGAACCAGCCGAACCACAGGATCGCCGAGCCGAGCAACACGAACGGGACGTTGTGCGGGCGGAACGCGATCTTGCCGAAGCCGTTCCGCTTGCCGAGGAGGATCGCCAGCACGAGAGCGGCCATACCGGCGTTGATGTGCACCACGGTGCCACCGGCGAAGTCGATAGGCGAGACGTTGGCCGCGCCTTCTTCATCCACGCCGAAGATCTTCGCGGCGATGCCGTCCTCCGAACCCGAAAGCAGGCCGCCGCCCCAGACCATATGGGACAGAGGGAAATACACCAGCGTGACCCAGATACCGCCGAACAGCAGCCAGGTACCGAACTTCATCCGCTCGGCGACCGCACCGCTGATCAGCGCGACGGTGATCACGGCGAAGGTGAGCTGGAAAGCCACCCAGACGATGGCGGGCACCGTCCCGAATCCGCCGGAGACGAAGGTGTCGACACCGTCGATCTCGCGGACCTCGGTCAGCTGACTCAACCCGAACAACGAGAAGGGGTTGTCGAAGATGCCGAGGATGTCACTGTCTCCGGTGTGCGCTGACGCGAAGGACATCGAGTAGCCCCACAACACGTAGATGACGCTGACGACGCCGATGGAGCCGAAGGACATCATCATCATGTTGAGGACGGACTTCTGACGTGACAGGCCGCCGTAGAAGAACGCCAGGCCTGGAGTCATGAACAGCACGAGCGCCGCGGAGGTGAGAACCCATGCCGTGTCTCCGCTACTCAGGCCCCCTTCCGCGAACGGCAGGAACGCATCGTCTGGTAAGGCTAAAACCACTTTGTGTGAACCTCCTTGGGATGACGGCCGATCAGGATCGGCCTCCCAGAGAGACTCTGTGGCATGCGTTTCGCCCGTGATTCTGTTGTGTTTCGCCTGCGTGAACGGACGCGCCCAAGTCGTTACGCTCGTGTTTCGCCGACCGAGATCAGCGCAACGGCATGCGCCGTGAGAGAATTGTCAACCCGTTTCCGGCTTCTCGGCGCTCAGCCGAGGAGTGCGTCGACGAACGCCGCGGGCTCGAACGGCGCCAGGTCGTCGGGGCCTTCGCCCAGCCCGACGAGCTTGACGGGCACACCGAGTTCCTGCTGGACGCGGAACACGATGCCGCCCTTGGCCGTGCCGTCCAGCTTGGTCAGGACGACCCCGGTGATGTCGACCACCTCGGCGAACACCCGCGCCTGCGGCAGGCTGTTCTGGCCGATCGTCGCGTCCAGGACGAGGAGGACCTCGTCGACGACGGCGCGCCGGCTCACCACCCGCTTGACCTTGCCCAGTTCGTCCATCAGGCCGGTCTTGGTGTGCAGGCGGCCTGCGGTGTCGATGACCACGACGTCGGCCCCGGAGGTGATGCCGGTGTCCACGGCGTCGAACGCCACGGAGGCCGGGTCGGCGCCCTCGGGGCCCCGGACGATCTGCGCCCCGACCCGCGAGCCCCATGACTCAAGTTGGTCCGCCGCCGCGGCACGGAACGTGTCGGCCGCTCCCAGCACGACGCGCCTGCCGTCGGCGACGAGGACCCGTGCCAGCTTGCCCACGGTCGTCGTCTTGCCCGTGCCGTTGACCCCCACGACCAACAACACCGACGGCTTGTCCTCATGCGGCAGGGCCCTGATCGAGCGGTCCAACTCGGGGTGCAGTTGAGCGATCAGCACCTCGCGCAGCACCGCCCGGGCGTCGGCCTCGGTGCGCACCCGACTGTTGGCCATGCTGGCCCGCAGCGACGTGACCACCGCGTCGGTGACGACGGGACCGAGGTCGGCGATCAGCAGGGTGTCCTCGACCTCCTCCCAGGAGTCCTCGTCGAGGTCGCCGCCACCCAGCAGCCCCAGCATGCTCTTGCCGAGGGTGTTCTGGGACTTCGCCAGCCGACCGCGAAGGCGGTCCAGCCTGCCCTCCGGCGGGGCGATGGCCTCGACCTCCGGCGCCACGTCCTGGGCCGTCTCCTGGGTCGTCTCCGGGGCCGTGTCGGGGATTTCAGCCGGGACTTCGGCCGGGGCAGGCTCCGGTGGCGCGGGCGCTGCGGTAGCTGCGGGCGGCTCCGGAAGCCTGACATCGGCGATGGGACGTCTGGGGGCATCCCGGGGAATCGTGGCGTCATCGCCGACCGCGGGTAAGCCGCTGGTGTCGAGGGGTTCCGCACGCTCGGGCGCGGGTGCGGACGCGCTGAACGTGATGCCCGACGAGGCGGTGTAGCCGCCCGAGCGGTCGACCGGCGTCGCGGTGTCAGGGGCCGACAGGCTGATTCGGCGACGGCGATACCGCACCAGGCCGACGACGAGAGCAGCTATGAGCAGAACCGCGATGACCGCGATTGCGATCCAGAGACCTTCAGACACCCCGCCATTGTCGCAGGGGCAAAACCGCGACCGGCCGCAGCCGCCTACGACGGGCTGGCCACCAGCTCCTGACCGCGCATCCGCTGCGAGATCACCGTCGTGATGCCGTCGTTGCGCATCGTCACGCCGTAGAGGGCGTCGGCGATCTCCATCGTCGGCTTCTGGTGGGTGATGACGATGAGCTGGGACACCTCACGCAGCTGCTCGAACAGGCTGATCAGCCGACGCAGATTGACGTCGTCGAGCGCCGCCTCCACCTCGTCCATCACGTAGAACGGTGACGGGCGCGCCCGGAAGATCGCCACGAGCATCGCCACGGCCGTCAGCGACTTCTCGCCGCCGGACAGCAGCGACAGCCTCTTGATCTTCTTGCCCGGCGGGCGTGCCTCGACCTCGATGCCGGTGGTCAGCATGTCGTCCGGGTTGGTCAGCAGCAGCCTGCCCTCGCCGCCGGGGAACAACGTCGAGAACACTTGGGAGAACTCGCGTTCGACGTCGGCGTAGGCCTCGGAGAACACCTGCAGGATCCGGGTGTCGACGTCGGCGATCACGTCGAGGAGGTCCTTGCGGGCGGCTTTGACGTCCTCGAGCTGAGTGGAGAGGAAGTTGTAGCGCTCCTCGAGAGCCGCGAACTCCTCGAGCGCAAGCGGGTTCACCCTGCCCAGTTCGTTGAGCTCCCGCTCTGCCCGCTTGGCTCGCCGTTCCTGGGTGGGCCGGTCGAACGGCATCGGCGCGGGTGTGGTGACCTGCTCACCGCGCTCGCGTGCCTGCTCGTACTCCGCCATCTCGAGTTCCGTCGGGGGCAGCGGCACGTCGGGCCCGTACTCGGAGACGAGATCGGCCACGGCCATCCCGAACTGTTCGAGCACCTGCTGCTCGAGTTGCTCGATGCGCAGTGCTGCTTGGGCTTTGGCGACCTCGTCGCGGTGCAGCGAGTCGGTGAGCGCGGTGATCCTGGCCGTGAGCTCGTTGACCTCCTCGCGCGCCTTGGCCAGGGCGGCGGCGCGGACCTGACGTTCGGCGGCGACCTCGTCGCGGACCCGGGATGCGACGCTCACGGCCGCACCCAACCGCGCAGCGACCAGTCCCCCGGCCTCGGCGACCGCGGCAGCCACCGCTGCTGCGTGCACGCGCGCCTCCCGCGCCCGCTGGGCACGGACCCGCGCCTCGCGTTCAGCGGTCGCCGCGCGGCGTAGCGAATCGGCCCGTCCCCGAACGGCATTGGCGCGCTCTTCGGCGGTGCGCACCGACAACCGGGCCTCGACCTCCGCCGAGCGGGCCGCCTCCGCCGCGGCGGTCGACTCCTGGCGGTCGACCGGCTCGGCGTCGAACATCGGCTCCTGCTGCGCGTTGTGCAGCCGTTGTTCCAGCTCGGTCAGTTCCTCGACCGTGCGGGTTCGGCCCGCCTCCAACTCGTCGCGCTGTTTGATGAGCCGCTGCCACTCGTCGTCGGCGGCGCGGGCGTCCTGGCCCAGCCGTCCCAGCTGCTCGTAGATCGCCGAGATCGCCGCGTCGGACTCGTTGAGCGCGGCCAGCGCCTGCTCGGCGGCGTCCTGGCGCGAGGACTGCTCGGCCAGCGCACCGGCCAGTGCCGCCGACAACTCCCCGACCTGACGCTCGGCGTCGGCCAGCTCGGCCCGCGCCTTGTCGACCGCCGAGGTGATCTCCAGCGTGCTGGGTTTGCGGTCCGATCCGCCGCTGACCCAGCCCGCGCCGACGAGGTCGCCGTCGGTGGTCACCGCGCGCAGTTGCGGTTGCGCGGCAACGAGTTCCAGCGCGGTGGCCAGATCGCCGACCACCGCGACCCCGGCCAGCATGGCGGTCACGGCGGCGTGAATCGGCGGCGCGGCGTCGACCACGTCGACCGCCCACACCGCACCCTCGGGCAGGTGACCGGTCACCGGCGCCCCCTGCGCGGGCCAGTCCCCGAGCACGATCGCCGCGCGCCCACCGTCGGACTCCTTCAGTGCGGCCACCGCGTCGCGGGCGGCACCGAAGGTCTCCGCGGCGACCGCGTCGGCGGCGGCACCGAGGACCACCGCGACCGCAGCCTCGTGGCCCGCCCGCACCTTGAGCAGATGGGCGATGGACCCGAAAAGGCCCGCCCCACTACGGTTCTCCTGCAGCCAAGCGGCGCCGTCCTTGCGGGCCAACCCGACCGACAGCGCATCGATGCGCGCCTGCAGGGACGCGACCTGGCGTTCGGCAGCCCGTTCCCCGGCCTGCAGTTCGGCGACACGCTCGTCGGCGAGCCGCAGCGCGGTGACCGTCCGGTCGTGGTGTTCGTCGAGTCCGACCTCGCCGGCGTCGAGTTCGCCGACGCGGCTCTGCACCATCTCGAACTCCACCTGTGTCTGCTGGGCCCTGGCGGCGGCGTCGTCGATTCCTGCGGTCAGCCGCGCAACGGTCTCGTCGATGGACTCCACCCTGGTGCGCATGGTGTCGACCTGACCGGAAAGCCGCGCCAGGCCCTCCCGCCGGTCGGCCTCGGCCCGGGCGGCGGCCATGTGGACCCGCTCGGCCTCCGCGGCGGCCTGCTCACGTTCGGCCAGCTCGGCGCGGGCGGCTTCGAGACGGGCCTGGGATTCGGCCAGCTGCTCGAGCAGCAGACGCTCCTGCTCGGCGACCTCGTCGGCCTGCGCGTCCAGCTCGTCGGGGTCAGGGCCACCCGAGGTGTCGGGCTCGGCGTCGAGGTGCTGGGCGCGCTCGCTGGCGATGCGAACCGTTGCGCTGACACGCTCGGCCAGCGCCGAGAGCCGGAACCACCGCTGCTGGGCGGACTCGGCGCGCTCACTGAGCTCCTCGACGGCGGATTCGTGGGCGTCGAGTTCGAGCGCCCGGTCCCCGAGCCGGTCGGTGAGTTCGTCGTGCTCGCCGCGCAGGGTCGTCTCCGCCTGGTTGGTGTCGTCGAACTCGGCCCTGCGGGCGACGAGGTCGTCGGCGGCGAGCCGCAGGCGGGCGTCGCGCAGGTCGGCCTGGATCGTCTGGGCGCGGCGCGCCATCTCTGCCTGCCTGCCCAGCGGCTTGAGCTGCCGACGCAGTTCGGTCGTCAGGTCGGTCAGGCGCGCCAGGTTGGCCGACATCGAGTCGAGCTTGCGAACCGCCTTTTCCTTGCGCTTGCGGTGCTTGAGGACGCCCGCGGCCTCCTCGATGAACGCCCGGCGGTCTTCCGGGCGGGACTCCAGGATCTCCGAGAGCTTGCCCTGGCCCACGATGACGTGCATCTCACGACCGATGCCGGAGTCGCTGAGCAGCTCCTGGACATCCATCAAACGGCAACTGCTGCCGTTGATCTCGTACTCACCCGCACCGTCGCGGAACATCCGCCGGGTGATAGACACCTCGGTGTACTCGATGGGGAGCGCGTTGTCGGAGTTGTCGATCGTCAGCGTCACCTCGGCCCGACCCAGCGGAGCGCGCGACGACGTGCCCGCGAAGATGACGTCTTCCATCTTGCCGCCGCGCAGCGTCTTGGCACCCTGCTCCCCCATGACCCATGTGAGTGCGTCGACGACGTTGGACTTGCCCGAGCCGTTGGGCCCCACCACACAGGTGATGCCGGGCTCGAAACGAAGAGTCGTCGGCGAGGCGAAGGACTTGAAGCCCTTCAGCGTCAGACTCTTCAGATGCATGGGGTGAAACCCTACCGCCGAGCGGGTCAGCGCTCGGTGAAGCCGACGATCGCGTCGCCGGGGTCGGACCAGTCCGAGATCACCTTGTCGACCTGCCCCGGGGTGCTGCCACCTTTGAGCAGGTCAAGCAGCTTTTCGCAGGCGTTCCGGGTACCCTGCGCGACGACCTGGACCCGTCCGTCGGGCCGGTTCGACGCGAAGCCGGTAAGCCCGAGCTCGAGCGCCCGCGACCGCGTCCACCAGCGGAAACCCACCCCCTGGACGTAGCCGTGCACCCACGCGGTCAGCTGGACCTCAGGTTCTACCGACATCTACATCGACTCTCTTCGCGCAAGCGGCTCATCGGCCACCTCAAAGGTCACTTTGGTCCCGGTTTTCAACGTCCGTCCCACGGTGCACACCTGGTCGATCGCGCGCTCGACGACGGTGAGCAACCGCGCCACCTCGTCGTCGGACAACGCCGAGAGGTCGACCTCGAGCAACTCCTCCAGCAACGGGTACCGCTCCTGCTCGCGGTCGGCGGGCCCGGACACCCTGATCGTGGCCTGGTAATCCTCGCCGAGGCGGCGCCGCAGCGGTGCGTCGCTGCTCATCCCACTGCACGCCGCCAGGGCGATCTTCATCAACTCCCCAGGAGTGAAGACACCCTCGACGTCCTCCGAGCCCACCAGTACCTCGGCGCCTCGGGTGCTCCGCCCGGTGTAACGACGCACGCCGGTGCGCTCCACCCATAGTTCGGTCATGGGTCATTTCTACAACGTCCGCCGGAATTGCATTCCAGCAGAGGAAGTGCGAGTGCCGACCTGCTAATCCGAAAATAGAGGTGAGGTGCGCTGGGTGTGGGCGCGTCGGTGTTGCCGTGGGTGCCACGGCGGGTTTGGTGTGTTCGCGGGTCAGG
>NZ_JACKSH010000188.1 GCF_025821625.1 Mycolicibacterium pyrenivorans
TGCTCCAGGGCGCGACGCAGCCGGCGGCCGACCGTTCGGGTCGCCCGCCCGGCACCGATGGGTTGGCCGTCGCGTTCGAACCACACCTCGCAGGTGGCATCGCAGAGCAGATAGCGGCGGTCGGCATCGGGCAGCAGCGGGCCCAGATGCAGCGCGGCGATGCGCTGCGTGATGTCGAGATGCACCACCACGGTGGTGCGCTGCCCGTGGGGGCGGCGGGTGGCCTCGGTGTCCCAGCCCGCCTCGACCAGGCTCATGAACGCATCGACGGTGCCCGGAAGCGGGGGCGCCTGATCGGATACCTGCTCACCGTCGGGGTGGTCGTGTTTCCACTCGGTGATCAGCGCATCCTGATGAGACTGCAGGGCGGCGTCGACCTTCGCCGCGTCGTCGTGCGGGAGTTTGATGCGGTAGCAGGTGAACTCGTCATCGCTGGTCTTGGTGATCGACGGNTGAGACTGCAGGGCGGCGTCGACCTTCGCCGCGTCGTCGTGCGGGAGTTTGATGCGGTAGCAGGTGAACTCGTCATCGCTGGTCTTGGTGATCGACGGCGGTGCTGGCGGCTTGGGGTCGGGGTCGGGTCGCGGTTCGAGTTTGACCGCGGTGCGCAACTGGGCGACCGTCGCCGATTGGGCCAGCTGCGCGTAGTGGGCGTCAGATCCCTCGCCCGCCAGCTCGGCGATCACCCCGACCTGGTCCAGTGACAGCCGGCCCTCCCGCAAACCGGCCACGCAGCGCGGGAACTGTTCGAGGCGCCGCGCGACGGTGATGACCGTCTGGGCGTTCGTCGCCGAAGAACCCATCTTCCACGCCAGCAGCGCCGCGATCGACCGCGCCCCGGTGGCGCCGCACAGTTCGTCGCGCTCCATCTCGGCGGCGATCTCAACGATGCGCCCGTCGATCGCATTGCGCTGACCGGCCAACTCCGCCAACTCCTCGAACAACACCTCAAGACGCTGGTCAGGACGCACCCCAGCGGCCAAAGAGGCTGCGGACGAAGACATGTACTGATCATCGCAGAGGGGTCCGACAGTCCGCTGCCGCCGGCCGACGATCGGGTTGCCCTCGTGGCTGGAGCCCGCGCGAGCCAAGGTCGTACGGTGATGTGGCGCCGTCACGGAAGGGAGAACATGACCGAACGAGAGCCGGCCGTGCTGGTCTTCGATGTCAACGAAACCCTGCTCGACATCGAGTCGCTACAACCGCACTTCGAGCGCATCTTCGGTGACACCCGGGTGCTGCGAGAGTGGTTCGGGCAGCTGGTGATGTACTCGATGGCGCTCACCCTGTCGGGGCAGTACGCCGACTTTGGCACCCTCGGCCGCGCGGTGATGCAGATGACGGCAGAGGTGCACCACGTCAACGTCACCGACGGCGATCTGCGTGACTTCGCCGCCGGTATGCGCACGATGCCGGCACACCCCGATGTCGCGGGCGGTTTGGCCGCCCTGCGGAACCTCGGCTACCGCATGGCCACGCTGACCAACTCACCCGCGTCACCCGACGGGCGCACCCCGCTGCAGAACGCGGGTCTCGGTGACTACTTCGAGCGCCAGTTCAGCGTCGACCCGCAACGAGCGTTCAAACCCGCCCCGCAGCTCTACACCGGCGTCGCTTACGAACTGGGTGTGCCGACCTCGGCCGCCATGATGGTCGCCGCGCATCCGTGGGATCTCCTCGGCGCGCAGGCCGTCGGGATGAGCACCGCCTTGCTCACCCGCCCGGGCAATGCCGCGCTGCCCCTGCCCGGGATCGCGGAGCCGACGCTCGTCGCCACCGATGTCGGTGACCTCGCCCGGGCGTTGAGCGAGGGCCGGACATGAAGATCGCGATCAGCGGAACCGGGGTCGCGGGCGCGGCGCTTGCTCACTGGCTGCACCGCACCGGCCACACCCCGGTGCTGATCGAGCAGGCACCGGAGTTCCGCCGTGGCGGGTACATGATCGACTTCTGGGGCGTCGGCTACCGCGTGGCACGTCGCATGGGTATCGAGGCCGCGATCCGCGACGCCGGTTACGACATCGGCTCCGTACGCTCCGTGGACGACACCGGGAAGATCAAGGCCGATGTCGGTGTCGATGTCTTCAGGCAGATGATCGGCGACGACTACACCAGCCTGCCCCGCGGCGATCTGGCCGCGGCGATCTACGACACCATCGACGGCAAGGTCGCCACCATCTTCGGCGACAGCATCGCCTCGGTCGACGCCCGCGACGACCGCGTCGGGGTCACCTTCGAGCACGCGCCACCCGACGACTTCGACCTCGTGATCGGTGCTGACGGGCTGCACTCCAACGTCCGGCGTCTGGTGTTCGGTCCCGACGAAATCTTCGAGCACTACCTGGGATGCAAGGTGGCTGCCTGTGTCGTCGGCGGCTACCGACCGCGCGACGAGCTGGTCTACGTCACCTACAACACCCCTGGCCGACAGGTTGCGCGCTGCGCGCTGCGCGGGGATCGCACGATGTTCCTGTTCGTGTGGCGCACCACCGACGACGACGTTCGGCGACCAGCAAAAGAGCAGCTGCACAACGAGTTCGGCAACGCCGGGTGGGAGTGCCCGCAGATCCTGGACGCCCTCGACGGTGTCGACGAGCTGTACTTCGACGTCGTCAGCCAGGTCAAGATGGACCGCTGGTCGCAGGGCCGGGTGCAGCTGATCGGCGATGCGGCCGGCTGCATCTCGCTGCTCGGCGGTGAGGGCACCGGGTTGGCGATGACGGAGTCCTACGTCCTGGCCGGGGAGTTGCAGCGGGCTGACGGCGATTACCGAACGGCGTTCCGCCGCTACGAAGATCGCCTGCGCCCCTTCATCGCCGGCAAGCAGACCGGGGCGGAACGGATGCTGGGGTTCTTCGTTGCCAGGACCCGGTTCGGCGTGTGGTTCCGTAACGCCGCGTTGAACGCGATGAGCGTCGGGCCCCTCGCGAAGTTGCTCGCGGGCAGCGTCCGTGACGACATCGACCTTCCGGACTACGATTTCTGAGACGCCGGAAGCGGCATGCCGAGCTGGGCCATCACGCCGCGCAGCAGTGCGGGATAGTCGGTGATGATGCCGTCGACACCGGTGGCGATCTGTGCCCGCATCGTTTCGGCGTCGTTGACGGTCCACGGAATCACTCTCAGGCCCAGCGCATGTGCCCGGTCGACGAAGGCCTTGTCGGCAACGAGTGCGAAGCCCGGATCGTTGGGTGCCAGGCCGTACGGGACCGAGTAGCCGGGAGAGACGACGTTGGCGCCGACCATGGTCGCGCCGACTATGGGATCACCGATCACGGCGGGGTTGATGCCGTTGAGCCACGGCGACTCGGGCGTCCACGTCGTCTCGTCCCACAACGCCACCAGCGGAATCGACGGCTCGGCCTGGCGCACCAGCGGCAGCGTTCTCCAGTCGAAGCTTTGAATCTCGACCTGCCCTACCTTGCCTGCCGATCGGACCGCGGCGAGTATCACGTCGACGGATTCCGGTGGACTGGCCGACGTATCCGGTTTGTCCGCCTCCACCTTGGTCTCGATGTTGTAGCGCACGTCTGCCGCGTATGAATCGGCGAGGGCAAAGACTTCAGGCAGGGTCGCGATCCTGTTGTCCGCCACCACTTCGGCTCGAGAGAAGTCACCGAGCAGCTTTCCGCAATCAAGCGTGCGGAGCTGCGCCAGGGTGAGGTCATGCACCAGCTTCCCGACGTACGGATACAGCGGGTCGGCGGCGAATGCGGGTGCGGTGTCGGAGCATTTCTCGGGCTGGATCACAGGGTCGTGCCACACCAAGGGTTGCCCATCCTTGGTGACGACGACGTCCAGCTCCAGTGTGCTGACGCCGAGTTCGAGTGACTTCGCAAAAGCACGCAGCGATTCTTCGGTCGTCTCGCCGCGGCCGCCGCGATGGGCCTGAAGGTCGAAACTGGGCGACTGGGCGGCGGCCGACAGGGGGAACGCCGGTATGGAGACGGCCACCAACGCCGCTGCGGCCGCGACGAGAAGGCGGCGGAGACGTGACGACGTACGCGGCCGGGTTCTGTTCGACGGCATCGATGCACTCCCGAGGTGTGGGATCGCGGGTGTCCATTCGATCATGCAGCCGCCGCGGCTCGGGACCAGACGCCGCAGATATCGGTCGCATTTTTCGCACGATGCCGCTGTGGCGCGCGATCTGCCGACGTATGGTCAGGCATGGCCAGCGAGGGGGTTGGCGTGGTCCGTGAGCACTTTGACGACAAGGTGTGCGTGGTCACGGGGGCGGCGTCGGGCATCGGCCTGGCGGTGAGCGAAGCACTGCTGCGCGCGGGTGCGGTGGTGGTGCTGGCCGACCGGGACGCCGATCGGCTGGCGTCGACCGTCGACGGTCTGGACCACCCGCCGGGCCGGGTGGATTCCGCCGCTGTCGACGTGACGAGTCAGCCGCAGGTACAGCATCTCGTCGACGCCGCGGTGTCGCGTCACGGTGCACTCGACTTCATGTTCAACAACGCGGGCATCGGCGGCACGCTGCCGATCGGGGACGCGACGCTCGAGCACTGGCGCCGCATCATCGACCTCAACCTGTGGGGCGTGATCTACGGGGTGCATGCTGCCCTGCCGATCATGCGCCGCCAGGGCAGTGGGCACATCGTCAACACCGCCTCGCTGGCCGGCCTGGTGCCGTTTCCCTACCAGTCGCTGTACTGCACCACGAAGTACGGGGTGGTGGGCATGAGCGAGTGTCTTCGCTACGAGCTTGGCGCGGAGAACATCCGGGTCTCGGTGGTGTGCCCGGGCAACGTCGCCAGCCGGATTTTCGGCACGCCGCTCATCGGTGAGGCGGTCGAGGCCGAGCCGCCGGACGATGCGATTCCCGCCGAGGAGGCCGCGCGGATCATCCTGGACGGCGTCGCCGCCGGCGAGGGCATCATCGCCTTTCCGGAGGCGCCGAAACAGTTGTGGCGCCAATACTGCAGTACACCCGAGACGGTCGAAAGCTATCTGCAGCAGGTCGCTCGCCAGCGTCGCAGCGCATTCGCCTCAGGTGACGTTGCTGCGCTCTTCCGGCCGCCACCGGACCGCGGGGAGGCCTGAGCGTGGCTGGCACCGCGTCCGAAACCAGGGCCTACATCCGCGGCCAGATCGGCGGCGCTGCGCTCGTCAACGCCGCGCTCAACCCGTTGATCGAATGGGGTCTCAACCGCAGCAAGGGGTTTCAACCGTTCTGGGGTAGTGACGGGGTGGTGCTCAACATGGTGCTGACCTCGATCATCCTGTCGGTGTTGGTGGCGCTCTTCACCGCCCGCGGTGTGCACCACCAGGTGGCGGCCGGAAAGATCACCGCGATGCGGGTCGCGCCCGTGCTGGCCCGGTTGCCCGGCCGCGCCGGGGTTCTGGGTCTGCTGCTTGGCGCGAGTGCGGCCGTGGCTGCGGTGCTGGCGTTCTGGGTGCTGGACGTGATCGGCGTGGTCGGCATGCCGTTCTGGGGGCTACTGGTCCTGAAGGCCGGATACTGCGGTGTCCTGGGGGGCCTTGTCGCGTGGTGCGTCCTGCTGCGGACGCTTGGCGAGGATGTCTGATCCGCGGGCACCGGCCTGATACGTCGGTGAGGGAGCAGCTCACAACGATCGCTCACGCACCACCTTCGCGATGTCCATCCGGCCGATCACCCGGAACGCGGGAATCTGAGCCAGCAGGGCGGCGATCAGCACGGCCACCGCGACGATGAGCGGGGTCGTCGACTGCATGTCGAGGTGCCACACGTAGCCCTGGGTCTCGTACGTGGACATGAACCAGTCGGCGAGCCACGTCCCGGCGAGCAGGCCGACCGGCAGGCCGAGCAGCACCAGCAGCATGTTCTCGCCCGCGACCAGTCGACTCAGCAGCCGCGCCTCCATCCCTGCGGCCTGCAGGCTGCCCAACTCGCCGGTGCGCTCACCCACATTGGCCGACATCGCGTTGTAGAGCAACGCGGCGGCCATCACCGCCGCGAATACCAGCATCAGGCCGACCAGCGCGTCGTAAAGCGAGAATGCCTCCCGGATGGTGGTCTTGACCGACTCCGTTGACAGGTAGGCGACCACTCCGGGCACGGCACTCACCACTTTGCGCGCCGCTTCCTGCGACGCGCCAGGAGCCAGCCTCAGCATTACGCCTGTGTCGGGCGACAGCGTCGCGAGTTGCTCGTGCGCAATGTAGATCACCGGGCTCATCGGCTCGTCGACGAAGGCCACGACGGGTTGCTCGATGCGGATGTCGTTCTGGGTGTCGGTGACTGTGACGCGGTCGCCCACCGCCACTCCGAGTTCATCCTTCAGGCCCTGGCCCAGCAGCACACCATGAGAGGGAAGGTTCACGGCCGACCCCCCGGATGTGAAGCGGTGCATCTCGGTGGACTGCGGTAGCCCGACCATCAGGGTGTCGTACCGGTCACCCCTGGCTTCGACTGTCACGTCGAGGCGGGTGAAGGGCTCGGCCGCGGCCACCTGCGGGTCGGCACGCACCGCGGCAACTACCGAATCGGCGGCACCTGCAGCGGCGATGACCTGGGCGTCTTGAAGTTCGATCCCGCCGTACTGGCGGTTGATGACGCTGCTGACGGTGTCGCGCAGGCCCGCGAACACCATCACCAAACAGACCGAGATGACCACACCAACGACTGTCAGGGCCGTGCGCCGCCGGTTACGGGTAATGCCCCGCAACGTCATTCGCCACCGCACCGGCATCCGCCGCAGCGGCGGAAGCAGACGCTCGAGCACGCTGACGCCCCCGCGAGAGGCGGGCGGAGAGATTCGCATCGCTTCGGCCGGACTCATCCGCGACGCCGCGCGCGCAGGAGCCCATGCCGCGAGCGCCGCTGCCAGCGTGCCGACCAATGCGCCGACGACCAGGTTGTCCGCATGCAGCGACGTCACCCGCAGCGGCAGCCCCAGCGCCTGGGTGTATTGGGTGGTGAACCAGCCGCCGAGGAAGTAGCCACCGAACAGGCCCACGGTCGCGCCCGCCAAGCCGACCGCGACCCCGAAGGTCAGGTAGTGAGCACGCACAGTCCGTGCGGACATGCCGTTCGCCGACAGCGTGCCGATGACGGCGCGCTGCGCGGCGACCAGGCGGGACAGAAGCACGTAGGTTCCTACGACCGCCGCCACCAGGAACACCCACGGCAGCAACCTCGCGAACGTACCGACGGCGTCGACGTCGTCCTGCAGGGCGCGGTAAGACGGCTGCTCGTCCCTCGACGTGAGCACCATTCCCTTTGAGTTCGCCAGTTGTGTTGCCGCCATGAGCAATTCCGGTGCCTGGCTCCGGTCGCGCGCGTACAGCAGGAGCTGATCTGTCGGCTCCGGCATGAGTTGCGGTGTGTCCGGTGCCGGTACGAACACCACGCCGAAATTCTCGGGCGTGGTCATGATCTCCTGTTGCGATCGGGCCGGCCAGAAGTACTCGGTGGACAACGCCGACCCGGAAACCCCTACTGTGCGCCAGCCCGTCGGCCCCAGCACGTCGATGGTGTCACCCGGCCGCAGCCCGAAATGCGAGGTGAGGTGCTCCTCCACGAGAACCGCACCCTGCACCGGGAGCTCACCGGAACGCAACGCCAGTTGGGACACGACCGGCTGACGTGCGGCGGGCACGCTGACTGCGCGGCCGAAAATGGTGTGCCCGTTGATGCGTATCCCCACATCACTCTGCTGGCGAACCTCGACCGCCGGATTGCCGGGAAGTCCGCGGGCAGCATCGCCGAGGTCGACGGCGCCGGGCCCGCTGATGACGGCATCCGGTAACAACTGCACTGCGTACGCGCGGTCAAACGACTGCTTCAGATTCGCATACGCATCGGTGGCTGCCACGTACACTGCGATGCCGATGCCGATCACGGCCGCCGCCGCGAGGAACTGCCAATGCTGGCGCCACAGGTCCCTGCGCAGTTTGCGAAGCAGGATCCGACTCACCATTCGAGGTCTCGCGCCTCCACCGGCGCCTCCACCCGTTCCTGCCGCGTGACCGCTCCCGAATGGAGCCACACCACGCGGTCAGCCATCGACGCGATCGTGGAGTTGTGCGTCACCAGCAGCACCGTGTGGTGTCCCTCGCGGGCGAGTGCCCTCAACACCGCGAGCACCTGTCGGCCTGTGGCCAGGTCCAGGCTGCCCGTCGGCTCGTCGCACAGCAGCAGCGGCGGTTCTTTGACGATCGCACGGGCGATGGCCACCCGCTGCTGCTGGCCGCCCGAGAGTTGACCGGGAAACCGGTCGGCCACCTCCGAAAGCCCGACCTTGTCCAGCGCCTCGCGGCTGCGCTGGGCGGGATCCTCGCCGGCGAGTTCGGCGATGATCTCCACATTCTCCAGCGCCGTCAACGTGGGGACGAGGTTGAAGAACTGAAAGACGAAACCAACACTGTCACGCCGGTATGCCGTGCGCTCCTTTGCGCTCAACGTCTCGATATCGTTGCCCGCCACGACGACCCGCCCCTCGGACGGCTCTTCGATTCCGCCGACGAGGTTGAGCAGCGTGGTCTTTCCGGAACCCGACGGGCCCAGCAGCACGACGAACTCGCCCGGCCGAATTACCAGATCCACATCCTTGAGTGCCTGGACGGCCGCCGGCCCGGAGCCGTACGTGCGGCCCACACCCTCCAACTGCAGCGCCGGATATCCCGATGCCGCTGCGGCCTCGGCCGCCGCTTCGAGGTCGGACGGCGGATGCCTACTCATAACAGCACGATCGCCCCCGGCCACGCCGTCCAGTAGAGGCCAAGGTCACCGGACATGCGTCCAGTCGGTTCTGGAAACCGGCTGTGTCGGGAGGCCAGTATCGGGAAACGACGCCGCTGAGTGGGACGGGATGAACATGACAGTGCCCGAGGAGTGTTCTTCGACTCCGACGGGGCGCGGTGTGCGGCGGCACCGGGGTTGCACCCTCCGCCAGCGACTGAACTGGGACGTGACGTCGCGGACACTTCAGTTCGCCGCCGCGGCGGTCCGAGATTTGTTGGGGGCCAAACTTGGACGGGACCCCTGCCTGGTGCCTGTGGTGGCCGCTCCCGGCGAGGTGGCGGTCTTCACCGAGTCGGACGCCAAGGTTGCGTTCGACGCGCACGGAGGTGAATGCGTGGGTTGGCGAAATTCGCTAGCCCCGCGAATGCTGTTCGCGCTGCCACGCTGTTGCACGGGTACGGCCGAGAAGCTGCACATGCCCGTGCTGATGTGTCTAGGTGACAACGATCTGCAAGCCTCGCCTCGATTCGCCGCGCGCATCGCATCACTCATGCCGAATGTGGAGATCCGCCGATATCCCGTAGGGCACTTCGACGTCTACATCGGGGAGTTGTTCGAGGAGATCAGCTCGGCTGGAGCCGAGTTCCTGAGTCGGCATCTGGTCAGTAGCCGGCCATGACGGACAACAAGATGCGCGCAATCACCACTTTCGTTCGGGTGTCATGGGATGCGCTGAAGGCGGGACGAGAACGCGAAGCGGGCATCGCGCGACGTCAATCGGATCGATTACAGGAGTTGGTGGCCTTCGCCCGCGAACACTCGCCGTACCTCGCCCGCCGCTACCAAAGCGTGCCCGCCCACGTCACGCACATCGATCAAATGCCCGCGCTGACCAAGGCGGAGATGATGGCTCACTTCGATGAGTGGATCACCGATCCGGCGGTGTCGAGGAAGAAGGCCGAAGACTTCATCGCGGACCCAAACCTCATCGGCCACGACCTTCTCGACCGCTACGTCGTCTGCACCACCTCCGGTGCGACCGGCACCCCCGCGATCCTGCTCCACGATCGTCGCGCGCTCACCGTCTACAACGTGCTGGGGTACGTCCGGTCCATGAGGACGGTCTTGTCGGCGCGACAGGTCTGGGCGCTGTTGCGCGGCAAGGGCAGGATGGCGGCGGTGTTCGTCACCGGCGGGCACTATCTCGGGAACACGATGATCGCCCGGCGCCATCAAGCGATGCCGTGGCGCGCCAAGACCCAGCGGCTGTTTTCGGCGCTGACGCCACAGGACGAGTTGGTCGACGAACTCAATGCGTTCTCCCCGGTGATACTGGGCGGCTACCCCAGTGCGCTGGACCTGTTGGCGCGACAGCAGCTTGCTGGCCGGCTGCACATCCGACCGTTCTTCGTCTCCGCCGCCGGTGAGACGCTCACCGACGAGGCGCGGCAACGGATCTCGGCCGCGTTCGGATGCCGTGTCTCCAACTACTACGGCTCCTCCGAGGCTATTGGGTTGACGTTCGAATGCGCCGCCCACCGGATGCATCTCAACAGCGACTGGTACATCGTCGAGCCGATCGACGCCGATGGCCGGCCGACACCGCCCGGGCAGATGTCTGATGGCGTGCTGATCACCAACCTTGCCAACCGGATTCAGCCGATCATCCGATATCAGATGGGGGATCGCATCGCGATCAGCCCGACTCCGTGCCCGTGCGGCAGCCCCTTCCCGCAGATCAGCGTCGAGGGGCGCACCGGCGACGTCCTGGTGTTTCCATCCGCCGAGGGCGCAGCGATCCGAATTCTCCCGCTGCCCCTGGTGACGGTCGCGGAGGAGACGCCGGGCCTGGCGAGCTGTCAGCTCATCCAGACCGCACCGTCGACAAT
Source organism: Mycolicibacterium pyrenivorans (assembly GCF_025821625.1). GTDB lineage: Bacteria > Actinomycetota > Actinomycetes > Mycobacteriales > Mycobacteriaceae > Mycobacterium > Mycobacterium pyrenivorans. The sequence continues at coordinate 10,567 of NZ_JACKSH010000188.1, forward strand.
GTTGGTGCGCTTGTCCGTCACGCGGCCACAGGACGAGCCGGCGGTGTGGAATGCGCTGCGTACCCGCTTGGTGGACTACCTCGCCGCGCAGGGTGCGGGCCCGGTGATCATCGAAAAAGGTTCGGAGGGGCCGCAACTGCATCCGCGCAGCGGGAAGTTCCGGCAGGTGTACTCCGAAGTGGTTCACTGACAAGAAGCATCGGTCAGAGGTCGGTCCGCGTGTTGGGAGGAATCGGAGATGCAGTTCCATCAGTTCGGTACGGCGAACCCTCACCGCCTGATGCTCATTCACGGCTTGGCTACCACCTGGCAGCAGAGCTTCGGTGCGGTGATCCCCCGTCTGGCGGCGAATTACCATGTCATCGCTGTGGGCATGGACGGCCATGACCCCAACGAGCGCCGCGAGTTCTCCACGAGTGCCGCGGCGGCGACATCGGCGGCTGAGTTCGTTCGGCGCGAGTTCGACGGGCACCTGGACGCGCTCTACGCCGCGTCGCTGGGCTGCACGGTGGCCATGTCGATGGTGATTCGCGAGAAGGTCCACGTCGACCACTTGGTATTGGACGGAGCTGCCAGGCCGTCGTTCGGAGTGTTGACCCTTCCGATAGCGAAACTGACGGCCACCATGGTGCACGGCGCGGCGCGGGGTCGTTATGCGTTGCTGCTCAGGCTATTTGGGCTGACTCCCCAGATGCGGGATCATTTCTTGTACAAGGGTGCCTCGAAAACGACCCTCACCAACGGTTGCCGAGAAGGCTTGACGTTCTTCGACATGTTGCCGCCGGCGACGCACTATCCAGACATTGCCGTCGCCTGCTGGTACGGAAGCCGGGAGAAGAGACTCGTTGACAAGGGCATCGCGAAGCTCAGGGAGTACTTTCCTGAGCTGGAGGAGAGAGCCTTCCCCGGGTACGGCCACGGCGAGATCCTGCAGCATCCAGAACAGTTCATCGCGGAGCTCGAGGGCTTTCTCTCCAGCAAGCCTCCCCGGATGCCGCGATGAGCTTCGGCGCGTCAGACCTGGACCGCCGTCGACGTGCTGCCCGCCGGGGCGATGCGCACGAGCGCTCCCGGCTGATAGGTCAGCTGGTAGATGTTGCCGTCGGGGCCCTGGGCCAGCACGACGGTCGTACCGGCCTCCGGGTCGAAGTCCACCGCGTCGCCGCATGCCGTGAACTCCGGAGTGTATGTCAGCACCTTGATCCACCCCTTCACCAGATCGGCGATGAAAACCTTGTTCACGTAGTCGGGGCCGAACGTCGCCCCGTCGTACACGAGCACGGACGTGATGGCCGCGCCGCCGCCTCGGGGGTAGGTGTAAATCGGATCGGTCTTTCCCGAGCAGTTGGTGGTGCAGATACCTTCGGCGCTCGGCCAGCCGTAGTTGCCTCCGGCGGTGATCAGGTTGACTTCCTCGAAGGAGGCCGCGCCCACATCGGCGACCAGCAGTTGACCGGTCGGGGTGAACGTCAACCGGAACGGATTACGCAGGCCGTAGGCATAGATGTAGGGGAGTGCGCCCACTCCCAGCGCCGGGTTGTCCGACGGTGCGGTGCCGTCGGTGTTGAGCCGCAGGATCTTGCCGTCCGTCACGTCTCGGTAGGCGGGCTGCCGCCGCCGTGAACGCTCCGCTAGTTCGCCAGGGACTGGTCCAGCCAACTGCGCAGGGCGGCTACCGGAGCCGCACCGGACTGGCGCGCCAGGACGCGGCCACGATCCACCAGCAACAGCGTGGGAACGGCGTGCACGTCGAATCGTCGCGAAAGACCCGGCGCGGTGTCTACGTCGATCTTGACGAGTTTGAGCGTGCCGGCGCGCTCACCGGCGAGTTGCTCCAGCGCCGGGCTCACCATGCGGCACGGGCCGCACCACGGCGCCCACAGGTCGACGAGCACCGGCACCGAGGCACTCTCCACCACATCCGCGAAATCGTCGTCACCGGCCGACGTGATCCACGGCAACCACTGCTGGCACTGCCCGCAACGGGGCTTGCCCCGGCCGCCGGAGGGTACGCGGTTGCGCCGCCCGCACTGCGGGCACGTCACGGTGCTCGAACTCATGGGTTCATTCTCGTCCCGATCGTGTCATCACCCAACGCGATCGTGCACAACTCGTCGAAGGAGGTCTCGAGTTCGTCGGCAAGACCGGCGACGTCGGGCAGCGCGTGCGGGTCGGTGCACAACCCGATCCCGATGTCGCCGGCGCACGAGATCGCCGAGATCCGCAGCGCGTGATGCAGCGCCGGCTCCGACGAGGAGAACAGGTGGACCACCCGTCGCCCGGCGACGCCCACCGACGACGACGGGCCGGGCACGTTGGAGACGGCGACGCTGAATTCCCGCGCGCTGCCTGCGAGTCGTTGCGCGGCCGCGCCGAGGTGCCGGAGGCGGCCGAGGGCGTGGAAGAGATCGAACATCTCGTCGGCGTCGCCGAGTTGCTTGCGCCGTGCGGTCTCGCTCCGGATCAGGTCGAGCCGGGTCAGCGGATCCGGTTCGGCCAGTGGCAGATCCACGTTGATGAAAGAGTCCCGGTTGCCCAGATCGCCTGCGGACTCGTCGCGGTGATGGAGGCTGACAGGCACCTGGGCGCGCAGCCGATGCAGCGCCGCCCCGCCCTCGCGCAACCAGCCGCGCAGGCCGCCCGCCACCACCGCGAGCAGCACGTCGTTCACCGTGGCGTGCTGCGGCCGCGAAGCGCCGATCGCCTTCAACTGCGTCAGCGGCACCACGGTGAAGGCGAGCTCGCGGGCGGCGCCGACGGGACGGTCGAACGGCGAACGTGCCGCGGGCCTGCCGAGTTCGCGCAGTACCGCCTCCGGCATCCGGCGAGCTTCGGTGAGTCGTGACGGGGTCGCGGCGCCCCGCACACCGGCGACTCGTGCCTGCGGGTCGGGACGACGCGGGTCGAACAGCACCGCGTCCAGGAACCGCACGCCGGCGATCCCGTCGGCCATCGCGTGGTGGATTCGGGCGGCGATCGCTTCCCGGCCGTCGGTCAGCGGCCCGATCAGATCGAACGTCCACAGCGGACGCCGGTGGTCGAGGTGCTCGGCCATCAGTTCGCCGATGCTGCGCCACAGCGCGTCGCGCGTCACGGGCCCGGACGTGGCGCGCCGCCGAACATGGGCGTCGATGTCGAACGCGGGATCGGGCACCCACCGTGGCCCGTCCGCGTCGTCCACGACGCGTTCGGTCGCCCGCGGCTGCCCGGCGAGCCGGTCCGCGACCTCGCTGCGCAGCCGGTCCAGATCCAGCGGTCGATCAGCTGATTCGAGCACCATCAGCTTGAGGGTGTGACCCGTGATGGCAGGCGATTCCAAACCAAGGATGCGCGCGTCCTCATCGGACAGCGGCTCACCGTCTCCGCCCACCATCGGCTCAGTATGGACCACACCGACCGGGTCGGTCAGCGGCGCGACCAGGCTCCTTCGCGGTCGTCCTGCCCCATCTCCAACTGCGCGGACAGCTGCCGGATCTCGTCGCGCAGATCGTCGATCTGGGAGGCCGTGGCGGCGCGGTTGGCGGAATCCTCCTCGGCGACGCGTTCCACGATCCACGAGGCCACGGTCGCGGTGATGACACCGATGAGGCTGATGCCGCCGATCATCAGCAGCACGGCGATCACCCTGCCGGTGACGGTCACCGGATACATGTCGCCGTACCCGACGGTGGTGATGGTGGTGATCGACCACCAGACCGCGTTGCCGAAGTTGGTGATCGTCGCGTCGGGGGCGGACCGCTCGGTCTCCAGCATTGCCAGCGACACGACGTAGACCAGCAGAATCGCGCTGAACGCGGTGTAGACCGCCACCCGGCCGCGGATCGCGTCGCCGCCCGCCCTGTGCATCACCTTGACCAGCACCACCAACCGCAGCAACCGCAGGGGGCGCAGGAACGGCAGCGCGACGACCGCCAGGTCGAACAGATGCCGGAAGAACCACGAGGCACGCTGCGGCGCCAACGTGAGCCGGACGACGTAGTCGCCGACGAACGCGAGATACAGCACCGTCATGGTGACGCCGAGAAGGTCCCCCACCGGGCGGGTGGGAGTGGTGAGCACCTGCAGCGAATACACGAAGAGAAACGTGACCGCCACGGCGGCCAGAATCCACTCGCTACGGGACTCCCATTGCTGGAGCCGTTCGGCGGAACCCATCGATCGACACTCACCTTCCAGTAACAGCGACGCTGCGCGACCCCCGCAACCTGCGGTAAGGGTACTCAGCAGCATCGGGGGTCAAACAATTGCGCGCGACCGCCTGCGTCGGACCGAGAATGCGCACTAGCGTCGGTGAGTCATGGACGTGCTGCGTACCGCCGACTCCCGTTTCACCGACTTGGCGGGTTATCCCTTCGACCCGCACTACGTCGACGTCGCGGCCGCCGACACCGCGGCGCTGCGGATGCACTACCTCGACGAGGGGCCGCGCGACGGCGCACCCGTCGTCCTGTTGCACGGTGAACCGACGTGGAGCTACCTGTATCGCACGATGATCCCGCCGCTCGCCGCAGCCGGCCACCGGGTGCTGGCACCCGATCTGATCGGGTTCGGCCGCTCGGACAAACCGACCGCGATCGGTGACTACACCTACCTGCGTCACGTGCAGTGGGTGACGTCGTGGTTCGAGACGCTGGATCTCACCGACGTCACCGTCTTCGTGCAGGACTGGGGCTCGTTGATCGGGCTGCGGATCGTCGCCGAGCAGGGTGCACGGTTTGCGCGGGTGGTGGTCGCCAACGGTTTCCTGCCTACCGCCGACCGCGGGGTGCCGCCGGCATTCCGGATCTGGCGCGCCTTCGCGAAGTACACACCGTGGCTGAGCGCCGGCCGGCTCGTCGGCGTCGGGACGGTCACCAAGGTTCCCGCCGCGGTGCGGGCGGGTTACGACGCGCCGTTCCCTGACAAGCGGTACCAGGCCGGGGCTCGGGCGTTTCCGCAACTGGTGCCGACTTCGCCCGACGATCCCGCCGTGCCCGCCAACCGCGCCGCCTGGGAAGCGCTGGGCCGCTGGGACAAGCCGTTCCTGGCGCTCTTCGGGGCCAAGGACCCGATCCTGGGCGGGGCCGACACGCCGCTGATCCGGCACGTCCCCGGCGCGGCCGGCCAACCCCACGCGCGGTTGCGGGGCAGCCACTTCATCCAGGAGGACTGCGGCCCTGAGCTGGCCGAACGCATCCTCGCCTGGATGTAGGGCGTCATTCCTCCGTCACTGTGATCCAGTTCACAGCAGGCGTAGCCTGGAGGTATCTCTGCAGGAAGGAGATGCGATGAAAGGCGCGCACCACGATCCGGTGGACCATGCCCGCACCACCCAACCGCACGCCGGTGAATCCTTCATCGACACCCTCTGGCTGCCCGGTCTGATCCTGATCGGTGTCGGCACCGTCCTGATCGCCGGGACGGTGGCGGCGACGGCCTACGGCAACAGCACCTTGTCGTTGATCCTCGCCCTGGTCGCCGGGGCACTGGTGACGGCTGGTGCGCTGCTGATCACCCTGGAGCACCAAAGGGTCAAACGGGTCGAACGGCAGTGGCTGTCCGAGCACTCGGATCGCTCGGCCCACCTGCACGCCGGCTGAGGCCAAGCAGGCCCGCCCCGGCGCGCCACGTTTCGATGTCCGCTCCACCAGGTATCCCAACGGTCTCGCGCGTTGGCCACACGGGCCGGTGCCACGCGAAGTAGGAGAAGATGCTGTGAGCGGTACGGACAAGGCGAAGAACAAGGTCGAAGACCTCGGCGGGAAAGCCAAGGAGGCCGTCGGCAAGGCCACCGGCGATCGGGACACCGAGAACGAGGGCCGTGGCGACCAGGCGAAGTCCAGCATCAAGGACGCCGGCGAGAAGGTGAAGGACGCTTTCAAGAAGTAGCTCGCCTCTGCCGTCGCAGCCGATGTCACGACGTACAGGAACGCCCGGAAGGGTCAGACGCCGACGCGTGTCTGACCCTTCCGGCGTCTCCTCCGAGACGACGGTCGCCGCGGCCTGCGAGGTTTGGAATGGTGACCAGCGGGTACCAGTAGTCCCGCGAGTTGAAGCTGTTCGGTCAAGTCATGGCAACAGTGCTTCACGACTAGAGCAGCTGGTCCGCAGGATTCGTCCCGGTCGCCATGGCCGACCACTTTCACGGTCGCCATTTCCCACGCTGTCGAGCCATGTCCGGGTTTGAGCCGCGCCGCATCACTACACACCACCGGACAACTCGTTTCCGAGTTGTCGCAAGCGCCAAGAGGAGACTCAGATGACTGAGCACAACAAGGCAGACGAAGCCCGTAAGGGATTGATCGACTCGGTGAAAGGCAAGGCGAAGGAGATCGCAGGCGCCGTCACGGGTAACGACTCCCTGACCGCCGAGGGGCAACTCGAGCAGACCCAGGCTCAAGAGCGCAAAGCGGCCAACAGCGTCGAAGCCGTTGCCGATGCGGAGGCCGAGCAGGCCAAGGCCGAGGCCGACGCGGCGCGCCGGCAAAGCGCACAGCAGCGGACCGCGGTGAACTCCAAGACCGACGCCGTGGAGAACTCCGTGCGGGACCAGCAGGCTGCGCAGAAGCGCGCCGCCGAGCAGATCGGACACCAGGAAGAGGTGCGGGAGAAGTCGCGCGCCGAACTCGACGCGCAGGCCAAGATCCAGCACGCCAAGGCCGAAGAGCGCGACGAGGTCGCGGCGGCCACCGAGGAAGTCGCCGATGCCGCGGAAACCCATATCAGCGTGGCGCAGGCCGCATCGAACGCCGAGGCCGAAGCCGATCGCATTCGGCGCGAGGCCGACAAACTGACCCGCGAAGCCGACCTGCCCTGAGCACCGGAAGACACAGGAGTTATCAATGAGAATCATCGACGCCCCACTGGCGGTTCTGCGTTTCCAGTACCGCATCGTGCGGATGCCACTTCAACTGATCGAGCAGAACGTGTTCGCCCGGATGGGCGCGGAGGCGCCTGCGCGGCTGTTCTACGAGCGTTCGCTGGGATTGATGGACGCAGCCGTCGGCAGCGCGCTCGGGGACCCGCGTCTGGCAGAGCGTGGCGACGCCCTCGCCGAGCGCAGTGATGCGCTTCGCCATGCGGCCGATCTGGACGACGCCGCCAAGGCGGCCCGTGAGCAGTCCCGTTCGGATCTGAAAGCCAAGAGCGACAAGGCGATCGACGAGCAGCGTAACGCGCGGACCGAGGCCAAGCGTGAGGTGGAGGACGCCAAGTCCACCGCCGCAGAGGAAAAGCGTGCTGCTGAAGAGGCGGCTGCGAAGCGCACCGCCTCCGCGAAAGAGAAGGCCGACGATGCGGCCGCGCAACGGGTGAAGGCCGCCGAGGCGGCCAGGCGCGACGAGCAGGCCAGAATCCGTGCGGGCGAGGAGAAGGCGGCCGCGGCCGCCAAGTCGAAACTCGACGACGCTCAGGACAAGCGCACCGAGGCCGACATGAAGCGGACCCAGGCGGATCGGGTCGAAGAACTCGTCGACGTCGAGAAGCAGAAGCGCCAAACCGAGCGCGCCGAGTAGTCCTGATCCCAGCAAGACCCGCGTAACCCGGTTCAGCTCCGAGCCAGCCCAGTCGACCGGCGGATGGAGAACGTACCGATGACCTCAAGCCCGAACTCTGAGTATGCCGATGTCACCGACATGCTGCGACACCTGATGACACTGGACGACCAATCGACCGAGTACCGGCGCCAGCGGGAGGCGATCATCGCGCGCTGCCTGCCGCTCGCAGACCACATCGCGCGGCGCTTCGGCAACCGCGGGGAAGCTCGCGACGACCTCGTCCAGGTGGCGAGGATGGGGCTGGTGCAGGCGGTGAACCGATTCGACGCCGAGCACGGCGCGGAGTTCCTGGCGTTCGCCGTGCCGACGATGATGGGTGAGGTTCGCCGGTACTTCCGCGACCACGGATGGTCGGTCAAGGTTCCGCGCAGGATGAAAGAACTCGGGCCTCAGCTCAACAAGGCCCGCGAAGAACTGTTCCAGGAGTTGCAGCGGGCGCCCACGGCCAGCGAGATCGCCGAACGTCTCGGCATCGATCGCGAAGAGGTGGTGCAGGCCCAGATCGCGTCCAGCGCGTACTCCACGCTGTCGTACGACACCCCCGGCTACGGGGTGGGCGACGACGAGGGGCGATCTCTCAGCGACAGCGTGGGCTTCGTCGACGCGAACCTCGACAAGGTGGTCGACGTCGAAACCGTCCGGCCTCTGCTGGCGGCCCTGCCCGCACGGGAGCAGACCGTGCTGATGTTCCGGTTCTTCGAGAACATGACCCAGAGCCAGATCGCCGAAAGGCTGGGGATCTCGCAGATGCACGTATCGCGCCTCCTGGCCCGGTCCCTGGCGGCCCTGCGCGAACAGGTTTCGGCGCCCGCACACGGCGGCGGCCGGCCGACCGCACCGGCGTCTCCGCCGCTGCGGGTGAGCGCCTAGCGTTTCACCCGGAGACGCCGCAAGACGATCGCGAAGCATTCCCGGACGCTGCCGTCTTGTCCACGGGCGCAGGCGAACTTAGTTTCGAAGCATGAAAACTGTGCTCATCACCGGCTGCTCCTCCGGCTACGGTCTGGAGACCGCTCACCGCTTCCATGACGAGGGGTGGAACGTCATCGCGACGATGCGGACCCCGCGGCCCGACCTGCTTCCGCGTTCCGAACGCATGCACGTGGCCGCCCTGGACGTCACCAAGCCCGAAAGTATCGCTGCCGCAGTGCAGACGGCGGGGCCCATCGACGTCCTCGTCAACAACGCGGGCATCGGTGCAGTCGGCGCCTTTGAGGCCACCCCGATGAAGACCATCCGAGAGTTGTTCGAGACCAACACCTTCGGGGTCATCGCGATGACGCAGGCCGTCGTGCCCCAGATGCGTTCGCGCCGTTCGGGCGTCGTCGTCAACGTCACCTCCAGTGTGACGCTGACCGCGATGCCGCTGGCAGCGGCCTACACCGCCAGCAAGATGGCCGTCGAAGGGTTCATCGCGTCGCTGGCTCTCGAGCTCGACTTCTTCGGCGTCCGGGCCAAACTCGTTGAGCCGGGATACGGCCCGACTACCGGGTTCGCCAGCAACGGGGCCGAACGGCTCGTCGGACTGATACCGCCGGAGTACGAACCGTTCGCGGCGCCGATCATGAACGCGTTCGCGGCGCCGGGGGCGGTGACCACCCCGCAGGACGTCGCCGACGTCGTCTATCACGCCGCCACCGACACGTCGGACCGGTTGCGCTACGCCGCCGGTGCCGACGCCGTGGCACTCGCCGAATCGAGCTAGACCGGCGCTGTCTCCGTTAGCGTTGCCATGTGGGCGCGCCAGATGCGGGAGTCGCCAACGACCCCGGTCCGATGGAAGAGCTGATGTCACTGCTGCGACCGGAGGCCGTGCTGTCCAAGATCGTCACCGGGGGCGGGGAATGGAGCGTCCGCAAGCCCCGCTACGGCGATCCCGCCTTCTGCCTGATGCTGCAGGGGTCGTGCGTGCTCGAACCGGAGGGCCTCGACCCGATCGACCTGGGGCACGGCGATTTTCTCCTGTTCCCCGAGACGCCCGAGTTCACGCTGGGCGCCAACCGCGACATGGAGCCCACCTTCGCCGCACTGGACCACGCTCGGCACACCCGGCACGGCTCCGAGTCGGAGCCGGTCTCTATGCGGATGCTCGGCGGGTACTTCCGGTTCGATCCCGTCAACGCGCCCCTTCTGGTCTCCCTGTTGCCGAAGGTTCTCCTGGTACGCCGGGTTGCGCCGGGGTCGGCGCGGCTGAGCCGGATCGTCGAGCTCATCGCCGACGAGGCCGACACCGACAGCGTGTGCCGTGACGTGATCCTGCAGCGTCTCGTCGAGGTGCTGTTGATCGAGGCCGTGCGGGTGCACGCGGCACCGCCCCTGGGGGGTGGGCAGCGGGGGTTGATCGCGGGGCTGTCCGACCCTGTGCTGGCGCCGGCACTTCACCAGATGCACGCCGACATCGCGAAGGGGTGGACCGTCGAGCAGCTGGCACGCGCGGCGGCGGTGTCCCGCGCGGTGTTCGCCCAGCGCTTCACCCGCACCATGGGCATGCCGCCGATGCAGTACCTCCTGGAGTGGCGGGTGGCGCTCGCCAAGGATCTGCTCCGCACCGAACACCTGTCGACCGCGCAGGTGGCCCGCCGGGTCGGCTACCAGTCCGCCAACGCCTTTACCACCGCGTTCACCCGGCTGACCGGATGCTCTCCCACGGAGTTCGCGCGCAGGCCCGCCTGAGCCGGTCTCGACAGGCGGATGCGCCCACATGACCGCTGGCGGTAATGTCGTCGGTTGATCGCGAACAGATCGGGGACTCGCTCATGAACCTCGTACTCGGTTTGTCGATGACCTCGTCATCGGTGCGCTGGGTGCTCGTCGAAGGCACGACAGGCGACGGCGCCACCCTCGACCGAGGCTCGCTCCCCATCGGCGTCGACGAGTCCTTCGACGCAGATGGGCTGCTGCGCGGGCTGTGGGAGAAGGCCGACGCGGGCCGCATTCACGCCATCGGGCTCACCTGGACCAGCTCGGCCGAGGCGACCGCCAACGCGGTGTGGCAGGCGCTTACCGACCGCCACGTCGAGAACGTCATCGCGGTCTCCGACGTCGAGGCCGCGGAGGCCCTGACCTGCGGTATCGCGGACATCGCCGGGTACGAGCGGGTGGTGGTGTGCGTCGTCGAACCGGGCGCGGCCGTCGTCGCCGCAGTGACGCCGGACGGGGTGATCGCCGACCGCGTCGATGCCGCGGCCCTCAGCAATGTCGACGGGCTGTCTCCCGACGCCGTCTTCGTGGTCGGTTCCGGTGATCTCGACGCCGTGGTGTCCGCACTCGAGCAGCGCACGTCGGCACCGGTGGTGACGGCCGACGAGGCCAACCTCGCGCTGGCCAGGGGAGCGGCACTGGCGTCCGCCTCGGCGGTGTCGATCCTCGACGCCCAGGCTGCACCCGCCCACCGCCGGTTCTCGCCGACGGCCACCCTGGCCGGGGTGCTCGCCGCCGCGGTGGTGACGTTCGTCGTCTCGCTGTCGGTGGCGCTCGGCATGACGCTGACCCCGGACACCGAGGTGCCCCAGATGGCGCGCTCGGAGGAATCGGTCCGCGAGGCCGCGCCGTTGCCGGTGACGGCGGCGCCGGCCGCGCCGAAACCGGCCGCACCGCCCCCGCCCGAAAATCCCGCGGTCGCCGAGAAGGTCGCGGTCGCAGTACCGGTACCCGACGCCGTGCCGATGGTCGATCCGCCCGCCGCCCCGGTGGCAACGCCGCCGGTGTACCAGGAGCCGATCGCTCCTGCGCCTGCCTACGTTCCGCCCGCGCCGGCACCTGTCTATGCGCCTCCGCCACCGCCGCCCAACTATCTGCCGCCCGCGCCGGAACCCGCTTATGTGCCTCCGGTGCTGCCGCCGCCCGCCCAGGTGCCCAGTTACCCGCAGCCGGAGCCCCGGTTGCGGGACCGGATCATCGAGCGGATCCCGATCATCAACCGGTTCCACGAACCGGACCCCTACGGCTGACTCACGCCACTTTTGCGCCGCTCCCACGCCGCTCCCGCGCCGGAATTGCATTCCGGCAGGGAAATTTCGAGTGAGGCCCTGCTAATCCGAAAATAGAGGTGAGGTGCGCTGGGTGTGGGCGCGTCGGTGTTGCCGTGGGTGCCACGGCGGGTTTGGTGTGTTCGCGGGTCAGGCT
>NZ_JACKSH010000189.1 GCF_025821625.1 Mycolicibacterium pyrenivorans
CCATCATCTGATCCCGCACAACGGCCCACCCCGACTCCAAAGCGCACAACCGAATTCGCCCCCACGCCGAGGGTCGATCGGTGAATCAAGGCTAAGGAACGTTTCACCGAGTTCACCGAGAAATGGGGTGCGCAGTACCCGGCAATCACACAGTTGTGGGAGAACGCCTGGAGCGAGTTCGTGCCGTTCCTGGACTACGACGTCGAGATCCGCCGGGTCATCTGTAGCACCAATGCGGTGGTTATCTGTAGTGCTGCGGTGAGCGTCTTTCATGTGGACCACGAAGTCTCGAAGTGGTCGGTTCTGCGTTCTGGATGTGGTTATCTCCAGCCGTCCAT
>NZ_JACKSH010000190.1 GCF_025821625.1 Mycolicibacterium pyrenivorans
ATCACCGCACGCGCGTCCTCGACACTGGCCAGCGCCACCTCACCGGTCACCACACCGGTGGCCGGATTGGTCATCACCGCACGCGCGTCCTCGACACTGGCCAGCGCCACCTCACCGGTCACCACACCGGTGGCCGGATTGGTCACCGGCGCCGTCGCACTGCTGTCGCCTGCGAACTCTTTGTTGTCAACCCAATGGGAAATAGTCTGCACAACGTCCATCTTGCGCCGTGGAGACCACCGATGGTCGACACATAGTGTCACGAATAGTCCCCATAGATTTACACTATGTCGGTGAGTCTGACGGTGGGCGAGGTCGTCGCGCTGCCGGTCGTGCAGGCCGGCGAACCGGAGGTGCTCTCGGCCCGCCGATGGGACGAACCGCTCCGATGGGTGCACGGCAGCGACCTGCCCGACCTGTCGGCGCTGCTGCAGGGCGGCGAACTGGTGCTGACGACGGGTGCCGCGTTGGCCAAGGCTCCGCGAAAGTACCTGCAACGGTTGGCGTCTGCCGGTGCGATCGGAGTGATCGTCGAGCTGGGAACCAGGGTCACCGAACTACCCGGCACCGCTGCATCGACCGCCGAGGACCTCGATCTGGCGCTGGTGGTGCTGCATCGTCCGATCAGGTTCGTCGACGTGACAGAGGCAGTCCACCGAAGGATCGTCGCCGAACAGTACGACGAGGTCGCCTTCGACCGACGCGTCCACGAGACGTTCACCGAGCTGAGTATGCGCCGCGCGTCGGTAGCGGGGATCGTCGACGCCGCCGCCAGGATTCTCGACGAACCTGTTGTGCTGGAGGATCTTTCGCACCATGCCGTCGCGGTGTCCGCGCGTGCCCACGACACCACGCTGCGGGACTGGGAACGCCGCTCGCGGCGCAACCCGGGGTCCGGTGCGGACGCCGAGCAGTGGGCGACGACGGCAGTCGGCCCGCGGTCCGCGGAATGGGGACGGCTGGTGGTGCCGCGGCCACCCGCCGATCCCGGCCGCGCGACGATGGTGCTCGAGCGCGCGGCGGCGGCACTCGCCTTGAATCGCATGATCGAGCGGGATCGGTCGGGCTTGCAGCAGCAGGCCCAGAGCGGTCTCATCGACGACGTCCTGCGCGGCAGGATCACCGACGAGCGTGAGGCGGCGGCCCGGGCGCACGCACTGGGGTTGCGGGCTTCGGCGCACTATTTCCCGGCGGTGGTTCTGGTCGAGCGACAGAAGCGCGGCAGGGACCCTGTTGCCCGACATCGCCGCAACGTCGCGCTGGTAGACACGGTCGCCCACACGGTCAACGCGGCCGGCCACACCGGCCTGTTCACCCTGCGTGGAGACGGTGAGGTCGGTGCCGTCATCGCGCTCAAGGACCCCAGGCCGGCCGTCGCGCACAAAGCACTGACAGCGCTGGGCGATGGGCTGCGCCGCGAGATCGACCGCGTCGACGCGCCCCGGCATTCGGTGCTGGCACTCGCCGCCGACGTCAGCGAAGTGACCGACGCGATCGCGGGTCTGGCCGAGGCGGCGCACGTCGCCGAGGTGGCCGTCTCGATGGGGGAGAAGCGGCCGTACTTCCGCGCCGCGGACACCAGGCTGCGCGGCCTGCTCGCGCTGCTACGAGACGACCTGCGGGTGCAGCGCTTCGCCGAGACAGAACTGAAATCGCTTCTGGCCGAAGATGATCGGAGCGACCCGTCGAACCTGACCGTGCTGCGCCGTTATCTGGGCGCCGCGGGCAACAAGGTGGCCACGGCCGAACTGCTGCACATGAGTCGTCCCGCTCTGTACAAGCGGCTGGCGGTCATCCGTGAGATTCTCGGGGTCGATCTGGACGACAGCGAGTCCATGACTTCGCTGCACGTGGCGCTGCTGGTCCTCGACGCGCGAGACCGCGCCGAGGGGACGGCCGGATAGCTCAGGGCCGACCAGGAGGTGGTCCGCCGGGTGGTGGTCCGCCGAAGCCGTCGTCGGTGAGCACGTTTTGGGACTTGGCCGCCACTCCGGCCGTCAGCGTGATGTCCAGGCCGGTTGCCGGCGTACCCGTCACGGTGGCCATCTCGGCGGTCCAGCCGTCGCCGAACACGCCGTCGGTCTCCAGGGAGAGCGACGCAAGGTTCGAAATGCTCTGGGTGTAGCCGGAATCGGCGGCGAACACGGCGTCGCAGACGGCTGCGGGGAGGGCGATCTGGGAGGTCAGCCGAGCGTCGGAGCCGGCCACCGCGGTCTGGAGCGAATCGAAGACCTCGAAGTGGAAGTGCGGCCACCGGCCCGGGTAGCAGGCGGGGAAGATCGTGGTGAACGTCAGGGCGCCGCTGTCGTCGGCGACCTGGACGCCGCGGAGGTAGTTCTCCTCGGTCACGCCCTCGCTGTACAACGAGTAGCGACCCTCTCTGTCGCAGTGCCACAGGTACACGGCCATCCCTGCACCCGGCTTCCCATCGTTGGCGAGATCCTGGAGTGTCAGTGTCAGACGGGCCGGAATGCCCTCGGCGACACCGGAATACGCGCCGAAGCTGCCGGTGATGTCCGATCGCACGACGCCGGATTCGACGAGCACGTTCGGCCCGTTCGAGCCGTCACCGGGGTAGGGGCCCTGCGTCTCCTGCGGTGCGGCCTCGGCCAGTGAGGCGCTGGTCGACGCCTGGGTGGTCGGGCTCGGGCCGGTCGAGGATTCGGCGGTGGTGCGGGTGGCACTGCATGCCGCGGTCACCGCCGCCACACCCGCGCCGAACGCCAGCAGCGCCCGCCGCCGCGAGAGGACAGACATGTCGTAGCTCAGCCCGCGGTCGTGCTCGTCGATCTCCATGACGTCCATGACGTCCATGGTGGTCTGTGGCGCTGTGCGCTCGCCATGCGGTTTCTGTGCGCGGGCTGTGCGTCTCGGGGTACCGGCCGACGCGAACACCCACGGCACCGACGGTATGACGTAATCCGCCGGCCAAGGGGCGAAGGTCCCTACTGCGGGTGCTGCCCGCAGCGCATGGTGGAGAGAACGGCACAGGGCCGAAAGGATGACAAATGACTGAAGCGACGACGGCGTACTGCAAGAACTGCGGTCACGCGAAAGAGCATCACGACTTGGACGTGCATCTCGACCCCAAAGACCACGACAAGGCCCGCGAACGGGCTGCGCAAGGCCACGGCGCGTGCCACGACATGTCCTTCGGGGACCACCACTGCATTTGCGTCGAATACCTGAGCTGGACCTGACCGCGACCCCCGTGGGACCCCTACCCATCACCGGTCTGAGGGCTCAGCGCAGCGACGCCTTCTCCAGTTCGCCCAGCGCATCTCCTGTGTACACCGCGAGCCGCTGCAGGTGCGGCAGCGCGTCACGGCAGCCGATGAAGCCGAAGTTCATCGTGTCGGCGTAGCTCTGCAGGGTGATGTTCAGGGCCATCCCGTGGATCGGAATCGACACCGGATAGGTGGCCTCCAGTCGGGAACCGTTGAAGTACAACGGTTCCTGTGGTCCGGGGACGTTGGACACGCACAGGTTGAAGGTGTACGGCCATGGCGGCTGCACCCCCGTCAACGCGCCGACGACCTGCCCGCCCGCGGGCGCCAGCAGGGCCGCGCTGTAGGCGACGATCGCCGTCGGCGACATCGTCTGCAGTTGCGCCTTCGACGCCCGCGTCGCCGCGGTGATCGACTCCAGGCGCTCGGCCGGGTCCTCGATGTCGGTGCCCATCGGGGCGAGGATGGCGCCCACCGCGTTCCCGCCGCCCTCGTCGCCCTTGGGCCGCACGTTGACGGGAAGGAACGCGATCAGCGAGCGGTCCGGCAGCTTGTCGAAGTCGTTGAGGAACTTGCGCAGACCACCGCCGATGATCGTCAGCGCCACATCGTTGATCGTCGAACCGTGTTGCGAGCTCAGCGCTTTGAGCCGATCGAACTCGTACTGCTGGGTGGCGAAGCGGCGGTTGCGGCTGATGCGTGCGTTGAGAATGCTGTGCGGCGCCGACGCCGAACCGGCGATCTGCGCATAGCCGCCGTCACGCCGGATCTGGGTGTTGACCAGCGCTGTGGTCAGGTCGACCGCCGAGCCGACACCGCCGGCCACCGCGGAGCCGAAGCCGCCGAGCGCACGCAGTGTCGAAGTCAACGGATTCGCCGAGGTGTCGGGATCCCGCCGTGCGCGCTTCGGTGTGGGCACGTTGAAGAACATCCGGGTGTCGCGCGACTCCGGGTCCGTGGACAGACTGCGCGCCAGCATCCGCATCGCGCTGTAGCCGTCGACGAGCGCCTGGTGGATCTTCATGTACAACGCGAAGCGACCACCCTCGAGCCCCTCGATGACGTGGATCTCCCAGGGCGGGCGGGTCAGATCCAGGTGGTTGCTGTGCAGGCGGGAGACCAGGATCCCCAGCTCCCTCTCGTCACCCGGGCTGGCGAGCGCCGAGCGCCGGACGTGGTAGTCGAAGTCGAAATCCGTGTCGGTCACCCAGGTGTGCACCGGGCTGAATTGCAGACGCGGATGGGCGAGTTTGCGGTTCCACGGCGCCATCACCTCCTGGTGCCGCGCCTCGTCGATCATCTGCCGCAGATAGTCACGCGGTGCATCGGCCGGCGGCGTGAACGGGAGCAGACCGGCGACGTGCATCTTCGAACTCGAAGTCTCGCCGTAGATGAAGATCAGGTCCTGCAGCCCAAGCCTGACATTGTTGGCGCTCAAGGGCTCTCCTGTGACTCTCGCTGCATGTGGTCTCCGTCACGGTACGCCCGTGCCGTCATGTTCCACAGAAGGTTTGGAACGAGGCGCTGAACTCCTTCTCGCCCGGTTCGGCGTAGCGCTCGAGACCGGCCCGCTCGTCGAACGGCGCCCTCACCGCCTCCAGCAGCTTCTCCAGGGGCGCCGTGTCACCCGCGGTGACCGCCGTCAGCGCCTCCTCCACGAGGTGGTTGCGCGGAATGTAGATCGGATTGATCCGGTCCATCGCGTCGGGATCCGGCCCGAGCGCCCGCCACCGGGCGGTCCAGTCGTCGAACGCCGCCAGGTCGATGAACTCCCCGCGCACCGGCTCGGCGTCACCGCGGGCCGCCCGGCTCAGCCGGCGGTAGAACGACGTGTGGTCGACCTGACTCTGTTGCATCTGGGTCAGCAGCTCCTCGACCAACGGGCCCACCACGTCGGCAGGAGCGTCGGCAACCCCGAGCTTGGCCCGCATGCCCGCCGACCAGATCTGCTCGTAACGGCCCGCGAACGAATCCAGTGTCGCCTCGGCCAGCGCGATGGCCTTCTCGGGGTCGTCGATGTTGTCGGCGAGTAACGGCAGCAGCGTCTCGGCGAACCGGGCCAGATTCCACAATGCGATCGACGGCTGGTTGCCGTAGGCGTAGCGGCCCCAACTGTCGATCGAGCTGAACACCGTCGCCGGATCGAAGCTCTCCATGAACGCGCACGGACCGTAGTCGATGGTCTGGCCCGAGATAGTCATGTTGTCGGTGTTCATCACCCCGTGCACGAAACCGGCCAGCATCCAACGCGCGATCAGATCAGCCTGTACCGCGCTGACGGCCTCGAGCAGCGCCAGGTAGGGGTTGTCGGCCGCCGCGGCGCCGGGATGGTGCCGGGCGATCGCGTGGTCGGCCAGTCGGCGCAACAGGTCCAGGTTCCCGGTGGACTGGGAAACCGCCGCGGCGTACTGGAACGAACCCACCCGCAGATGGCTGTCGGCCACCCGCGCGAGCACGGCCCCGGGCAGCGCCGTCTCCCGATACACCGGGCGCCCGGTGGCGACGACCGCGAGCGCCCGCGTCGTCGGGATGTGCAGCGCGTGCATCGCCTCGCTGATGACGTACTCGCGCACCATCGGCCCGACGGCTGCCAGTCCGTCTCCTCCCCGGGCGAACGGTGTCCGCCCGGACCCCTTGAGGTGAAGGTCCCGCACCCGGCCGGAGGCGTCGACGATCTCTCCGAGGAGCAGGGCGCGGCCGTCCCCCAGCCGGGGAACGTAGCCGCCGAACTGGTGGCCGGCGTAGGCCTGAGCCGCGGGCGTCGCATCGCCGGGTACCAGCGTCCCCACCAACAGGCCCAGCCCCTCGGGGCTGCGCAGCCACGCGGGATCGAGACCCAGTTCGACCGCAAGCGGTTCGTTCAGCGCGACCAGACTCGGTTCGGGCGCGGCCTCCGCCTTCCACGGCACTGCCAACTCCGGCAGCTCTCGGACGAACCGGCTCTGCAGTGCGATGCTCACCTCATCCAGACTACGGAGGCGGCGGTAGCACTGCGATGGCGTCGACGCCGTCCTTGATCGTGAACCGCCGGTCACTCTCCTCGAACACCAACGTTCCCGTCGGCTCGGTGTAGGCACCGCCTTTGGGCAGGATCAGTGCCCGCTGACCAGGCGCGACCTCGGCTGTCTGCAGCGCCGACGTCGGCGGGGTGACCTGTTCGATGCGATCGGTGGCCACCTGCCACACCAGCGGCGAGTACTCCTGCGGACCGTCGCACCGCCAGGTGGCCAGGCTCAGCCTCGGCGGGCCGGTCGCGGGCCACCACAACTTCGGCACCCTCGACCCGGTTTCACCGCCCGGTCCGGCCACGTCGAAGGTCTGCTGGGCGCCTGCGGCGTCGGACAGCACGACCGCCGCGGTTCCACAGCCGTTGTCGGTGTCGCGGTACAGCGCGTAGGCCAGGGACGCGCCGTCGGGGCTGAGCCGTGCCACCGTGACCGGAGAGTTCGCGTCGGCCTCGCCGAGCGGGGTCGGCGGAACGGGTCCGCGCACGGCGTAGAGGGTGTCCGGACCGCCGAACGGCGACGGTGGCGCCTCCACCCGCGCGATGACCGCCGTGCCGCCCCTGGCCACGACCAGCCGCGGTTCCCCTGGCGGGACCCCGGCCGTCGGCGGCAGGTCGACGGTCTGTTGCAGCACCGGTTGCGAAGCCGGGTCGGCCAGATCGAGTTGCATCAGCCGATTCGGCTGCTCCCACCACACGACCTTGCTCCCGTCGGCGGTTCCCAACACGGGACCCACCGGCACCGGCCGGGTGTCGGCCTTCTGGTTGGCGACGTCGATCGTGGCGAGCAGGTTGTCGGTGGTGCGGGCGAACACGAACCGGCCGTCCTCGGTGGCCATCAGGTCGTTGGACGCCGCGAAGGTGCCCGGAGCGGTGGTGATCACGTTCGTGCCGTCGACGAGCCCGAGTTCGTCGGCCGCCCGGTAGGCGAGCAGGGGGCCGCTGGGTTCCGGCGGCGCCGTCGTCGTCGGGTCGAACGGTGAGGTCGTGCTGGGAGTCGTGCCGGTCGTGGACCCGGGCGTCGGCTCGACGCCGGTGCAGCCGGCGACAAGGCCCACGATCAGGGCCAGCGTCGCGACCAGCTGGAGGACGGTTCTCGATCTCTGCGGAATTCTCATAGGCGCTCTGCTCCCATGAAAGCTCAATCCCGGGTGTGATGGGGCTCCGGGTCGTCCGCGCCGAGCCTCGGAAACCTCGGGTCGGTATGGTGATTTTCCTCCGGTGGCGGGGGAAAGGGCCGATCAAGGGCCGGGCCGCCGGGACAAGTCGATGTCAGATGTGGAGCAACGCTGTGAGCCTGAACACCATCGCTCTGGAATTGGTGCCGCCGAACGTCGACCGGGGCCGGGAGCGGGCCCTCGAGGACGCCGAGAAGGTGCTGCGCTGTTCGGCGGAAGCGGGACTGGCCGGGCGCGTCCGCCACGTGATGATCCCGGGGATGATCGACGAGGACGACGACCGGCCCATCGAGATGAAGCCGAAGCTCGACGTCCTGGAATTCTGGTCGATGATCAAACCGGAGCTGCCCGGCATCAACGGCCTGTGCACACAGGTCACCGCGTTCATGGATGAGCCCACGCTGCGCAGCCGGCTCACCGAACTGGGCGCCAGCGGGTTCGACGGCATCGCGTTCGTCGGCGTGCCGCGCACCCTCAACGACGGCGAGGGCTCGGGCGTCGCACCCACCGATGCGTTGTCGATGTTCGACGATCTGGTCGCCAACCGCGGCGTGATCCTGATCCCGACCCGCGAAGGCGAGCACGGCCGCTTCGAGTTCAAGTGCAACCGGGGCGCCACCTACGGCATGACGCAGTTGCTGTACTCCGACGCCATCGTGGAGTTCCTCACCGAGTTCGCCAGGACCACCGAGCATCGGCCGGAGATCCTGTTGTCGTTCGGGTTCGTGCCCAGGATCGAGACCAAGGTCGGCCTGATCAACTGGCTGATCCAGGACCCCGGGAATGCGGCGGTGGCCGCCGAGCAGGAGTTCGTCAAGACCCTCGCCGGGAGTGAACCGCCCGAACGCCGCAAGCTGATGCTCGACCTGTACAAGCGGGTCATCGACGGGGTCGGCGGGCTCGGCTTCCCGCTGAGCGTCCATTTCGAGGCGACGTACGGCGTGAACACCCCTGCCTTCCAGACGTTGGCCGACATGCTGGAGTACTGGTCGCCCGACCGCCCGTAGGGATCAGCCCCAGAACGCGAGCACCGGGACGGCGACGCAGATCGCCAGCATCCCGGTGGCGTTGACGAACAGGTTGCGGCCGAAGTCCCGGGCGGCGACGTGCATCGCGATGGCGATCACGAAGTACGCGATCAGTGCCGCGCAGGTCACCGCCGCGAGGTACGGAATCCACAGCCCCGCGATCAGGCCGGCCGCGGCGGCGAACTTGATGACCGGCATCAGCCACCACAGGCGGCGCGGCCAGCGGACCGCCTCGAAGCACTCGGCGATGAACCGCACCGGCTTCACGCACAGCAGACCGTCGCCGAACTGGATGAACGCGAGAACGAGCACCGGCCACACCGGGTCGGGGGTGAAAAACGTCATGACGGGTAGACGAGACGGCCGCCGAGATCGTGACAGGACCCGTCGCGGCCATTGGGCCTGCGGTGCCGGTCATCCTGCGGTACAACCCCAGGATGGAGTTCGCGTCGGCCTCGATGAGTTCCGCGCTCGGTCGGGGTCGGTACCGGATATGAATAGTCCGCCGATCGTCCCAGGATTCGCGGCGCTGCTCGCCGTGTCCTCGGCGATTCTGCACGGCGTCTCGCTCGGGTCCCGCGGGCATCCGGGTGTCGCACTGCTGACCGTGGTGATGGTCGTCGGCTGCCTTTACTGCGCGTACGAGCTCCTGACCCGCGACACTCTGCGCGCCTGGGTGCTGGTCGCGATGATGAACCTCGCGATGATCGGTGTGCACCTGCCGATGACCGGTGCCCACCCTCATGGCGAACCAGCCGTCGCCGCCTCGGCCTCAGCGGCCACACCGATGCACCTGGCGACCCTCGTGGCGATCGTCGAGGTCCTTCTCGCCGCCACGGTGCTGCTCGTCCGCACCCGCGCACTCGCGCCCGGTGCGGTGCCCCCGTGCCACAGTGGACGGCATGACGCAGGCGCAACCACCGGTCGGCCGGCTCGGCGCGACCTCGATCGACTGCCCGAACCCAACTGAGCTGGCCGACTTCTACTCCCGGCTGCTCGGGATGCGGCGGCTGGTCGAAACCCCCGACGGCGGGGTCGTCGCCATCACCGACGGCGCCCACATCCTGGCGATGATGCGCGTCGACGACTACGTCCCGCCGACCTGGCCGGGACCCGGCCAGCACCAGCAGATGCACCTCGACGTGTCGGTGACCGACCTCGACGAGGCGGTGCGCGGCGCCGAGCGGCTGGGCGCCCGGCAGGCCGAGCACCAGGCGGCCCCCGCACTGTGGCGGGTCATGCTGGACCCGGTCGGCCATCCCTTCTGCCTGACCACGGTCGGAGCGGGCTGACCGGCCGCCCCCTATCGTTGCCGGAGTGTCCGAACCGTCCAACGCCGACGTCCGCGCCCTGCGCGCGCGTCTCGACGGGCTGACGATCCGCGACGCCGCCCGGCTGGGCCGCAGGCTCAAGCAGCTGCGCAGTCCCGACTCCGGGCAACTCGACAAGCTGGCCCGGCAGTTCGCCACCGCGGAAGCGCTCGTCGCGACACGGATGGCCGCCGTCCCGGCGATCACCTATCCCGACCTGCCCGTCAGTGACCGGCGCGACGACCTGGCCAGGGCCATTGCCGAGAATCAGGTGGTGGTGGTCGCGGGCGCGACGGGGTCCGGCAAGACCACCCAGCTGCCGAAGATCTGTCTGGAACTCGGCCGCGGCATCCGCGGCACCATCGGCCACACCCAGCCGAGGCGGCTGGCGGCGCGCACCGTCGCCCAGCGCATCGCCGACGAGCTGGCCACGCCGCTCGGCGACGCCGTAGGCTATGCCGTTCGGTTCACCGACCAGGTCAGCGATCGCACGCTGGTGAAGCTGATGACCGACGGCATCCTGCTCGCCGAGATCCAGCGGGACCGCCGGCTGCTTCGTTACGACACCCTGATCCTCGACGAGGCCCACGAGCGCAGCCTCAACATCGACTTCCTGCTCGGGTATCTGCGGGAGCTGCTGCCGCGGCGGCCGGACCTGAAGGTCATCGTGACGTCGGCGACGATCGAACCCGAGCGGTTCGCCGAACACTTCTCGGACGCGCCGATCGTCGAGGTGTCGGGGCGCACGTACCCGGTCGAAATCCGGTACCGCCCTTTGGAGGTCACGGTCCGGGCCGATGGCGGGGACGGGGCCGAAGACCCCGACGATCCCGACCACGAGGTGGTGCGCACCGAGCTGCGCGACCCCACCGACGCGATCGTCGACGCCGTCACCGAACTCGCGTCCGAGCCGCCCGGCGACGTGCTGGTGTTCCTATCCGGCGAGCGCGAGATCCGCGACACCGCCGAGGCGCTGCGCGGCGCACTGGGGGAGCGCACCGAGGTGCTGCCGCTGTACGCCCGGCTGCCGACCGCCGAACAGCAGAAGGTGTTCCAGCCGAGCCGGGCCGCGCGCCGCGTCGTGCTCGCCACCAACGTTGCCGAGACGTCGCTGACGGTGCCGGGGATCCGCTACGTCGTCGACCCGGGAACCGCCCGCATCTCGCGCTACAGCCGCCGCACCAAGGTGCAGCGGCTACCGATCGAGCCGATCTCCCAGGCGTCGGCGCAGCAGCGCGCCGGCCGCTGCGGGCGCACGGCCCCCGGCGTGTGCATCCGGCTGTACTCCGAGGCGGACTTCGACGCCCGCCCGCGCTACACCGACCCCGAACTGCTGCGCACCAACCTCGCGGCGGTGATCCTGCAGATGGCGGCGCTGGATCTCGGCGAGATGGCGGACTTCCCGTTTCTGGACCCGCCCGACGCGCGCAGCGTCCGCGACGGGGTGACCCTGCTGCAGGAACTCGGGGCCTTCGATCGTGACGGGGCCCTGACGGCCATGGGCAGGCGGTTGGCGCAGATCCCGGTCGACCCGCGACTGGGGCGGATGCTGCTGCAGGCCGACACCGAGGGGTGCGTGCGTGAGGTGCTGGTGCTCGCCGCGGCGCTGTCGATCCCGGACCCGCGCGAGCGACCCGCCGACCGGGAGGCGGCCGCCCGTCAGAAGCACGCCAGGTTCGCCGACGAGCATTCCGACTTCGTGTCCTACCTGAACCTGTGGCGATACCTGGGCGAGCAGCGAAAAGAACGCTCCGGCAACTCGTTTCGCCGAATGTGCCGCGAGGAGTTCCTGCACTACCTGCGTATCCGCGAGTGGCAGGACCTGGTCGGTCAGCTGCGCAGCATCTGCCGGGATCTCGGCATCCGCGAGCAGGACGAGGCCGCCGAGCCCGCGCGGGTGCACGCCGCGCTGACCGCGGGGCTGTTGTCCCACATCGGATTACGTGAGGGTGACGCCCGTGATTCCCGGGTCTTCCAGGGGGCGCGAAACACGAAGTTCGTGCTGGCGCCCGGTTCGGTGCTGACCCGGCGGCCGCCGCGCTGGGTGGTGGTCGCCGACCTCGTCGAGACCAGCAGGCTCTACGGGCGCACCGCCGCCCGCATCGAACCCGAGACGGTCGAGCACGTCGCCGAGCATCTCGTCGCGCGCACCTACAGCGAACCGCACTGGGATGCCAAGCGCGCCGCGGTGATGGCCTACGAACGGGTGACGCTCTACGGCCTGCCGATCGTCGCGCGCCGCCGCGTCGACTATGGCCCCATCGATCCCGAGACGTCGCGGGAGCTGTTCATCCGGCATGCGCTGGTCGAGGGGGACTGGGAGACCAAGCACCACTTCTTCCGGGACAACGCGCGGTTGCGCGCCGAACTCGCCGCACTGGAGGAACGGGAACGCAGGCGCGACCTGCTGGTCGACGACGACGAGATCTACGCATTCTTCGATGCGCGGATTCCCCCCGACGTCGTGTCCGGCCGCCATTTCGACGGGTGGTGGCGCAAAAAGCGCCACCGTACACCGGATCTGCTCACCCTCGGCCGTGACGACCTGCTGCGCGTCGAGGGGGACGCCGACCACCCGGACACCTGGAGTTCCGGAGACCTTACGCTGCCGCTGAGCTACCGGTTCGAACCGGGCGCCTCCGATGACGGTGTGACGGTGCATGTCCCGGTCGACGTGCTGGCCAGGCTGGGTGGTGACGAGTTCGCCTGGCAGGTGCCGGCCCTGCGCGAGGAGTTACTCACCGCACTGATCAAGTCGCTGCCGAAAGACCTGCGGCGCAACTTCGTTCCCGCACCCGACACCGCCAGGGCGTTGCTCGCGTCGATCTCACCCGAGGACAGTGGGTCCCTGCTGGACGCGGTGCAGCGCGAACTGCGACGGCGCACCGGAATCCTGGTTCCCATCGACGCTTTCGATCTCGACAAGGTGCCGCCACATCTGCGTGTCACGTTCGCCGTCGAAGCCGGCGACGGCACGGTCGTGGCACGCGGCAAGAGCCTCGACGAACTGCAGGACCACCTCGCGGCGCCCGCCCGGGAAGCCGTGGCCGCCGCGGTCGCTGGTGGACTCGAGCGGTCCGGTCTGCGGGACTGGCCGGACGATCTCGACGAACTGCCGCGTGTCGTCGAGAGCGGCGGCACGGCGGCGCACGCGGTCCGCGGGTATCCGGCGCTGGTCGACCAGGGTGCGACGGTGGCGATCCGGGTCTTCGCGACACTGGCCGAGCAGGCCGCCGCGGCCGGGCCGGGGAGCAGGCGGCTACTGCGCCTGGCGGGGCAGTCGATCGCGAAACCCGTTGAGCGGTCCCTCGATACCCGTACGAAGCTGGTCCTCGGCAACAACCCGGACGGGTCGCTGTCGGCGCTGCTCGACGACTGCGCCGATGCGGCGGTCCAGATGCTCGTCCCGAAGCCGGTGTGGGCCCGGGACGAATTCGTCACGGCCCGAACGCGATTGGCTGGCGAACTGCTGTCCACCACCCTCGACGTGGTGCGCCGGGTCGAGAAGGTGCTGGCCGCGCTGCACGCCGTCGAACTCGCGTTGCCGGATGCGCCGACCCCCGCGCAGGCCGACGCGGTCGCCGACATCCGCGCCCAACTGGCGCGGCTGACACCTGCGGGCTTCGTCACGGCCACCGGTGTGGCCCGTCTCGGCGATCTGACCCGCTATCTGACGGCGGTGATCCGGCGCCTGGAGCGGCTTCCGCAGGCGCTCAACGCCGACCGCGAGCGAATGGCGCGGGTGGCCGCCGTCGAGGACGCCTACGACGATCTCCTCTCGGCGCTGTCTCCGGCGCGGGCAGCGGCCGCCGACGTCCGCGACATCGCGTGGATGATCGAGGAGCTGAGGGTGAGCCTGTGGGCGCAACAGCTCGGCACCCCGCGCCCGATCAGCGAACAGCGGATCCTGCGCGCACTGGACGCGATCCACGACTAGGCCGATCTGGTTTCGAAGCGGCGATCGGGCGCTAGTACGGCGAAGGTGGTTGGAGCGCCGGCTCTAACTGGCCTGGTCCATGGTCGGTGGTTGTGGTTGGAAGGGTGTGTACCACCACCAGTCGGCGCGTTCGCCGGTGGGTCCAGGGTATGGGGGTACTGCGGGTGGGGGTGTGGTGGGTGGGCGGGCCAGTGATCCCGCGCTGAGTTTTCGGCCGGTGTTGTCGGTGACGGTGAGGTGGTGGGCGGGTCCGGTGATGGTGATGACGCCGCGGTGGTGTGCCCGGTGGTGGTGAGGGCAGACCAGCGCGAGGTCGGTGACGGTGAGGTGGTGGGCGGGTCCGGTGATGGTGATGACGCCGCGGTGGTGTGCCCGGTGGTGGTGAGGGCAGACCAGCGCGAGGTTGTCCAGATCGGTGGGGCCGCCGTCTTCCCAGTGCTGCAGGTGGTGGGCGTGCAGGCCGCGGGTCGCCCCGCAGCCGGGGACCACGCAGGTGCGGTCGCGGTGCTCCAGGGCGCGGCGTAGCCGGCGGCTGACCGTTCGGGTCGCCCGCCCGGCACCGATGGGTTGGCCGTCGCGTTCGAACCACACCTCGCAGGTGGCGTCGCAGAGCAGGTAGCGGCGGTCGGCATCGGGCAGCAGCGGGCCCAGGTGCAGCGCGGCGATGCGCTGCGTGATGTCGAGGTGCACGACCACGGTGGTGCGTTGCCCGTGGGGGCGGCGGGTGACCTCGGTGTCCCAGCCCGCCTCGACCAGGCTCATGAACGCATCGACGGTGCCCGGCAGCGGGGGCGCCTGATCGGATACCCGCTCGCCGGTGTCGTGGTCGCGTTTCCACTCGGTGATCAGCGCATCGTGATGAGACTGCAGGGCGGCGTCGACCTTCGCCGCGTCGTCGTGCGGGAGTTTGATGCGGTAGCAGGTGAACTCGTATGAGACTGCAGGGCGGCGTCGACCTTCGCCGCGTCGTCGTGCGGGAGTTTGATGCGGTAGCAGGTGAACTCGTCATCGCTGGTCTTGGTGATCGACGGCGGTGATGGCGGTTTGGGGTCGGGGTCGGGTCGGGGTTCGAGTTTGACCGCGGTGCGCAACTGGGCGACCGTCGCCGATTGGGCCAGCTGCGCGTAGTGGGCGTCGGATCCCTCGCCCGCCCGCTCGGCGATGACACCGACCTGATCGAGGGACAACCGGCCCGTTCGCAGGCCCTCGGCGCAGCGGGGGAACGCCTCCAGCCGGTCGGCGACCGCCACCAACGTCTCGGCATTGCGCGGGGAGGTGCCCAGCTTCCACGCCATCAGCGCCGTCACCGACTGGGCGCCGGTCATCCCCCACAGTTCGTCGCGGTCGAGTTCCTCGGCATTGCGCGGGGAGGTGCCCAGCTTCCACGCCATCAGCGCCGTCACCGACTGGGCGCCGGTCATCCCCCACAGTTCGTCGCGGTCGAGTTCGGCGGCGATCTCCACGATGCGCCCGTCGATCGCGTTGCGCTGACCGGCCAGCTCCGACAACTCGTCGAACAACACCTCAAGACGCTCAACGCGGGGCGCGCTGGCGACGAAACATGGTGCAGTCGAAGACATGACCCCATCATCACAGAGAGGTACGACAAATCCCGGTGCTCGCCGTGAACCGAGGCTACGGTGTGGTCGCGTGACTCGCGGGGTCGATCATGATCTTGGCGTGCCTCTCCGGATCACCGAGCGCCTCGAACGCCGTCGCGACCCCGTCGAGGCCGACCGTCCCGGTCACCAGCGCCGACGCGTCGAGCGTGCCGTCGGCGAGCATGTACAGCGTGTCGCGGAATTCCAAAGGGGTGTAACCGAATACGAACCGGATGTCGATCTCCTTGCCGATCGCCATCGCGGGCCGCAGCTTGTCCTCGCCCATGCATACCCCGACGACGATGATCCGCGACGCCAGAGGTGCCGCGCCGATGACACCGTCGATCATTCCCGGCACACCCACGCATTCGAAGATCACGGGCCGCTTGGGTGCGGTGGCGCCCAGGCGGTCCACCGCCCGGTAGACGTGTGACCATCCCGGCAGCCGTCGCAGCTTCTCCATGGACCCGACACCGAGCTCGAGGAGTTCGGGCAGCTCGGTCATGCCCCGCTGCTTGGCGGGCACCGCCTCGTAGGGGGAGTCGACCGCAGGATCGACGACGATGTCGGCGCCACACCGTGAAGCCAGCGCCCGCCGTCCCGGGGAGAAGTCGCTCGCCACGATGGTGGCGATGCCGCGGGCCTTCAGGTGGCAGATGACCGCGAGGCCCACCGGCCCGCAGCCGAGCACGATCGCGACGTCCTTGCGGCCGATCTCGCTGCGCCGGATCGCGTGATAGGCCACCGCCATCGGCTCGGTGAGCGCGGCGGTCGCGGGATCGAGGCCGTTCGGCACGACGAACGTCATCGCCGCCTCGGTCAGCACCTGCTCGGCGTAGCCGCCGGGCGCCATCGGGGACAGACCCGTGAGGTGCACCCCACCCTGCGCGCGCACCATCGGGAAGGACACCACCGTCTTGCCCGGGGTGAACTCCTTGCCGACCTTGCGGCCCCGCTCCGCGATCACCCCGCAGAACTCGTGCCCCATCACCACGGGGGTGTCGCTGCGCATGAAACCGGTGTAGCCGCCTTCGGCCATCACCTTGGTCAGTTCGTCGGCGTGATCCTTGGCGTGCAGGTCCGACCCGCAGATGCCGCAGCGCAGCACGTCGAGCACGAGCTGCCCGTCGGCCGGCCGCGGATCGGGCAGGTCGACCACTTCGAGGGTGCTGTGCACACAACTGACCGCTTTCATTCCGCCATCGTCGCACGGTAGAACGGCGGTATGACGAAGCTGCAGATGTGCGCGGGATTCGCCCTCGTCGTCTCGATCGCATGGCCCGCCCCGCCCGCTGCCGAGGCCGGGCCGGGCGACGCTGCCGTGCCGGTGATCGAGCCCGTCGTGCTGGAGGAACTCGGGCACGACCCCGCGTCCTTCACCCAGGGACTCGAGCTCGACGGCTCGGTTCTGTGGGAGGGCACCGGGCTGGCAGGAGCCTCACAGTTGCGGGAGCTCGACCCGGCCACCGGGCAGCCGCGCCGGGAGGCGGCGATACCGAACGACTACTTCGGCGAGGGCATCACCGTGGTGGGTGAGCGAATCTGGCAGCTCACCTACCGCGACGGGGTGGCGGTCGAATGGGACGCGGCGACGCTGGCCCCCGTCCGTGAGGTCCCGCTCGACGGGGAGGGCTGGGGACTCTGCTACGACGGGGCCCGCCTGATCCGCAGCGACGGCACCGGCCGGCTTCGGTTCCACGACCCCGACGACTTCGCCGAGACCGGCGGCGTCGACGTCACCCGCGACGGGCGGGGGCTGAACGGCCTCAACGAACTGGAGTGCGTCGACGGGCAGGTGTGGGCCAACCTGTGGCCGAGCGACACCATAGCGCGCATCGACCCCGGCACCGGGGCCGTCAACCTCGTCGTCGACGCGGCCGGGCTGCGGGCCCGCGGGATCCCCCAGTCGGCACAGGTGCTCAACGGCATAGCCCACGTCCAGGGCAGCGAGTTCCTGCTCACCGGCAAGAACTGGCCGAAGACCTTCCGCGTGCGGCTCGGCCGGTAGGCGCCGTGCATGATCAGACGGTGACCCAGGCCCGCTCGCTGACCGTCGAGGTCCGCGCGTGACGCGGCAGAGGGTCGTCGTCGCCGGGATGGGCGACACCGGCGTGCTGACCGCGATCAAGCTCGCCCGCCACGCCGACGTCATCGGAATCTCGGCCAAGCCGGGACTGGTCAGCGGCCAGGAACTCGGCTGGCGGCTGGCACGGCCCGACGACTGGGCCCGCCACAACTGGATCCCGTTCGGCCGGTTCCGCGGCCTCGACCGGGTCCGCGCCGTGCACGGCACCCTGACCGGGCTGGACCTCGCGTCCCGGACCGTGGCGGTGCGACTGGCCGACGGTTCGACGACGGAGATTCCGTATGACGTGCTGGTCATCGCCACCGGCGTCAGCAACGGCTTCTGGCGACAACCGACCCTGCAATCGGCCACCGAGATCGACGCGGACCTTCGGTCTCCGCACGAGCGCCTGGCCGCCGCGAGGTCGGTGATCGTCGTCGGCGGCGGTGCCGCGGCCGTCAGCAGCGCCGCGCAGATCGCGACCACCTGGCCTGACACCCGGGTCGACCTCTACTACCCCGGCGACCGGGCGCTGGTCGGCCATCACCCCCGCACCTGGGAGACGGTCCGGCGCAGGCTCACCGACGCCGGCGTCGGGTTGCATCCCGGCCACCGTGCCGTGCTCGCACCCGGATTCACCGGCGACGAGTTGACGGCCGAGCCGGTGCGGTGGAGCACCGGACAACCGCCGGCGTCCGCGGACGCGGTGCTGTGGGCTATCGGTCGGGTGCGCCCCAACACCGGCTGGCTGTCCGCCGAACTGCTCGACGACGACGGATTCGTCCGTGTCACACCCGAACTGCAGGTGCTCGGTCATCCCGAGGTGTTCGCGGTGGGTGACGTCGCCGCCACCGACGCGCTGCGCAGTTCGGCGCGCAACCGCGCCGACGGGCTGATCGCCCACAACGTGCGTGCCGCCCTGGCAGGCAAGAAGGCGCTCAAGACCTACCGTCCGCCCAGGCGGCGCTGGGGCTCGGTGCTCGGCATCCAGCCCGACGGGCTGGAGGTGTTCGCCCCCAAACGGCAAAGCGTTCCGGTTCCCGGCGTGGACATTCGAGCGGGTCCTGATGCCGTGGGTCGTGAAATGGGGCATCTACCGAGGGGTGCGCGGGGACTAGCCGGCGCGCGGGATCTCGGCGTTGATGCGGTCCAGCAGCTGCGGGTAGCGGTTGGCCTCCCGGTGCCTGCCGGGCTTGCCGCTGCTGACCACCGCGACCGACAGCGCCCGCGTGGGGTCGGCCCACACCGCGATGTCGGTCAGCCCGGTGTGGCCGAACGCCCCTGCGGCGTCCCGGCCGAACGGGCCGAAGCGTTTGGAGCCCAGCATGTAACCGATGCCCCACCGCATCGGCATCAGCCCGGTCGCGATGTCGGGGCGCAGCCGTCGGGACTCGGTCGTCGCGGCCCGCAGCGTCTCGGCGGACAACACCCGCACCCCGTCGAGTTCACCTCCGCGGCAGAGGATTTCGGCGAACCGGGAGAGCTCGTTGGCGTTCGAGACGGTGTTCGACGACGGGATGACCCCGGTGAGGAACTGCCGGGTGTTCGAGAACGGGATGATCTGGGTCATGGTGCCGCCCACCGCGGCCTTGAACGCCCTGGCGATCGGGGCGGGCAGCGGCTTGCCCGTGACATGACTCGGCGCCACCAGCGGAACGTCTTCCGGCGCAACGCCGTAATTGGTCCAGCGGAAGCCCAGCGGCGCCAGGATCTCCTCGTGCAGGATGTCGCGGATGCTGCGTCCCGTCGCGGCCGAGATGATCTCGCGCATCAGCGGTCCCCACGTCACGCCGTGGTACATGTGCACCCGCCCGGGCGGGTACACGGGTTTCATCGCGCCCAGCATATCGCGTGCGTATTCGCTGTCGTCCATCCGCTTGAGGTCGGGCTTCGGCCCGGTGGCGAACGGCACACCCGCGCTGTGGGTCATCACGTGGCGGATGGTCGTGCGGTCCTTGCCGTGGCTGGTGTAGCCGGGCAGGTAATCGCACACCCGGTCGTCGAGCGAGAACGCCCCGCGCTCGACGAGCATGTGGACGACGGTGGTGGTGATCGCCTTGGCGGCGGAGTAGACACAGAACGGCGTCTCGGTGGTGACCGCGATCTTCTCGGCGCCGGGCGGGTCGCCGGGCCCGTTGCCCCAGCCGTGGCCGATGGCGCGGTCGAGGAGCACCCGGCCGTCGCGGCGCAGGCACACCTGGATCGCCGGCTGCATGCCCGCCTGATACCAGTGCGTGGCCGCCCGCCAGATCCGTTCCACGGCCGCGGGGTCGACACCGGTGTGATCCTCGGTGCCGGTCGAGGTGACGGCGCTGAGGTCGGCCGGGACGTGGATCCTGCCACCGTCGCCGGAGGCGACGATCCTGCCACCGTCGCCGGAGGCGACGATCCTGCCACCGTCGGTCAGCGGGGACCTCCTGAGAGCATGCCACGACCGATGATCCCGGTCAGCTGTCCCAGCAGATCGCCGGGTCCGGGCTGGGGCGGCGGGGGCATGTTGGTGAGCTGCCACGCCTGGCAGGAAGTCGTGGTGAAGGTGGTGTCGGTCGGCAGGATCTGGACGAATGCCGGCTTCTTGGTGAGCGCGTTGTCGACCATCTCCTCGCCGGCTGTGCGTTTCCAGTAGCAGGCGCCGTCGTCGATCGGGCCCGCGGACTGGTAGCTGCCCGGCGCGATGTCGGTGCCGACGGCGTAGGAGCCGTCGGCGTCGATGGTGGTCTTGAGGGCCGCCGGCGCCTCTGCGGGTGCGGGACCCGGCGGCGGTGGTGCGGGCTCAGGCTGCGCGTGGGCCGTCGGGAGCGCCGCCCACCACGCTGTCAGCAGAACCGCGGCCACCGCGGCTGTTCTCGTCGGCCTCATAGAAAGCCAGTCTAAGTGCCGCGGGCCGCAGACAGAACCCGCCGCCGCGGCGCTGGGCCGCGGCGGCGGGATCGTCGTGTCTTCGCTGGTCGGTCAGCCGGCCATGAACAGGTCGTAGGCCGACGCCAGCTCACCGGGAAGCACGGTCACGTTGCAGGTGCGCTGTACGTCACCGAGCGGTGCCAGGATGCCGCGCAGCTCGTAGTACTCGCTGCTGTTCGCGGTGAAGTAACCACGCAGGTTGGCCTCGGCATCCGGCCGCGGCTGGTTCATCGCCGCCGTGACGGCCTGATTGGCACCGGGATGGGTGTCGAGATACTGACGCGCGGAACCCGTGACCGAACTGACGGTGCCGGAGAGCGCGCTGGCACTGCACTGCTCGGCCGGGGCCGCGATCGCCGCAGGCGCGGCCATCGTTGCTGCGGCCACGCCCCCGAACAGACAAGCCGCTCCGATGCCGGCCACATTCCGGCGCATGGTGCTACCACTGAAATTCATGATCGATTTGGTCCTTCGCATTGTGAATGGGTGTCTTGCATCCCCGCCCGAATCCAAGATAACCGCGATCAGAAGTGCCCAAACCCGGCCCATGATCGCGAAAGCGTAAGTGGGAGAACGTTACATCCACACGGGGTGACATTCGCCTCAGTAATCACGATCAACGCCGAATTCGACCGCCTTTCCGCCGCGCAAATGTGCCAATTCTCAGAATTTGCCGGGAACCCTTAAATGATCGTGATCTGCGACGTGACCCAATCGTTATGGGTGATTGTATCGTTGTGGGCGATTGGTGTCGGGAGCACCGAACGCACCGCGGAAAACACGCGATGTCCGCGAGGCGATCGTCGGGGACGCCCCCGCGACGGATCCGCCGGCGCGCTAGCGTGGTGGCCGTGAAGCTGGACCTGCTCATGCCGGGCATCGAGGTAGGGCTCGTCACCACCGATCTCGACGCGATGGTGGCGTTCTACGAGGATTTCCTCGAACTCGAGCCACAGGGTGACATCGAGTTCGACGGCGGCTCCCAACGGCGCTACTCGCTGGGGGGAAGCGTGCTCAAGCTCGTCACCTACACCCCGCCGCCGCAGGCACCGGCCGCGCCGGGAGGCGGCCGCGCGCAGGCAGGTCTGCGGTACTTCACCATCGGGGTCAACGGGTTGCGCGCCGTCGCCGAAGCGTTCGAGGCCTCCGCGTACGACGTCGTGGAACCGCTCACCGAGTTCGCGCCGGTGCCGGGGATGGGCTGGATGTTCGTCGCCGACCCGGACGGCAACTGGATCGAACTGTTCGGGACCCTATGAGCTACCCCCAGCCGCCGGGCACGCCGCCGCAGACACCGACCTGCTATCGCCATCCCGATCGGCAGACCTACGTCCGCTGCACGCGCTGCAACCGGTTCATCTGCCCCGACTGCATGCACAGCGCCTCGGTGGGGCACCAGTGCGCAGACTGCGTCGGTGCGGCCGCCCGCACTGTGCGCCCGGTCACGACGCAGTTCGGGGCCCGGCAGACGCGATCCACCACCCCGATCGTCACCTACGTGCTGATCGGCATCAACCTGCTAATGTTCGCGCTGCAGTCGACGTCGGTCAGCCTGGAACGCGACCTCGTGCTGTGGCCGCCCGCAGTCGCCGACGGCGAGCTGTACCGGCTGCTGACGTCGGCGTTCCTGCACTACGGCCTGATGCACATCCTGTTCAACATGTGGGCGCTCTACGTCGTGGGCGCGCCGCTGGAGTTGGCGCTGGGCCGGCTGCGGTTCATCGCGTTGTACCTGCTCAGCGCTCTGGGCGGCTCCGTCCTGGTGTATCTGCTCTCGGAGCTGAACTCGGCCACCGCAGGCGCCTCCGGCGCGGTGTTCGGCCTGTTCGGCGCGATGTTCGTGGTGGGCCGCAAACTCAACATGGATGTCCGCGGGGTGATGCTGATCATCGGGCTGAACCTGGCGTTCACGTTCATCTTCCCGTTGATCAGCTCGCAGAACATCAGCTGGCAGGGCCACATCGGTGGGCTCGTCACCGGCGCCGCGGTCGCCGCCGCGTACGCGTACGCGCCGAGATCGCGGCGCAACCTGGTGCAGGCCGGCGCGACCGTCGCCGTGCTGGCGCTGTTCGTCGCGCTCATCTGGTGGCGCACTGCCGACCTGTGGGCGACGTACGTCGGCTGACCTCGGCTAACTCAACCCGGCGCCGACGGCTACCGACTCGAGCACCGCGAGATGGTCGTCGACCGTGCGCAGGCCGGCGCGCATCGTGTTCACCGACACGTGGGTGGCGCCGGAGGCGGCCCATTCGGCGATGTCGGCCACGGCGCGGTCGAGGTCGCGCTGCCAGTTGACGCGGCCCTCCATCCCGATCTGTGACGGGTCGCGTCCGGCCTCGCGCGCCGCGGCGTCGACGACGGAGTTGGCTTCTGCGAGCGCGGGACCCGGCTGCATCATCGGGAACCACCCATCGGCCAGCCGGCCGGCCCTGGCGTAGCCGCGCGGCGCCGCGGCGCCGATCCACAGCGGGATGGGGCGCTGCACGGGCAGCGGCGCGATACCGGCGCCGGTCACCCGGTGATACCGGCCCTCGAACGTGACCGAACGCTGCGTCCACAGCAGCCGCAGCAGCTCCAGCTGCTCCTCCGATCGCCTGCCGCGGTTGGTGAACTGCTCGCCGAGCGCCTCGTACTCGACGGCGTTCCAGCCCACCCCGATCCCGAACCGCAGCCGCCCGCCGCTGAGCATGTCGACCTCGGCAGCCTGCTTGGCCACCAGCACCGTCTGCCGCTGCGGAAGGATGATGACCCCGGTGACCAGCTCCAGCCTCGTCGTGACCGCGGCCAGGAAACCGAACATCACCAACGGCTCGTGAAACGTGGTGTCGATGTCGTACGGTCCCGACCAGCCCTGGTGCACGGCCGGATCGGCGCCGACCACGTGGTCGTAGGCGAGCACATGCGCGAACCCGAGTTCCTCGACCCGCTCGCCGTACGCGCGCACCGCACCCGGATCGCCGCCGAGTTCGGTCTGGGGAAACACCACGCCGATCCGCATGCCGATTCGCATATGTGGAGCAAACCATGGGTGTTCGGGCTTTCATTCCCAGCCCCTCGGGGTATTAGTGAGTGATGCTCGGCCTGCCCGATCGGATACGCGCGTGCCTGTTCGACCTCGATGGTGTGCTCACCGACACCGCCAGCGTGCACCGAACGGCGTGGAAGAAGATGTTCGACGAGTACCTGCGCGACCGAAGTGCGCAGCTCGGCGAGCCATTCGTGCCCTTCGACGCGGGCGCCGACTACGAGACCTACGTCGACGGAAAGCCGCGCGACGACGGGATCCGGTCGTTTCTCGGCAGCCGCGCCATCACCGGCGACGACGCCACGGTGGCCGACCTGGGCACCCGCAAGAACGAGACGTTCCGCCACCAGTTGCACACCGACGGGGTGACCGTGTTCGAGGGTTCCCGGCGCTACCTGCAGGCGGCCACCGACGCCGGGTTGCGGCGCGCGGTGGTGTCGTCGAGCGCGAACACCCGCGAGATCCTCGAGCTGACCGGGCTGGACATCTACATCGAGGAGCGGGTGGACGGGGTGACGCTGCGCACCGAGAAGATCGCGGGAAAGCCCGCCCCGGACTCGTTCCTGCGGGCCGCGCACCTGCTCGGCGTCGCGCCGGCCGAGGCGGCCGTGTTCGAGGACGCCCTGTCCGGCGTGGCCGCGGGACGGGCCGGCCACTTCGGCATCGTCGTCGGCGTCGACCGCGTGGGTCAGTCAGAAGCATTGCGGGACAACGGTGCCGACATCGTCGTCACCGACCTCGGGGAGTTGCTGTCGCCATGATGATCACCGACGAGGCTTTTCCCGTCGAACCGTGGCAGATCCGTGAGACTCAGCTGCGACTCGATCTGCTCCCGCAGACCGAGTCGCTGTTCGCGTTGTCCAACGGCCACATCGGGTTCCGGGGCAACCTCGACGAGGGCGAACCGTACGGCCTCCCCGGCACCTACCTCAACGGGTTCTACGAGGTCCGTCCGCTTCCGTACGCCGAGGCGGGGTACGGCTACCCCGAGGACGGGCAGTCCACCGTCGACGTCACCAACGGCAAGCTGATCCGGCTGCTGGTCGAGGACGAACCGTTCGACGTCCGGTACGGCGAGTTGCTCTCGCACGAAAGGACTCTCGACATGCGCGCGGGCACGCTCACCCGCGTCGCCGAGTGGCGATCGCCTGCGGGCAAGCGCATCAGGGTGCACTCCACCCGGCTGGTCTCGCTGGCGCAGCGGGGACTCGCCGCGATCGAGTACGAGGTGGAAGCGGTCGACGCCGTGCGCATCACGTTGCAGTCCGAGCTCGTCGCCAACGAGGACCAGCCACCGCCGTCGGGCGATCCCCGCGTCGCGGCGGTGCTGGTGAAGCCGCTCGAGCCGGTGCAGCACGAGGTGAGCGAACGCGGCGCGCTGCTGATGCACCGCACCAGGGGGACCGGGCTGACGGTCGCTGCGGCGATGGACCACGTCGTCGAGGCTCCCGGCCGGGCGGACATCAGCGGTGATGCCGGGGACGACTGGGCGCGGACCACCGTGGTGTGCGGCCTGAAAGCCGGTGAGCGGCTTCGCATCGTGAAGTACCTGGCCTACGGGTGGTCGAGCCTGAGGTCCCGGCCCGCGCTGCGCGACCAGGCAGCCGCCGCCATCGCCGGCGCGCGCTACAGCGGCTGGCAGGGCCTGCTCGACGCCCAGCGCGAGTACCTCGACGACTTCTGGGACAGCGCCGACGTCGAGGTCGAGGGCGACCCCGACTGCCAGCAGGCGGTGCGCTTCGGGCTGTTCCACGTCCTGCAGGCCAGCGCCCGCGCCGAGCGCCGCGCCATCGCGGGCAAGGGGCTCACCGGCACCGGCTATGACGGCCACGCCTTCTGGGACACCGAGGGTTACGTGCTGCCGGTGCTCACCTACACCGCACCCCGCGCCGCCGCCGACGCGCTGCGATGGCGGGCGTCGACGCTGGACATGGCACGCGCCCGCGCAGGTGAACTCGACCTGGCAGGCGCCGCCTTCCCGTGGCGCACCATCCACGGCGAGGAGTGCTCGGCGTACTGGCCCGCGGGCACCGCCGCCTTCCACGTGAACGCCACCATCGCGATGGCCGTCGAGCGGTACCGAGTGGTGACCGGCGACGACTCCCTCGAACAGGAGTGCGGTCTGGCGGTGCTCGTCGAGACGGCCCGGATGTGGCTGTCGCTCGGGCATCACGACCGGCACGGCGCCTGGCGCATCGACGGGGTGACGGGGCCCGACGAGTACACCGCGATCGTGCGCGACAACGTCTTCACGAACATGATGGCCGCGGCGAACCTGCGCATCGCGGCCGACGCGTGCACCCGCCATCCCGACGCCGCTGCGGAGATGGGGGTGGACACCGAGGAGACCGCGTGTTGGCGCGACGCCGCCGACGCGGTGCGCATCCCCTACGACGAGGAGCTGGGGGTGCATCCGCAGTGCGACGGGTTCACGACGCTGCGCGAGTGGGACTTCACCGCGAACACGCACTACCCGCTGCTGCTGCACGAACCCTATGTGCGGCTCTACCCCGCGCAGGTCATCAAGCAGGCCGACCTGGTGCTGGCGATGCACTGGCAGAGCCACGCGTTCACCCCGGAGGAGAAGGCCCGCAACGTCGACTACTACGAGCGGCGGATGACGCGCGATTCGTCGTTGTCCGCCTGCACGCAGGCGGTCATGTGTGCCGAGGTGGGTCATCTGGAGCTCGCCCACGACTACACCTACGAGGCCGCGATGATCGACCTGCGCGACCTGCACCGCAACACCGGCGACGGCCTGCACCTGGCGTCGCTCGCCGGGAGCTGGACGGCGCTCGTCGGTGGGTTCGGCGGGTTGCGCGACGACGAGGGCGTGCTGGCGCTGGACCCGCACCTCCCCCCGGCCATCACCCGGTTGCGATTCCGGTTGCGCTGGCGGGGTTTTCGGGTGACGGTCGAGGCCGACCACGACACGGTCACCTACACGTTGCGTGACGGCCCGCACGGGGTGCTCACCCTCCGCCACGCGGGTCAGCCCCTGGAGATCAACACCGACGAGCCGACGACGGTGGCGGTGAAGAGGCGGGAGCCGCTGATGGCGCGGCCGCAGCAGCCGCCGGGCCGCGAACCGCTGAGGCGCTCAGACGTTCGGGTTTGAGCCGATGATCACCGATGTTCTCGAACAGCGGTGCAGTCGCGGCCATTGGCCTTGGCGTCGTACAGCGCGCTGTCGGCCGCGTCCATCAAGTCGGGCAACGAGAACGGTGTCCTGGCTGTCGCGACGCCGAAGCTCGCCGTGAGCGACGCGCTGGCACCGTTGTAGGAGACGATCATCGCCGCGAGTCGGGCGCGAATCGACTCGGCGAAGGCAACCGCCTCCGCAGCCCCGACGTCGGGCGCGAGGACGGCGAACTCCTCGCCGCCGACGCGGGCGGTCACCTGGCCGATGTCCGGTGCAGTTCGGAGCACCTCGGCGAAGGATTCCAGCGCCACGTCTCCGCCGGCATGCCCGAGGCCGTCGTTTACTTCCTTGAAGAAGTCGAGATCGGCCAGTATCAGCGCACACGAGGTGGCGTCACGCAGGACAGTTCCCGCTCGTTCGGTGAAGCCCCGTCGGTTCAGCAGGCCGGTGAGTTGGTCGCAGTCCCTTTCGAATCGAAGGTCTTCGACGAGGTCGACGGCGCTCACCGCCAACAAGGCCACCACGGCCGTCGGAAGGACCACCGCGCTCACAACGGTGATGCCCACCACCGCGAGAGATCCGGCGATGGCGTCGATGTCGGCATCGGAGGTGAGGTCACGGGGGAGTTCCGACAGCACCGCCAGCACCACGTTCGCCAGCAGAGCGGCAGACAGCAACGCCGTGGCGCTCAGCGTGACCCGGTCGGTGAGGCGCGGCCGGGCGCTCGCCCGCAATCGGGCTGCCGTCCACATCAGCAACACGGCGATACCCAGGTTCTGGGTGATGATGCGACCGACGAGAAGCGGGGTCACATACGCGAAGTACCACACCAGCGCGGCCAGTACCACGACGACCGAGATCGCGGCGACGCGCCCGAGTCGCTGACCCGATCGGCGTAGCAGACCTTCGGCGAGCAGGACGAAACCGATCGGAAGCAGGATCCCATGTACCGATGACGTGAGCGCGACGCCCGCGTTGAGCGACAGGGCCACGTTCGCGGCGAAGCCGAACGCGATCATTCCCGCGTAACACAGTGTGTGAACGCGGCTCCGGTCGATTGCCCAGAGCACCACGAAACCCATTCCGACACCGATCAGCGTGAAGGATCCGAGATCGATCACCGCCAGCAGGCCGCGGCTCACCGCGCCGGTCCCGAACGCGATCGGGACGCCGACACGGCAACGGTTGTCCGGCCGGGCCGAACCTCACAGCGGCAGCGGCAGCGGCAGTCGCGCACGAGGCCAAGCCTTGCACAGAACAGAGCTGGGTAGATCAGCGTCGCGCAGGTCACCGACCGGAGGGCGGCGAGACCACCGGTTATGCCGCTGCTGACCGAGTTGTCGGCGATAGTGGTCATCGTGGCCGGCGACGGGGAATTCGCGCTCGATGACGCACTTGACGAGCTTTATGCCGCACGCCCGCAGGACTTCACCGCGCTGCGCACGCGGCTCGCCGCAGCGGCCAAGCGTGGCGGCGATGCCGCAGCGGCCAAACAGATCTCGGCCAGCCGCAAACCCACGACGGCGGCCTGGGTCGTCAACACCCTGGTGCGGGGCGGGACGGTCACCGAGCGGTTGACCGATCTGGGGTCGCGGTTGCGTGAGGCGCACGCCGCGATGGACGGCGAGACGATCCGGGCGCTGACCACCGAACAGCGCAAGCTCGTCGACGAACTCACTCGCGCCGCCTTCCGCGCCGCGGACCTGGCGAACCCATCGGCGGCCCTGCGTGACGACGTCGTCGCGACCCTGCAGGCCGCCATCGCCGACCCCGACGTCGCAGCCCGGCTGGGCCGGCTGACCAAGGCCGAACAATGGTCCGGATTCGGCGAATTCGGCTACACGGCAACGGTGTCCACGGCGACGAAGGGCAAGCCCGGCAAACGGCAGACCGTGGCGCCGCCTGTCGCCGACAAGCGCCCGTCGGACCGTGATCGTCTCAGGCAGCAGGCCCGGGCGGATGTGGCCGCGGCCGAGCGCGCCAAGGCCGAGGCCGACGCCGCACTCACCGAACTCCAGGCCGACCTGGCGGCCGCCCGGCTGCGCACCCAGGACGCCCGCCGCAGGCTGGCCGACGCCGAGCAGGCGTTGACGGCCGCCGAGGACGCCTACGAGGCCGCCAAGCAGGCCGGCCGCGAAGCAGGTGCCGCGGTCAAGTCCGCCAAACAGCGACTGAAGGAAACGAACGGCTCGGCGTAGGCCCGCTCCCGCGCCGCGATATGTTGCTCTGGCACCGTCCCCGCGACCGTGCGATAAGCGAATTACTCAGCGGCCCGCTTAATTTCGGGAGAAGCGACATGCAATCAGACATCCGCAGAGCGATCACCGGTGCGTCCATCGGCAACGCGGTGGAGTGGTTCGACTTCGCCATCTACGGGTTCCTCGCGACCTTCATCGCCGCCCATTTCTTCCCGGCCGGGAACGACACCGCGGCACTGCTGAACACGTTCGCGATCTTCGCCGCGGCGTTCTTCATGCGCCCCCTCGGCGGATTCTTCTTCGGTCCC
The DNA here is from genome assembly GCF_025821625.1 of Mycolicibacterium pyrenivorans. GTDB lineage: Bacteria > Actinomycetota > Actinomycetes > Mycobacteriales > Mycobacteriaceae > Mycobacterium > Mycobacterium pyrenivorans. The sequence continues at coordinate 28,925 of NZ_JACKSH010000190.1, forward strand.
CTGGGAGACCGCATCGGCCGCCAGAAGGTGCTGGCCCTGGTGATCCTGCTGATGTCGGGCGCCACGCTGTGCATCGGCCTGCTTCCGACCTACGACGCCATCGGCGTGGCCGCCCCGCTGCTGCTGTTGTTGTTCCGCTGTCTGCAGGGCTTCTCCGCGGGAGGGGAGTACGGCGGTGGGGCCGTCTATCTCGCCGAGTACGCCACCGATGCGCGCCGCGGCGTGACGATCACGTTCATGGCGTGGTCGGGGGTGCTCGGCTTCCTGATCGGTTCGGTGACGGTCACCCTGCTGCAGGCGCTGCTTCCCGCCGAGGCGATGGAGAGCTACGGCTGGCGGATACCGTTCCTGATGGCGGCGCCGCTGGGCCTCGTCGGCCTCTACATCAGGCTGCGCCTGGCCGACACACCGCACTTCACCGCGCTCGACGAGGCCGAGCAGACCTCGGACTCACCGCTGCGGGAGGCGGTCTCGACGTCATGGCGGCAGGTCATCCAGGTAATCGGCCTGTTCATCGTCTTCAATATCGGCTACTACATCGTATTCACCTTCCTGCCAACGTATTTCATCAAGACGCTGCAATTCTCGAAGACCGACGCCTTCCTGTCGATCACGCTGGCCTGCCTGGTGGCGCTGATCCTGATCCTGCCGCTGGCGGTGCTGTCGGACCGGGTCGGGCGAAGGCCGATGCTGATCGGCGGCGCCGTCGCTTTCGCGGTGCTGGGCTATCTGCTGTTCCTGCTGCTGAACACCGGCTCACTCGTCGCCGCGATCGTGGCGCACTGCCTGCTGGCCGCCATCGAATCGGTGTACATCTCGGCCGCGGTGTCGGCCGGCGTCGAGATGTTCGCCACCCGCGTCCGGTTCAGCGGCTTCTCCATCGGCTACAACGTGTGCGTGGCGTTGTTCGGGGGCACGACGCCGTACGTGGTCACCTGGTTGACCGCCAACACCGGCAACGCGATCGCGCCCGCGTACTACCTGGTGACCGCCGCGGTCATCTCACTGGCGGCGGTGCTGACCCTTCGCGAGTCGGCGGGAAGGCCGCTGCAACAGGTGGGGGCCGGGGTCGAGACGCGACTAGGGTGATCCGCAGAGGTCAGCTCGAACGGGAGGCAAGGAGAGCCCCGGAGATGAAGGTTCAGGTACTGCCCTACGTCACCGTCGAGGTCGACGATCGGGTGCGGCGCAGGCTGCGCATCGCGGGAGAGCGGTTACGGGTCAACCTGCGCGCCTACCTGCGCAGCGCGGCCGACGACGTCGACACCGTGGTTGACACCGCAGGCGACCGCGTGCGCGGGATGTGTGACCGCGCCGTGAACCGGGTCGATTCCGTGGTGGCAGGGGTCAACGACAAGATCGGGGCCGACTGCGAGACCGCGCCGACCGACGCCCCGTCACGGCCGCACCTTCGGGTCGTCGGGCGCGAGGCGAGCTGACCGGTCAGGTCGAGACCCGGCCGGACCTGCCGCCGACGAAGAACGATCCGGCGAGCAGCACCAGCCCCACGACCGCGACCGGGATCGCCCACGTGCGCCGCGACGACAGCGCGGACTCACACTCGGCGACGTAATCGGTGTGCGGCACGATCTCGTTGAGCACCGGAAGGTTGGCCAGGTTCCCGCTGTCGGCTTCGCGGGCCTCCGACAGGTCGGCGGCGATGCCGTTGCCGCACCCGATGCTGGCATCGGGCCCCGGCACCGAGACCGGCATCAGTAGCCCGATGACACCCACCAACAGGACCGCCACACCGGCGAGCATGATCAACCGTCGCAGATTCATGATCACGGGAATGCCCAGTTCCCGAGAGCTGAAACAAGATCGACGGAATCGCGAGACCAGGCCGAATGGGCGCATCGCCGGTGAGTGTGTTGTCCTAGTCCGGTGATCGACCATGGTCTGACGGTGCTGCTGGCGCTGCTCGCCGCGGTCTTCCTGGCCGTCGGCATCGTGGTGCGCCAGCGCGCCACCCTCGACGTACCCGCTGAGTACGGGGTCAGCCCCGTGATGTTCCGGACGCTGGTCCGCAGACCGCTGTGGTGGGCAGGCACCGGGTCCGCGTTGGCCGGCTTCGTGTTCCAGGCCCTTGCGCTGGCGAACGGATCGCTGCTGCTGGTGCAGCCCATTCTGGTCTCGGCGCTGCTGTTCGCGCTGCCGCTCAGTGCCCGGCTCGCCCACCGGCGGGTGACCCGCGGTGAATGGGGGTGGGCCGTGCTGCTGACCCTGTCACTGGCGGTGTTCGTGGTGCTGGCCAAGGCGCGCCCGGGCGACTACGAGGCGTCGCTGACCACCTCGGCCGTCGTCGCGGTGGTGTGCACGGCCGCGGTGTCGGCGTGCGTGATCGTCGCGACCCGGGTGCTCGGGTGGGGCCGCGCAGTGCTGCTGGCCGTCGCAGTGGGGGTGCTGTTCGGAGTCGTCGCGGTGCTCACCAAGCTCGTCATGCACCTGCTGACCCACGAGGGCCTGACCGCGGTGCTGATGACCCCCGTGCTGTACCTGATGGTGGTGCTGGGTGTGGTGGCGATGCTGCTGCAACAGTCGGCGTTCCACGCGGGCTCGCTGCAGACCTCGGTGCCCACCATGTTGGTGCTCGAGCCGGTGATCGCGGTGCTTCTCGGCGCGGTCGTCCTCGGCGAGCACCTGGACGTGGGGCGGTGGGACGCCGTCGCGATCGCCATCGCCACGCTGGTGATGGCGGCGGGCACCATCGCGCTGGGCCGCGACGAAGGCGCCTACGAGGAGCAGATCGGGGCCGCGGTGACCCCCAGCCCGGTGGGTCAGGCGGCTTCGCGCAGCGAATAGCCCCGGTCCCTGGCGACGGTGGACAGCGCGCGGCGCAGCTGCCTGCGGCCCCGGAACACCCGGGACATCACGGTGCCGATCGGGACCTCCGTCATCGCGGCGATCTCGCCGTCCGTGCGCCCCTCGAGGTCCGCGTCGTAGACCGCGACGCGGAACGCCTCGGGGAGCGCGCCATTCGCGTCGACGACGGGGTGTCGATCAGGAGACCGAACGCCGCTACGCGATTCAGGCGAACCGAACGCCTGATCCAAGTGGATTCACCTGTCCCGACTGACTGACCGCCGGCATGCCCTTCGTACGGTCCAAGATGCCGGCGCCGCACACAGCAGACCCCTGACCAGATCGTTGCCAAATTGCCTCGTTTCGACCTCGGCGCTGTGGGTTCGGCTTGCTGAAAATGCCGCTTGATGCGGCTCGCCGCTAGCCGATGCCATCAGAGCAGGATGACCTCCGACTTGGGGTCCAACGTCCCTGTTGATGACTTCACTGGTGGGAGCAGCATGGGAAACGGCTCGGGACGAGGACCTACAGGAGTTACGAAGGTGATGATTATGCCTATGGGTAGGCAATCGGCACGACTCATGTTTGCCGCCTGCTCGACGGGCGCACTCGTCTTCGCTGGGCCGGCGTTTGCCGCTGATCCAGTTGGGGACTGCACGTCGTGTACCAACGGGGTTACCGGATTGCTGGTCGGGGGGCAGGGCAGCTACGCCGTGCTCACCGAAGAGCAAATGTCGACGGCGTTCGGCGGGTACTTCGCGTGTACCAACGGGGTTACCGGATTGCTGGTCGGGGGGCAGGGCAGCTACGCCGTGCTCACCGAAGAGCAAATGTCGACGGCGTTCGGCGGGTACTTCGCCCCGTACGACCAGAGGATCAGCGTTCCCTTCCCAGGCGATGCTGAGTTCGATGAATCCATTCCGGTGGGTTCNACCAACCTGTACAACGCGGTCTACGCGCAGCCGGCCGGAACCGTGATGACCATCGGCGGGGTGTCCAAGGGGGCGCCGTCGGTGATCTATGCGCTGAAGCGCAACCTGTACAACGCGGTCTACGCGCAGCCGGCCGGAACCGTGATGACCATCGGCGGGGTGTCCAAGGGGGCGCCGTCGGTGATCTATGCGCTGAAGCGCTTGGAGGCCGATCGAGAGAACACCACCGATGGGTTGACGCCCCCCGATCCCGATCACATGAACGTGATNATCTACGGCTCACCGAGCCGGGTGTACTACNCGCTGGTGAGCTATCGTCCGACCCTTCCGGTCACGCCCTACGACGTGGTCATGGTGTCGGCGGAATACGACGGGGTCGCCGACTTCCCTGACAATCCGTTGCGCTGGTGAGCTATCGTCCGACCCTTCCGGTCACGCCCTACGACGTGGTCATGGTGTCGGCGGAATACGACGGGGTCGCCGACTTCCCTGACAATCCGTTCAACCTCCTNGCGGTGCTGAACGCCTATGAAGGTGGGGACATGCNGCATGTGGACGCGGCGTTCAACACCGACTTCGCGACCGATCCGGTGCACTACAAGGTGGTGACCAATGCGGATGGCGGCACGGTGACCTACATCGTGNTCCCCTACGACGATCCGATTCTGCCGCTGCTGTATCCGAGGCTGGACGCTGGTGGTGATCCGGTGGCATTGGCGAAGCTGAGCGCGTTCCTGAAGCCGATCATCGACTCGGCGTACAAGCGCAACCGCGTCTTCCAGAGGAAGGACGCTGGTGGTGATCCGGTGGCATTGGCGAAGCTGAGCGCGTTCCTGAAGCCGATCATCGACTCGGCGTACAAGCGCAACCGCGTCTTCCAGAGGAACAAGTGGAGCGACGGGATCGTCAACATTCCGCTACCGGCAGCGGCAACGCCGCCGCCGCCGGTGACGCCGCCGCCGCCGGTGACGCTGGTGCCGACGGTGACGTCTTCGCCGGTGGAGGAGCCGTCAGCCCAGCAGCTGGTGCCCTCCCCCACCGACACCGTCAGGGAGCAGGCGCTCAAACCAGAGGTGAAGCGGGAGAACCGGCATGTGTGGAAGAAGTTTTTCCACAGAGAGGGCGATTCGCCCAACATCGGAAAGCATCGGAAGGGCGAGGCCCAGACGGCGACCGAGTCCACGACGACGTCGAACACCGCTGACACGACCTCGAGCGACACGACGTCGAACACCGCTGACACGACCTCGAGCGACACGACGTCGAACACCGCTGACACGACCTCGAGCGACACGACGTCGAACAACTCGGGCGATACAACTGCAGACTGAAGTGATGGGGTCCGCGCGCCAGCGGTAATACGGCTGCGGCGAGCGTGAGTACCCGGCACGTCACCGCCACGGCGATCCCGTCGGGGCGAGCCCCCTTGCGAGCGGGTCGAGCCTTCTCCCGGCAGATTGGCCTGTGACAAGTACGGCAGCAGCCCGTCGCAGGACTTCGTTCTCCTGCTCGAGCAGCTTGATCCGACGCCGCGCATCCCGCAGCTCCTGCACTCGCCAGTGCCCTTGCCCGTCCAACCCCAACGCCGGAGTTCGGGTCAACCCCCGTGCCAGGACGCCCAGTGACCAAGCTCCACGGTGATGACCGGGCCGTCGAGCGCGAGTCGCTCGTATTGGGCGTACTTGGCCCGCAGCAGCGCGTAGCCCGCGGCCATCTCCACCCCGCCGTGGTGAACGGCCGCGACGCCGTCGGCGCGCACCCACCACAACTTCGACCAGTCGTCGTCGTAGTGCTCGACCAGAACGCTCACCACCGGGTTGCGCTCGATGTTGCGCAACCGGCGCAGCCGCCGGGTCGTCTTCGGCTTGGCGTCGACCGCGGTGTAGAGCCTGTCGCTGCGACCGTCGGGCACCGCGAAAACCACCGGCACCAGATGCGGCGCACCGTCGCCTCCGGTTGTGCCCAACACGGCCACGGGGGCGGCGGCGAATGCGGCCGCAGCATCGAAATTCGGCATTGCTCCAGGGTATGGTTCCAACGGCTCGCTGAATTCGTTCACCGTGGAGTCGCGGCGCGGCAACCACCGGGCTACCACTCAGCCTCCTGCCCATCGGAAGGTTCGGCCATGATCATTTCGCGGAACACCTCACCGCTGTCCAGAGTCGCCAAAGTCTTGACCTGTGCGGCGTCCGCGCTGCTCGTCACGGCCGCGGTGGCGTGCGCACCCCCCGAGAAGGACGACTCGGGCGCCGAGACGTCCTCGGGAGTCAAGGCCGCCGAGGCCACCTCCGCGCAGGATTTCGGCGGCATGGAGGGCCTCGTCGAGGCCGCGAAGGGTGAGGGTGAGCTCAATGTGATTGCGCTGCCCCCGGATTGGGCCAACTACGGGGTGATCATCAAGGCCTTCGCGGACAAGTACGGCATCAAGGTCAACTCGGCGCAGCCCGATGCGTCCAGCCAGGACGAGATCAACGCGGCCAACCAGCAGAAGGGCCGCGGCAGCGCACCCGACGTCTTCGACCTCGGTCAGTCCGTGGCGCTGGCGAACACCGCGATGTTCGCGCCGTACAAGGTGGAGACCTTCGACGACATCCCGGCCGCGTTCAAGGACGCCGACGGCACCTGGGTCAACGACTACGGCGGCTACATGTCGATCGGCTTCGACTCCGCCAAGGTGCCACCGGTCACCAGCGTGGACGATCTCCTCAAGCCCGAATACCAGGGCAAGGTGGCGCTCAACGGCGACCCGACCCAGGCGGGCGCGGCGTTCTCCGGCGTGCTGATGGTCGCGCTGTCCCAGGGCGGTTCGGTCGACGACATCGCCCCCGGCGTCGAGTTCTTCCGCAAGCTGAAGCAGGCGGGCAATTTCCTGCCGGTCGACCCGACACCGGCCACCATCGAATCCGGGCAGACGCCGGTGGTGATCGACTGGAACTACACCAACGCCAGCGAGACCAAGAAACTGCCCAGCTGGCAGGTCATGGTGCCGCCGGACTTCGCCGTGGCCGGCTACTACTACCAGGCGATCAACAAGGACGCGCCGCATCCCGCGGCCGCCCGGCTGTGGCAGGAGTTCCTCTACAGCGACGAGGGCCAGAACCTGTTCGCCCAGGGCGGGGTACGCCCCGTGCGGGCCGACAACATGATCGCCGACGGCACGCTCGAGGAGGCCGTCGCCGCCGCGATGCCGGTCGTCGACGGACCGGTGACCGTGCCGACGCCCGAGCAGACCGAGGCCGCCTCGAAGTACCTCGCGGACAACTGGGCCGCTGCGATTGGCTGACATGCCCGGGGCCGCGCGCAGGGTCCGGGAGGCACTGCCGCTGCTGCCGTTCCTGACCGTCGTCGTCATCTTCCTGGTCATCCCGACGGTCACCGTCATCGTGAGCTCGGTGTACGCCGACGGTGTCTTCTCGCTGGACCGGATCGCGGCGCTGTTCACCGGCACGGCGCTGTCGGCGCTGGCCGACAGCGTGCTGCTGTCGGGCGCGACCGCGCTCCTCGGGGCGGTGTTCGGGGCGGTGCTCGCCTGGCTGATCGTCAGCAGCCCGCCCACCTCGATGGTGCGCCGCGCGGTCCTGTCGCTGTGCAGCGTTCTCGCCCAGTTCGGCGGCGTCGCACTGGCTTTCGCGTTCCTGGCCACCGTGGGGCTCAACGGGGTGCTGACGCTGTGGATGCAGCAGCTGTTCGGGTGGAACCTGGCAGCCTCGGGCTGGCTGTACAGCCTGAGCGGGCTGATCCTGGTCTACACGTACTTCCAGATCCCGCTCATGGTCATCGTGTTCATCCCGGCACTCGAGGGGCTGCGTGAGCAGTGGCGCGAGGCGGCGGTCAGCCTCGGCGCGTCGACGTGGGCCTACTGGCGCGAGGTGGCGATCCCGCTGCTGACCCCGGCGTTCCTCGGGTCGGCGTTGTTGTTGTTCGCCAACGCGTTCGCCGCCTACGCCACCGCCGCGGCGCTGGTCAGCCAGGGAAGCCCGATCCTGCCGCTGTTGATCCGCGCGTCGCTGGTCAGCGAGGTGGTGCTGGGGCAGGAGGGCTTCGCCTACGCGCTGGCGCTGGAGATGATCGTCGTGGTCGCCGTGGTGATGCTCGCCTACAACCTGTTGGTGCGGCGCAGCGCCAGGTGGCTGTCGTGAGGGCCGCCAATGTGGTCCGCGGGGCACTGTGGGTCGTGTTCGGCCTGTTCTTCCTCTTTCCGCTGTATGCCATGGCCGACTTCTCCACCCGCAACCTCATCGCGGGCGGGCGCACCGGGCAGGCGTGGGCCAACCTGGTCACCGACCAGGCTCTCTACCAGGCGATCGTGGTGTCGCTGCTGCTCGCCGTGTGCACCGTCGTGGCGATGCTGGTGCTGCTGGTGCCGACGATGATCTGGGTGCGGTTGCGCGCCCCGTGGGCCAGGGGCCTGGTGGAGTTTCTCTGCCTGCTGCCTCTGACCATCCCGGCGCTGGTGATCGTCGTCGGACTGCGCAACGTCTACCTGTGGGTGACCTACCTGCTGGGTGACTCCGCGCTGACGCTGACGTTCGTGTACGTCGTGGTGGTGCTGCCGTTCGCCTACCGCGCCCTCGACGCGGCCCTGGCGGCCATCGACCTGCAGACGCTGTCGGAAGCCGCCCGCTCGCTCGGGGCAGGCTGGACCGCGACGATCATGCGGGTGGTGGTCCCCAACATCTGGTCGGGAATCCTGTCGGCGGCGTTCATCTCGATCGCGGTGGTGCTCGGCGAGTACACCATCGCCTCGCTGAGCGGCTACGAGACCCTGCAGGTCCAGATCGTGTTGATCGGCAAGAGCGACGGCCCGACGTCGGTGGCGGCCTCGCTGGCCACCCTGCTGTTCGGGTTCGCGTTGCTGCTGGTCCTGTCGTTGGTCACCCGGGGGCGCCGGCGCGCCCGCACTCTGAAGCCAGGAGTAACCGTATGAGCCGCAACACTTCCGGCGTGGCCGTGGCACTCGACGACCTCACCCGCGTGTACGGCACCACGAAAGCGCTCGACGGTCTCACGCTGCACATCGAGCCGGGGGAACTGGTGGCGCTGCTGGGGCCATCGGGGTGCGGCAAGACCACCGCGCTGAGAATCCTCGCAGGCCTCGACGAGGCGACCTCGGGGACGGTGTCGGTCGGCGGCGTCGATGTCAGCAGGGTGCCCGCCAACAAGCGGGACATGGGCATGGTGTTCCAGGCCTACAGCCTGTTCCCGCACCTGACTGTGCTCGACAACGTGGCCTTCGGCCTGAAGATGCGGGGAAAGGCCAAGGGCGACCGTTCATCTCGTGCCGCCGAGATGCTGGAGCTCGTCGGGTTGGCGGCGCACAGCGACAAGTACGCCTCCGAGCTGTCCGGCGGTCAGCAGCAGCGGGTGGCGTTGGCCCGCGCGTTGGCGATCCAGCCGCGGGTGCTGCTTCTCGACGAGCCGCTGTCGGCGCTGGACGCCAAAGTCCGCACACAGCTGCGCGACGAGATCCGGCGCGTCCAGCTCGAGGTGGGCACGACGACGCTGTTCGTCACCCACGACCAGGAGGAGGCGCTGGCCGTCGCCGACCGCGTCGGGGTGATGAGCCAGGGCAGACTCGACCAACTCGCCGCTCCCGCCGACGTCTACGCGAACCCCGCCACGCCGTTCGTCGCGGATTTCGTGGGACTGAACAACAAAGTGCCCGCACAGGTTTCCGGCGGCCGCGCGTCCCTGCTCGGTGTCACGGTGCCGGCACTGCCCGGTTCCGTCGCCTCCGGTGCCGGCATCGCGATGGTGCGGCCGGAAGCCGTCACCGTCACCGCGGATCCGGCCGGCGCGGCGAGGGTCGTCGCGGTGTCGTTCCTCGGGGCCATCTCGCGGGTGAGCGTGACGGTGGCCGACGGCTCCACGATCAGCGCCCAGACGGCCGGCTCGGCCGCGCGGACGTTCGCACCGGGCGACCCGGTGACCGTCGGCGTCGAACCGGGCGGCGTCCTCGTCGTCGCTGAGTGAATCCGGCGCGTAAACCGACCGTCTCCGCGTCGCTCAACGCGCCCGATTCACACGTCGTGGACGGGTTCGATGCCCAGGTCGCGGTAGGTCACCAACGCGTGGAACGGCACGCCGTGCTGCGCGAACCGCCGCGCGGCGATGTCCCCACGGTCCACCATCGGGATCACCCCGGTGGCCACCGCACCGACCGCCTTCACCCGATCCAGCGCGATCTCGGTGGACCCTCCGGTGCTGATGACGTCGTCGACCAGCAGCACCCTGGTGCCGGGCTGCAGCCGGGTGCCCTCGATCCACTGCTCGCGCCCGCGCGACTTCTGCTCCTTGCGCACCGAGAACCAGGCCTTGCCGGTCACCATCGCGACACCGTGCGCCAGCGGATCGGCACCCATCGTGAGGCCGCCCACCGCGTCGAACTCGATGCCGTTGGCCGCGGCCAGGTCAGCGACCGCGCGGCTGACGACGGCCAGCCGTTCACCGGTGTCGACGGCGTACTTGCCGTCGATGTAGTCATGGCTGAGCTGGCCGCTGGCCAACCGGAACGGTTCGTCGCGACGCTCGTGGCCCCGCGTGCGGATCAGGTCGAATGCCGCCTGCCAGGTGTCCGGTCGGTCAGCAGACGAGGGCTCAGCAGTCATACCGGCGATCGTATTGCACCGGGGCTCCCGGCCGCGTCCCGAGTCAGCCCTGGCGTGCCCGTCGCACCAACTCCACTGCGGCCGAACGCAATTCGTCGACGGAGTCGATCGGCTCGGCGTACCCGATGCGGGTGTAGGCCATTCCCCGGTCGGTGGTCAGCCGAAGATCCAGACCGTATCGGTCGGCGCCCGTGCAGACGGCGGCGGTGGTATCGGGGTAGCCGCCGAGGGTTCTCGCCATCGTCACCAGCGATTCGGCGTGGTCGTCGTTGAGGTGCGCGACAGCGCCCGCCGACACCGGCGTCACGGGATCGGCCTGCGCCTCCGCGTACTCCCGGCCGCTGGTCGAGTCCATGCGTCCGTAACCGCCGACCCAGCGCACGCGTTCCACCCGCAGCACCCACAGCGAGAAGTCGCTGTAGTCGATGTAGTACTTCGCGGCGGCCACCGCCGACAGGTGCGCCTCGCGGGCGGCGGCGCGTTCGGCCCCCTCGGGTTCGGCGACGTGCCCGGCCAGCGTGATGCGACCGCTGGCCAGCGGGTCGGTCTCGCTGCTCGGCGCGACGATCGCGATGCTGGCCCGCCGGTCCCCGGCCAGGTTGCGGCCGTGCTCGGCGAGGTTCGACACGCACAGCACCGGCGCGCCGCCGAGCAGGCCGTAGGTGACGAACGAGGCCCACGGGTCGCCCTCCGACGTCAGCGAGGCCAGCGTGCCGGTGTTGGTCGACGCGGCGATGGTGCGCGCTTCCTCGGCCGCCGACGGGCGAACCGCGTTCACCGGTGGGGTCAGTGGGGGCGGCACCGTGGGTGCGTCCCCGGGATCGCCATGGTCGCGTGTCGAGCCGCCGGAGGTCACGTCGGCACGATAGCGCGTGCGGGCGGCCCTCGGGCATTCCGCAGGAAGCCGGGCTCGCCCGGTGGTTCATTTCCCGGCGTCCTGGGTAGGTTTGAGAACTGTATGGATCATTCCGCGCGCACCCACTCGGCAGACCCCGCTGCGGGCACGCACGTCGAGGTAGGCCCGGAGGGCCGCTCGGTCGAGCACCCCACCGCCGACGACTTCGTCCACGCCCGCACGCTGCCCGAGGATCGCACGTGGTTCAAGAGCGCGGTCTTCTACGAGGTGCTGGTCCGCGCGTTCTACGACTCGAACTCCGACGGCTGCGGTGACCTGCGCGGCCTGACCGAGCGCATCGACTACCTGAAGTGGCTTGGGGTGGACTGTCTTTGGCTGCCCCCGTTCTACGATTCGCCGCTGCGCGACGGCGGCTACGACATCAGGGACTTCTACAAGGTGCTGCCCGAGTTCGGCACCGTCGACGACTTCGTGGAGTTGCTCGACGCCGCCCACCGCCGCGGAATCCGGGTGATCACCGACCTGGTCATGAACCACACGTCGGATTCGCACCCGTGGTTCCAGGAATCGCGCAGCGACCCCGACGGCCCCTACGGCGACTTCTACGTGTGGAGCGACACCGCGGACAGGTACGCCGACGCCAGGATCATCTTCGTCGACACCGAGGAGTCCAACTGGACGTTCGACCCGGTGCGGCGGCAATTTTATTGGCACCGGTTCTTCTCCCATCAGCCCGATCTCAACTACGACAACCCGGCGGTGCAGGAGGCGATGATCGATGTGCTGAGGTTCTGGCTGGACCTCGGTATCGACGGTTTCCGTCTCGACGCGGTGCCGTATCTGTTCGAGCGGGAGGGCACCAACTGCGAGAACCTGCCCGAGACGCACGCGTTCCTCAAGCACTGCCGCAAGGTGATCGACGACGAGTTCCCCGGCAGGGTGCTGCTCGCCGAGGCCAACCAGTGGCCGGCCGACGTCGTCGAGTACTTCGGCGATCCGGACACCGGCGGCGACGAATGCCACATGGCGTTTCACTTTCCGCTGATGCCGCGCATCTTCATGGCGGTGCGCCGGGAGTCCCGCTTCCCGATCTCGGAGATCCTCACCAACACCCCGCCGATCCCGGACATGGCGCAGTGGGGGATCTTCCTGCGCAACCACGACGAGCTCACGCTGGAGATGGTCACCGACGAAGAGCGTGACTACATGTACTCCGAGTACGCCAAGGACCCGCGGATGAAGGCCAACGTCGGCATCCGGCGCCGACTGGCCCCGCTGCTGGAGAACGACCGCAACCAGATGGAGTTGTTCACCGCGCTGCTGCTGTCGCTGCCGGGATCACCGGTGCTGTACTACGGCGACGAGATCGGCATGGGCGACATCATCTGGCTCGGTGATCGCGACGGCGTGCGGACCCCGATGCAGTGGACGCCGGACCGCAACGCGGGGTTCTCCACCGCGACCCCCGGCCGGCTGTATCTGCCGCCGAACCAGGACCCCATCTACGGCTACCAGTCGGTGAACGTCGAAGCGCAACGGGACAGTTCGACGTCGCTGCTCAACTGGACCCGGACGATGCTCGCGGTGCGCCGCCGCCACGACGCGTTCGTCCTCGGCACGTTCCGCGAGCTGGGCGGGTCCAACCCGTCGGTGCTGGCGTACGTCCGCGAACTGGACGGGGACCACCACTCCGACACGGTGCTGTGCGTCAACAACCTGTCGCGGTTCCCCCAGCCCATCGAGCTGAACCTGCAGCACTGGAACGGCTACACCCCCGTCGAGATGACCGGTTCCGTCGAGTTCCCCCGCATCGGCCAGTTGCCCTACCTGCTGACGTTGCCCGGGCACGGCTTCTACTGGTTCCTTCTCAGACCGGGCCACCCCGAGGCAGGAGATCCGGTATGACCGCTATGACACTGCCATTCGCCGAATGGCTCAAGCACCAACGCTGGTACGCCGGCCGCAGCCGCGAACTGGCGTCCGCCCGGCCCGCGTCGATCACCGCGCTGCGCGACGACCTCGACTTGGTACTGCTCGACGCCGCCTACACCGACGGGTCCGCCGAGCGCTACCAGGTGCTGCTGCGGTGGGGCAGTGCGCCCATCGACGAGTACAGCGACATCGCCACGATCGGCACCGCCGACGGCCCCGACGGCACCAGGCGGATCGCCTACGACGCGCTCTACGACCCCGACGCGTCGCTGCACCTGCTGTCGCTGATCGACTCGTCGGCCACCGTCGCGGACCTGCGATTCGCCAAGGAACCCGACGTCACCCTGCCGCGGGATGCGGCGCCCCGCATCTCGGGCGCCGAGCAGAGCAACACCAGCGTCATCTTCGAGGAGCAGGCCGTCCTGAAGGTGTTCCGGCGGATCACCCCGGGCATCAACCCTGACATCGAGCTGAACCGGGTGCTGGCGCGGGCGGGCAACCCGCACGTCGCGCGCCTGCTCGGGGCGTACGAGACACATTGGGAGGGGCCCGGATCCGAGCCCTGCGCCCTCGGCATGGTGACCGAGTTCGCCGCGAACAGCGCCGAGGGGTGGGACATGGCCACGGCCAGTACCCGCGACCTGTTCGCCGAGGGCGACCTGTACGCCGACGAGGTGGGCGGCGACTTCGCGGGCGAGTCCCACCGACTCGGGGAGGCCGTCGCCTCGGTGCATGCGGCGCTGGCGGAGCATCTGGGCACCTCCTCGGAACCTTTCCCGGTCGACACCGTGCTGGAACGGCTGAACTCGGCGGTGCAGGCGGCACCCGCGCTGCGGGACCACGCACCGCTGATCGAGGAGCGCTACCGCAAGCTCGCCGACGAGACCATCAGCGTTCAGCGCGTGCACGGCGACCTGCACCTCGGTCAGGTGCTGCGCACCCCGGAGGGTTGGCTGCTCATCGACTTCGAAGGTGAGCCGGGCCAGCCTCTGGAGGAACGCAGGCGGCCGGATTCGCCCCTGCGTGATGTCGCAGGGGTGCTGCGCTCCTACGAGTACGCCGCCTACCAGCGGTTGGTGGATCTGCAGGCCGACCATGACCGCGACCGACAGGTGAGCGCTCGTGCGCGGGAGTGGGTCGCGCGCAACGGTGCGGCGTTCTGCGACGGCTACGCCGCGGTGGCGGGCGCCGACCCGCGCGACTCCGATCAGGTGCTCGCCGCCTACGAACTGGACAAGGCCGTCTACGAGGCCGCCTACGAGGCGCGGTTCCGGCCCACCTGGCTGCCGATCCCGCTGAAGTCCATCGAGCGCATCCTGGGCTGACTAGGGCGTGACCGCATCCGGCGACTCGGGCAGCACCTGCCCGCCGTCGACGGCGATGGCCTGGCCCGTCAGGTAACCGGCCTCGTCGCTGGCCAGGAACGCCGCCGTGTAGCCGATGTCGGCGGGCGTGCCGAGCGCCCCCGCCGGAATCGCCTTGGCCATCCCGGCCAGGTAGTCATCGCCGAGATCCTGCAGGCCCTCCGTCAGGATGTTGCCCGGTAGCACGGCGTTGACCGTGATCTTGTGCGGCGCGAGTTCGATCGCGGCGGTCCTCATGAACCCCAGCTGCGCGGCCTTCGAGGCGCCGTAGTGCGTCCAGCCGGGAAAACCGGTGATCGGCCCGGTGATCGACGAGGTCAGCACGATCCGCCCGCGCCCCGAGGCGATGAGCGCGTCCAGGCACGCCTGCACGCTGTAGACGGTGCCCTTGACGTTGACGTCGAGCACCTGGGACAGCTGATCGGGCGTCATCGTGCTCAGCGGCGCCTCCGGGAAGATCCCGGCGTTGGCGCACAACACGTCGATCCCACCGAATGCGTCCACGACCGCCCCGGCCATCGCGGTGCACGAGTCGCGGTCGGACACGTCGGCCTCGACACCGATAACCTTGCCCGGGCCGAGACCGTCGAGCCGGGCCACCGCGGAATCGAGGTCGGAGCGCGAGCGAGCGGCGATCGCCACGTGCGCGCCCGCGGTGGCGAACACCGAGGCGATCCCGAGACCGATTCCCTTGCTACCACCGGTGACCAGGACTGATTTGTCAGCTACAGAGAACATGGCGTCCAGTGTCGGACATCTGCGCCCACGGCGCAGGCTGGCAACCGTGGTCACCAGGTAGGACGCCGCCGCTCTTCGGCTCCCACACCCGGCCCGCCCGGCCGGTGGCAATCTGAAACTCCCGATGCCAGCTCGGTGACCACGGTTGCAACAGCAATTTCAAGCTAACACACGGTTCGGCAGAAATCGCTGAACTGCGCCGCTAAGCGTGGTGTCGCGCAACGTCTTTCAAACGGCGTCCCGGACCTCTGCCGGGTCTCAGTCCTGCGAGGCGCGCAGCACCAGCACCGCCCTGCCTTCGACCGACACCGCCGACCCCGCCGGTTTGGGGTCCTCGGCGGGAGCGGATGCGGTGTCGATGACCGCAGTCCACGACTGCGCGTACTCCTGCGGCGGGAGTGCGAACTCGATGGGCTCGTGGTGGGCGTTGAAGAACAGCAGGAACGACGCGTCGGTGACGAGCTGGCCGCGGACGTCCATGTAAGGGATGGCGTCGCCGTTGAGGAAGACCGCGATGGACTTGGCGAACCCGCTGCCCCAGTCCTCACCCGTCATCGGCGTGCCGTCGGGGTTGAGCCAGACGATGTCGGGCAGACCGTCCTCGGCGAGAGGCTCGCCGCTGAAGAAGCGCCTGCGCCGGAACACCGGGTGCGCGGTGCGCAGTTCGGACACCGTGCGGGCGAACTCCATCAGCTCGGTGTCGGCGCTTGCCCAGTCGATCCACGACAGCTCGTTGTCCTGGCAGTAGACGTTGTTGTTCCCGTCCTGCGTGCGGCCGAGCTCGTCGCCGTGTGCGATCATCGGCACACCCTGGGAAAGTAGCAGTGTGGCAAGGAAATTGCGCTGCTGGCGGGAGCGGAGCGCGTTGATCTCGGCGTCGTCGGTGGGGCCTTCGACCCCGCAGTTCCACGACCGGTTGTGGCTCTCGCCGTCGTTGTTGTCCTCGCCGTTGTCCTCGTTGTGCTTCTCGTTGTACGAGACCAGGTCCCGCAACGTGAACCCGTCGTGGGCGGTGATGAAGTTGATCGAGGCCACCGGGCGCCTGGCGGTGTGCTCGTAGAGGTCGGCCGATCCGGTGAGCCGCGAGGCGAACTCGTCGAGGGTGGCATGCTCGCCGCGCCAGTAGTCGCGCACGGTGTCGCGGTACTTGCCGTTCCACTCGGTCCACTGCGGAGGGAAGCCGCCGACCTGGTAGCCGCCCGGGCCGACGTCCCAGGGTTCGGCGATGAGCTTCACCTGGCTGACCGTCGGATCCTGTTGCACCAGTTCGAAGAACGTCGCGAGCTTGTCGACGTCGTAGAACTCCCGCGCCAGCGTCGAGGCGAGATCGAAGCGGAACCCGTCGACGTGCATCTCGGTCACTCAGTACCGCAACGAATCCATGATCAGCTGCAGGGAGTGCGGGTGGCCGACGTTGAGGCTGTTCCCGGTCCCGGTGTAGTCCATGTAGTAGCGCTTGTCGTCGTCGACGAGCCGGTAGTACGCGGCGTTGTCGATGCCGCGCATCGACAGGGTCGGCCCGAGGTGGTTGCCCTCGGCGGTGTGGTTGTAGACGACGTCGAGGATCACCTCGATGCCCGCCTCGTGCAGTGCCCGCACCATCGCCTTGAACTCCTGCACCTGCCCGCCCGGGTTGGGGCTCGAGCTGTACTTGGCGTCGGGGGCGAAGAACCCGATGGTGTTGTAACCCCAGTAGTTGGTCAGACCCTTGTCGATCAGCGTCGAGTCGTTGGCGAAATGGTGCACCGGCATCAGTTCGATCGCGGTGATGCCCAGCGACTTGAGATGCTCGATGATCGCCGGGTGCGCGACGGCGGCGTAGGTGCCGCGAATCTGCTCGGGAATGTCCGGATGGGTCTTGGTGAGCCCCTTGACGTGCGCCTCGTAGATCACCGAATCGGCGTACTCGTGGCCGGGTGGCCGATCGACACCCCAGTCGAAATAGGGGTTGATCACCACCGACTTCGGCATGCTGGCGGCCGAATCGTCGTCGTTGCGGCTATCGGGGTCGCCGAAGTCGTAGCCGAACAGCGACTGGTTCCAGTCGAAGGTGCCGTCGATGGCCTTCGAGTAGGGGTCCAGCAGCAGCTTGTTCGGATTGCAGCGTGAACCGCCGGCCGGGTCGTGGGGCCCGTGCACCCGGTAGCCGTAGCGCTGACCGGGCTCGATGTTCGGGATGAACCCATGCCAGACGAACCCGTCCACCTCGGGCAACGTCACCCTGGTCTCGGTGCCGTCGGCGTCGAAGAGACACAGTTCCACCGTTTCGGCGGCCTCGCTGAACAGCGCGAAGTTGGTGCCGGTTCCGTCGTAGGTGGCACCGAGGGGGTAGGCCTTGCCGGGCCACAGCTCCAGAGCCATGACGGTGTCCGGGGAACTGGCGATCTGGGTCAAGAACACTCTCCTAGAGGCAGGGGGTCGGCTTTGACGACGATATGGGATGCCCACACCACGGGCACCGCAACCGTCGGATGCATCACAGCACCTCGGCTCAGCGGGGGCGAGGCCCCCAGGCGTCACGAGGCCACCTCGATGCCGGAGTCGCGCATGGCGTCGACCGCCGCGGCGGTCGTTGTCGGTGACACCCCGGCGGTCAGGTCCAGCAGCACCCTGGTGGTGAACCCGGCGGCGAGCGCATCGGTGGCGGTGGCCACCACGCAGTAGTCGGTGGCGATGCCCGCGATGTCCACGGCGTCGACTCCGCGGGCATGCAGCCAGTCGGCCAGCGCCGTACCCTCCTCATCGGTGCCCTCGAAGCCGCTGTAGGCCGCCGAGTAGCGGCCCTTCGTGAACACCGCCTCCACCGGCGCGACGTCGAGGTCGGGGTGGAAATCGGCGCCGCTGGTCGTCGCCACGCAGTGAGGGGGCCAGGACTCGGCGAAGTCGGGGTGATCGGAGAAGTGCCCGCCCGGATCGATGTGGAAGTCCTTGGTGGCCACCACGTGGTCATAGCCGGAGTTCCCGGCGAGGAACTCGGAGATCCCACGCGCGACCGCCCCGCCGCCGGCGACCGCCAGTGAGCCACCCTCGCAGAAGTCGTTCTGCACGTCGACGATGATCAGTGCCTTTTTCACAGCGGTGCCCTCTTCACAGCGGTGTCCTCTTCACGGCCCCACGGTATCGCCGTCGTCGCCGATGCGCTGATGTGCGGTCAGCAGCAGATGGTCGAACGTCGCCCGCGGCGGCAGCACGTCCTCGTAGACCAGGCCGGCGTAGTCGGCGAGCAGTTGTTCGGCGAGCAGCCGCAGTTTGACGTTCGTCTCCTGGGAGCGCCACCGCAGCAACTCGAACGCGGTGTCGGCGTCGACCCGGTAGATCAGCATCAGCATGCCCTTGACCTGGTCGATGACCGATCGGTTCTCGGTGATCTCGGTCAGCGCCGCGCTGACGATCGCCTTGGTCATCGCGGGGGTCGGGGTGACGTCCACGTAGAACCCGTGGGTGCCGATCAGGTGGCCGGTGTCGTCGTTGAGTTGATCGCCGATCACCACGACCTCGCGGACCTCGCCGTGGGTGTCGATGATGCGGTGCCGGGTGGAGAACGTCCTGTGGTTGCGGCGCATCTCGACGAGCGTGGCCGCCACCTGCTGGTAATCGTCGGGGTGCTTGTGGGAGAGCACCAGGTCGGTGGTCGGTGTCACCGTGCCTGGCTGGTAGCCGTGCAGGATCTGCACCTGCTCGGACCATTCCCAGCGCTCATCGGCGAAGTAGAACCGGAACCAGCCCACCCGTTGGGGTTCTCCGCCGGCCAATGCCTGCTCGATCGAGTCCTGGCCGGTCACAGGTGCAGATTAACGTGAACGCCGCGGCGTTCACCCTCCGAACAGCAGATAGAGGCCGGTGAACGTGTAGCCGACCATCACCAGCATCATCGCGAGCTGGCCGGTCAGCTGGTGGCGCTTCGGGAGCAGCGCCAGCGCTCTGTCGTGTGCCGCGATGACGCCCGCCACGTGACCGGCCACGACGAACCCGACCTTGAGGGTGGCGAGCACCCCCGGATGCATCGTCAGCGCGTAGCTCACCTCGGCCTGCGACAGCCACAGCACGTTCCAGCCGCGGTCCAGGGGGTCGGCGAGGCGGATGATCGTCTCCTGCCCGCGCTCCACGAGATAGGTCAGGTAGTGGGCGAAGACGTAGCCGAGCACGATCGGGATCAGTGAGTGGGCCATCAGGCCGGGTAACTCCCGGCGCCGCTGCGCGTCGACACCGCCGGTGGCGCGTGCCGCAAGGCTGAACGTGCCTGCGACGACGCCGGCGAACAGCAGCAGGCCACCGGTACGCAGCAGCGTCTGCCCCAGAGCCGACGGCTGCCCGAACAGTGTCCCGGTGTCGACGAACTCCCGCCAGACCGGCATCGCCGAGAAGCTGTCGAACGCCGTCGAGCCCAGCAGCACCGACAGCACGGCGACGGTCCCCGGCCGCACCGGCATCGACAGCAGGTGGTCGAACGGGTTGCCGATCGCGATGCGGCCGTCGGCGTTGCGGCGCAGCGGCGACAGTCGCGACGCGACGACGCTGTACACCTCGAACGGATCGGCACGCGCGGACCACCGGGTCCCGCACCACAGCGTGCCCGCCAGTGTCAGCGCGAGGTACACCAGCAGCCAGGTGCGGATGGCGCCGATCGAGCCGGGGTCGGGGCTGGCCAGCTCGAGCCACACGAACGCGAACAACCCCAGCGCGGCGGGCCAGTACCCCAGCCAGGACGGATACCGCCCGCCCAGGGTGCGTCCACCGGCGAGGCGGGCCACCGTGCGCACCGGCGAGATCACCCGCCAGACCGGGCCGACGAGCAGCGACGCCGCAGGCAGGCCCACCCACAGCAGCACGTAGAACACCCCGGGCAGCGGGTTCTCCGCGGTGCCCGGGCCGAGGAACGCGGCCATCGCCACCCAGCCGGTGAGCAGCAACGCCGCCCCGGCGGCCAGCCACCGGGTGGCGGGGGCGTCCACCGCGGTGGTCACCCACTGCGGCAGTGCCCGGCCCGGCTTGCCGGAATCGAACCGCGGCGTGCGCCACGCGAGGGCGACGGCGGCGAAGGTGAACGTGAGCGCCCACGCGGCGCCGACGAGCGCATACGTGTACGGGATCGGCAGGTCGGTGGACCCGCCGAGACCGTGTGCCAGCACGGTGACCGACGGATCGGAGGTCATCGCACCTGGATGGTCGCGACCGTCTTGTGCAGTTGGTGCAACTCGACGTCGACCCGGCCGGGCATGTCGACGGTGAACTGGAAGGACTGCCCGGGACCGACGCCCACGGCGAAGTCGTGCTCCGGGGTCGAGTGCACGTGCAGTTCGTCGGCGCTGTCGCTGCTGACCTTGATCACGATCGGCTGGCCGACGGCGGCGCGTAGCTGCGCGTTGGTCGGGGTGACCTCGCCGCCCTCGATCGTGACGTCGATGACGAGACGGTCGGGCGGCGCCTGCGCGTCGGTCATCGAGGGAGCTCCAGGTGACGGACTCGCCGTCGGTCCCGATTCGCTGGTGCCGCCGCAGCCGGCAAGCAGGACCGCGGCGGCCGTCACGGCGAGGATTCTGTCAGGCACCGTCACCGTCGCGCATATCTTTCTTCTTCCGGTTCTTGACGGCGATGTAGACCACCACGCCGGCGACCACGATGGCCGGCGCGAACGCAGGCACCGCGATCCAGATCGGATGGTCGGCCAGGATCTGGGTGTTCGGATCGACGGTCATGACTGTGCCGACGGCTGCAACTCCGCGTCGCTGCCGCTGGGTTCGTTGTTGTTGATCCGGCCGGCGCCCCAGGTGATCCCGGCGATCATCACCAGCGTGCAGAACAGCACCACCAGGCAGCCGATCAGCCACAGCGACTGCGGGATGTCCGGGCTGCGTTCCCGCTGCAGGATGGTGATCTCCGAGACGAAGGGCCGGGTGAACTGTGCTTCGGCGGACACCTCCTCGGCGCCGATGCCGGGATCGCCGGCCAGGTAGATGGGCACCGCCGCCAGCGTTCGGCCGTCGTGCACCCGCAACAACGTCTTCCAGGTACCCGACACCGGCATCGGCTTGGTGGAGACGTAGTGCCCGGGGCCGACGTTCTCGAGGTTGTCGACGAACTGGCCGCGCTCGTTCTCCAGGCCGCCCTGCCAGCCCAGCACCGCCACCCAGTTCGGGTCGCTGCTGATGACGTCGGGCGGGGTGACACGGATGTCCGCGGTCACGTAGCGCTGGCCGTTGACCGGCGGCGCCTCGGTCAACGTGACCGCCGCGGTCGCGTTCTGGGGCATGTCATAGCGCAGGCCGTTGGCCGTCGCCGCCCCGATGGCCAGCACCGTCAGCGCGACCAGGCCCACGCCGATCGCGCGCCGCGGCAACCGCTGGCCGGTCAGCACCATGCCGACCATCGCCCCGCAGCCGCCGGCCAGGATCGCCACCGGCACCGACATCGCGAGCGCCTCCGGCCAGATGCTCGTCGGCCACGACAGGTGGTAGACGGCGTTGATCCACAGCGACTCGAGCCACAGCCCGACGGTCCCGACACCCAGGCCGGCGACCAGGCCGAACACCACGGGCCGCTTGAGCAGTGGCGTCAGTGCCAGCAACTCGATGACGACCGCCGCGCCGAGGTAGAGCGGGAACCAGTTGGCCGGCGCGTCGAGCACCGGCGCCACCAGGAACGCGACGATGCCGCGCAGACCCACCGCGATGAGCGCCGCGATCAGGGCGGCGCCGCGGCCCATGAAGATGCGGGCGGCCACCAGCGCCAGCGCTGCCGCGGCGGCGATCAGCATCGGCTGGAACACCTGGCGGAACTGGGGCACCCCGAAGTCGAACTCGATCTGGTAGACGGACGCGCCGATCAGCACGCCCGCGAACGCCAGGTACTGCACGAACTTGAGCCCGATGCCGTCGCGCGGGGCGTCCTCGGGGCGGGCGCGGCGTCCCTCGTGTTCGAGATACAGCGCGGCCAGGGTCGAGAACCCGGCGCCGCCGATCATCATCAGGTGGGTCGGGCCCCACAGGGTCACGTCCTGGCCGAAGATGCGATGCCAGACGTCGTCGAGCGGGAAGCCCATCAGGGCGTACAGCCCGCAGCCCGCCATCACGATGCCGCCGACCGGGGCGTGCCAATGGTCGGTGATGCGCACCGCCGACGGACCGGGCCGGTCATCTGCCCCTCTGGGCAGCACCATCGCCGTGCAGCCCGCGACGAAGATGCCGAACAGACCGATGAGGATGAAGTAGTGCGCGGGGTTGGCCAGCGCGCCGTCGTCGCGGCCGTCGCCGATGTGCAGGCTGACGTCCCAGATGAAGCCGAACAGCGCGCAGATGATCGACGAGATGAACATCGCGATCGGCAGCGCCACCCACGGCGGGCGTTTGAAGCGACGTCCCGACCAGTCGGCCAGCGACGTGAGCCAGGTGATCTTGTGAGTGCGGTGCATCCAGCCGATCCACAGCAACACAGCCGTCACCACCGCGGCCGCGACCGTCAGGCCGAGGATCTCGTTGAGGGCGGCTCCACCACCCTCTTCGCCCTGGGCCAGAACCGATACCGCCTGTCGAGAGAACTCCATCGTCATCCCACCTGCCGAGTTTCGGACTCCTATGTGACTGGCGAGTAATATTGCCAGAATCGGCCATCGTGAAACCAGGGGTACCGGGTTTTGTCGGGTTTCGTCGGGTGGTAGATGCAACGGCGCCGATGGCGTCACTATGTGTGCATGTCCGGGGGCGGAACGGTCGTCGAGCTACGGGTCCACGGCGTGTCGGGCACGCCGCCCGAGGCGATGCTGAACTGCCCCACCGAACTGCTGAAACAAGTGGCGGGGGGCCGGGACGCCGGCTTCTACCGGCGGGCGGACTGGATCGACGACGTTGCCAGCCCGCCCGCGCCGGGGACCTGGCGGCGACTGATGGAGGCGTACTCGTGGGGCGGGCTGACGTCGCGGCGGGCGAGCCGGGCGTTATGGCTGTTGTTCCTGCCGTTCACCCTCGTCAACCTCGCGCACTGGATGCTGCCGCCCGCGCGACGGAAGCGGCCGGCGTCGCTGGCGGTGGCGTTGATGCGGCTCATCGCGCTGTCCTTCACGCTGACCCTGCTGCTCGCGATGGCGGTGGTCGTCCTCGACGTCGCCGTGTGGCAGTGCGCGGGCCTCGACTACTGCAGCTCCGGGCGTGGCCCGCTGGCATTCGTGGCCGCTGAGCCGGCGGGTAGGCGGCTCGCGTTCGGGGCGCTGCCGTTGGTGCTGGTGATCGTCGTGCTTTGGCGGCTGGGTCGCGAGGAGGTCGACACGCCACACGATCCCCGAACGCCGCCGGAAGCCTCGGTGATGGCCGGATCGAGGACGCCGCTCGCCGACGACACCTTCTGGCTCCGAGACGACTCCGTGCTGCGGCTGCGCGCGTGTCACGTGACCGCGTGGGCGTCCGGGTTGGCGGCGCTGGTCCTCGCGGTGCCGGTGCGATTCCCCGGGGCGGACGGGGTGCGGGCGGTCGGCGTGGTGCTGCTGATCGGGAACCTCGGGCTGCTGGCCTTCGCGGTCGCGGCGACGGCGTGGAACAAGGCGACCGCACGCGGCGGCCCCGGGGCGGGTCACCTGCACAACACCCTGATGGCGTCGCGGGTGATGGCGCTGATCCTCCTCGCCGTCTCGCTGGTCTGGCTCGCCGGCACCACGATCGACTACCCGGCGCCGCCGACGCATCTTCCGGGCCTGCGCGCGTCGATCTACGGTCTGCTCGCCGTGCAGGCCGCCCTGCTGGTCGCGTTGTTCATCTGCACGGCACTGACGATGCGTTCCCCGCGCAGCGGTTCGGCCGGGCGCGCCGGATACGACATGACCCTGCGCGGGTACACCGGCGCATTCGTGGTGCTGCTCGGGTGGATGCTCGGCGGCGGGCTGAGCGTCGGGATCGGGTTGGGGGCGGCCCAGGTACTCGGCAAGGTGGTGGTGTCCACGGCCGAGGCCGCCCAGGACCGCGTGTCCCGCCTCGCCACGCTGGCAAGCGCGACCCAGGCCTTCGATGTGAAGATGCGGGCCGCGGGTGGTGACGCCCCGCTGATCGTGCCGCCGCCATACCTGTGGACGGCCGTGGCCACGGCGTTCCTGCTCCTCGTCACCGCGTCGGCGGGCATCTACGTGGTGGTGCGGCTACTGCCACGGCGAACGAGAGAGTTCCGTGAGACGGTGGCGGCCGACTACCCCGTCAGTGCGACGGCCCGGGACGAGGTGGTCCATCTCAGGATCGCCCGGGCCCGTGCCCTGGCGTCCCTGACAGATGTCGCCGTCAAGCTGGTCGGTGTGTTGGTGCTGGTCGCGGTGACCGTGATCGTCGCGATGGCCGGGTACTACGTGTCCGAGGAAGACCGTTTCGACGAGGTCGTGGCGTGGTCGCCGCGCCTCACCAACCTCAGCGTGGTCGTCACGGTGGCGCTGGCGGCCGGGGTCGGGCTGGCGGTGATCATGGCGTACCGAAATCCTGCGCTGCGCAAGACGGTCGCGATCCTCTGGGACGTCGCGACGTTCTGGCCGCGAGCCAATCACCCGCTCACCCCACCGAGCTACGGCAGGCGCACGGTATGGGATCTGCGGCTGCGCCTAGCGGACCTGGACACCGCGGGCACGAAGGTGGTGTTGGTGGCCCACAGCCAGGGCACGATCATCGCGGCGGCAACTCTGTTGCAGGCCAAGGGGTTCGAAGGCGCCGCCGAGCGGTACCCACTGCTGACCTTCGGCTCCCCGCTGCGGCGGCTGTACGCCCAGAACTTCCCCGCCTACTTCGGCGCCGAGGCGCTGGACGCTCTGCGCGCCCGCCAGTCCGAGCCGGCACCCCGCTGGATCAACCTCTGGGTGTGCAGCGACCCCATCGGTGCGTGGGTGTTCGATACGGCCGAGTACCTCGTCCAGCGCGACAGCAGCCCGCCCGACTGGAGCGCCGTACCTCCGGCCGTCGACTGCAGGATTCCCGATGTGGCACAACAGGATCCACGGCATGGAAAGTACAGTCCCGACCCGTCCGGTCCGGTGTGCGGGCATTCGGGCTTCTGGAATCGCGGTGAGTACGACATGGCCGTCGATGCGCTGCAGGCGACCGTGGTCACCGAGGGAGTCGACACCGGCGCGACCGCACCGCCGAAGGCGGAGGCGATGTGAGGCGGGTGCTCACTTCCGTGGCGGGCGAAGCACTTTCATCGCCAGCGCCATCACCGGCGCCGGCAGTCAATCCTTCATGGTCAGTGCCCGGTTGGCGGCCCGGGTGCGCGCCGGGGTGCCCCGGCCGAATGCCCGGTTGAGCGGTCCGCCGGTCGGCTCGAGGTCGAAATGCAGGGGCGGCTTGCCGTCGGCGGCGCCGAGCGCATTGGAGATCACGACGCGCTGGATTTCGCTGGTCCCCTCGAAGATGGTGTACAGCTTGGCATCTCGGTACCACTTCTCCACAGGGTGGTCCTTGACGTAGCCCCAGCCGCCCATCGTCTGGATGGCGCGTTCGGTGGCCCGCACCGCGACCTCGCTGGCCGCCAGCTTGGACATGGACCCCTCGCCCCGCTCGAACGGCACCCCGGTGGCGGCCATCCACGACGCCCGCCACGTCAGCAGACGCGCTGCGTCCAGGGCGGTCGCGAGGTCGGCCAGCGGGAACGCGATTCCCTGGTTGTCGATGATCGGAGCCCCGAACGCCTCTCGCCGGTTGGCGTACTCGGTGGCGTATTCCAATGCCGCCCTGGCGATACCGAGTGCCTGCGCGGCCACCATGGGTCGGGTCTGCTCGAACGTGCCCATCGTGGCCGACCCGGAGTGCTTGGCGCCCTCGACGGCTTCGCGGGCGCGGGCCAGCTTGTGTTCCAGCTTCTCCGGCCCGCCCAGCAGATGGTCGGCGGGGACCCGGACGCCGGTGAGCTTGAGTTCGGCGGTGTGCGAGGCGCGGCAGCCGAGTTTGTCGAGCTTGCGCACCATGTCCAGGCCCGGGGTTCCGCCGGGGACGATGAACAGCGCCTGGCCGCGATGGCCCAGTTCCTCGTCGACCACGGCGTTGACCACGTGGACGTTGGCGATGCCGCCGTTGCCGATCCACATCTTGTGGCCATCGATGATCCAGTCCGCGTCCGGCCCCGAGCCGTCCCGCCGTGCCCGGGTGCGCAGGTTGCGCACATCGCTGCCGCCCTCGGGTTCGGAGATCGCCAGCGCGGCCAGCTTCAGATCGCCGGGCGTACCGAAACATTCCGGCGCCCACTGCAGCATCTGCTCGGGTGAGGCGGCCTGCCCGATCGCCGACAGCGCCAGTGCAGGCATCACCACGGCCAGGCCGATGCCGGCGCACCCCCAGAACATTTCCTCCATGAACATCGGCAACGACAGGCCCGTGGGGTCACCGATCAGGTCGCGGTAGAACAGCGGGCTGTAGAACCCTCGGCCGGCCGCCTCCTCCAGCACGGGCCACGGGAACTCCTGGCGCGCGTCGTAGTCCGCGGCCACCGGCCGGACCACCTGCGCGGCGAAGTCGTGGGCGCGCCGGGCCAGATCATGCTGCGCCGCTGTGGGCGTGAGGTCGAAGGTCATGCGGCCACCACCAGGATCGACATTCGAACCATCACCACCTTCATCGGGCCTAGGGTGGCTAGTACCCAGCCAGGGCGGGAAATCCACGGTGGAGGGAAAGCAGCGGATGTTGTCGTACGCGTCCGGAGTCGCAGAGCCACCGCTGCTGGACGAGACGATCGGCGCCAACCTGGCCCGAACGGTCGACGCGTTCGGCGACCGCGACGCGCTGATCGAATGCGCGACCGGCCGCCGGTGGACCTATACGGAGTTCCACGAGGCGACCCGTCGCATCGCGACCGCCCTGCTGCATCGCGGCGTCGGACCCGGCGACCGGGTCGGCATCTGGTCACCCAACACCGCCGAGTGGGCCATGATCCAGTACGCCACCGCGCAGATCGGCGCCGTCCTCGTCACCATCAACCCGGCCTACCGCACCGAGGAACTGCACTACGTGCTCAACCAGTCCTCGATCGCGATGGTGCTGTCGGCGGCGTCGTTCAGGACATCCGACTACACCGCGATGCTCGGTGCGGTCCGTGACCGCTGCCCGCATCTCGACGACGTCGTCACCGTCGGGTCACCGCAGTGGGTGGACATCGCCGAGACGGCCGTCGACGTCGACGCGCTGCACGAGGTGCAGGCAGGCCTGCGTCCGTCGGATCCGATCAACATCCAGTACACGTCGGGCACCACCGGATTCCCCAAGGGTGCGACGCTGACCCACACCAACATCCTCAACAACGGCTACCTCGTCGGTGAGGGTCTCGGGTACACCGAGGCGGACCGGGTGTGTATCCCGGTGCCGTTCTACCACTGCTTCGGCATGGTCATGGGCAACCTGGCGTGCACCTCCCACGGCGCCGCGATGGTGATCCCGGCGCCCGGCTTCGATCCCGCGGAGAGCCTCGAAGCCGTTGCCGCGCAACGGTGTACTTCGCTTTACGGGGTGCCCACGATGTTCATCGCCGAACTGTCCCTTCCGAACTTCGGCGACTTCGACCTGGCCAGCCTGCGCACCGGGATCATGGCGGGATCACCCTGTCCGGAGCAGGTGATGCGCAACGTCATCGACCGCATGCACATGAGCGAGGTCGCGATCTGCTACGGCATGACGGAGACGTCCCCGGTGTCCACCCAGACGTTGCCCACTGATTCCCTGGACCGCCGGGTGAGCACCGTCGGGCGGGTCGGTCCGCACCTGGAGATCCAGATCGTCGACGAGGCCGGTGCCCAGGTGGAAAGGGGCATGCCCGGCGAGCTGTGCACCCGCGGTTACAGCGTGATGGCCGGCTACTGGAACGACCCGGACAAGACCGCGGAGGCCATCGACGCCGACGGGTGGATGCATACCGGTGACATCGCGGTGATGGACGACGACGGCTACCTCAGCGTCACCGGCCGCATCAAGGACATGGTGATCCGGGGTGGCGAGAACATCTATCCGCGCGAGGTCGAGGAGTTCCTCTACACCCACCCCGACATCGTCGACGCGCAAGTCGTCGGCGTCGCCGACGAGAAGTACGGCGAAGAGCTGATGGCGTGGATCCGGGTGGCCGACGGGGCGCGGCCGCCCACCGCCGAGAGCCTGCGGGTGTTCTTCGGCGGACAGGTCGCACACCAGAAGATCCCGCGGTACGTCCAGGTGATCGACGAGTTTCCGATGACGGTGACGGGCAAGGTGCGCAAGGTCGATCTCCGCAAGCGCGGGGAGGACCTCCTCGGCGGTGGCGGGTGAGAATCGCCGCGCTGCGGCTCCGGCAGCGGGACGGCAGGACGTGCGGACCGTCGGTGGCAGTCCTGGCGGGCGCGCTGCTCGACTCCGGCTACCGGGCGGGTCTGTCGGGCGCCGATGCCGGCCGGGCATGGTTCGCCGACGAGCAGCTGCGCGTGCATGCGCTGCTGAACCGGGCATGGCCGCGCGCGCTGGGCACGACGCCGATGGGGATGGCGCGCGCGCTCAACATGCGCTCCCGCGGTCGCGGGGTGCGCTACCGGTGGCGGCTGTGGCGGGGTCGCCGCGACGCGCTGGCCGACGTCCTCGAGACGGCAGGCGCGGACTGGCCCGTGCCGATGCTGATCGGCCGGTACATCCCGAGGCACTGGGTGCTGATCGTCGACACGCCGGGCGACGCGCTGCACTGTTACGAACCGTCCTCCGGCGAGGTGCGCACGGTGGACGTGAGCGCCGTCCGGCTCGGCCGGCTCAGCGGGCTGGGTTACCCGAAGCCCTTCGCATTCGTGGTTCCCAGGATCGAGACCCGTACTGCCGCTGGATGATCGCTCATGGCCGCGGATCCGTCGCCGCTGTCACCGGTGCCTGTGCGTCCGTGGTCCAGTCCGGGGGAGCCTTCAGGCTCGCCAGCGCCAGACTGCTCGCGCCCATCAGGAGCATCGTGAGTATCAGGAAGTTCGAATAGCCGCCGAAGTGATCCGAGGTCGCGCCGGCCGCCAGCGGGCCGAACGCGGTGCCCAGCGACAGCGCGGCGACCAGGCCGCCGAACAGCCCGCCGAAGTTCTTGAGGCCGAAATAACGCGAGGCGAGGTAGGCGATCACGTCGACCTCGGCGCCGAGGGTGAGGCCGAACAGCGCGGCCGCGGCGGTCTGGCTCACCGGGTTCCCGCCGTCGAACAGCAGCAGGGCGCCGCCCAGGATCGGCACGAGGTAGGCGCACGCGCCGACGAGCCGGCCCGAGAACCGGTCGAGCAGCACCCCGATGCCCAGCCGTCCGACGATCGAGAAGACACCGACCAGCGAGGCGGCGCCCGCGGCGGCAAGCGGCTCGGCGCCCGCGTCGCGCAGGATCGGAACCAGGTGCACCACGACCCCGAGCGTCGTGAAGGCGAACAGCCCGGCGGCGATCAGCAGCTTGTAGAACGTCACCGATCGAAGACCTTCGCCGAGGGTGAGGCCCGGCAGCTCGACGACCACCGCCTCGCGTGCCGGGATGGGCGCGGCCGGAGCGGACTCGGGCAGGTCGCGCGCCTTCTCGTCCTGCGCGCCACGGAAGAACAGCCAGACGACGGTGAGGACGAGCAGTCCCCACAGCGCGCCGAGGACGAGGAATGCTGCGCGCCAACCCCATTCGCCGATGAACACAGTCGCCAGCGGCGGGAACACCGCCGCCGCCAACGATCCTCCCGACAGCGTCACCGCAAACGCGAACCCGCGGGAGCTCTCGAAGCGGCTGGCCACCGCGGACGTCCAGACGGTGGTCTGCACCCAGAAGGACGCGAAGGCCAGCAGCGCCCACAGCAGGATCCAGTTGGTCATCGATCCCGTGGCGCTGCCCAGGAGCGCGAAGGCCGCGGCCATCAGGATCACGCCCGTCAGGCCCACCCGTCGCGGACCGAGGCGGTCGACCATCAGGCCGATCGGTAGTGCCGCGGCGGCGGCGGCCATCCCCACGATCGTCAGCCCCACCGAGGCTTCGGCGCGACTCCAGCCGAACTCGTTCTGCAGGGGCTCCATGAACGCGCCCAGGCAGTAGACGTGGATGACCCCCATGGAGTAGCCCAGGCCGGCCGCGATCGGCACCTTGCCGTAGCGGCGCCACTCGGCGATTGCTGCGCTATCAAATCCGGCCACACATCTCCTTGACAGTGATGCGCCAGATTGTAAAGACAGATCCGAGTGCGGGGCGGCGTTCGGTCAGGCCGACTTCTGTTCGGCGGCGCCTCCGGCCTCGGCGATGCGGCGCTGGGCCTCGCCGACGGAGATGCGGAGCCGGCGGGCCAGCACCTCGGCCCACGAAGCGCCGGCGAACTGGACGGGGGGCGGGCCGGCCACCACGGTCCCGAGGAGTCGGCGCTGCAGTGCGGTCAGCGTCTTCTCCATCCCGTCGAGGCGGAGCAGCAGGGCGCGCTGGTCGGCGGGGCGCAGGGTCTGGATCGGCGCGGTGGCCAGTGCCCGGAAGGCGACATCCGCGGCGTCGAGCGCGCGGAACAACTCATCATTCGAACTCATGTTCGACATGGTAGTTCTGGCCTCCGACACGTCGATACATTGGACGGATGGCCCGAAAGATCGCCACCGCCGATGTGGTCGACCTGTCCGAACTCCTCGACTTCATCCGACCACGGCACCGGATGGTGCTGACGACCTTCCGGGCGGGGGAGTCCCTGCAGAGTTCACCGGTCACCGGAGGCGTGGACGGCCAGGGTCGAATCGTCGTCGCGTCCTACCCGCAGCGGGCGAAGGCGGCCAACATCCGTCGCAGGCCTCGGGCCAGCGTGGTGGTCCTGTCCGACGATTTCAACGGCCCGTACGTGCAGGTGGACGGCCCCGCAGAGGTCGTCGACCTGCCCGAAGCACTCGAGGGCCTGGTCGAGTACTTCCGGTCCGTCGCGGGCGAGCATCCCGACTGGGACGAGTACCGCCAGGCGATGGTGGACCAGCGCAAGTGCCTGATCAGGGTCACGCCGCAGCAGTGGGGCCCGGTGGCCACTGGCGGATTTCCGCCGCAATAGAGAAGAGTGCGCCGAGGGGTAACCACCAGGCTGAACAGGACGCCCACCGGCGTCTGTGGTAGTCAGAGCAAGCGGACGCGTTGCGTCAGCTAGCACGTCAAACTATAGTCTGGACACATGTCCAGGAGGGTTCGGATTACTTGCGTCAAACGATTCGGCCAGCTCAGGGCGTTTACCGCTCCTGGACCGCAGCGCTCACGCGCCGCGCAGGGTATGTGAGCTGAGCATGCGTATTGCCTTGCTGTCCTACCGGAGCAAGACCCACTGCGGTGGTCAGGGCGTCTACGTGCGGCACCTGAGCCGCGGGCTCGTCGAGCTCGGTCACGATGTCGAGCTCTTCTCCGGGCAGCCCTACCCCGAGGGCCTCGACCCGCGGGTGCGCCTGACCAAGGTGCCCAGCCTGGACCTCTACCGCGAGCCGGATCCGTTCCGTGTCCCGATGCCCAACGAGATCAAGACGCGCATCGACCTGCTCGAGCTCCTCGCCACCTGGACCGCGGCATTCCCGGAGCCCAAGACCTTCAGCCTGCGCGCCGCGCGCCTGCTGGCCGAGCGCCGTGACGACTTCGACGTCGTGCACGACAACCAGTGCCTCGGCACCGGGCTTTTGTCGATCGCGGCGACGGGAATGCCGGTCGTCGCCACCGTGCACCACCCGATCACGCGGGACCGGGTGCTCGACGTGGCGGCCGCCAAGTGGTGGCGCAAGCCGCTGGTGCGCCGGTGGTACGGCTTCGCCGAGATGCAGAAGACCGTGGCACGTCAGATCCCCGAGTTGGTCACCGTCTCGTCGACGTCGGCTGCCGACATCGCCGAGGACTTCGCCGTCAGTGCCGACCAACTCCACGTAGTGCCTCTCGGCGTGGACACCCAGCTGTTCCAGCCGGCGCAGCACCGTGTCCGCAACCGCATCATCGCCATCGCCAGCGCCGACGTGCCGCTCAAGGGCGTCAGCCATCTGCTGCACGCGGTCGCCCGGCTGCGGGTCGAGCGTGACCTCGAACTGCAGCTGGTGGCCAAGCTGGAGCCGAACGGGCCGACCGAGAAGCTCATCGCCGAGCTGGGCATCTCCGACATCGTGCACAGCTCCAGCGGGCTCAGCGACTCCGAGCTGGCCGACCTGCTGGCCTCGGCTGAGGTCGCCTGTATCCCTTCGCTTTACGAAGGCTTCTCGCTGCCGGCCGTGGAGGCGATGGCCAGCGGCACCCCGATCGTCGCGAGCCGTGCCGGTGCGCTGCCCGAGGTGGTCGGAGCCGACGGGGAATGCGCCAGGCTGGTCAGACCCGCCGACGTGGACGAACTGACGAAAGTACTCGGCGAGTTGCTCGACTCGCCGATGGAACTGCGCAGGCTCGGCGACAACGGACGGCGCCGCGCGCTCGAGGTGTTCAGCTGGGAATCCGTTGCCGCGCAGACCGTTGCCGTCTACGAGCGGGCCTGCGAAAGGGTTGGGACATGCTGACCGTTGACTTCGACCGGCTGGGGGTTCGCGCCGGGAGCAAGGTGATCGACGTCGGTTGTGGCGCGGGCCGCCACACCTTCGAGGCGTTCCGGCGCGGGGCCGACGTCGTCGGATTCGACCAGAGCGCATCCGACCTCAACGACGTCGACGAGATCCTGCAGGCGATGAAGGACGAGGGTGAGGCTCCCGCCTCGGCCAAGGGTGAAGTGGTCAAGGGCGACGCCCTCGATCTTCCCTACGATGACAGCACCTTCGACTGTGTCATCGCCTCCGAGATCCTCGAGCACGTCCCCAACGATGATCAGGCGATCGTGCAATTGGTGCGGGTTCTCAAACCCGGTGGCGCCCTGGCCATCACGGTGCCGCGCTGGCTTCCGGAGCGGATCTGCTGGGCGCTGTCGGATGAATATCACGCCAACGAGGGTGGGCACATCCGCATCTACCGCGCCGACGAACTGCGCGACAAGGTTCTCGCGCACGGGCTGCAGCTGACCCACACCCACCACGCGCACGCCCTGCACTCACCGTACTGGTGGCTCAAATGCGCTGTCGGCACCGAGAAGTCGGGACATCCGGCGGTGGCCGCCTACCACAAGCTGCTGGTGTGGGACATGATGAGCCGACCCTGGCTGACGCGCGTCGCGGAGTCGGCGCTGAACCCGCTGATCGGAAAGAGCGTCGCACTCTACTTCCGCAAGCCGGGTGGCGCCGATGCATGAGATCCCCGGCGTGCCCGGTGTGTTCACCGCTGCCCAGTGCCTGCAGACCGCCGAGTCGATCGCCGCGACGCAGGAGCCGACGGGGGCCATTCCCTGGTCGGTAGGTGGCCACACCGACCCCTGGGATCACGTCGAGAACGCGATGGCGCTGACCGCGGCGGGCCTGCTCGAACCGGCGCGGGCCGCGTTCGAATGGTCACGAAGGACGCAGCGCCCGGACGGCACGTGGCCGATCCAGCTGCGCGACGGCGTTGTCGAAGACCCGAACAGCGACAGCAACTTCTGCGCCTACATCGCCACCGGCGTGTGGCACCATGTCCTGGTCACCGACGACCGGCGCTTCGCCGAGGCGATGTGGCCGGTGGTGGCCAAGGCCATCGACTTCGTCCTCGAACTACAGTTCAGCACAGGTGAAATAGCCTGGGCCAGAAGTTCTTCCGGCATCGCCGAGGAAGCGCTGCTGACCGGTTGCGCCAGTATCCACCACAGCATCCGGTGTGCGTTGGCGCTCGCCGACTACCTCGACGCCCCGCAGCCGGAGTGGGAGGTCGCGGTCGGCCGCCTCGGCCACGCGATCGCGCATCACCCCGAGGCGTTCGTCACCAAGGACCGGTGGTCGATGGAGTGGTACTACCCGGTGCTCGGCGGGGCGTTGCGCGGGCCGAGGGCCCGGGCGCGCATCGACGAACGCTGGGACGACTTCGTCGTCCCGGGTCTGGGCATCCGCTGTGTCGATGACCGCCCGTGGGTCACCGGCGCCGAAACCTGCGAGCTGGTAATGGCTTTGGAGGCCATCAACGACCTGGAGCGGGCCCACGAACAGTTCGAGGCGATGCATCACCTTCGCGAGGACGACGGCTCCTACTGGACCGGCCTGGTGTACGCCGACGGCAAGCGCTGGCCGGTGGAGCGCACCACGTGGACAGGTGGTGCGGTGATCCTCGCCGCCGACGCCCTGTCCTCGACGACACCGGGCAGCGCCATCTTCCGCGGCGAGGACCTGCCCAGAGGTCTCGAGGGCGCGTACGACTGCGAGTGCGCGACGAGCGACCGCTAACCGCCGCTCAGCGTGCCTGCCTGTCCGGACACGCGCTCGAGCACCCGCATCGAACCGGTCGCCCGGACCTCGCGGAAATCACCGCTGTCCAGCGCTCGTCGGTAGATGTGGAACGGCGCCTGGCCGCCGTCCGCCGGATCGGGAAACACGTCGTGGATCACGAGGGCACCGCCGACGTCGACCCATCGGGCCCAGCCGTCGAAGTCGCGATTGGCCGCCTCCTCGGTGTGCCCACCGTCGATGAACAAGAACCGCAACGGTGTTCGCCAGCCGCGGGCCACCACCGGTGACCGGCCGACGATGGCGACGACGTGATCGTCGACCCCGGCGGCGTCCAGCGTGTGCCGCAGCGCCGGCAGCGTGTCGAACAGGCCGGTGACCGGGTCGACCATCGTCGTGTCGTGGTACTCCCAGCCAGGCTGGTGTTCCTCCGAACCGTGGTGGTGGTCGATCGTGTAGACGAGTCCGCCGGTCTCCTGGGCGGCGGCGCCGAGCATCACCGTCGACTTGCCGCAGTACGTGCCGATCTCGACGCCGATGCCCTCGCCGAGATAGTCCACGGCGGTGTCGTATAGCACCCGGCCCTCGTCGGCCGGCATGAAGCCGGTGACCCCTTCGGCGAGTTCGAACAGGGCGGCGGCGGCCGGTGGCAGCGCGGTGTCGGCATCGGATGGACGGCTCGCCGTCGTGTCGTTCATCGTGCCCAACTTACCGTTGCCGGCCTTGGGGCCGTCTTGGTGCCTGGCGGCACCGGGTGAGTTGTAGTAGCGTCCGGACATGTGTCCGATCCGGCTCTGGAGTCGACTCGGCGCCGACTGACGGCCAGACAGGCCGACACCGTGGACCGGTTGGGCCGCGCCGCGGTCGATCTGCTCACGCGCGAGGGGTTCACCGGGCTGACCGTGCGGCGGGTGGCCGCGGAGGCCGGTGTGGGGGCGGCGACGGCGTACACGTACTTCTCCTCGAAAGAGCACCTTGTCGCCGAGGTCTTCTGGCGACGCCTCGCCGGTTCGCCGCGGACCACGCACGAGACCGGCGATCCGGCCGCCAAGGTGATCGAGGTGCTCGGGCACATCTCACTTCTCGTTGCCGACGAACCCGAGTTCGCCGGCGCGGTGACCACCGCACTCCTGGGCAAGGACCCGGACGTCGAGGTGCTCAGACTTCGCATCGGTCGCGACATCCGCGATCGGCTCTCCGACGCGCTGGGCCCCGACACCGATCCGGATGTGATCGATTCTCTGGAGATGCTCTACTCGGGCGCCCTGGTGCGGGCCGGAATGGGATACGCGTCGTACCGGGAGATCGCGGACAGGCTGGAGAAGTCGGCGCGGCTGATGCTGGGCTGACGCTCAGTGAGGCCCGAGTATCGCCGTCGCGGCCGCCACCGCCGGTTCCGCGATGCGGCGCACGTCGCCCCCGTCCTCGACGAGAAGCGCTGTGAGTTCCCGCAATCCGCCGAGCAGGATCAGGGCCATCGGCGGTGAGATCGGGGTCAGGTCAGCCCGGCGGAAGCCCGCGCTGTCGGTGAGGGTGACCAGCATGTCGGTCAGGTGATCCATGGCCAGCCGGTGCAGCGGCCGGGCCACGGCCCCCAGCGCGGGCGCCTCCCGGATCCAGGCGAGGGTGACCGCCGGTCGCGCCCCGATGTGCGCGACGTACGCGCTGACCGCCTGCCGGATCTGCTGACGCCACTCGGCCTCCGGGTCGACGCCGGCCTGGATGGACGCGATCAGGTCCTCGTTGTTCCGGCGGAGCAACTCGATCAGGCACTCTTCCTTGCTGGCGAACTGCTCGTAGAACGTGCGCTTGGAGGTCCGGGCGTGGCGCACGATGTCGGCGACGGTGGTCTCGCGATAGCCGCGCTCCCCGATCGAGGAGGCCAGGCCGTCGAGCAGGCGGTCGGCCACGGCTGCCAGCACGGGAGCAGTCACCTGACCGTCACCTCCCAACACACCCTTGCATCGTCCTGGTACCAAGCGGTACCGTACCGGACATGACCACGGTACACCGCAGTACCACGCGATCGAGCGGGGATGTCCGATGACCGAAGCAACGATCACCACGCAGCCCTCGACCCCTCCCGCCGTCACGCCGGCACTGCCGGTGCGGCTGCCGCCCACCCCACCCATCCCGAGGTTCCTGCAGGGCCTGGGCTTCTCGTTCTCGCGGAAGTGGACGATCTCCCAGATCGCGCGCCGCTACGGCGACATCTTCACCATGCGAATCCCCGTGTTCGGCCGCACCGTGATCGTCACCGAGCCGGCGCTGGCCAAGCAGGTGTTCATGGCCAACACCGACGACGTCGGAAACATCCTGCCCAACCTGTCGCGAGTGCTCGGTTCGGGTTCGGTGTTCGCCCTCGACGGCACCGACCATCGCCTGCGCCGCAAGTTGCTGACGCCGCCGCTGCACGGCAAGAGCATCAAGAACTACGAGAGCATCTTCGAGGAGGAGACGCTGCGGGAGGCGGCGAGCTGGCCGGAGGGTCAACCGTTCGAAACCCTCGAGCCGATGATGCGCATCACGTTGAACGCGATCCTGCGTGCCGTGTTCGGCGCCGACGGCGCACATCTCGACGAGTTGCGCCGCATCATCCCGCCGTGGGTCACCCTCGGTTCGCGGCTCGCCGTCCTGCCGATGCCCTCCCGGACCTATGGCCCGTTCAGCCCGTGGGGCCGGCTGGCGGCCTACCGCCGGCAGTACGACGAGGTGATCGGCCGCCTCATCGACGCGGTGGCGGCAGACCCGAACCTCGACGCCCGCGACGACGTCCTCGCGCTGCTGCTGCGCAGCACCTACGAGGACGGGTCGACGATGTCGCGCCAGGACGTCGGCGACGAACTGCTCACGCTGCTGGCCGCGGGACACGAGACCACCGCCGCCACGATGGGCTGGGCGTTCGAGCGCATCAGCCGCCACCCGGACGTTCTCGCCAAGCTGGCGGCGGAAGCCGACACCGACGGCAACGAGTACCGGCAGGCCGCCATCCTCGAGGTCCAGCGCTCACGCACGATCATCGACTTCGCCGGGCGCCACGTCCACGCGCCGACGTTCGAACTCGGCGAGTGGGTCATCCCGCGGGGCTATTCGATCCTCGTGGCGATATCGCAGATGCACGGGCGTCCGGCGGACTTCCCTGACCCGGAACGGTTCGACCCCGAGCGCTTCATCGGGGAGCGACCGCCGACGTTCGCCCACATCCCCTTCGGGGGCGGCACGCGCCGCTGCGTCGGCGCCACCTTCGCCAACGTCGAGATGGATGTCGTGCTGCGAACAGTGCTGCGGCACTTCATGATCGAGTCGACGACCGCCCCCGGCGAGAAGGCACACTTCCGGGGAGTCGCGCACACGCCGAAGGACGGCGGCCGCATCGTGGTGCACCGCCGCCGGCCCGTCGGGTAGTCAGACCTGCGTGCGCCTGGGCAGCTTCCAGCCCGCGCGCGGGAAATGACACGTGTAGCCGCTGGGGTAGCGCTCCAGGTAGTCCTGGTGCTCCGGCTCGGCCTCCCAGAAGTCGGGTGCCGGGCTCACCGCGGTGACGACCTTGCCGGGCCACAACCCTGACGCGTCGACGTCGGCGATGGTGTCGAGCGCGACCTGGCGCTGCTCGTCGTCGACGTAGAAGATCTCCGAGCGGTAGCTCGTGCCGACATCGTTGCCCTGCCGGTCCTTCGTGGTCGGATCGTGGATCTGGAAGAAGAACTCCAGCAACGCCCGGTAGTCGGTCTGCGCCGGGTCGTACATGATCTCGATCGCCTCCGCATGGCCGGGGTGGTTGCGGTAGGTCGGATGGTCGTTCTTACCGCCGGTGTAGCCCACCCGGGTCGACACGACACCCGGCTGCTTCCGGATCAGGTCCTGCATACCCCAGAAACAGCCGCCGGCCAG
Source organism: Mycolicibacterium pyrenivorans (assembly GCF_025821625.1). GTDB lineage: Bacteria > Actinomycetota > Actinomycetes > Mycobacteriales > Mycobacteriaceae > Mycobacterium > Mycobacterium pyrenivorans. The sequence goes on from NZ_JACKSH010000190.1 coordinate 67,259, forward strand.
AACCGCACGCTTGTGGTCGCTCACGCATCCTCCTCAGTGAAAAGCCTCTTGTACTCTGCATACCCCTGCGACTCGAGGTCGTCGAGGTGGATGAACCGCAACGCCGCGGAATTGATGCAGTAGCGCAGTCCGCCCTCGGCGCGCGGACCGTCCTTGAAGACATGGCCGAGGTGGCTGTCGCCGTGTGCGGACCGCACCTCGGTGCGAAGCATCAGGTGCGAGAAGTCCCGCTTCTCGAGAATGTTTGTTACTTCGATCGGTCTGGTGAAGCTCGGCCAGCCGCTTCCGCTCTCGAACTTGTCGACCGACGCGAAGAGCGGTTCCCCCGAGACCACGTCGACGTAGATGCCGGGCTCGTGGTTGTCCCAGTACTCGCCGGTGAACGGCCGCTCGGTGCCGTTGCGCTGGGTCACGTGGTACTGCTCTGGCGACAGTGCGTCGACGGCCGCGGGATTCCTGTTGTATCGCTGCGTCATAGTTGCCCGTATAACCCCGTGGGCTGAGGTTTTAGTCCGTCTGGCGGGTACCCACGGCTAGGCTTCGCGGCATGCGTGTGCCTGCAGCGGTGATGGTGGCGTGCGCCGCGGATCGGGCGTGCATCATGATCGCGCTGTTCGCCGGTCTCGACGTCCCGCTGCAGAACCCCCTCGGCGCCCGGCGGGTCCTGAGCGTCACCTGACCCGCCTCGACAAGCCCGGGTAGAACGTGTTCTATTTCCAGGTGTGACCGCCAACACTTTCACCCGCGACGAGCTGGCAGAGGCATTCGCCGAGTTCGAGAGGACAGTCGACCGTGCGGCGCAGACGCGGGACTGGGATCCCTGGGTTGACCAGTACACCGACGACGTCCTCTACATCGAGCACGCCGCGGGCACGATGCACGGCCGCGAGGAGGTGCGGCCCTGGATCTGGAAGACGATGGAGACCTTCCCCGGCAGCTACATGACGTCGTTCCCGGCGCTGTGGCGGGTGTACGACGAGGCGACCGCGCGCGTCATCTGCGAACTCGACAACCCGATGCGGGACCCGGGTGACGGCACCATCATCAGCGCGACCAACATCTCCATCGTCACCTACGCCGGGGATGGCAAGTGGTGCCGCCAGGAGGACGTCTACAACCCGTTGCGCTTCGTCGCGGCGACGGTGAAGTGGTGCAGGAGGGCACAGGAACTCGGCACCCTGCCCGACGTCGCGGCCGAATGGATGAGCAAGTTCGGTGGCGGCCGGTGACCGGGCCGTCTCCCGTCGCTCCGGTCCTGGTGATCGGCGCCAACGGCTATCTCGGCAGCCACGTGACCCGCCAACTCGTCGCCGCCGGGAAGGATGTGCGGGTGATGGTGCGCGACGGCGCTGTGACTTCCGGCAACACCGTCGGCATCGACGACCTGGCGGTGACGCGGTTCATCGGCGACATCTGGGACGACGAGGTGCTGCGGGCGGCGATGACCGGCTGCGACGTCGTCTACTACTGCGTGGTCGACACCCGCGGCTGGCTGCGGGATCCCACGCCGTTGTTCCGCACGAACGTCGAAGGGACCCGCAACGTCCTCGACGTCGCGGTGGAACCCGCCATCGCGGCAGGGCTGAAGAAGTTCGTCTTCACGAGCAGCTACGTGACCGTCGGGCGGCGCCGCGGCCATGTCGCCACAGAGGACGACGCGATCGTCGACCGGGGCCTGACGCCGTACGTCAGGTCGCGGGTGCAGGCCGAGAACCTCGTGCTGGACTACGCCCGCACCCGCGGACTGCCCGCCGTCACGATGTGCGTGTCCACCACCTACGGCGCAGGCGACTGGGGCCGTACCCCGCACGGGGCGATCATCGCCGGTGCGGCGTTCGGCAAGCTGCCGTTCGTGATGGGCGGGATCGAGCTCGAGGCGGTGGGTGTCGACGACGCGGCGCGCGCCATGGTGCTCGCGGCGGACAAGGGACGTGTCGGGGAGCGCTACCTGATCTCGGAGAAGATGATCTCCAACGCCGATGTGGTGCGGATCGCCGCCGAGGCCGCCGGTGTCGCCGCGCCGACGAAGACGATCCCTCTGGCGCTGTCGTATGCGATGGCGGCGCTGGGAAGCGTCAAGGCCCGGCTGAAAGGCACCGACGAGCGCCTGTCGCTGGGTTCGCTGCGGCTGATGCGAGCCGAGGCACCGGTGGACTGCAGCAAGGCCAAGCGCGAATTAGGTTGGCAGCCAAGACCTGTGGAGGACGCGATCCGCGAAGCCGCCACGTGGTGGGTCGGCCTTCGCGACGCCAAACGCGCGAGCAGGTGAGCGACAGACTCCGCGTCGATCTCCACGGCGCGCCCGCCACGATGCTGGCCACGACTCGGCGGCCTACCGGGTGACGGCGGCGGTGATGAACCGCGTTTCGGCGTCCCGACGATGGCGCAGTACCACCGCTACGCCTACTGACCTCCGGTCAGTTCGGCGATCACCTCGCCGTAGAGTCCGGCCTTGATGGCGCCGAGCACGGGACCGGCCTTGGCGGAACGTTCATCTGCGCGGGCGATGGCGACCTCGAGGATCTCGTCTTCACCGCCGATCGCGGCGGCGATGCCCACATCGTGGGCGTCCTCGCCGCCGTAGCGTCGGGCCGTCGTCATCGCCTCATGGGCCACCGCGATCGGCAGCCGCGACCGGATCAGCGCGCTCATGCCCGGTGTGAACGGAATTCCGAGGTCCACCTCCGGCAGGCAGAAGTAGCCGCGGTCGGAGCGCATCGCGATCAGGTCGTGCGCCAACGCCAGCATTGCTCCCGCGGCGAACGCGTGGCCCTGCACCGCGGCGATCATCGGCGCAGGGAAGCTCAGCACCCGGGCGAACAACGCGTGCACGTCGGCGAGGTTCGTGGGCGCCGAATCGGGATTGGCGGACATGAAGTCCAGGTCGAGCCCGTTGGAGTAGAACTTGCCCGCGCCGGTCGTCACGACCGCTTTCGGGCCTTCTGCCGCCTCCACCTCGTCGAGGGCCGCGCTGATCGCCGACAAGCGGTCGGGGTGGAAGCGGTTCTCGTCGTCACCGAGGGTCAGCACGAAGACAGCGCCATGGCGCTCCAGATTCGTCATTCCGCTATTGGACCACCTGCCACAATCTGTCGGTGTCCATCCACGCTCCGGTCAACGGTCAGGTGTCGCACTGGTTCGACGGGTTGCCGGCCAGTCGGCTGCCGCTGCCCGGCAGCCGGGACGCCGACGTCTGCATCGTCGGGGCCGGGTACACCGGGCTGTGGACCGCCTACTACCTCAAGCGCGCCGACCCCTCGCTGCGCATCGTGGTGCTCGAGGCCCGGTTCGCCGGGTTCGGCGCGTCCGGTCGCAACGGGGGCTGGCTGTCGGGTCTCGTTCCCGGCGACCGTGACCGGATGGCCCGCCGGCACGGCCGCGACAGCGTGGTGGCCTGGCAGCGGGCGCTCAACGACGCCGTCGACGAGGTGATCGGCGTCGCCGCGCGCGAGAACATCGACGCAGGCATCGTCAAGGGCGGCACCCTCGAGGTGGCGCGCAACCCGGCTCAGGCACGGCGGCTGACCGCGGCGATGGAGGCCGAACGGCGCTGGCAGGTCGACGGAATCGAGCCGCTCACCAAAGAAGAGCTGGCCGAACGTATTCGGCTCGACGGTGTCCTCGCGGGCTACCACAACCCCCACTGCGCGCGGATTCAGCCCGCGGTGCTGGCCCGCGCCCTGGCCGCCACCGTCGAACGGCTCGGCGTCGTCCTCTACGAGCGCTCCCCGGTCACCGAGATCACGGCGGGACGGGCCACGACGCCCTCGGGCACGGTGAGCGCCCCGGTCGTGGTGCGCGCCACCGAGGGCTTCACCGCGGCGCTGCCGGGTTTGAAGCGCCGCTGGCTGCCGATGAACAGCTCGATGATCGCCACCGACCCGATCCCCGCAAGCACGTGGGATGCCATCGGGTGGCAGGGCAGGGAAACACTCGGCGACACCGCGCACGGCTTCTTCTACGCCCAGCGCACCGTCGACGACCGGATCGCCATCGGCGGGCGCAGCGTTCCCTACCGGTTCGGTTCCAGGACCGACCGCGACGGGCGGGTGCCCGGACGCACCATCAGCGGCCTGCGCGCGACGTTGCACACCATCCTTCCGCAGGTCGCCGACGTGCCGATCGCCCACGGATGGTGCGGTGTGCTGGCGGTGCCCCGGGACTGGCAGGCGGCGGTGGGCTTCGACGAGGCGACCGGACTGGGCTGGGCGGGTGGGTACGTCGGGCACGGTGTCACCGCCACCAACCTTGCTGCGCGCACGCTCGCCGACCTGATCGGTAACCGAACCACCCCGTTGACGTCCCTGCCGTGGGTCGGTCACCGCTCCCGCGGCTGGGAACCGGAGCCGCTGCGGTGGCTGGGAGTGCGCGGAATGTATCTGGCCTACAAGGCCGCCGACTGGCACGAGGCGCGCGGCAGGTCCGGTACCTCCCCGATCGCGGTCGTGGCGGACAAGATCGCCGGTCGCCCGCACTAGCCGCGTGGCCGGGCTCCTCAGCGCGGCTCGTGCCGACCCTCTGCGCGCTCCTTGAGGCGCTGCAGTGTGAGCCTGATGTGCTCGGTGTTGGCCGCGGTGCGGTCGGTGATGCCGGTGGTCAGCGCCGCGGGTCTCAGAATCCACCGGGGCCGCCGGTCCCAGGTGGACTCGGTGACGGTGCAGCCCCCGCCGGTGGGCTCGATGTCATAGCGCCAGTGGGCGATCGGCACGATCCCGGCCGAGCGGACGTCGAACGCGAACGTCGTGCCCGCCTCGGCGTCGGTCACCGTGCACTTCGTCGTCCACGTGCGGGAGCCGTTGCGGTTGCGCCCGGAGAACACCGCACCGGGTGTGGCGGCGCGGCCTTTGCGCCACTGCATCGTCTCGGTCTCCTCGGCCAGCGATGCCAGCGTCGGCAGGTCGGTGATCAATGCGTACACCGCGGCGGGGTCGGCGGCGATCGTGACGGATGCGCGGGCGTCGGGTGCTGCCGATGGGGCCATACCGGGATGGTATCGGCCGGGGCTGTCGTTGAATGGCGATGTGACCCCACCAGTACGCAAGCCTCTGGAGCCCTCTGAAGCCCATCCCATCACGATCGAACCGACCGGTACCCGCGTCACCGTCCGGATCGGCGGAGCCGTCGTCGCCGAGACGGACGCCGCGTTGACGCTCCGGGAAGCCGACTACCCTGCGGTGCAATACATCCCGTTATCCGACGTGGTCGCGCACCTGGCCACCAGCGAAACCCGGACCTTCTGCCCGTACAAGGGGCACGCGGGCTACTACAACGTGCTGACCCCGGACGGCGACACCGTCGACGACGCGGCGTGGACCTACGCCGAACCGTATCCCGCGGTCGCCGCGATCGCGGGGCACCTTGCGTTCTACCCGGACAAGGCCGACGTCGGCGTCGGCACCTAGGCTGGTTTGGTGCACAGCTCGGCCAGCGTGGTCTTCGACGGACCCGCCAGTCCGGGCCTGACGCTGTCGCCGCTGCGCCGCGGCCGGGCAGACCCGTGCTACCACGACGATGCGGACGGAGCCGTCTGGCGGACCAGCCTGATGCGCAGCGGTCCGGTCACCGCGCGCATCGGTCGGGCAGCGCCCGACACCGTCGACTGCGAAGCGTGGGGTCCCGGCGCGGCCGAGTTCGTCGACACGCTGCCCGCCCTTCTGGGGGTCGACGACGACGCGTCCGCGTTCCGCCCCGCCGAGCCCACGATCGCCGCGGCCCTTCGACGAGTGCCGCATCTGCGGCTCGGCCGCACCGGACGGGTGCTGGAGGCGCTGATCCCCGCGGTGCTCGAGCAGCGGGTCTACGGCTCCGATGCGCGTCGGGCGTGGCGCAGGCTGGTCACCCGATACGGCACGCCGGCGCCGGGCCCCGCGCCCGCTCACCTGCGGGTGCCGCCGACGGCGGAGGCCTGGCGGCGGATTCCGTCCTGGGAGTTCCATCTCGCCAACGTCGATCCCGGCCGCGCCCGCACCGTGGTGGGGTGCGCCCAGCGCGCCGACGCCCTGGAACGGCTGGTGAGCCGCCCCGCCGAGGCCGCACGCGCCGCGATGATGTCGTTGCCCGGGGTGGGGGAGTGGACGGCCGCCGAGACGGCGCAGCGTGCGTTCGGCGACGCCGACGCGCTCTCGGTCGGCGACTACCACCTCGCGAAGATGGTGGGCTGGAGCCTGCTGGGGCACCCGATCGACGACCCCGCGATGGTCGAACTCCTCGCCCCGATGGCCCCGCACCGGCACCGGGCGGTGCGGCTGCTCGAAGCCAGTGGGCTGGCGGTCAATCCGCGTTTCGGACCGCGGGTGCCGATACCTAACCTGGCCGAACTGTGACGTGCTCGACACGTGATTATCGCGCCGCCCACCCGGGTACACGTCGCGGGACAAGCGAAGGAGCCATCAATGACCTCATACACCGTGCCCGGAATGTCCAGCAAGGAAGGAACCGAGACGGCCGGGCTGCTGCAGAAAGCGCTCAGCAGGTACAACGATCTGCATCTGACACTCAAGCACGTGCACTGGAATGTTGTGGGCCCCAACTTCATCGGCGTCCACGAGATGATCGACCCGCAGGTCGAACTGGTCCGTGGCTACGCCGATGACGTCGCCGAGCGCATCGCGGCTCTCGGTGGCTCGCCGCTGGGTACGCCCGGCGCCATCATCAACGACCGCACCTGGGACGACTACTCAGTCGACCGCGACACCGTGCAGGCGCACCTGGCCGCGCTGAACCTGGTCTACGTCGGTGTCATCGAGGACACTCGCAAGAGCATCGAACGCCTCGGCGATCTCGACCCGGTCTCCGAGGACATGCTGATCGGTCACGCCGGCGAGCTGGAGAAGTTCCAGTGGTTCGTGCGTGCGCACCTGGAGAACGCGGGCGGTCAGCTCGTCACCGAGGGCGCCAACACCGAGAAGTCCGCCGCGAGCAAGGCCAAGAAGAAGTCCTAGCGCCGTTGCCGGGGGATCAGCGATAGGCAGTTGACCCGCAGCGAGGCGGTGCGGAAGTGCGCGGCGCCCACACTGGTGAGCTCGCACAACCCCAGCGCCGCGCGGCTCTTGCCGCCCAGCGGACGCGACCCCCCGATCACCGGTTCGTCGTGATGGGACGCGATGACGTCCGCAGCGTCCGGCGCGACCTCCAGGGACAGTTCGCCGGAGACCGTCCACTCACCACCGCGGTGGTTTCGATCCCGAAGCGGCCCAGCGGTGTGTTCAACGGGTAGGGCACCCTGCAGCCTGACGGCAGGCGACGCTGCCAGATACCCCCGGTAGGTATCGACCCCGACCGAGGGACTCCGACGGGCTCACCGATTGTTCCCCTCGGCGTGTGAGGCCAGCCTCGGCGGTCGAATCCGTTGGCGGCGAACGGTTTACGGTGATGTGCTGCCGCCGCGGTTCGACCGGCCGCGCCTCGGGGTCCGAAAGGGTGCCCGAGTCGGATTCTAAGAATCCGACTAAGGCTTTTGTGCAAATTCATTCAGAGTTCGTCTTTGCAGTACAGCGCATGAAACAATAGTCGCAGCAAACAAATTGCGGCCCCCCGTCGGAGGTGTGATCTATCCCTCACCCACTCGCCCGAATTGTTAGTTCAGTGAAATAGATACCGCGGCAACGTTATTCGTCTGTGACCTGGGCCCGAGCGCCTCGAGGCCGCAGGTCACCGAGCGAACCTAGTTAGGTAGGACTAAGTTGGCATGTCAGGGGCCCTTTGTCATATCGTTTTCACCACTTGTGGCGAGCGGGAAAAGGGCCGTCGTTCGGTGCTGCACGAAGGTACCCTCCCTCGCCAGACCGCTAATGCTTTCATCGACAGTTGCCGTCCGTCCGGATCCGCGACGGTGTGTGCAAGAAAAAGGTAGGTGGGAATGGCGCCCAGCAGTCAAGGGCTGTACAACCCCGCGTTCGAGCACGATGCGTGCGGCGTGGCAATGGTGGCCGACATGCACGGCCGTCGCAGCCGCGACATCGTCGACAAGGCGATCACCGCGCTGCTGAACCTCGAACACCGGGGCGCCCAGGGCGCTGAGCCGAACACCGGCGACGGCGCGGGCATCCTGCTGCAGGTGCCCGATGAGTATTTCCGGGCAGTCTGCAAAGCGGAGGGCTTCGACCTGCCCGAGCCCGGCAGTTACGCCACCGGCATCGCGTTCCTGCCGCAGTCGTCCAAGGACGCCGCCATCGCGTGCGAGTCGGTCGAGAAGATCGCCGAGGCCGAAGGCCTTCAGGTCCTGGGCTGGCGCGACGTACCCACCGACGAGTCGTCGCTGGGCGCGCTGGCCCGTGACGCGATGCCGACCTTCCGTCAGGTGTTCATCGCAGGCGCCTCGGGGATGGATCTGGAGCGGCGCGCCTACGTAGTGCGCAAACGTGCCGAACACGAACTCGGCACCAAAGGGCCCGGTCAAGACGGCCCCGGCCGCGAGACGGTGTACTTCCCAAGCCTTTCCGGTCAGACCTTCGTCTACAAGGGCATGCTGACCACGCCTCAGCTGCGGGCTTTCTACCTGGACCTGCAGGACGATCGGCTCACCAGCGCGCTGGGCATCGTGCACTCGCGGTTCTCCACCAACACGTTCCCGTCCTGGCCGCTGGCGCACCCCTTCCGCCGGATCGCGCACAACGGCGAGATCAACACCGTCACCGGCAACGAGAACTGGATGCGGGCCCGGGAAGCCCTGATCAAGACCGACGTCTTCGGCGGCGAGGATCTCGACAAGATCGTCCCCGTCTGTACGCCGGGGGCGTCGGACACCGCGCGCTTCGACGAGGTGCTCGAGCTGCTGCACCTCGGCGGCCGCAGCCTCCCGCACGCAGTGCTGATGATGATCCCCGAGGCCTGGGAACGCCACGAATCCATGGACCCGGCCCGTCGGGCCTTTTATCAGTACCACGCGTCGCTGATGGAGCCCTGGGACGGACCGGCGTCGGTGTGCTTCACCGACGGAACCGTCATCGGAGCGGTCCTGGACCGCAACGGACTGCGTCCGTCGCGGATCTGGGTGACCAACGACGGTCTGGTGGTGATGGCGTCGGAGGCCGGCGTGCTCGACCTCGACCCCGCCACCGTCGTCAAGAAGATGCGGCTGCAGCCCGGGCGCATGTTCCTCGTCGACACCGCGCAGGGCCGGATCGTGGCCGACGAGGAGATCAAGGCCGGGCTGGCCGCCGAGCAGCCCTACCGGGAATGGCTCGACGCCGGACTGTTCCACGTCGACGATCTGCCCCCCGGTGACTACGTCCGCATGCCGCACCACCGGGTGGTGGCGCGCCAGCAGGCGTTCGGCTACACCTACGAGGAGCTCAACCTGCTCGTCGCGCCGATGGCGCGCACGGGTGCCGAAGCGCTCGGTTCCATGGGCACCGACACCCCGGTCGCCGTGCTCTCGGCGCGTCCCCGGATGTTCTACGACTACTTCCAGCAGTTGTTCGCCCAGGTGACCAACCCGCCGCTGGACGCGATCCGGGAAGAGGTGGTCACCAGCCTCTCGGGCACCGTCGGCCCGGAGGGTGACCTGCTCAACCCGGGCGCCGAGTCCTGCCGCCAGATCGTGCTGTCCAACCCGATCCTGCGCAACGCCGAGCTCTCCAAGCTGATCTGTGTCGACCCCGATCACGAGATCCGGGGCCACAAGCACGGCATGCGCGCCGCGGTGATCCGCTGTCTGTATCCGGTCAACCGCGGCGGCCAGGGCCTCAAGGAGGCCCTCGACAACGTGCGGGCCAAGGTGTCGGCAGCGATTCGCGACGGCGCACGCATCATCGTGCTGTCCGACCGCGAATCCAACGAGCAGATGGCTCCCATCCCGTCGCTGCTGTCCGTCTCCGCCGTCCACCACCACCTGGTGCGCGAACGCACCCGTACCAAGGTCGGCCTGGTGGTGGAGTCGGGCGATGCCCGCGAGGTGCATCACATGGCGGCCCTGTGCGGCTTCGGCGCCGCGGCCATCAACCCCTACATGGCTTTCGAGTCCATCGAGGACATGGTCGACCGCGGGGTCATCGCAGGCATCTCCAGCGATCAGGCCAAGGCCAACTACGTCAAGGCCGCGGGCAAGGGTGTGCTCAAGGTGATGTCCAAGATGGGCATCTCGACGCTCGCGTCCTACACCGGCGCCCAGCTGTTCCAGGCCATCGGCATCAGCCAGAAGGTGCTCGACGAGTACTTCACCGGCCTGTCGTGCCCGGTCGGCGGCATCGACCTGGACGACATCGCCGACGACGTCGCCGCCCGGCACGCGCTGGCCTACCTGGACCGGCCCGACGAGTGGGCCCACCGCGAGCTCGAGGTCGGCGGCGAGTACCAGTGGCGCCGCGAAGGCGAGTACCACCTGTTCAACCCCGACACGGTGTTCAAGCTCCAGCACTCCACCCGCACCGGGCAGTACTCGATCTTCAAGGAGTACACCTCCCTGGTCGACGACCAGAGCACGCGGATGGCGTCGCTGCGCGGGCTGCTCAAGTTCCGCGAGGGTGAGCGCCCTGCGGTGCCGATCGACGAGGTCGAGCCCGCCAGCGAGATCGTCAAGCGGTTCTCCACCGGCGCGATGAGCTACGGGTCGATCTCCGCCGAAGCGCACGAGACACTCGCGATCGCGATGAACCGCCTCGGCGGCCGGTCGAACTCGGGCGAGGGTGGCGAGTCCGTCGCGCGCTTCGACCGCGACGAGAACGGCGACTGGCGGCGCAGTGCCATCAAGCAGGTGGCCTCCGGCCGGTTCGGCGTGACCAGCCACTACCTGTCCAACTGCACCGACATCCAGATCAAGATGGCCCAGGGCGCCAAACCCGGTGAGGGCGGCCAGCTTCCGGGTCACAAGGTGTACCCGTGGGTGGCCGAGGTGCGTCACTCGACGCCCGGCGTCGGTCTGATCTCACCGCCGCCCCACCACGACATCTACTCGATCGAGGATCTCGCCCAGCTGATCCACGATCTGAAGAACGCCAACCCGCAGGCACGTGTGCACGTGAAGCTGGTCAGCGAGAACGGCGTCGGAACGGTCGCCGCGGGTGTGTCCAAGGCGCACGCCGACGTCGTGCTGATCTCCGGTCATGACGGCGGCACCGGCGCCACTCCGCTCACCTCGCAGAAGCACGCGGGCGCCCCGTGGGAGCTCGGGCTGGCGGAAACCCAACAGACGTTGCTGCTCAACGGCTTGCGCGACCGCATCGTCGTGCAGGTCGACGGCCAGCTCAAGACGGGACGCGACGTCGTCGTCGCCGCCCTGCTCGGCGCCGAGGAGTTCGGTTTCGCGACAGCGCCGTTGGTGGTGGCCGGGTGCATCATGATGCGCGTCTGCCATCTCGACACGTGCCCGGTGGGCGTGGCCACCCAGAACCCCCTGCTGCGGCAGCGGTTCAACGCCAAGCCGGAGTTCGTGGAGAACTTCTTCATGTTCATCGCCGAGGAAGTGCGCGAGCTCATGGCGCAGTTGGGGTTCCGCACCGTCAACGAGATGGTCGGCCAGGTCGGGATGCTGGACACCGCGCGGGCTGCTGAGCACTGGAAGGCGCACAAGCTGGACCTGGCGCCGGTGCTGCACGAACCCGAGTCGGCGTTCATGAACCAGGATCTGTACTGCAGCTCGCGTCAGGACCACGGCCTGGACAAGGCGCTCGATCAGCAGCTGATCGCCCAGTGCCGGGAGGCCCTGGATCACGGCACCCCGGTCAGGTTCTCGACGACGATCACCAACGTCAACCGCACCGTCGGCACGATGCTCGGCCATGAGGTGACGAAAGCCTATGGTGGGCAAGGGCTCCCGGACGGCACCATCGACATCACCTTCGAGGGTTCGGCGGGCAACAGCTTCGGGGCGTTCGTGCCCGGTGGCATCACGCTGCGCGTGTACGGCGACGCCAACGACTACGTCGGCAAGGGCCTGTCCGGCGGGCGGGTCGTGGTCCGGCCGTCCGACGGAGCGCCCGAGGACTATGTGGCCGAGGACAACATCATCGCGGGCAACGTGATCCTGTTCGGCGCCACCAGCGGGCAGATGTTCCTGCGCGGCCAGGTCGGTGAGCGGTTCGCGGTGCGCAACTCCGGCGCACACGCGGTGGTGGAAGGCGTCGGAGACCACGGGTGTGAGTACATGACCGGCGGCAAGGTCGTCATCCTCGGTCCGACCGGGCGCAACTTCGCGGCGGGCATGTCGGGTGGCATCGGCTACGTCTACGACCCCGATGACGTGCTCGCGGACAACCTCAACGCCGAGATGGTCGAGCTCGAAAGGCTCGAAGGCGCGGACTCCGAAGACGCCGTGTGGTTGCACGGCATGATCCAGGCCCACGTGGATGCTACTGATTCGGTTGTGGGCCAACGGATTCTGGCTGATTGGAACAATGAGATGGGTCACTTCAAGAAGGTGATGCCGCGGGATTACAAGCGGGTGCTCGAGGCGATCGCCGAGGCGGAACGCAGCGGCGCGGACGAGAACGGCGTTGCCGAGGCGATCATGGCGGCCGCAAGTGGCTGACCCGCGCGGCTTTCTGAGGAACACCCATCGCGAGACCCCGCCGCGGCGTCCGGTCGATCTGCGCCTGCGCGACTGGAAAGAGGTCTACGAGGACTTCTCCCACGACACGCTCAAGGAGCAGGCAGGTCGCTGCATGGACTGCGGTATTCCGTTCTGTCACAACGGATGTCCGCTCGGTAACCTGATCCCGGAGTGGAACGACCTGGTGCGGACCGGGCGGTGGCGCGACGCCATCGAACGGCTGCACGCGACCAACAACTTCCCGGAATTCACCGGAAGGCTGTGCCCTGCGCCGTGCGAGGGCTCCTGTGTGCTGGGGATCAATCAGGATCCGGTGACCATCAAGCAGGTCGAGGTCGAGATCATCGACAACGCCTTCAGCGAGGGCTGGGTGGTTCCGCTGCCGCCGGACCGGCTGACGGGCAAGACCGTCGCGGTCGTCGGTTCCGGGCCCGCCGGTCTGGCCGCGGCCCAACAGCTGACGCGGGCCGGGCATGCGGTGACGGTGTTCGAGCGGGACGACCGCATCGGAGGATTGCTGCGCTACGGCATCCCGGAGTTCAAGATGGAGAAGCGCCACATCGACCGGCGCCTCGACCAGATGCGCTCCGAAGGCACCGAGTTCCGCACCGGGGTGAACGTCGGCGTCGACATCACAGCGCAGGACCTGCGCAAGGAGTTCGACGCCGTGGTGCTCGCCGGTGGTGCGACCGCACGACGGGACCTGCCGATTCCGGGCCGTGAGCTCGACGGCATCCACCAGGCCATGGAGTACCTGCCGTGGGCCAACCGGGTCCAACTCGGAGACCCGGTGGTCGACGACGACGGTCAGCCGCCGATCACGGCGAAGGGCAAGAAGGTCATCATCATCGGCGGTGGCGACACCGGCGCGGACTGCCTCGGCACCGCCCACCGCCAGGGCGCCGCCAGCGTGCACCAGTTCGAGATCATGCCGCGGCCCCCGGAGACGCGCGCCGACTCGACGCCGTGGCCGACCTACCCGCTCATGTTCCGGGTCACCTCCGCCCACGAAGAGGGCGGGGAACGGGTCTATTCGGTCAACACCGAGCAGTTCCTCGGCGAGGACGGCCGCGTCACCACCCTGCGTGGGCACGAGGTCGAGATGAAGGCAGGCAAATTCGAGAAGATCGACGGAACCGACTTCGAGTTGCCCGCCGATCTGGTGCTCCTCGCCATGGGCTTCACCGGCCCCGAGCGTGAAGGCCTGCTGACCGACCTCGGTGTCGAGATCAACGAGCGCGGGAACGTGTCCCGTGACGCCGCCTTCGCCACGTCGGTGCCCGGTGTGTATGTGGCCGGCGACATGGGCCGCGGTCAGTCCCTGATCGTGTGGGCGATCGCCGAGGGCCGGGCTGCCGCCGCCGCGGTGGACCGTCACCTGATGGGCCGCACGGCGCTGCCGGCACCGATCGAGCCGACAGCCGCGCCGCAGCGATGAGCGCTTGCGCGAAGAGCAGACAGCAGCGGTAGGCCGTTCGGCGCCGAGGTTGCGCAGGGGGTTGTCGTCGCACGCGTCTGACAGCCCTGTGCGCAATCTCACAGTCACGGACCGGTCTCATGACGTCACATCCGTCACTTCAGTCACTTTAAAAACATCCGATCTTTGATCGGCGTGCCTCCTGCAGTTTGCCAGCAGGTGGGTATCTAATGACTCGGTGAGGGCGCTGCGGTAAGGTGGCCCCCCAGTTCAGCTATTGCACACCGCAGGAGTGATCGCCGTGTATATCAACCCGATTTCCCGTTACCGGGTGGGTCGAATGGCCTGGTCATTGTTCCGCCACCCGGTCAAGAGCCGCTGGTTTCCCGAGAAGGCCGAGCGGTTGATCACCGCCGACGAGCTCCTTCGCTACGGCGTCTAGCGAACTCTTCACCGGCCGGTTACCCCGGTTCGGCGGCGTGTGACGCCATGTTTGCCTAACTGTTATGGCATCGTGATGGGTCTCAACCTTTGCTGTTGAGCAATCCTGATGCGGCGATCTCTTGGGCCAGCGGCTCGAGGACTGCTGGGTCATATGGCGGCGGCAGATAGATAATCGCCAGATCCAGTCCCTCGGCGCCCAGGGCGATGGCGTCTTCGATCACCCGGCGATGGTTGTGATCCTCACCCAGTCGGATGTGTGCGGACAGCGTGATCTCCTTCGGATCGCGACCGATATCGGCACAATGCGCGGCCAGCACGTCGCGCTTGCGGGCGAACTCCTCGGGCGGACCGCCGACGAAATTCCAGTGATCGGCGTATTGCGCGGTGATCCGCAGGGTGCGCTTCTCGCCGCTGCCGCCGATACAGAACGGCGGATGGGGTTGTTGCGGTCCCTTGGGCTCGTTGCGGGCGTCCTTGAGTTGATAGAACTTTCCGTCGAAGGTGGTGGTCTCCTGCGAGAGCAGGCCCTTGAGCACCTGGCACGCCTCCTCGAAGCGATCGAACCGCTCCTTGATGCTGCCCAGCTCGATGCCGTAGGCGCCGGACTCCTCTTCGTTCCACCCCGCGCCGATGCCCAGCTCGAGCCGCCCGTTGGACACGATGTCCAGCGCCGAGGCCATGTTGGCGAGCACGGCGGGGTGGCGGTAGTGGATTCCGGTGACGAGCACGCCGACCCGCAGCCTCTGCGTGGCCTGGGCGAGCGCGGTGAGCGTCACCCAGCCCTCGAGGCAGGGCCCGGCGGGGTCGGAGAAGATCGGGTAGAAGTGGTCGAACGTCCAACCGGATTCGAAGACGTCGATGTCGTCGGCGGCCTTCCAAACGGCCAGCATGTCGGACCAGGTGGTGTTCTGCGGTGAGGTTTTGAAGGCGAATCGCACGTCCACCGAGGCTAGTCCGGTTTCCTCGCAGCGCGCGATGAGTTTCTGACCGCCGGCCGGTCGGTACACACATGATCGATCTGGGAGAGTCGTGTCGCCGCACGACCGAGGTGCTGACCAACGTCACCGACGACCAACTCGACGCGGCCACGCCGTGCGCCGACATGTCCCTGCGCGAACTGGTCGCGCATGTCGGGGGCTTGGCGGAGGCATTCGCCGCAGCGGCCCGCAAGGATCTGGGACCGCTGACCGACACGCCGCCCGAGGAGGGCGGTGGTCTGGAGCCGGACTGGCGCACCGCATACCCTGCCGGTCTCGCGGCGTTGGCGCAGGCGTGGCGGCAACCTGACGCCTGGACCGGCATGACTCGAGTCGGCGGCATCGATCTGCCGGGCGAGGTGGCCGGCTCGGTGGCGCTGGCGGAGGTGGTCATCCACGGCTGGGACGTCGCCCGGACGACCGATCAGCCCTACGACGTCGACCCGACCACCGCCGAGGCTTGCCTGACCCATCTCGCGCAGTTCGACGCATCGGGCACCGAGGGCTTGTTCGGACCGGCGGTCGCCGTCCCGGACGACGCACCTGCCATCGATCGCATCATCGGGATGAGCGGGCGTGACCCGCGCTGGACCGGCAGCAGCTGAGCTCAGCCGGGTTGACTGCTCACGTGCGTGCGGGCGTGTTCGATCGCCTCCTCGAGGGTGTCCACGAGATGGTGTTCGTGACGCAGTGATTCGAAGACACCGACGTTGGCCAGCAGCGCGGTGTGTTCGGGTCGGACACCTTTGATGATGACCGTGATGCCCCGGCCCTCGAGCTCGGCGCAGATCTGGGCGAGGGTGTTGGCGCCGGTGGCGTCGAGCATGCCCATCTGTGACATCCGGATGATCACCACCGACGTCCGGTGATGTTCGGCGTCCACGATTGCAGTCGAGATCCGTTCGGCCACACCGAAGAACATGGCGCCGTCCAGGCGGAGCAGGGCGATCTCCTCGTCCCCGGGACGTTGCGGCCCCGGTAACTCCTCGCGAACCACACTGCTGCGCCGGGCGACACTGCGCAACGCGAAGAACGCGGCGACGAGGATGCCGATCTCGACGGCCTCGATCAGGTCGAAGCACACCGTGACGACAGCGGTCAGGACGAACGTCAACGCGTCAGAACGTGTGGAGCGCAGGATCTTGCGGATGGTGGAGCCGGCGATCATCCGGAACGAGGTCACCATCAGCACGCCCGCCAGCGCGGCGAGCGGGATGGCCGCCACGGGCCCGGTCGCCAGATAGACGACACCCAGCAGGACCGCCGAGTGCACGATCGCCGACAGTCGGGTGCGGGCGCCGGATCTGACGTTGACCGCGGTGCGGGCTATCGCGCCGGTGGCGGGCATCCCGCCGAACACCCCCGACGCGACGGACGCAAGCCCCTGACCCACAAGCTCGCGGTCGGGGTCGTATGGGCCGGTGGGCGCCATCGTCGCCGCCACCCGCGCCGACAACAGGGACTCGATCGCGGCCAGCGCAGCGATGGCCAGGGCGGCGCCGATAAGGTCGCTCAGCGCGCCGACGTCGGCGTGCGGAAGAACCGGGGCAGGCAGGTGCGACGGCAGCTCGCCGATGGCGGCGACCGGGATGCCGAGGGTGACGACGAGGACCGTGGCCGCAATGACCGCGGTCAGCGATTCCGGGATGCTGCGGTGCACGCGCGGCAGGACGATCATCAGCAGCGCGACGAATGCCACCACGGCAAGGGTTTTCGCGGCCTGGCTCCAGTCGGCGGTGGTGACGATCCGCCAGGCTGCGGTCAGGGTGCGCTCGCCGGCCGGGCTGGTGGTCCCGAGGGCTGCGGGGACCTGCTGGAGGAAGATGATGGCGGCGATGCCGAGGGTGAAGCCCTCGATCACGGGCCACGGGATGAACGTGACGGCGCGGCCCAACCCGGTGACACCGGCGGCCAGCACGATGAGGCCGGCCAGCACGGTGACGAGGGCCATACTGCCGAGCCCGTGTTGCATCACGATCGGCGCCAGTACGACGGCCATGGCACCCGTCGGGCCAGACACCTGGACGTGGGAGCCACCGAACACCGCGGCGACGAGTCCGGCGATCACCGCGGTGATGAGTCCGGCGGCTGCGCCGACCCCGGAGCTGATGCCGAATGCCAGCGCAAGAGGGAGCGCGACGACGCCGACGGTGACGCCGGCCAGCACGTCGCGACGCCACGATCGGGGCAACTCCGAGTAGTCGCGGCGGCTGGGTAACAGGCGGGCCAGGTTACCTGCCGCAGTGGCGATCATCGGGGCTCCACCGGCGGCAGAGCCTCGATGGCCTTGAGCTGATCACGTTGTGCGCCAAGGGTATCGGCTAGGAATGTGCGGGCGATGACGAGCAGCTCGGAGATCTTGGGGTGGGCCAGTTGGTAGAGAACCGCGTTTCCGACTCGACGGCCGGTCACGACGTGGTGACGCTTGAGCACGGCGAGGTGTTGGGAGAGCAGGGTGGGCTCGATCGCGGTCTGGGCGAGGATCTCGCTCACCGGCGTCGGGCGGCCGCCGGCCGACAGGATCTCCAGGATGCGGATACGAGCCGGGTGGGCCAGCGCCTTGAACAGGTTGGCCTTGATCTCGTAGAGAGGCTTCTCCGGAGCGTCCGGGACGAGTTCGGGCACGAGACACCTTACGGATTGATGGATTGAATGATTTCTCAATCCACTGTAGCGGCCGCCGGCTCGAAATCCCGCGGACTGTGGTGCGGTTAACGATTTTGGGCACACTGGAGGGCATGGACCCGGTCACCGCGCTGCGCCAGATCGCGTACTACAAGGACCGGGCGCGGGAAGACCCCCGCCGGGTGATGGCCTACCGCAACGCCGCCGACGTCGTCGAAGCCCTCACCGACGCGCAGCGGGAGCGCCACGGCGCGGCCAACAGCTGGCAGTCGCTGCCCAAGATCGGGCCGAAGACCGCCAAGGTCATCGCACAGGCGTGGGCGGGCGAAGAACCCGATGCGCTGACGGAGCTGAGGGAGGCCGCCACCGATCTCGGGGGCGGCGAGATTCGCGCCGCGCTGCGCGGTGACCTGCACGTCCACTCCAACTGGTCCGACGGATCGGCGCCGATCGAAGAGATGATGATGGCCGCCCGCGACCTCGGCCACGAGTACTGCGCACTGACCGATCACTCGCCACGGCTGCGGATCGCCAACGGGCTGTCGCCGGAGCGCCTACGTCACCAGCTCGACGTCATCGACGAGCTTCGCGAAAAGGTCTCTCCGATGCGGATTCTCACCGGTATCGAGGTCGACATCCTCGAGGACGGGTCCCTCGACCAGGATCCCGAGTTGCTCGAGCGGCTCGACGTCGTCGTCGCCAGCGTCCACTCCAAGCTCGCGATGGACGCCCCGGCGATGACCCGCCGGATGCTCAAGGCGATCGCCAACCCCCACACCGACGTGCTCGGCCACTGCACCGGCCGGCTCGTCACCGGCGGCCGCGGAGAGCGGCCGGAGTCGAAATTCGACGCCGAGACGGTCTTCACCGCCTGCCGGGACAGCGGCACCGCCGTGGAGATCAACTCCCGGCCGGAACGACGCGATCCACCGACACGGCTGCTCACCCTCGCGATGGACATCGGATGTGTGTTCTCCATCGACACCGACTCCCACGCACCGGGCCAGCTGGAGTTCCTCGGCTACGGCGCCCAGCGGGCGGTGGACAGCGGGCTGGCCGCCGACCGGATCGTCAACACCTGGCCCGCCGACAAGCTGCTCGAATGGGCATCGTCCTGAATCAGTCGGGCAGCATGGGCATCTCCAAACCGGGATCGCGACCGACGAGCACCCCGCGGGTCACGGCGGAATTGCCGTAGCGTCCCCGCACCTGGTCGATCGCGGCGTCGACGCTCGTCATGTCGACAGCTTCGGCAAACGGAAGCTCCAACTGCTGGGCACCGTCGCGGTCGATGTTGCCCACCGCGAACCCGACCAGCGTCAGGCCGCGTTCGGCGATCAGCGGGCCGGCGGCAGCGACCAGAGCACGAGCCGCCCCCAGGATGACATCGGTCGACGCGGTCGCCCGCGGCATCGTGTGGGAACGCGTGGCCCGTCCGAAGTCGTCGAACCGCAACCTCAGCACCACGGTGCGCCCGGTCCGCGCCGCCTTGCGCATTCGTCGGGTGATCCGGTCGACCAGGTTGACGACGACGGCGTCGACCTCGGCGGCCGACATCTTATTGCCCGCCCGGCCGAGCGCCCGCTGCGCGCCGACCGACCGGCGTCGGCGCCCCGTCACCACCCGCCGACGGTCGATGTTGCGCGACAAGGCGAACAACTGACGACCCATCGCGCCACCGACCATCGAACACAGCATCGACTCACTGAGTTCGGCGACGTCGGCGACGGTCTCGATGCCGTGGGCGCGGAGTTTGTCCGCGGTCTTCTCCCCGACGCCCCACAGCCGCCGCACGGGAAGCGGGTGCAGGAACGCCAGTTCGCGGTCCGGAGGCACCAGCAGCAAGCCGTCCGGCTTGGCCCCCTGGCTGGCCACCTTCGCGAGGAACTTGGTGCGGGCGATGCCGACGGTGATCGGCAGCCCGACGCGCTCCTTCACCTGTTCCCGCAGCCGGGCACCGATCTGCACCGGGGTGCCCGACACCCGGCGCAGTCCGGAGACGTCGAGGAAGGCCTCGTCGACGGACAGCGGTTCGACGAGGGGGGTGGTGTCGTGGAACACCTCGAACACCGCGGTGCTGGCCTGGGAGTACGCCGCCATCCGTGGCGGGACGACCACGGCGTGCGGGCACAGCGCCCGTGCCTGGCGCCCGCCCATCGCGGTGCGCACCCCGTAGGCCTTCGCCTCGTAACTGGCGGCCAACACCACGCCGCCGCCGACGATCACCGGCAGGCCGCGCAGCGCTGGGTCGTCCCGCTGCTCGACCGAGGCGTAGAACGAGTCGAGGTCGGCATGCAGGATGGCCGCCGACCGCGCCGTCGATCGGGCAGAGGCATCGGACACGAACATATGTTCGCATCGACGACCGACAGGTCAGCCCGGATCGCCGTAGATGCTGGCCATCCAGATGTGGCACAGGTTGTCGAGTACGCGATCATCGGGGAGTGCGGGCTGATGCCCGGCGAACGACGCCGTCATCACAGCCTCGTTCAGCAGGTTCAACGACGTGGACAACTCGACCGCAGGCAGCGTCACCGGCGCGGCGCCGTCGGCCCGTTCGGCCTCGATGACCGCGGCGATGTGATCGATCCAGCGCTGCATCGACGTCGCCCACACGGCTCGGGCCTCGGAGTTGGCGGACTTGACCGCGACCGTCGCGGCGCAGACCGCGCGATGGGCGCCGAAAGTCTGGAAGAACGCGTTGATGCCGTGGCGCCAGATGCCGCGGCGGTCGGCGGGCCGACTCTCGATGAGACCCTGCAGTGCGGCGTCGGCCTCGCCGATCACCCGCTTGAGCAGGGTCAGCAGCACCGCGTCCTTGGACGAGAAATAGAAGTAGAACGTCGGCCGCGAGATGCCGGCACCCTTGGCCAGGTCGTCGACGGAGATCTCGGCGAGCGACCTGTCTTCGAGGAGGCGCTCGGCGGTCTCCAGGATCGCCAGCTCACGGTCGTCACCGGACGGGCGTGCGGTGCGCCTGGCCCGTCCGGGGCGGGCGGTGCTGGCAGCCGTCATGACAGTGACGATTCGGCAGGGATCACAACGGCGACTTTACAGTATGTCGAATTTCTCAACAGGGTGTTGACTCGTTCGACACTGCGTTGATAGCTTGACACCATGACCGAATTTGTCGACGTAGTCATCGTGGGAGCCGGCATCTCCGGCATCAGCGCCGCCTGGCATCTGCAGGACCGCTGCCCCGGCAAGAGCTATGTGATCCTGGAACGCCGTGACAACCTCGGCGGCACCTGGGATCTGTTCAAGTACCCCGGCATCCGCTCGGACTCCGACATGTTCACCCTCGGTTTCCGGTTCAAGCCGTGGACCTCGGAGAAGGCGATCGCCGACGGGCCGGACATCATGGCCTACCTGAAGGAGACGGTCGCCGAGTACGGCATCGACAAGCACATCCGCTACGGCCAGAACGTCGAGGGTGCCAACTGGTCCGACGACGACAACCGCTGGACGGTGAGCGTCGAACGCGACGGCGAGCAGGTGGAGATCTCCGCCAGATACCTGATGGCCTGCAGCGGCTACTACAACTACGAGCAGGGGTTCTCGCCCGAGTTCGCGGGCGCGGAGGACTTCGAGGGCACCATCGTGCATCCGCAGCACTGGCCCGAGGACCTGGACTACGCGGGCAAGCGCATCGTGGTGATCGGCAGCGGGGCCACGGCCGTCACTCTCATTCCGGCACTTGCCAGTTCGGGTGCGGGCCACGTGACGATGCTGCAGCGGTCGCCGACGTTCATCGCCGCTCTGCCCGACATCGACCCGTTCACCGTGCAGACCAACAAGCGTCTTCCCGAGAAGGCCGCCTATGTCCTGAACCGGTGGAAGAGCATCGTCGCGCAGTCCAGCCAGTATCAGATCGCGCGCCGTTTTCCGGAGTTCTTCCGCAAGCAGCTGCTCACGATGGCCCGCCGCCGGCTGCCTGAGGGCTACGACGTGAACAAGCACTTCAACCCGAGCTACAACCCGTGGGACCAGCGAGTGTGCCTGGCGCCCAACGGAGATCTGTTCAAGACCATCCGTGCGGGCAAGGCCGACGTCGTCACCGACACCATCGAGCGGTTCACCAAGACCGGGATCAAGCTGAGCTCCGGTCAGGAGCTCGACGCCGACATCATCATCACCGCAACGGGTCTGAACCTCCAGCTGTTCGGCGGGGCCGCGATCTCCCGCAACGGCGAGGCGATCGAACTCAACGACACCATGGCCTACAAGGGCATGATGCTGACCCACATGCCGAACATGGCGTTCACGATCGGCTACACCAACGCGTCGTGGACGCTGAAGGCGGACCTGGTGTCCGAGTTCTTCTGCCGGGTGATCAACTACATGGACGACAACGGTTACGACACCGTCGAGCCGAGGCACCCGGGCAACAGTGTCGAGGAACGGCCGCTGATGGACTTCACGCCCGGCTATGTGTTGCGGGCGCTGGACTACCTGCCCAAGCAAGGCTCGCGCGCACCGTGGCGGCTCAAGCAGAACTACCTGGTCGACCTGCAGCTGATCCGTCGCGGCAAGGTCGACGACGCGGCGCTGGCCTTCTCCAGACACCGTGTGCCGGTGGCCACTTCGGCCCAGTCGGCCTGACCGGTCAGCCTGCGGCGACGACGACGATCAGTCGCCTTCGGCGACGACGACTATCAGTCGCCTTCGGCGACGACGACGATTCCGTCGTCGTCGCTGTAGGCGATGTGTCCCGGAACGAACACCACACCGCCGAACTCGACGGCGGCATCACGCACCCCCTCGCCGGTCTTGGTGCTCTTGCGCGGATTGGTCCCCAGTGCCTTGATCCCGATGTCCAGCGTCCGCAGCGTCGCCGCGTCCCGCACCGCGCCGTTGATGATCAGGCCGGACCACCCGTTGGACCGGCCCAACTCGGCGATGACGTCACCCACCAGCGCGGTGTGCACCGATCCGTCTCCGTCGATCACCAGCACACCGCCGTCGCACTGTTCGGACAGCACCGACTTGAGCAGTGCATTGTCCTCGAAGCAGCGCACCGTCGTGATCGGCCCGGCGAACTGCGTGCGGCCCCCGTACTGGACGAGTTGCAGATCGCAGCTACGAACATCGGGGCCGATGTCGTCGACGAGGTCAGCGGTGGGGCGCGGCGTCACGGTCACCGCGCCATTATGACGTGATTATTGATCGCGGAGGTGGTCGGTCAGTCTCCGCTGCCGCGCCGGGCGATATACACCAGGGCGAGGATCGCCAGCACGCCGGTGACGAGTGCAGCGGCCAGCGGGAGCCGGGACGGATCCTGGTCATCACGCTGCGCGGGGGGCGGCCCGGAGACGGCGTTGCTGGCGGTGGCCACCGTTGACTTTGCCTGTGCTGCTGCCTCTTTGGCGGCCGACGCCAGGTTCCCGTTGGTTTCCACGAGCTGCGCGGGCGTCGATGCCGCCTCGGCAGGCATCGCTTTCGCAGGTGCTTTCTTGGCCGGTGCCTTCTTAGCGGGTGCCTTCTTGGCGGGTGCCACTTTCTTGGCCACCGCCTTTTTCGCAGGCGCCTTCTTGGCGGCGGCTTTCTTGCCGGCCGGGGACTTCTTTGCGGCCGGGGACTTCGTCACCGGCGGCGGGACGGGCTCGCTCGCAGGGGTCGCGGCGTCGGGACCTTCGTCGGGCCGATCCGGCTGGTCTGCCATGTCGCTGCTCCTCTTGAGTGGTCTGCACTCGGCAGTGCTCCCCATCATGCCAGGTCGCAAATCGAGCGTATTTCGGTGTCAGCCCGTCACCGCCAGCGCGGCGGCTGCGGCCAGGGCAGCGGCCATCAATGCGAGCTCGGTGTAGGCGCGTGACCTCGAGACGACGGCGGTGCTGCGGTGGGCGCGGGCAGCGGGAAGCCATATCGTCCGATTGCGCCACGCCAGAGCCGTGAGTGCCACGGTGAGCACGATCTTCGCCGTCAGCACCCTGCCGTAGCCGGTCGCATAAAGATCGGCGGGCCGGCCCAGCACCCCCACCGCGCCGACGACGCCGCCGGCGAACAGTGCCGTGACGCACCACAGCGACAGTTGAGAAAACCGGGGCAGTACCCGGGCCCATTGACCACGGTGCTCGACGGTGAGGACAATTCCGGCGAGCACACCGCACCACACCGCCGCAGCCAGCGCGTGCACCGCGATCGCGAGGCCACCCCACGAGCTGGCCGACAGGTGCCCGGTCAGCGGGTGGCCTACGACGCCGACCGCCGCCAGGCCGACAGCGATGACGCACGCCGGGCCCGAGCGCGGGACCACCGCCACCAGCAGACACACCGCCCCTGCGACGATCATCGTGAGCAGGCCGGCGCGTCCCGGCGCCGTGTCCAGGGCGAAGTCCACGGCGGTACGGATTCCGAGTCGGCCGGTGCTGACCCCGGCCGCCTCGGCCCCCGCGAGCACGAGCCGGACCACCTCGGCGACCAACCAGACCGCCGACGCCAGCACCAGTGGCGCCGTCGCGCGACGGACGAGTTCATCGCGGTACCGTTCGGCGTCCAGAGCGGGCACCGCGGCAAGCCCGAGGGTGACGACCGCTGCTCCGTCGGCAACCGCCCTGGTCAGTGCCGGCGCCATCGACGTAGCCGGATATGCCAGGGCCCACGCAACCACACTTGCCGACGTCGTGACGAGTACCGCACCCGCCACCGCGCGACGGTGCGTCACGACCTGCGCCGAACCGCCCATATCGCGCCGAGCGCCACGATCGCCGTGGCCGCGGCGGCGAACGGCCAGACCGGCGGCCCATCGGTCGCGGTGTCCGGTCCCGGCGGCGCATGGGTGGCCGCATCCGACGTCGGGGTGGCCGGCGGCGGGGCGGCGTCCGTCGCGCCCGCCAGCAGCCGGTAGGACCACGACCCCGACACGACGTGACCGTCGGCGGACGTCGCCCGGAAGTTCACGGTGTAGTCACCGGCAGGGCCGCCGCCCCGCACACCGACGCTGATCACCGCTCCGTCGACAATGATTTGCCCGTCGGACCACTGCCCGCCGTCGGGGCCGATCACGGTCATCGCGGCGAACTGAGCCTGCATCGGTTCGTTGAACGTCGCGCTCACCCGCGACGGCGGCTGCGTCAGTTCGGCGTTGTCGGCAGGGTCACCGCCGATCCGCGCGGCGTGGGCCCACGCCGCACCGGCGCCGGCCAGCGCGCCTGCGACGAGCCCGAACGTCAGGGCGGCGACGGCGATGACATGCGAGACGACGGCTGCTCCGCGCTGTAGCGCCGACAACGGTCAGACCACGCCCAGGCGCGCCATGAGGTCGGCCTCTATGCCGTCGAGTTGCTCGGCGATCGCGGCGTGCGCGGCGCGACGACGTGCCGACGGCATGTTCTCGGCGGCGGTCACCGCGACCGCCAGATCGCTGAGGCGCTCGGTGATGGCCGCGACGAACTGCTTGGTCTCTGCGTCACTCGCGGACTTGCCGGACTTGCCGGACTTGGACTTCTTCTCCGACTTCTCCGACAACTGGCGCAGCGACTGCTCGGCACCGGCGATCCGCGCCGAGTACTGGGCCCCATGCCCGGAGAACTGCCCGAGCTGACTCAGCGGAATGCCCAATTGGTCCGCGCGACGCTCGTCGAGCAACCCGCGCGCGGCGATCGACGCTCGGTAGACGAGGGGCACAACCACCGGCGCGAGCAAACGCGACACGGTGAGCGCTCGACGAACCTTCGTCGGCGAGAACAACTTGCCCTCGCGCGCGGCCTTCAGCTGGGTTTCAGCAACCTTGAGTGCAGCCCTGTCGCTGTCACGCTGGGCTTTCAGCTGTGCCCGCAGCGCACGAGCCTGTGCCTTCTGCTCGGACTTGAACCGACGGACCTCGTTGCGGGCCGACAGCTTCGCCTCGAGCTTGGCCTTCGCCTTGATCGCGCGGGCCTCGGCCCTCCGGGTGGCACGGGATTTGCGTCGCTTGAACAGACTCATCCCTGCGGCCTCCCAGATCTTCCTTCGACACTTCCCACCGGTTAGCGCGGTGGCGCTGACAAAACCCTAGCGTTCGGTGCGCACCGGGGTGGTCGCGCCCCGATCGCCAGGGCGTTTCCGCTTCTCAGCAAACCGTCTCGCCCGATTGTGCGAGAATCGTCCCGTCATCGGGGTCAGACGGCGCCATGTCGGTCGAAGGGTGGTGACGACGTGGGCTCGCGTGCGCGTGCCACGGCAGCGGCGTGCCTTGTCGCGTCCGGCCTGCTGGCCGGCGGCCTGACCACCGCCACGGCGTTCGCAGATCCCCCCGGGCCGACCGCCCGCGACGACACATCCGAGGGTGGCCCCGACGCGGCGCCACCGGGTCGGCAGATCGGCGGCGGCACGACTGCCGGCGACCGGGATGACGGGGGCGACCGGGGCGACCGAGCCGACCGGGGCATCGTTTCGGCCCCCGAAGGCGGTGACGCCCGCGAAGAAGGTGACGCCCCTGAAGCCGGTGACGCCCCCGCAGCCGGGGAGGAGCCCGAAGACGGCGACGCCGCAGCAGCCGGGGACGAGTCCGACAGCACCGCCGACGTTTCCCGGGGCCGAGACCTCGAGGTCCCGCTATCCGAGGCGCGTGAGGAGGCGGAACCGCGGCTACCGTGGCCGCCGTGTTGTGCGAAGGGCGAAAAGGACTGCTGGCCATGGCCGTGGCCGGAGCCCGAACCAGATCCCGACGGCCCGCCGAAGTCCGACAACGACGGCGGCGGTTTTCCGGACCTGCCGGTCGGGCTTCCGTTCCCCGGCCCGGTATTCGGCGTCCCACCGGAACTGGTGCCGCCTACGGGGGAGCCCTTGTTCCCCGACGTCGTCGACACGGTGCCCGGCGTCGGCGTCGCGGTAAGCACCCCTGCGGGAGGACCGATCAGCCTGCCCGTCCTGATCGCCGCCCCGACGGGTTCCGGCGCCGCTGCGGGTCCGGTCGGTGGGTCGGGGGCCGGAATGCCCGCCGCTCCCCGGCAGGGCACCGCAGATCCGATGCCTGCCCGGCAGCCTCTGCCGGCCACAGCAGCGGGCAATGTCGCGATGCCCGCGTCGTATCGCGTCGGCTACGGGGAGTATCTACGGACCGCCGGAATCCCACAGATCGCGGCGCTGGCGGTGCCGGGCGTCGCGGGGATCCTGGTCCTCACCGCGACGGGCGGATTATTGGGCTACCGCCAGGCGAAGGCGGGCCGTGCGGTGTGCACCACCCGGTCGGTCCGGTTCATGAACTGACGAGTTCTGCTCGCTCTGCGGGAGTGGGCAGCGGATAGTGGACTTATCGAGAGGGGGTTTTCATGCCTGCGAGCCGCAATGTCACCCGCGCGGTCAGTGAGGTTCTCGATCTTGCCCCGAAGAGGGGTGAGGTGTCGTTGCCTCGGCTGATCGACGCGGTGAGCGAGAACCGCGACAGACCGATCGAACTCACGACCGCCGATCTGCCGCCGGGGGTGTGCGGTCAGTGGCGCCAGTACGCCGACCGCGACGTCTTCCTCATCCAGCAGGGATTACCGGCATGGGATCGGACGCTCGCGCACGAACTCGGGCATCTCGTCCTCGGCCATCAGGGCATTCCCGTCATCCAGGCGGCCGAGGAGAACACCGAGGTGGCCAGCTCCGACCTGATCGGTTACATGCTCAATCAGCGCACCGGATGTATGGGCCCCCACGGAGAGGACCACGAGCAGGAGGCCGAGGACTTCGCGGCGCTGCTGATCTACCGGCTGGGTCGGCTTCCCTCTGACAGGTCGTCGATCGTTCAGGTTCGCCTGGGAGAGGCGTTTGGTTGATCGTCTGGGTGATCGCCGGACTCCTGGGGTTGGCCACCGGCCTGCGGATCGGGTGGGCGCTGGTCAACAAGCAGTCGCTGGTCAGCACTGCGATGATTCTGGCCCTGGGCAGCCTCGGCCTGGTCGCGGCGTTCAACTGGCAGCCGCTCACGCTGTTGATCGACACGCTGCTGCGGTGGCCCAACATCTCGATGGGGCTCAGTCAGGTGGCGCTGATCGGCTGCGCGGCAGGCAGCTGCGTGATGATCACGACGGTTGCGTCCAGTCGGCCACCCCCGGTCGTCAAGAAGATCGCCGTCGCGCAGTACAGCGTCGCCGCCGTCATCGCAGTGGCGAGCCTGGTCGTCTTCTTCTCCGCGGGGCAACAACCGGAGATGTCTCCCGAGGAGTACCTCAGGCGAAGCCTCGGCTCCGGCGTGACCTCGCTTCCGTGGCTGCTTCCGCTGCTCTACGTGCTGCTGGCGCTGAGCTTGGTGGTGTGGGCGGGGCTGCGGCACTCCAACCGCACGCGTCGCGGTCGGGCGCTGTTCGTGTTCACGGTCGGGATCGTGCTGATCGTCCTTGCGCTGGCGTTCTTCCTGCTTCGCGCCGTCGGCACGAGCGGCCTGGTCGGCGTGGGTGCCGCTGCGACGCTGCTGGGCTGCGCGATGCTCATCGTCGCCGCGGGATCGCTGCTGCCCAGCCTGGAAGACTGGTTCGGGGCGCGTCACGAGCTGCGCACCATCCAGCCGCTTCTCGACGAGCTGGGCCGGCGCCACCCCGACGTCGGAATCGGTGTCCGTCCCCGGGGGCCGCTGGTGTTCAGGGTGGCCGAGCGGATGTCGTTGATCTCGGATGCGTTGTTCCTGGAGGCCACCGCCGCCGACGGTGCCCGGCACCGCGTCGATGCCGGTGGCACGGCGACGGTGCGCGGTAGAGGCGACGGAGGCAACCGAGGCAACCCAGGCAGCCGTAACGACCGAGGCGATCTCGATGGCCGGCGAGAGCTCGCCGAGCTCGAGGCGGACGTGTCGCCGGTCGAGCAGGCCGAGGTCGTCGCGCGATGGATATCCGAAGGCACCGACGACGCGCCGGAGCCGCGACGCACGGAGTTCCCCGGTCGTGCGTGGCTACGCCAACCCGCTACCTACTCAGACCGCGAGTGGATTCTTGAGATCGCCCGCCAGTATCGACTCGCCCTGGACGCCCGCGGTGGCAGAGGAAGCCGCTCCCGATAAGACGTGGTTCGCCGGCTTCCGACCTGCCAAGAAGACCGGGCTAATTGTCCAGGTTCTCGCGACGGCGCAGTTCGTCGACCTTCGATGCGATGTCCTGCTTGGCTTCGGCGGACAGGCCGACCGTGCGCGCCGCAATGCGGCGAACACCTTCGTCGCGCATCCCGGCCAGCCAGGTGAGCTCCTTGTCGAGCTTCTCGTAGTACTCGTCGTCGGTGAAGTACGCCGGCTTGATCCGGAAGAAGTTGGCAAGCGCGGCCATCGTTGCCGCGGACGGGTTCGTTCGGTTGCCGGAGCGCAGCTGCGACAGGTACGGAGCGGACATCGTGACACCCTCGGCCTTGAGCGCGGCGATCACCTCGGCCGAGGTGTGCGGGCCACGTCCTGGCGGGTAGACGACGTCGAACAGGCGATTTAAGCGAGCGGCAAACGTATTGCTCATCGGGATTGACCTCCACATGCGGACAAGCGGTGTTCTAGGGCGGCGTATTTGCTGATCATCGTAGCGACAGTTGTGTCCACAACCAAGTGCAAACCGGATAAAAGTTAACCCGGTTCCGGGAGGCGGTCAGCCGCTGCTGGCGTCAACGGCGACGGTGCAGGACTTCACACCGACAGAGCACGGTGCGGCTAAGCAAAGATCAACGGCACGGCAGCAAGCATACGCCCGCCTCTTGGTCAGCCTCGTCACAACAGTGTCTTTGTTTACCGTGGGCAACTTCCGCATTCGGGACAACCACGCGCCACGAGGTTTGCTGGAGCCCTGGTGAGGGGTTGCGGCCGCGAAGCTGCGGACAGAGCTCCACGCCATGTGGCGCTGCGGACTTTGGCGGCGGCCCGGCAAAGGGTGCCAGGCATTGGTGTCAGTAGCCAGTGGCATGCCGGGCAGCATTCGGCGCCGGTTCGTGGTCGGCGGACGGTCCAGGACGTCTCCGAGAGCGGCGCCACGCGACGACGGCGGCCGCCGCGGCGGCCGCCGCGGTCGTTGCCGTCACTGCGACGGCCACCCACCGCAGCCCCAGGCCGCCGTCGAAGAACAGGAAAAGGCCGAACAAGAGGAACAGCACGCTGGCAGACGCGTGGAGGAAGCGTTCGGGCAGGCGCTTGTGCAGCAGCATTCCGGCGGCGATGGCCACCCCGTCGGCCACCACCATGCCGATCGTCGCCCCGATCCACACGCCGGCCCAGTTGTGGTCGCTGGCCAGCGCGACGGTGGCCAGCATCGTCTTGTCGCCGAGTTCGGCGAGCACGAACGACGAGACGATCGCGAACACCACGAACCGGGGTTCGGCGACGCGCACCTCCTCGTCGTCGTCCTCGCGGTGGCCCTCCCGCCAGGTCCACACCGCGAACAGCAGGAAAGCGATCGAGGCGGCGAATGCGATGGGGCGTTCCGGCAGCGTCAATCCGAGGAAATGGCCGATGGCGACCGACAGCCCGTGAACCAGCGTCGCGGCGATCGCGACGCCGGACAGCACCACCCACCAGCGGTGGCGCAGCGAATACGTCATGGTGATCAACTGAGACTTGTCGCCCAGTTCGGCGACGAAGACCACTGCGAGACTGACCAGAATGGCCGTGAGCATGGGATGGACCTTTCGACGCGTCGCCGAACAGGTCTCGCTCACGACCCGTCAGGCTTCGGTCGAAGGTCTCGCCCACCGCACCCCGGGTTCGAGGTGTGGTTCGCCGGCCGGGCTCACGCCAGTATGTCGACTCGACGATTGGGGGCTACTCCCCTTCGCTGACTTCACCGACCCTAGTCGGCGAAATGCGACAGCGCCAGTCGGGGAAGGGTTTTCGGGAACCCGAATCGCGCCTTCGGGGGATGCCGATAAAGGAGTTCGAAACGCCTTATGCGGCAAGCAGCATAGCGAGGATTGCCGTGTCCGGATGGCTGATCGGGTCCACGCCGACGCGGCTGACCATCGAGGTGACGGTCCCGTCGGACTCCGCCTCGACCCACGCCGCGCGGTGCTCGAGTCCGAGGTGGGGCAGCCCGGGGAGCAGGACGCAACCCGATGCGGCGCCGGTGCACTCGGGAAGTGACGGTGTGGTCTCCGACGGGGGGTGGAGCATCAGCAGTGCCGGAGGTTGACGGTCCGCGAAATGGCCAGGGGCCATGGCGGATTCGCCGACCACAGTGCCCTCGGCCACCACCAGACCGACGGTGCCCGGTTCGGGCCGATCGGGCAGCTCCTCGCGCACACCGAAAATGGTTGTGGTGGAGAGCAATCCCGGCAGCGATGCGACGCGGACGGCGACCATGAGCAGCTGCGCCCATTCCTTCGTCGAATCGGGCCACCGGCCCGACACCACGAAGCCCTTGAGAGCACCACGAGAATGGAACGGCGCGATCTCGATCGCCCGGCCGGACCCTAGAGCCATTTCGCCTCCCCGCATCCGTCAGCAAATGCCCGACACGACTGTGGGTCGATTCGCTCAGGATGAGGCAGGGGGCCACTGGCACGCAAGTGGACACGAGTGCCAATCGGTCACGAAACGAAAACCCGGCTCGGTCGAGGACCGAGCCGGGCAGCGTCGTCTGTTGTGTGAGAGGCGTGTCAGGCGGGCGGGTAGACGCCCATGCCCTTGGCCTTCTCGGTCTGCCAGAAGATGTCGGCGATCTCGTCGATGGTCTTCAGTAGCTTCTCGGCGACGGCCACGTCGAGCGACTTCTTCACGTCGCCGGCTCCGTGGACACCGTCCCAGAACAGCTGGTGCAGGTTGGGGAACTGCTCGAAATGCTCCTTGGTGAAGAAGTCGGCCCACAGCACCATCAGGTGATGCTTGACCTCTTCGGCCCGCTGCTCCTTGATGATGATGGCGCGGGTCTTGAAGTGGTCGTCGTCCGAGTCGTGGTACTTCTGGAGCGTCTTGAGGCACGAGAGCGCCTCGATCTTGGCCTGCGCGGGGTCGTAGACACCGCAGTACAAGTCGCAGTGGGCATGGGCAGGAGTGGCGTTGGCGAAGAGTCGATGCAGCATGTGCCCTAACTTACCCTTAGCCCATGCGCCGTAACCATGGGCCGCGACCTGCTTTCGGTGGTTGGCCGGTGCGGCGCTTCGTCGTCGTCGAAGACTCGATGCTGCCGACGCTGCGGCCCGGCGACGGACTGCTGGCGCTGCGGGGTGGCACGCCGAGAAGAGGGCAGATTCGCGTTTTCCCCGATCCGCGGTTGTCGACGCGATATCTGGTCAAGCGCGTGGGCGGTGTGCGGCGCTCCGGGTCTGGCGCGACGTTCGAGGCCCTGTCGGACAACGCCGGTGCACCGGGTGCGACCGATTCGCGGGAATTCGGATGGGTGCAGGCGACGCAGTCCTACCGAGTGGTCTGGACGGTCCGAGCCGGTACAGCCGGATCAGGTTCTGGCGACGCTAACGGGTGAGTTCAGAACAGCACGATCAGGGCCAGGAAACCCAGCAGCACGAGAGCGATGAGGCCTGCCCGCATGCACGCCATCAGCTGGCTGCGGGTGTAGGGACGCGACGTCGACTGCCACCCGGACGGCGGAAATGCTGACCCCGAGTCCATTGACGACGATGCCATCAGACGCTCCTCACCTGCACGCTGTGAAACTCCCCCAGTGAGATCGGTCACAGAGTGACCCATGTGACGGCGATCATAACCCCTGTTGTTCACTGCAGCGAAATCGGGCCGCGGGCCGCCGCGCAGAATGCGAATTATTTAGCAGTGCGAGGCATTTCGCTCGTGCGGCGCCCCGCCTGTTGATCGCCGGCACGGCGCGCCGACAGGTTATGCACAGCCGCGGTGACCGGTTTCGCCATCAGACGGGCTCACAGCCTCGCAGAGCCCTTCCCCGCCTGTGGATGAACCTGTGGAAACTGTGGATAGGCCTCCGTTGCTGGAGCAATCCACGTGGTGTCCGGCGCCGGCACCGTGCCAGCATGAGGCCATGGATGACACCGATGTGCCGCAGGCCGCGATCAACGACGTGCCCGTGAACTTCGACGAGGCGGCGGTGCTGCTCGACGTGCGTGAGCATGACGAGTGGCAGCGAGGCCACGCCCCGGGCGCGCAGCACATCCCGATGGGCGAGGTGCCGGCACGGATGGCCGAGATCGACGCCGAGGCCCCGTTGTTCGTCGTCTGCCACGCCGGGGGGCGGTCGCAGCGGGTCGCGCAGTACCTGGCGCGAAACGGCTACCAACCCGTCAACATCGCCGGCGGCATGCTGGCGTGGGCCGGGGCGGGCCGCCCGGTGGTGACCGACGACGGCGGCGTGGGCACGGTCTGATCCGGTCTCGTCCTCGAGTCCCGATTCGATACCCCATTAGGCTGATCACATGATCCAGGTGTGTTCCCAGTGCGGGACGCGGTGGAACGTACGCGACCGGCAGCGGGTCTGGTGTCCGCGTTGCCGCGGCACGCTGCTCGCGCCCTCGGGTTCGGCCGGCCAGTCGGAGTGGAACGCGCGGCAGGCGAAACCGCAGCAGGCTCAGCGGCGTTCCGGCCCGCTGCTGCCGCCGGGCTACCGGTGGGTCGCGGTGCGCCCGGGTACGCCGCCGCCGCCCCGGCGCGGGCGGCGCGAACTCGGCCCGACGCCTCGCTACCTGACGATCCCCCGGTGGGGTCTGGTGGAGCACTTCGATGCTCCAGCCGAGCAGCAGGTTCCACGCGGCGGCCCGTCGGCCACCGCGGTGCGGATGACGCTGGTGACGACGATGGCGGTGCTCGGCGCCGCCGCCTTCGTCCACCTGGTGAGGTACGTGCTGCTTATCGTCAACCGCTCGGTGTTGCTCAATCCGTGGGTGGCCGGCGCGGCGACCTGGGGTGGGGTGGCGCTCAGCGTCATCGCGATGTTCATGGTCGTGGGCAGCGCGTTGGTGCTCACCAACTGGCTGATCGCGCGGCGGTCGGCCGCGTTCGCCTTCCACGGACTGCACGAGCCGAGGTCGGTATGGGCCCTGCGCGCCGGCTGTCTGGTGCCGATCGTGAACCTGGCGTGGGCGCCCGTGTACGTCATCGAGTTGGCCGACATCGAGGCGCGACGGAAATGGCTGCGCAGGCCGATCGCGGTCTGGTGGGTGGTCTGGGTGGTCAGCACGGCGGTCTCGCTGTTCTCCATTGCCACGAGCTTCACCACGGATCCCCAGGCCATCGCCAACAACACCGTCACGACGATCGTCGCGTACCTGCTGGCGCTCGCGGCGCTGCTGCTGGCACTGCAGGTCTTCCTCGGTTTCGAGCGGCAGCCCGTCGAGCGGCCGACGAAACGTTGGGTGATGGTCGCCACCGACGAACCAGGGCCGGGCGACGACACCCCTCGGGACACCCCGGACGCCGAGAAACCCGCGCCTGCGGTTGAGTCCGAAGGGGCGAACCCGGCAGCATAGCGGTATGAGCTCCGGCGAGGTGTTCGGCGGCCACCCGTTCGTGGTGGCGCATCGCGGCGCCTCGGCGGACCGTCCCGAGCACACGAAGGCCGCCTACGTCCGTGCTCTCGACGAAGGTGCCGACGGGGTCGAATGCGACGTGCGGCTGACCAAGGACGGCCACCTGGTGTGTGTGCACGATCGCAGCGTGGACCGCACGTCGACCGGGACCGGCCTGGTCAGCGAGATGACGCTCGCGCAGCTGCGGGTCCTGGACTACGGCGCGTGGCATCCGAGCCGGCGGGCCGACGGCAGTCAGGGCGACACCGGATTGCTGACGCTGGAGGACCTGGTGACGTTGGTGCTCGACTGGAATCGGCCGGTCAAGATGTTCATCGAGACCAAGCACCCGGTCCGCTACGGAGCGCTCGTGGAGAGCAAGGTACTGGCCCTGCTGCACCGCTACGGCATCGCCTCGCCGGCATCGGCGGACCTGTCCCGCGCCGTGGTGATGTCGTTCTCCGCCGCGGCGGTGTGGCGGATCCGGCGGGCGGCGCCGATGCTGCCGACCGTCCTACTCGGTGAGACGTCGCGCTATCTCGGCGGCGGCGCCGCCACGACGGTCGGCGCGACCGCTGTCGGGCCCTCCATCGCTACGCTGCGCGAACATCCCGAGTTGGTGGACCGGGCTGCCGCCCAGGGCCGGGCGCTGTACTGCTGGACCGTCGACCACTACGAGGATGTGCAGTACTGCCGAGACCTCGGCGTCGGCTGGATCGCGACCAACCACCCGGGCCGCACGAAAGCCTGGCTGCAGAACGGGCTGACCGGCGCCGGCAGGGACGCCGGCCCCGCCGCGGACTAGAGCCTCAGAGGGAGCCGCCCGAGTCAGGGATTCGCGGCCTCGAGCACGTCCTGCGGTATCGCGGCATCGGAGGCCAGCGCCGAGAACAACCGCTGGGCGGCCTCGCTGTCCCACACCACGATCGACCCCGAGCCGTTGTCGGTGAACTCGCCGATCGGCACGGTGACGGTGATGAGCGAGGACGGGTCACCCCGCAGTGCCCACGCCAGGCGGGCGAGGTCCCAGATGTGGTCGCCGTCGTCGACGGTGATGGTGTCGGCCGCCGCGCGTGCCATCGGGAACCACCGCAGCGGATTGAGCAGCACGGTGGGACTGGCGGCGCGGTCGACGAGCGCCGACATGAACTGCCGCTGGTTGGCCATCCGGTCGAGGTCGGCGCGTGCGGTGGCGCGGCTGCGGACGAAGCCCAACGCCGCCCGCCCGTCCAGCTCCTGGCAGCCGGCGGGCAGATCGATGCCGGCGAGGGGATCGTTGATGGGCTCGGCGGGGCACATCGTCACCCCTCCGACGGCGTCGACGAGGCCGGCGAAACCGCCGAAACCGATTTCTGCGTAGTGGTCGATGCGCAGGCCGGTGGCCTGCTCCACGGTTTGCGCCAGCAGCGGGGGGCCACCGATCGAGTAGGCCGCGTTGATCTTGTCGCTGCCGTAGTCGGGGATGGGGACGTAAGAATCGCGTGGGATCGAGACCATCGTGGCCGGGGTGCTGGAGAACAGCCCGGGCAGATGGACCAGCAGGATCGTGTCGGTGCGGCTGGCGCCCAGGTCGCCACCGGTGGCGAGTTCGGCTTGTTGTTCGGGGGTGAGGCCCTCGCGGCCGTCGGAACCGACGAGCAGCCACGTGGTGCCGGCTCCCTGCGCGGGGCGTTCGGGATAGTCGCCCAGTGCCGGGATGCGGGTGAGGGACGTCTCCACCCAGACGACTGCGGCGACCATCGCCAGCACGAGGACCAGCAGGCAGCTCAGCAGGATCCGGAACACACGGCGCGGGCGCCCCGGTTTCCGGACGGGCGGCGGAGCCGGCCTGGGTGCGGCGGGCGGAGGCGGTCTGCGCCGCGGGGGTGGCGGTGGCGCAGGCCTGCGCTGCGGGGTGGCCGGGTTCGGCGGCCAGGCAGGCCGGTAGTTCGGGTCGCGCCGGATCGCCTGCGGCGGCTCACGGCGACCCGGCGCTCCTCCTGCCGGAGGAGGGGGAGCCGGCCCCGGAAAAGGCGGCCGCTTGTCGGTCACAGCAAGAATGTACGTGCAGAAACGCCCACCGTCGCGTACCCGTGCCCGGGGCTACCGCAGCCAGCCGAGGTGGCCGGCCAGCAGCGAGTAGCCGACGAAGGCCACGGCGTCGATCATCGTGTGCGCGATGATCAGCGGCCACAGCCGGCCTGTGCGCTGCCAGGCGTACCCGAACACCAGCCCCATGGCGAGATTGCCCAGGCCCGCGCCGAACCCCTGATAGAGGTGGTATGCGCCGCGCAGCAGGCTCGAGGCGATCAACGCCGTCCAGGGGTTGACCCGCAGCTGCCGCAACCGGGTGAGCAGGAACCCGACGACGACGACCTCCTCGGCCCACCCGTTGCCGAAGGACAGCAACAGCAGCACGGGGATGCGCCACCAGGTGTCGTTCAGCTCGGCGGGTTCCACGGAGGCGTTGACCCCGAGAATCCGGGCGATCTGGTAGAGCGCCAGTCCCGGGACGCCGATCAGGGTGGCCAGCCCGATTCCGCCGAGAACGTCGGCCCGCCAGCGGATTCGACCCAGCCCGACCGCAGCGGGGCGCAACCCGCTGCGCCACAGCAGGTAGATCGCCAGCGCACCCCACGCCAGCAGTTGGAAAAAGCTCGCCAGGTTCAGTCCGAGGTCGATGAGGCCGAACGCCGAGCGCTGCGGATTGAGCGCCACGGTCTGACCCGACAGGCCGAGCAGCACGCCCTCGATGAGGCTGAGCAACGCGGTGTAGGCGCTGAGGGCGAACGTGACCGCGAGCACCACCGCGATCTCGATGCGCAGCGCTCGTCGCTGCGTCGCGGTCAAATCATCCTCGGGCGCGCTCACCGCAGCCACGGTAACCGGATCGCGACGCGACCGGCGGCACTCAGACCCCCCGCGCGCGTAACCCGTTGAGGAACGGGCAGCCCATCAGCACCCGGATCGCCTGGCTCAGCCCTGTCACGTCGTCCACGGGCTTGGCGAACGGCAGCCGGACGTCGTGGTCGCCGTCGTCGCCTTCGACGCGCAACTGCACGCCGTAGCGGTCGAGGCCAAGCGGCCGCACCCGGCCGCGGCGCAGCGTGGTGGGCAGGCGGCTGGCGAGCCGGTCGACGACGTCGCGGTGCGCGGACTCCATGTGCTGAAGCCAGCAGGACTCCATGGCGCAGAACGGATCCGGGCTGGCCCCCAGGAGGGCGCCGAGTGGGACCGACTCGGCGCCGGTGGCGTCGGCCACCACGACGGATTCGATCTCGAGGCGCATCAGCGCGTAGCGGGTATCCGGCGCTGCCGTCGTGTCGGACCCGGCGTTGCCCGAATTGACTTGAAGCAGAGCGGGGTTGGGGTCCGAACTGGCGATCAGGTCGAGCAGTCCGGGTATCTCGGTCGACGGGACGTCGCGCAGGGTGCCCTGGATCCAGACGAGGGAGCGCACCGGTTCCCGCAGGGGCAGCGGAGCGTAGTCGGTCATCTCCAGTACCGCCGGCACACCGGTGTTGCCCGCGGTGAGCACCTTCGCGGCCAGCACTCCGCCGGAGGGCGCGGTGATCGCGAACGATCCGTCGCCGAGCAGATGATGCACAGGCGTGGGGGTCGGGTTGAGGCCCTCGACGGCGAGCATCGCGCCGCCGGCCCGCACGCACGCGCTGCGGATCCGCTCCGCCGTCGTCGGAGCCGCGGTAGTTGCAGAAGATGCCATCTCGCCACCTTTCTCTTGGTAAGGTGAGGCTAACTTAACTAGTGGGGGGTCGTTCGCGCAAGGCTTTGGTGCAGCGGAACGGGATTACCGGTCCTACCGATAGTCTTGGAGTCGTGCCCGGCATCGCATATCTCGGTCCCGAAGGAACGTTCACCGAGGCCGCCCTGCGCGCCATCGCCGGCAACGGCCTGATCCCGGCGTCATGCGCTTCGGGCGCCGCAGGGACCGAGCCCGTCACGCCGATCGCGGCCGACAGCACGCCCGCCGCGCTGGCCGCCGTCCGCTCCGGGGAGGCCGAGTTCGCCTGCGTCCCGATCGAGAACTCCATCGACGGATCGGTGCTGCCGACACTCGACAGGCTCGCCGACGGTACGCCGCTGCAGATCTACGCCGAGTTGACGCTCGAGGTGTCCTTCACCATCGCCGTCCGCCCCGGCACCGCGGATTCCGATGTGCAGACCGTGGCGGCGTTTCCGGTCGCCGCCGCACAGGTCAAGCGCTGGCTGTCCGGGCACCTGCCGAAAGCTCAACTCGTTCCTGCCAATTCGAACGCCGCCGCCGCACAGGACGTCGCCGCGGGACGGGCGGACGCGGCGGTCACCACCGCGCTCGCCGCGCAGCGCTACGGTCTCGACACGTTGGCCGCGGACATCGTCGACGAACCCAACGCCCGCACCAGGTTCGTCCTCGTCGGCCCTCCGGGTCCGCCGCCCAAGAGGACGGGGGCCGACAGGACATCGGTGGTGCTGCGGCTCAACAACGTCCCCGGCGCGCTGGTGTCGGCCATGACCGAGTTGGCGATCAGGGACATCGACCTCACGCGCATCGAGTCCAGGCCGACCCGCACCGAGCTCGGCACCTACATGTTCTTTCTCGACTTCGTCGGGCACATCGACGACGACTCGGTCGCCGAGGCGCTGCGGGCGCTGCACCGGCGCTGTGCCGACGTGCGCTACCTCGGCTCGTGGCCGACCGGTGAGACCGCGGGGGCGAGCCCGCCCCAGTTCGACGAGGCGGCGGCGTGGCTGGACCGCCTGCGGGAGGGCAAGCCGTGAGCGGGCGGTTGGTGCTGGTGCGCCACGGGCAGTCGCACGGCAACGTCGACCGGCGCCTGGACACCCGGCCGCCGGGATCCGAGCTCACCGACCTCGGTCGCGACCAGGCCAGGACGTTCGCCCTCGCGATGCCGCGCCCCCCGGCGATGGTCGCGCACTCGATGGCCACCCGCGCAGTGCAGACGGCATTGGAGATCAGCACCGTGATCAGCGCAGCCGCCGAGACCCACGAACTCGAGGGCATCCACGAGGTCCAGGTCGGCGAACTGGAGAACCGCAACGACGAAGAAGCCCACGACGAGTTCAACGCCGTCTACCGGCGCTGGCACCGCGGTGAGCTCCGCCTGTCGCTGCCCGGCGGCGAATCCGGAGCCGACGTGCTCGACCGCTACGTGCCGGTGATCGACCAGATCAGGCTGCGTTACCTCGACGACGACACCTGGAACAGCGACATCGTGGTCGTCAGCCACGGTGCGGCCATCCGGCTGGTCTCGGCGGTGCTCGCCGGGGTGGACGGCGGCTTCGCGATCGACCACCATCTGGCGAACACCGAATCGGTGGTGCTCGCCCCCGTCACCGACGGCCGCTGGAGTTGTGTGCAGTGGGGGACGCTGACCCCTCCGTTCGGCACCGCACCGACGGTGACGCGGATCGGGGACGACGCGGCTCGCTCAGCCGACCCGATGGGCTGAGGGCCTGCCTCCGACGGCCGGGTCGCACGCACAGTCGACGGCGCTGCAGTCGATGTGCAGTGTGTGCACACCGTCCGGCGTGGTGCAGCCGTCCTCGGTGCATTCGGACCGGCGGTAGGCGTGGTGAATGAGCGCGCCGTGGCAGTGCTCCAAGCCCTCTCGGCAGGCGCGGCACTCACGGGTCATGACCCGTTCATAGCACTCCGGGGCGACGACTTCGGGGTGCCGCGCCCTGTGCTGCGCACGTGCCCACCCAGCCGTCATGCCCACCCCAGCTCGTGCAGCCGGTCGTCGTCGATGCCGAAGTGGTGGGCGATCTCGTGGATCACCGTGATCGCGACCTCGTCGACCACCTCGGCCTCGCTGCCGCAGATGTCCAGCAGCGCCTCGCGATAGATCGTGATGGTGTCGGGCAGCGATCCGACGTACCACGAATCACGCTCGGTCAGCGCGATCCCCTCATAGAGGCCGAGCAGTTCCGGCTCGTCGGCGTTGCGGTCGGCCACCAGGATCACCACGTTGTCGATCGCCGAGGCCAGGTCTGGCGGGATGAGGTCGAGCGCATCGCCGACCAGTTCCTCGAACCGTTGCGGGGTCATCCGCACGGTCACGGGCTTAGATCCCCGGCGGTGGTGGGGGCGGCGCGGGCGGCAGCAGCTCGGCGGGCGGTCCCGGTGGGGGCAGCGGCGCGGGAGCCGGCGGCGGGGGC
>NZ_JACKSH010000191.1 GCF_025821625.1 Mycolicibacterium pyrenivorans
CAGCGCCATGTACTCAGCGCTCAGCGCGGCCTGCTCATCTTCGGTGAGCTCCGCGTCGTGGCTGCCCGGCCGGGTGTAGATCAGAGTTGCGTATTTCATCGTGGTCTCCTTCTGGGTTGATCGTCCAACAGCAGTGAGACGAACGGGTACCCATCAGAGGGACACGATGCCCGAAATCAGTTTTCGGTCAGCCGCGTGTACTCGGTATCGTCGCGCTTCCACAGCACCCGGCCGGCCGGATCCGCGCCCAGGGCGACCAGTTCCCGCTTGAGAATCTTGTTGGTCGCGGTGCTGGGCAGGTCGTCGGCCAGCCAGACGTACCGCGGCCAGGACTTCGGGGACATGTCCGGCTGCGCGGCCAGGAATTCCGCGAACGACTTC
>NZ_JACKSH010000192.1 GCF_025821625.1 Mycolicibacterium pyrenivorans
TACCTCGTCGACGCCGATGCTATGGCCCGGGTGGACGGCGGGCCCGAGTCGCTGCTCCGGCTCGACGAGCGCAGGCGGCTGTCCGGCCGGCCGCCGCTGGGGCCGGCGCTGCTCACCCCCGACGCGCTGGCGGCCGGCCTGCCCGCACCGGTCGTCACCGTGACCGACACCCCGCTTGCGCGCGAGACCGACTACGGCCGGGTCGACGATCACTCCTCGGCGGTCCGCGCCGCCGGGGATCCGCGCAACACGTTCAACCGGGTGCCCGACTATCCCGCCGGCGATACCGACCCGATCTACGGACAGTGGAGCGGTGGCCGCATCTCGGTGTCCAGTTCGGCGTCGGACTCCACGGCCTTGCCCAACGTCTCACCCGCCTCCGCGCCGCCTGCGGCGATCGACGGGGACGCCTCGACAAGTTGGGTGTCCAACGCCCTGCAGAACGCGATCGGCCAGTGGCTCCAGGTCGATTTCGACCGTCCGGTGACCAACGCCACCCTGACGATCACCCCGAGCGCCACGGCCGTCGGCGCCCAGGTCCGCCGGCTCGAGGTCGCCACCGTCAACGGCACCGTCACGGTGCGGTTCGAGGAAGCCGGCAAGCCCGTGACGGTGGCGCTGCCGTACGGGGAGTCGCCGTGGGTGCGGATCACCGCAGTGGGCACCGACGACGGCTCTCCCGGCGTGCAGTTCGGCATCACCGATTTCACCGTCACCCAGTACGACGCCAACGGATTCGCCTTCCCTGTCAACCTCCGCCACACCGTGGAGGTACCCGCACCACCGCCGGGTTCGGTTGTCGCCCAATGGGATCTGGGATCCGAACTGCTTGGCCGTTCCGGTTGCGCCGAGAGTCCCACCGGGGTCCGGTGCGCGGCGGCGATGGCGCTGGCCTCCGAGGAACCGGTCAACCTGAGCCGGACGTTGACGGTACCCGAACAGACCACCGTGACACCGACCGTGTGGGTGCGCGCCCGCCAGGGACCGAACCTCGCCGACCTCATCGCCGCCCCCGACACCATCAGGGCCACGGGCGATTCCGACCCGATCGATGTCCTGGGTTCGGCCTATGCCGCCACCGACGGCGACCCGGGCACCGCGTGGACGGCACCGCAGCGCGTCGCACAGCCACGCACTCCACCCACCCTGGTGCTGAAGCTGCCCACCCCGCAGAACGTGGCGGCGTTGCGGGTGACGCCCAGTTCGTCTGCGCTGCCGGCACATCCGACGATGATCGCTGCCGACCTGGGTGACGGGCCAGAGGTGCGGCGCCTCACCGAGGGCACCGAGACATTGAACCTCAAACCCCGCGTCACCGACTCGATCACGGTGTCGCTGCTGGACTGGCATGACGTGATCGACCGCACCGCACTCGGTTTCGACCAGCTCAAGCCGCCGGGGCTGGCGGAGATCGTGGCGCTCGACGAGCGCGGCGAACCGATCGCCGCCGCCGATGCGGACGCCAACCGCGCACGGACCATCAGCCTGCCGTGCGGGCGCGGCCCGGTCATCGGTGTCGCCGGACTGTTCGTGCAGACATCGGTGACCACCACCGTGGGGGCGCTGCTCGACAACGCACCCGTCCAGGCACGTCCGTGCCGCAGTGAGCCGATCACGCTTCCGGCAGGGCAGCAGGAGTTGCTGATCAGCCCGGGTCCGGCGTTCGTCGTCGACGGTGTCCAGCTGGCTGCGCCTGCGGCGGGCCGACTGGGCTCGGCCACAACGGATTCCGTCCTCATCGGCCAGTGGACGAGCGACCGCCGCGAGATCGACGTGCCCGCGTCGGACACGGCCCGGGTGCTGGTGGTGCCCGAGAGCGCCAACCCCGGGTGGACCGCCCGCAGCGCCGACGGTGCCACCCTGACCTCCGCCACGGTCAACGGCTGGCAGCAGGGCTGGGTGCTGCCTGCTGGCGCCGAGGGAGGCGTCACGCTGAGTTTCCCGTCCAACGCGACCTACCGGGCCGGGCTGATCGGCGGCCTCGCCCTGCTGCCCCTCCTGGTAGCGCTGGCCTTCCTGCCGCCCCGGCGCCGTCTCTCGCCGTTCCCGGCCGCGCCGCCGTGGCGGCCGCCTCCTGCCGTCCGCGGCGCGGCGCTGATCGCGGCGGCGGCCGTCATCTCGGGATTGGCGGGGGTGGCGGTGGCCGGAGCGGCGCTCGGCATACGGTATCTGCTGCGCGGACGCGAAACGCTCTGGCACACACTGACTCTCAGCACCGCCGCGGCCGGCCTGATCCTGGCAGGGGCGGTGCTCAGCCAGAACCCGTGGCGTTCCGTCGACGGTTATGTGGGTCACGCGGCGGGAGTTCAGTTCCTGGCCCTGTTGTCGGTCGTGGCGGTGACGGTGTCGGCAATTCCACAGGCGGACCGCGCCCCGGATGTGCAGGATGACTGACCCCGCCGAAATTGCATTCCAGCAGGGAGAATTCGAGTACCGGTCTGCCGGAATGCAATTTCGACGCTGAGGCTAGCGCGCGACGGCTGGCTCGGTCTCGTCGCTGACCGACGAATCGAGAGGCGTCGGGTCGACACGTCTCTCCCAGCGGCGCAGGGCATTTCGGCACGGCGATTCCACCAGCGCGTAGCTGACCGCGGCGATCGCGAAGCCGAACACCACCGTCAGCACCAGCACGACGGGCATGTGGCCGTTGAACGCGAACTCGCCGATCACCGGGAACACCATCGCCAGCGCGGCCAGGTGCCAGACGAACAGGCCGTAGGACCAACGTCCCAGCGTCACCATGATGTCGCTGCCCAGGAACCGGTGCGCCGTGTCGGGGCGGTCGAGAACCAGCGGAGCGAGCAGCGCCCCGGCCACGATCGCACCCATCGCGGTCTTGACGATGAACTGGTCGACGGTACCCGGGGTGAGGCCCTCCGGACCGGCCGCCGGTGAGGCCGCGACCAGGAAGGCCGCCAGCGCGACAACCGCCATCAGCACGCGCCGCCGCGCCAGGCGGTGCACCCATCCGATCGGGCTGACGGTCAGTTCAGCGAGCAGCATGCCCGCGGCGAACCACGACAGGAACGCCGGCGGCCAGTTCAGCGGGTTGACACCGAACGGCGGCTCGACGGGGATCAGCCGCCACATCAGCCCCCAGCCCAGGCTCGCCACCGCCGCGGCGGCGATGACACCGATCCGCGCTCCCACCGGAACCCGCCGCACCAGCAGCGCCAGAAACGGCAACGCGATGTAGAACGCGACCTCCACCGACAGGCTCCACATCTGCGTCAGCCCCCCGGTGAGGGTGAACGGCACGTAGATCTGTGTCAGCGTCAGGTTCGCCAGCCACACCGTGAGGTCCGCCTCGGAGTCCGGCAGCAGCGTCAGGATCACCACGACGGCGACGAGGTAGCCGGGCATGATGCGCACGATGCGCGACCGCAGATAGTGCCCGGTCGACGGCCGAGACCGCAGACCCCGCGCCGCGGCGGCGTGTCCGCGCCACAGCAGGAAACCCGAAAGGGCGAAGAACACGGCCACCGCCAGATCGAAGCGGCCGAGCAGCCGGCCCGAGAACCCGCCCGTGTTCCCGGTCTGGAAGGCGACGTGGGTGACGACCACTCCGATGGCCGCGCACGCGCGCATGCCCTCGACGGCGGGCAGGAACCCGCGCGTCCCGCCGACGGCGCCTGCGTCGCGCCCTGCGGTGTGGGCCGTCACGGATGCGGTCACGACGAACAGTGTGCCCGTCGGGCCGGCCGGGATGAAAACGACCGGGGCCAAAACGAGTACTGCCGACCGCGCAGACCCGTGGGATGACGTCGACGTGACGACAGGTTCGCGAACGGGTTGTAGTAAGCGACGGCCTTAGCTTGTGCTGTTAGGGTCGAACGGGTTTTGTGTCTCCACCGGCAGCCCATCAGACCGAGGTAGGGGCCGGTGACGGCGCGCGAAGGGAGACCGGTATTGAACCGCGCAGTTGCGCTGCGGATCGCCGCGTGCGGAATCATGGGCCTCGGCGCCGCGCTGCTCATTGCCGCCTTGCTGTTGTCCACGTACACGACGGGCAAGATCACCAAGATCCCGCTGAACATCGACGCCACGCTGATCAGCGAGGGCACCGGCACCGCGTTCGA
Organism: Mycolicibacterium pyrenivorans; assembly: GCF_025821625.1. Lineage (GTDB taxonomy): Bacteria > Actinomycetota > Actinomycetes > Mycobacteriales > Mycobacteriaceae > Mycobacterium > Mycobacterium pyrenivorans. The sequence continues at coordinate 4,080 of NZ_JACKSH010000192.1, forward strand.
GCCCGCATCGCTGAACAGCCAGCGGTTCGTCGTCGACGAGGATGTGCCGCTGGTGATGCAGCAGGAGATCACCGTGGAGTCGCCGTCGAACGCCGACGTGGTGACCCTGCAGGTCGGCAGCACGGTCAAGCGCAGCGATGAGCAGCAGGACAACGGTCTGTTGCTGGCGATGGTGGACACCGTCACGCTCGACCGTAAGACCGCACTCGCGGTGTCCAGCGAGAGCAACCCCGGTGGCGCCGTCCAGAAGCCGCGGGCGATCGAGGACGAGGACCCGCCGACCAACATCGCGCTCCCGCACGAGGGGCTGGCGTACCGCTTCCCCTTCGACACCGAGAAGAAGACCTATCCGTTCTTCGATCCGATCGCCCAGAAGGCCTACGACGCCAACTACTCCGGCGAGGAAGACGTCAACGGGCTGACCGCCTTCAAGTTCACCCAGAACGTCGGCTTCGACTCCGACGGTGAACTGGTCGAGCCGGTGAAGTACGCATCGCTGTACGACGACGACGCCGACGCCCAGGCGACGGCGCGCGCGGCGCTGTGGGGCCTCGAGGGCGACCCCGAGGAACCGATCACGATGACCCGCTATTACGCCGCCCAGCGCACGTTCTGGGTCGACCCGGTGTCGGGCACCATCGTCAAACAGTCCGACCGCGCCTATCACTACTACGCCCGGGAGGCGCTGCGTCCCGAGGTGACGTTCGCCGACTACACCGTCACCACCAACGAGGAGTCCGTCGAATCCCAGGTGGCCGCCGCCCAGGACGAGCGCGACCGGGTGTCGTTGTGGAGCCGGATCCTGCCGATCACCTTCACCGCGCTCGGGTTGATCGCCCTCGTCGGTGGCGCGCTGCTCGGATCGTTCAGCCTGCGGGCGGAGTCGATGCTCATCGATCCCGGTCTCGACGACACCGGTCAGCGGTTCTTCGGCGGCCGGGGTGACGAGGGCGAGCCGGTACCGGGTGCGGAAGCCAAGACCGAGAAACTCCCCGCGCAGCGGCCGTCCGATCTGCCGCCCGACAAACCGGTCTGATCGCCCGTTTCCTTTCGCCCCCGCGGGCGCGCTCGTTGGCGGTGCCGGCGTACGCGTTGGTGCTGACGCTGGCGGTGACGGCGCCGCTGCTCGCGCCCGGGTATCTGCTGCTGCGGGACGCGGTGTCCACGCCGCGGTCGTATCTGTCCGACACCGCGCTCGGCTTGTCGCAGGCCGCGCCCAGGGCGCTGCCGCAGGACTTCGCGGTGGCACTGGCCTCGGCGGTGCTGGACGGCGGCGTGGTGGTCAAGACCCTGCTGATCCTCGGGCTGTGGCTGGCGGGCTGGGGAGCCGCCCAGCTGGCGGCCACCGTGGTGCCCGAGGCCGGGATCGCCGGCCAGTGTGTCGCCGTCACCATCGCGATCTGGAATCCCTATGTCGCAGAGCGGCTTCTGCAAGGTCACTGGAGCCTGCTGGTGGGCTACGGCTGCCTGCCCTGGGTGGCGGCGACGGTGCTGGCGCTGCGCTCCGGATCTCCGCCGGAATTGCATTCCAGCAGCGAAAGTGCGAGTGGACACCGGCTGGAACGCAATTCCGGCGGGAAGGTGGCGGCGCTGCTGTTCTGGATCGCGCTCGCGGGACTGACGCCGACGGGCCTGTTGCTGGCCGCAGCGATCGCGCTGGCATGCGCCGTGGCTCCGGGTGACGGGCGGTCGCGCGGGTTCTGCGCGGCGCTGAGCCTGGGTACGGCGGCGGTGGCCGCGCTGCCCTGGCTCGTCGCCTCCGTCGTGGCGAGCGGGTGGCTGGCCACGGCCGACGAATCGGGGGTGCCCGCGTTCGCGGCGCGGGCGGAGCCGGGACTGGGCACCCTGGGCGGCCTGGCGAGCCTCGGCGGCATCTGGAACGCCGAGGCGGTGCCCGCCTCGCGGACAACACCTTTCGCGCTGGCGTCGGCGCTCGTGTTGCTGGCCGTGGTCGCGGTGGGGGTGCCGTGGCTGATTCGCCGCAGGGTCGCGGTGCCGTTGCTCGTCGTCGCGGCGGTCGCTGTCGTGGCGCCCGCGGTGGTGGCGACGGGTCCGGGTCTCGCGGCGTTGGAGGCGGTGATCGGGGCGATGCCCGGGCTGGGCGTGCTGCGGGACGGCCAGAAGTGGGTGGCGCTGGCGGTGCCCGGCTACGCGCTGGCCGGGGCGGCCGCCGTCGTGGTGCTGCGACCGCGCGTCCCGGCAGCGGTGACCGCGACGGTGTGCTGCGCGGCGCTGGTGGCGACACTGCCCGATCTGGCGTGGGGTGTCGGCGGCCAGGTGTCACCGGTGCGGTACCCGGCGGGATGGGCGGCCGCGGCCGCCGTCATCAATGCCGATCCCCGCCCGGTCGCGGTGTTGCCCGTCGACAGCATGCGTAGCTTCGGGTGGGCGGGGGACGCCCCGGTCCTCGACCCGCTGCCTCGATGGGTCCGCGCCGACGTGCTGAGCACCGGGGACCTGACGATCGGCGGGCGCACGGTGCCCGGTGAGGGCGCCCGGGCGCGCGAGGTGCAGCGACTGCTGGTCGCCGGGGCCGACAGGGAACGGCTCGCCGCCGCGGGAGTGGGCTGGGTGGTCATCGAACGGGGAGAAGGCGGGGCACACGGAGAAGACGGGGCCCCGACTCTGGCGCTGCCGGTGGCCTACCGCGACGCCGACCTGACGGTGTACGCCGTGGGTGGGGACACGCCGCCCTCACCTCACCGCGCCGTCATGGTCGCCGCTCACGCGGTGTGGCTGGGCCTGCTGGGCCTCGGCCTCGCCGGGATGCTGCTGTTCGCGCTGCGCAGGCGGCCCGGTCAGGCGGCGCAGACTGCCGGAAGCACGAGGTAGAAGGGCCACAGGCCGGCGACGAACAGGTAGGCGCCGATACCGCCCCCGGCGGGCAGCCGCGTCTGCAGCAGGTCTTCGAGGTGGCGCACGTCCTCGACGTGGAAGAACGCCCACGCGACACCGATGGTCACGTAGGGGATCGCGAGCCACAGGCCCGTCTCGAGGACGTCGGCGACACTGACGCGTCTGCTCAACACGCGGCGCGTGGCTTCCCGGACACCGGACATGTCTCCCCCTCAGACCAGCCTGCGTTGCCGCCGGACACGCATCCGGACATCGGCGAGCAGCACGTAGCTGCCGCCCTGCCGGACGAAGCCCGGCAGGAACCGGTTCACGAAGGCGACGAAGAGGAACAGGTGCTCGAACCACCATTGCCGGGCCGGACCCCACGTGAGGCCGAGCGTGTCACGAAAGACCGGCGCCAGAAAGCCCGCGGTGAGGAACTTCAGCAGCGGCCGGAACGGCAGTCCCAGAAGCGGATTGATCATCCGCAGGTTGATCAGGTCGAGCAGGTAGGCCCGCACGACGTCGTCGACGGCCACCTGTTCGCAGGCGGTGTCCCAGTAGTCGTCGAACTGCGCCCGGGTCGGGGGCCACTGGTCCTCGCTGACCTGCAGCGTGGTTCCCAGCGGCCACGCCGAGGTGTAGAACTGCTCGGACTGCTCCGGGGTCATCTCGCCGCGCAGCAATTGGTAGGTGTCCTCGATGCCCACGAACAGGCAGGCCGCCACCCACATCTGCAGGTCCCGGTCGAATGCGTTGTACTGCACCGGACTGTCCGGGCCGGACTTCACCTGCCGGTGCGCTCCGTTGACCGCTTCCCGGAAGGCGGCCCGGTCGTCATCGGTTCCGATGACGGCGACGGCCAGGTATTGGAACGTCGTGCGGGCCCGCTTCCACGGATGCTTCATCAGGGCGCCGGAGTCGACCTTGCTCTCGACGACGCCGTGGCCCACGCCGGGACGCGACAACTGCATGATCACGTTGGCCGCGCCCGCGGCGAACGACCAGAAGTCCATGGCGTCGGCGGCCGTCACCGGTTCGTCGCTCCAGCGCGCGGTGCGGCGGGTGATGCGGATTCGGTTGTCGGTCATGGCGTGCACACGTCGGCGACCAGCAGCACGGGCCACGACACGACAGCCCAGACGAACGCGGCCGCTTTCTCGGGTGCGCCGAGGCCGGCGAGATCGGCGGTGTGGGTCAACGACCAGACGACGCCGACCACCAGGTAGGGCACCGCGGCCAGCAGCGCGGCGCCGATCCATTCGGCGAGCGTCATCTCGTAGTCCAGAACCCGGCGCAGGTCGCTGAGCATGGCGGTTATGTTAATGCCGATACTCGACGGTGTCTGCTATTCGTACCGACGAGCAGGCACGTGATCGCAGGTTTCGGTAGTGGTGTTGTGAACGCTGCTCAGATCACGCCGCGGATCATGTTTCCGGCGTGCGCCGACTCGAGCACGATCCGCATCGCATCCGCACTCTGCTGCCAGGAGAACTCGCCGCTGCGCACCTGCGCCTTCACGCCGAGTTGGTCGCGCAGGACCTCGTCGCACAGCAGGCGGTCGAGGCCGTCGACCAGACCGTGGTAGTCGTCGACGAGCAGGCCGGTGACCCCGTCCACGACGGAGTCCGACAGTCCGCCCGAAGACCGGTAACCGATGGTGGGCACCCCGTGTTGTGCGGCCTCGACGACCGCCAAGCCCCATCCCTCTTTGCGGGACGGCAGCATGTGCACCCAGCTGCGTTGCAGCACATCGTGTTTGGTGACGTCGTCGACGTGGCCGTGGAACGTCACCGCATCGGAGATCCCCAGGCCCTCGGCGTGGTCGACGAGGCGCTGCGCCCACCAGCCGCCTCCGAGAACGTCCAGGTGCAGGTTCGGTATCCGCTGTCGCAGATGGGCGATCGCGCCGAGCGCGTCCTCGATCTGCTTGTGCGGCACCAGCCGGGACAGCACCACGACCCGTGGCGTCGCCGACCGCGGCACGGTCAACGTGTCCTCGGGCGCCGGGTCGACGCCGTTGCGGACGACGGCGACGTGGTCGGCCCTCACGCCGAGCAGCGCGAGGTCCCGTGCGGAAGGCAGCGACACCGTGACGTACTGGTTGCCCCGGTGGATGCGCGGCGACAGTCGCGACTCGACGAACCACCCGATGCGGCTCATCACCCGTCCGGCCACCGGCCACTGTTCACGGTGGCAGTGGTGCACCAGGACGACCGTGCGCCGGCCGTACACCAGCCGGGACAGAAAGGGCAGCCCGTTCTGCGTGTCGACGACGACGTCGGGACGCACGTGGCGCAGCGGACCGAGACCGAGCATCGCCGCCGCCATCGCCAGCCCGGCCCGCACGTACACCGAGTAGCGTCCGCCAGCGCGCTGGATCTGGACCCCGTCGACGGTTTCGCGGCGGGCGGCGCCGGGATAGTGGGCGGTGCGCAGCGTGACGCGCACGCCGGACGCTGCGAGTTGCGCGCCGATGCGCTGCAGGTAGGTCTCACTGCCGCCGCCCTGGGGATGACCGGTGTCGCGCCAGCACAGCAGCAGCACCGAACGCAGCGGCCGGTGGGTCGACGGATCGGGGTGGTCGGACATCGGGTTCAGAGTAGCCGCGTCCTAGGGTGGCCGAGATGGCGGCAACGGACCTTCTGGCACGGCGGGCGACGCTGTCGCGTTCGCTGCGCCTGCTGTCACAGTTCCGTTTCGAGCAGAGCGACCCGGACCGGTTCTACGGCGCGCTCGCCGCCGACACGGTCGCGATGGTGGCCGACCTGTGGACGTCGGTGGACGGTTCCCCCGCGACCGGCCTGACGGTGCTGGACGTCGGCGGCGGCCCCGGCTATTTCGCGTCGGCCTTCACCGACGCCGGACTGCACTACATCGGCGTCGAACCCGACCCTCGCGAGATGCACGCCGCAGCACCGCGGCTGCACCGCCCCGCGGGGGTGTTCGTGAGGGCGTCGGGCACCGCGTTGCCGTTCGCCGACGGCTGCGTCGACATCTGCCTGTCGTCCAACGTCGCCGAGCACGTCGCCGAACCCTGGCGGCTGGGCGACGAGATGCTGCGGGTCACCAGGCCGGGCGGGCTGGCGATCCTTTCCTACACCGTGTGGCTCGGCCCGTTCGGCGGGCACGAGATGGGGTTGACGCACTATCTCGGCGGCCGCCGGGCCGCGGACCGATACGCGCGCAAGCACGGCCACCGACCGAAGAACGACTACGGATCGTCGTTGTTCGCGGTGAATGCTCGGGACGGTCTGAGGTGGGCGGCGGGCACCGGCGCTCTGGTCGCCGCATTTCCCCGCTACCACCCCCGATGGGCATGGGGGACGGTCCGGGTGCCACTGCTCCGTGAGTTCACGGTGAGCAATCTGGTGTTGGTGTTGCGGCCGTCGTGAGGGGCTGAACTGCAACAGGTTCTCGTTTGGTCCATCGGTGGGTAATGTGACGGCCATGACACTGCGGACGCGAGGAGCGATATGACCCAGAGCACTGCCTTCAAGACCGAGTGGGACAAGTTGTTCATCGGCGGCAAGTGGGTCGAGCCGGCCACCTCGGATGTGATCGAGGTGCACTCCCCCGCCACCGGCGAACTGGTCGGCAAGGTGCCGCTGGCGTCCGAGGCGGACGTCAACGCCGCCTGCGCGGCCGCCCGCAAGGCGTTCGACGAGGGACCGTGGCCGCAGATGTCGCCGGCCGAGCGCGCCGAGATCCTCGGCCGCGCCGTGAAGCTCATGGAGGAGCGCGGCGACGAGCTGAAGTTCCTGTTGGCCGCCGAGACCGGCCAGCCCCCGACGATCGTCGACATGATGCAGTACGGCGCCGCGATGTCGTCGTTCAACTACTACGTCGGTGCCGCGGACAAGTTCACCTGGCAGGAGATCCGCGACGGCATCTACGGCCAGACCCTCGTGGTCAAGGAGCCGATCGGGGTCGTCGGCGCCGTCACGGCGTGGAACGTGCCGTTCTTCCTGGCCGCGAACAAGCTCGGTCCCGCGCTGCTGGCGGGCTGCACGGTCGTGCTCAAGCCGGCCGCCGAGACACCGCTTTCGGTTTTCGCGATGGCCGAGATGTTCGCCGAGGCCGGGCTGCCCGAGGGCGTGCTCTCGATCGTGCCCGGCGGCCCGGAGACCGGCCGCGCGCTGACGGCCAACCCGGAGTTGGACAAGTTCACGTTCACCGGCAGCTCGGGGGTCGGCAAGGAGATCGGCAAGCTCGCCGCCGAGCGGCTCAAGCCGTGCACGCTGGAGCTGGGCGGTAAGTCGGCGGCCATCATCCTCGAAGACGCCGACCTCGATTCCACGCTGCCGATGCTGGTGTTCTCCGGCCTGATGAACTGCGGCCAGGCCTGCGTCGGGCAGACCCGGATCCTGGCGCCCCGGTCGCGATACGACGAGGTCGTGGAAAAACTCGGGGAAGCTGTCCGAAATATGCCGATCGGGCTGCCCGACGATCCGGCCGCGATGATCGGCCCGCTGATCTCCGAGAAGCAGCGCGAGCGCGTCGAGGGCTACATCAAGAAGGGCGTCGACGAGGGCGCCCGCGTCGTCACCGGCGGTGGCCGCCCCGACGGGCTCGACGGCGGCTGGTTCGTCCAGCCGACGGTGTTCGCCGACGTCGACAACTCGATGACCATCGCCCAGGAAGAGATCTTCGGACCCGTCCTGGCGGTGATCCCCTACGAGGACGAGGACGACGCGGTGCGCATCGCCAACGACTCGGTCTACGGGCTGGCCGGCAGCGTCTACACGACCGACAACGACAAGGCCCTTCAGATCGCGCGCAAGATCCGCACCGGCACCTACGCGGTCAACATGTACGCGTTCGATCCCGGCGCCCCGTTCGGCGGCTTCAAGAACTCCGGCATCGGCCGGGAGAACGGCCCCGAGGGCATCGAGGCGTACACCGAGGCCAAGAGCATCCTGCTGCCGTTCGGCTATACACCGGCGACCTGACGCCCGATGCACGGCGAGCGTACGGTTTCTGACGGATTTCCACCGATTTCCGTCAGAAAACGTACTTTCGGCGCGCCCGGGGAGTCGAAGAACGGCGGCCAGCTGGCGCGGTAGGCGGCCATGCCGCGAACCCCGTCGTAGGGCTTCGGGACGTCGAACATCACGATGTCGTCGGTGTGGGCGGCGAGCACGCCCTCCAGATCGCGGGCCCGGATCGCCGCGACCCACCGCTCGATGATCCCGCGGATCTCGGTTTCGTCAGTCATGTCGGTTACGACCTCCGCCGACGGCGGCACTCATCGCCGACCCGGTCAGAAGCCGGCTTCGGACAGCTCCATCGCGGTGAGGTCGACCGCCTGCAGGATCGCGTTGTCCGCGGTCAGCCGTGGCAGCACGTTCTTGGCGAAGAACTTCGCCGTCGCGACCTTGCCGGTGTAGAAGTCGCGGTCGCGCTGACTGACGTCGCGGTCCAGGGCGGTCAGGGCGACCTCGGCCTGCTGCAGCAGCAGCCAGCCCAGCAGCAGGTCCCCGACCGCCAACAGGAACGGCACCGATTCCAGCCCGAGCCGGTACAGCTCTCGGGAGTTCTGCTGCGAATCGACCAGGAACTGGGTCATCGCGGACACCATCGCCTGAACGTCGGCGACAGCGGTCGCCAGCAGCGCGCGGCCCTCGGCCAGTTCCGGGTGTGCCGAGCCGTCGTCGAGGAACCGGCGGATGTGCGACACCACGTGCATCAGCGCACCGCCCTGGTCCCTGGCGATCTTGCGGAAGAAGAAGTCCTGCGCCTGGATGGCCGTGGTGCCTTCGTAGAGCGAGTCGATCTTGGCGTCGCGGATGTACTGCTCGATCGGGTAGTCCTGCAGGAAGCCCGATCCGCCGAGGGTCTGCAGCGACTCCGTCAGGCACTGATAGGCCCGTTCGGAACCCACACCCTTGACGATCGGCAGCAGCAGGTCGTTGACGCGGCCCGCCATCGCGGCGTCGGCGCCGGAGACGATGTCGGCGGCGACCGCGTCCTGGTGCGCCGCGGTGTAGAGGTACAGCGCGCGCAGACCCTCGGCGTAGGCCTTCTGCGTGAGTAGCGCCCGACGCACATCCGGGTGGTGGATGATCGTCACGCGGGGGGCGGCCTTGTCGGTCATCTGGGTCATGTCCGCGCCCTGGACGCGGATCTTCGCGTAGTCCAGCGCGTTCAGATAGCCGGTCGACAGGGTCGCGATGGCCTTGGTGCCCACCATCATCCGGGCGTACTCGATCACCTTGAACATCTGCGCAATGCCCTCATGGGTGTCGTTGACCAGCCACCCGACCGCCGGGGTGCCGTGCTGGCCGAACGTGAGTTCACACGTCGCCGACGCCTTGAGCCCCATCTTGTGCTCCAGGCCGGTGACGAACACCCCGTTGCGTTCACCGGGCTCACCGGTCTGCGGGTCGAAGTGGAACTTCGGCACCACGAACAGGCTGAGGCCCTTCGTGCCGGGCCCAGCGCCCTCCGGTCTGGCCAGCACCACGTGCAGGATGTTCTCGAAGAGGTCGTCGGTGTCGCCGTTGGTGATGAACCGCTTGACGCCGTCGAGATGCCAGGTGCCGTCGGGTTGCGGGATCGCCTTGGTGCGGCCCGCACCCACGTCGGAACCGGCGTCCGGTTCGGTGAGCACCATCGTCGCGCCCCAGTTGCGCTCGATCATCAGCGACGCCCAGTGCCGTTGCTGCTCGTTGCCGATCGCGTTGACGATGTCGGCCATCTTCGGGCCGGCCGAGTAGATGAAGGCGGCCGGCTGAGCGCCGAGCGCGAACTCGTTGATCGCCCACTCCACCGTCGAAGGCGCGGGCACCCCGCCGATGTTCGCGGCCATGCCGACGCGGAACCAGTCCCCGTCGTACCAGGCCCGGAACGCCTTCTTGAAGGGTTCGGGAATGCTGACCGTGTGGGCCGCCGGGTCGAACGTCGGCGGGTGGCGATCGGTTTCGGCGAACGCCTCGGCCAGCGGCCCTTCGGCCATCTTGGCGGCCTCGTCGAGCATCTGGCGCACCGACTCACCGTCGAGGTCGCCGAACGCACCCGTGGCGAGCACCTTCTCCAGCGCGAGCATCTCGAACAGGTTGAACTCGAGATCGCGAACGTTGCTCTTGTAGTGGCCCATGCTGCGCCCTCCGGTCTTCGCCGCCGTCGCGAGTTCGCTGCCAGACTACGACGCCGGGAGCGGGCCCGTCAGGCTCTGCGCCAGCGCGCGCAGACGAAGTCGGCGTTGCGCGCGGTGTCGACCAGTGCCCATTCCGACCGGATCGGCAGCACGCGGGAACCCGCCCCGAGCGAACACGGAGCGTAGGACACGATCATCTCGTCGATCAGCCCGGCCGTCGCGAACTGGGCGGCGACGTCACCACCGCCGACCAGCCACACGTCCTTACCCCCGGCGGCCGACACCGCCGTGGGGTACAGGTCGGCGACGTCGCCGGAGAACGTCTGCACGGGGTGCCCCGCGGCGATGATCTCCGGTCGGTGCGTCAGCACCCACGACGGCTGGGAGTACATCCACTCGCCGGGCTGGTTCTTCACGATCCACTCGTAGGTGTCGGCTCCCATCACCAGGGCGCCGACGGTCTCCATGAAGCCCTCGATGGAGAACGGCCCGGCGGAGTCGATGTCGCGGGAGATCAGCCAGTCCAGGCTGCCGTGGTCATCGACGATGTAGCCGTCCAGGCTGGACGCGGTGTAGTACACGCATGCCATGTCAGGGTCCTCTCATCCAGGCCAGTGGGTCTCCGAGCCTGGTGTCCACGCCGTGGCCGGCGAGCATGCCGCGCGCCAACTCGCGGCGGTGCGCGGAGTAAGTGAGCACGTGCGCGACGATCCCGTACAGCTGGAAGGACTCCGGCGGGTCGCACAGCGCGTCGATGACGGTGTCACCCAGCCGTCCCGCCACCGTGTACTCGGAAATCATTGCGCGCCAACGCTTCGCGATGTCGTCGTGATGAGCGGCGAGCCCCCTGGCGTCGACGAACTGCGGTTGGGTGGACGAGCGCGGCGGGAAGTCCTCGGCCGCGATCGTCGCCAGCCAGACCTCCTTGTTCCACACGAGGGCGCCGAGCACCGCGCCCACGCTGGGTTCGGGTCCGTCCCACTCGAGCACCGTCTGCCCCGGTGCGACCTCGGCGACCCACTGCTGCGGGGTCAGCTGCGCCGCCCGGTCGAGCAGGTGGGCGGTGTCGTCGACGTCGTGGACGACCATCAGCTGCGTGACGTCGGGGGCATCCGCGTCGGCCGGGTGCGCGACGGTCGGGGAACTGTCCAGCCACAGCGACTGGGGCGGGTGGAAGTGCAGACCGTTGGGGGCGGACAGGCGGAAGTGCACGTCCGCGGCCTGTGACGGCGGCACTCCGTAGGTGCGGCGGAACGCCCGGGAGAACACCTCGGCCGAAGACCAGCCCTCGTCGGCGGCCACCGCGGACACGGCTTCGCCGCGCTGAAGGCGCCAAGCCGCCCGCTCCAGCATGACGCGGCGGCGCAACGCCGCCGGGGACTCGCCGGTCAGCCTGCGGACCTCGCGGGAGAAGTGGAACTCGGAGGCGTAGCTGCTGCGGGCCATGTCACCAACGTCGCTGTTGGATGCGTCGGTGACCGCGTCGAGAAGCTCACGGAGCCGGTCGCGGCGGCCGACGAGCGCTTGCGCGAGGAGCGGGTCGCCCGGTGGATCGGTCACGGTGTCCGAGTATCGTCGCCCGCCGGCGCGCGGGACATGACATTTCCTGCTGTAGTCAGCTGTCGAGCACCCGGGCGATCCGGGCCTCGACCTCGAGACGGTTACCGAGATCCGCCAGGTCGATGCCGAACCGGTCGGCCAGCACCTCGAGCACCTGGGCGGCGGTGTCGAGGCGGATTCTCTCCGTGCCGCCGGGGCGGTGGATCGCGAGATTACGGCCCCGCAGGTTCCACCGCTCGTCGTCGGTCACCAGCGCGGCCGACAACCCGACGACGAACACCGACTCGGGGTGCGTCGAGACGTACCAGCTGCCGACCTCGAGGTCGATGCGCGGCTGCGGCCGCGCGCTGAGCAGGTACAGCGGCTGCCAGGCACCGCGGATCTCGGCCTGCAACTCATAACCTTCGGCGTGCTCGAGCAGTCGGTAGGGCTCGTGGCGGGTCGGCTGCACCGGGCCTGCGGCCAGCCGGATCGGTGAGGTCAGGGTCTGGCCGCCGAAGCCGACGTCGACGAGGTACGGGTCGTCGGCCGACCCGGGCATCCGCACCGACAACACCTGGTGGGTCTGCGCGGGCAGCGCGTCGTCGTCCTCCCGCATCCAGACCACTCGGCCCGCCAGTCGCTGCACATCGAGACCCAGTTCCTCGAGCACATAGCCCAGCAGGCCGTTGTGCTCGTAGCAGTAGCCGCCGCGGCGCCGGTGCACGAGCTTGTCGGTGAGCGCCTCGACCGACAGATCGGCGACCGGGACGCCCATCAGCGGGTCGAGGTTCTCGAACGGGATGGACCCGTTGTGCGCGGCCACGATCTGGCGCACGGTGTCGAGGGTCGGCTCGGCCCGTCCGCGGTAGCCGATACGGGAGAAATAGGCTCTGAGGTCGGTGCCCATGCCGACATCGTGCGACCTCAACTGCACTTCACGTCAAGTTCCGGTCTCGTTCCGGGCGGGTGCGGCGTTCGACCTTGACGGGACACCGCCGGTCCTGAAGTCTTCGGTCACGGCCCTGATGCACGCCTTGGCCGGGTTACCCGAGGTGAGCACTGGGTACACTCGAAAAACTAGAACACGTTCCAATCCGACTTCAGTCTTCCAGGGGGCCGCCGTGAGCTCGACAGATATCGAGACGTCCGAGGTCACGAAGTGGGACCCGGTCCTCACCGAGCGGGTGATGACTCTTCTCAAGCCGTTCCTCAAGGGCTGGCACCGCTCCGAGGTGCGCGGGCTCGAGACGTTCCCCGCAGGCGGTGCGCTGGTGGTGGCCAACCATTCCGGGGGTCTGTTCCCGATGGACGTGCCCGTCTTCGCCAGCGGCTTCTACGACGAGTTCGGCTACGACCGGCCGGTGTACACGCTCAGCCACGACATGCTGATGGTCGGGCCGACGGGGGCGTTCTTCAAGAAGACCGGGTTCATCCCCGCCAACCACCGCAACGCCGACGAGGCGCTGCGCTCCGGGGGCGTCGTCGTCGTCTTTCCCGGCGGCGACTACGACGTCTACCGGCCGTCGCTGAGCGCCAACAAGATCGACTTCGACGGCCGCACCGGTTACGTGCGCGCCGCCCTCAACGCGGGTGTTCCCATCGTGCCGACGGTCGGGATCGGCGGCCAGGAGAGCCAGCTGTTCCTCACCCGGGGCACCGACGTCGCCAAGGCCCTCGGCCCCATCGCCCGGATGTTCCGGGCCAAGATCGTCCCCGTCTCGTTCGGTTTCCCGTTCGGCCTGTCGGTCGTCCTGCCGGTGAACGTGCCCCTGCCCGCCAAGATCACGATGAAGGCACTCGAACCGATCCACATCGTCGAGGAGTTCGGCGAGGACCCCGACATCGACGAGGTCGACGCCCACGTCCGGCGGGTGATGCAGCGGGCCCTCGACGAGCTGGCCAAGGAGCGCCGCCTCCCGGTGCTGGGCTGACGCATGGGCATCACCGACCCCATCACCAAGCCGCTGGGCCTGCTGTCCACGATGGTGCGCGCGGGCATCATCGCGCCGATGCGCCCCGACAAGTACCTGCGCATCGGCGCGGCGATGCAGCGCGAGAACATGGCGATCACCTCCGGGTTCGCCGCCGCCGCGCAGCGCTGCGGCGACCGGGCGGGCCTGGTCGACGAGCTCGGCATCCTGACGTGGCGCCAGATCGACCGGCGCGCCGACGCGTTCGCCGCGGCGCTGCAGGCGCTGCCCGGAGGCCAGCCCGAGGTCATCGGGCTGATGGCGCGCAATCACCGCGGCTTCGTCGACGCACTGATCGCCGCCAACCGGATCGGCGCGGAGGTGCTGCTGCTGAACACCTCGTTCGCCGGGCCCGCCCTGGCCGAGGTGCTTGAGCGCGAGGGCGCGGGCAAGTCGGTCGCGGTCGTCTACGACGAGGAGTTCACCGAGACGGTGGACCGGGCGCTGGCCGAGCGCCCGGACACCACCCGCATCGTCGCCTGGACCGATACCCCCGCAGCGTCGTTGACCGTCGAGCAGATGATCACCGAGCACGAGGGGCAGGAGCCGCGGCGGGCCGCAGCGAAGAGCCGGGTGATCCTGCTGACGTCGGGCACCACCGGCACCCCGAAGGGCGCCACCCACTCCGGGGGCGACCCCAGCGTGCTCAAGGCCATCCTCGACCGGACCCCGTGGCGTGCGGAGCAGCCCGTGGTGATCGTCGCGCCGATGTTCCACGCCTGGGGGTTCTCGCAGCTCGCGTTCGCGGCGTCGATGGCCTGCACGGTCATCACGCGACGCAAGTTCGACCCGGAAGCCACGCTGGACCTCGTCGATCGGCACCGCGCCACCGGGCTGTGCGTCGTGCCGGTGATGTTCGACCGCATCATGGACCTGCCAGAGGCGGTCCTCGACAAGTACAGCGGCCGCTCGCTGCGTTTCGCGTCGGCTTCGGGATCGCGGATGCGTCCCGACGTCGTGATCGCCTTCATGGACCGCTTCGGCGACGTCATCTACAACAACTACAACGCCACCGAGGCCGGCATGATCGCGACCGCGACACCGCGTGATCTGCGCGCCGCGCCCGACACCGCGGGACGACCCGCCGAGGGCACCGAGATCCGCATCCTCGACAGCGACATGACCGAGGTGCCCACCGGCGGGGTCGGAAGCATCTACGTGCGCAACTCCACCCAGTTCGACGGTTACACCTCCGGGCACTCCAAGGATTTCCACGAGGGCTTCATGTCGTCGGGCGACGTCGGTTATGTCGACGAGGCCGGACGGCTGTTCGTGGTCGGCCGCGACGACGAGATGATCGTCTCCGGCGGTGAGAACGTCTACCCGATCGAGGTGGAGAACACGCTGGCCGCCCACCCCGAGGTCGCCGAGGCGTCGGTCATCGGCGTGGACGACGAACAGTACGGACAGCGGCTGGCGGCGTTCGTGGTTTTGAAAGCCGGCGCCGCGGTTACCCCCGAGACGCTCAAGCAACACGTCCGAGAGAATCTCGCGAACTACAAAGTGCCCAGGGAGATCACGATTCTCGACGAGCTCCCTCGAAGCATCACCGGCAAGATCTCCCGCAAGGAGTTACAGGACCGGTCGGGGAAGGCTTAGAACGTAGCAATGGCTAAACGACGACCGCTGCTGCGCGCCGTTGCGGAGTTGGCGAACGCCGCCAACGGCGTGCGCCCGCTGGCCCGCGAGGGCTACCCCACCATCCCGGTTTTCGCGTTCGGCTGGCCGACCTCGGAGATGTCGCAGCTGTATCTGGCCGGCTCGATGATCGACGCGGTGCGCCGCGGCATCCGCGGCGACTTCAGGGGGGCTCGGGGGCGGATCGCCTTGCTGCTCACCGTCATCGCGTGGGGCCTGCTCGGTTTGATCCATCACCGCAACGTGACATCGCAACCGCATTTCGAGCAGCCGCTGCGGGACGCGCTCGGCGCGCACTACCAGCAGATCGCCGATAAGGCGAGGTCCAATCGGCGGCGCGTCATCGGCGTGCCCCCCAACGATCTGGTCCGGCGCCGCTACGTCGAGAGGGCGGGCACCGTCCAGTACGGCCCGCACGGCAAGGTCAACATGGCCGACATCTGGCGGCGCGCCGACCTCCCCCGCGACGGGAAAGCGCCTGTCCTCCTTCAGGTTCCGGGTGGCGCCTGGTCCATCGGGATGCGCAGGCCCCAGGCCTACCCGCTGCTGAGCCACCTCGCCGACCACGGGTGGGTGTGCGTGTCGATCGACTACCGGGTCAGCCCGCGCAACACCTGGCCGGATCACATGGTCGACGTCAAACGGGCACTGGCCTGGATCAAGGAACACATCGCCGAGTACGGCGGCGACCCCGACTTCGTGGCGATCAGCGGCGGTTCGGCGGGTGGGCATCTGTCGGCGCTGGCCGCACTGACCGCCGACGACCCGCAGTTCCAACCGGGTTTCGAGGATGCCGACACCTCGGTGGTGGCCGCCGTTCCCGTCTATGGGCGATACGACTGGGTATCCGCACAAGGCAACGGGCGCAGGGAGTTCCTCGGGTTCCTGCAGAAGTTCGTCGTCAAGTTGCCGATCCTGGCCAACCGCCAGGTGTATGTCGACGCCTCGCCGAGTTACCGGCTACGTGCCGACGCCCCGCCGTTCTTCATCCTGCACGGACAAGACGATTCGATCATCCCGGTCCCCGAGGGCCGGGAGTTCGCCGAAGCGCTGCGGGAGGTGTCGACGTCGCCGGTGGTTTATGCCGAGATCCCGCACGCCCAGCACGCGTTCGACTTCTACTACGGCTCGCCGCGGGCGCACTACACCGCACAGGCGATCGAGACGTTCCTGTTCTGGGTGCGGGCCCAGCGCAACTCCGCCGGCTAGGTCACGACTCCCCGGTTCAGCACCGCCAGCGTGCGGTCCGGCCAGCCTCTGTCGACGGTGCCGGTGCGGGCCAGTTCGGCGACGTAACCCCCGACGATCATGTCGATGACCGTGTCACCGTCACCGCTGTCGCCGCCGAGCACCTCGATGGCCTGTCCCCGGTGAGCTCCCAGGATCGCCCGGAACGCCTCGCTGAAGTCGGGGTCTTCATCGGTCAGCAGGGCGGCGAACCCGCCGACGCCGATCCCGTTGGCGATGACGTCGACGGACTGCGAGACCACCCAGCGGAGCCGCTGCTCGCGGCTTGACTCCGGCGGGATCGCGGGTCGCATCACCAGGCCCTCGAGGGCCGCCGTGAGCAGGGCGCGGCGGTTCGGGTGGCGCCGGTAGATGGTGGTCTTCGCGATACCCGTGGCCTCGACGACGGCCTGCATCGTCACCGCCCGCGGACCACGCGCCCGCAGGATCTGCAGGGCCGCCTCGAGTATCCGCGTGCCCACCTCGTCGACGCGTGCCGCAGCGTCACTACCGGCCATATCCCCCTCGTTTCGGGTGCTCAGGAGCATTCCACCGCAGAGTACGCTACACTAGACGTAGCGCTACGCTACCCGTAGCGTAGTTCACATAGGAGGATGTCATGCGCAAAGTGCTTTCCCGTGTCCCACTGCCCGCGGTGGGCTATGTCCTGACTCTGATCGGCTTCGTCTTTCTCGGCCTCTTCGTCGCGGCGCTCGGCTTCGGATTCGCCCAGGCCGCCGTCTTCGGGGTGGCGATGGTCGTCAGCTATGCCGGGGCCGCGTTGTGCTTCGCACTGCGCCGTCGCCAGATGGCCGCCGCCGACCCCACCGACGACGTCGTTCTCGGCCTCGACCCGATCCGCGGGAACACCGACCGCTCGGCCGCCGAACGCTACGTCCTGAGGTATCGCGGTCAAGGCACCACGCACGCCGCCGCTGCCACACCCGTGGTCCGCGCCGCCGACAGTTCGGACGGCGCGCGGGACGGATCCGGCAGGCGACTCGCCCACGCGGCCTGACGACGCGGCGGTCGGCGGGACCGCTACGGCGCCATAGCGGTCTCGACGACCGTCAGCTCCTCGGGAAGCCCTGCCGCGGCGCGGATCTCGACGAACGCGTGGACCATCGCATCGGTCAACTCGTGCGGATCCTCGAGCGTCCTGCCGTCCGAGAGCACCGAGATGTTCAGCTGGTCGACGTAGCTCCAGACCGTGATGTTGAGCCCGCTGCCCGCGGTCAACGGACCGACCGAGTAGATCTCCGTCACCAGCGCGCCGCCGACCCTGGCGCGCTCCCGCGGGCCGGGCACGTTGGAGATCGGCAGGTTCATCACCTTGTTCTGGCCGTCCTTGTTCGACAGCCACCGGAACATCGCCTCCGCGGGGGCCGGCGGGAAGTACGCCGACCATCGACTCACCAGTTCGGGACCGATGAGGTTGTTGCTCTCCTTGCCGATCTCGGCGGCGTCGTGAGCCGCGCGGACCCGGCCGAGAGGATCCTCGACGTCCACCGGCAGGCTGACCAGCACACCCGTGAAGTAGTTGCCGGAGATGCGGTCCCTGGAGAAGTCGAAGCTGACCGGAACCGAGGCCAGCAACGGATGATCCGCGCGACCGTCGTACTTCAACAACAGCTGCCGCAGCGCCCCTGCCGACAGCGACAGCACCATGTCGTTGATCGTGACACCCAGGTGCTTGCCGGTCTGCTTGACGTCGTCGAGCGACAGCGTGGCGGTCGCGAACCGTCGCGTGGCATCCACCATGTGGTTCATGAACGACGGTGGCGGGGTGAAAGGCCTGGTCAGCTCCGGTGACAGTTTGTGAGGGCTGTTGCGAACCCGGCGCACGCCCTGCGCGGTGTAGCGCACCACCGACGGGAACTTGCCGATCTGACGGAGATGGTCGGCGAAGGCCGAGCGCACCAGTTCACCCTTGGACGGCGCCGGATCGGTGGCATAGGAATCCCGTTCCACGGTGGGACCGTCCTGCAGGTCCATCCCGCGGGCCAGCAGGTTCGCCGAGGCGACACCGTCGGCCAGCGCGTGATGGATCTTGCCGAGAACGGCGATGCGGCCGTCGGCAAGTCCTTCGATCAGGTACATCTCCCACAGCGGGCGGCTGCGATCCAGCGGAGTGCTGGCGATCCTGCCCACCGCCTCGTCGAGTTGACGGCGCCCGCCGGGCGCGTCGACACGACAGGACCGGACGTGGTACTCGAGGTCGACCTCGGCGTTCTCCCGCCACATCGGGTGGTGGAACTTGAACGGGATGTCGATCAGCTCGTAGCGGAACGGGTCGAGCTTGTAGAGCCTGCTGTGGATGACCTTGCGCAGCTCTTCGACCCCGAACTTCGCCTCACCCCCCTGTTTGAGGAGGTCGTCGAGTTGGATCACGGCCAGCTTGAGCGTGTGCATGTGAACGTTGGGGGTTTCGCTGTACAGCAGCACAGCATCCCACCCGCGAAGCCTCTTCACCCAATTACCTCCTGCCCGGGAGGCTATATAACCTCTTTGGCGCCGATGAGGCTTCTGTTTCGATGAATGTGGTTGAGGAACAAGCCGATTGCCGTCGATGCGGCACCTGTCCGGGCCCCGTCCATCATGTCGAAGCCATGGCCTGCCCCGGGCAGTTCGACGTAACTCACCACCGAGCGGGACACGCTCTTGAGCCGGTCGACGAAGCTGCGTGCCTGGGCGACCGGGATGACGCTGTCGCCGGTGCCGTGCACGACCAGGAACGGCGGCGCCTCGGAGTGCACCCGCGCGATCGGGGAGGCCTTGCGGAACACGTCGGGGTGCTTGGCGAGCTTGCGCCGCACGACGACACGCTCGAGGAAGTCGACGAACCGGACCCGCTCGACGGTCGACTTGTCCTCCCAGTCGTAGCGTCCGTAGATCCCGACGACGGCGTCCACCGACGTGTCCGACCCTTCCGGCAGCTCCCCCTGCAGATCGGGATCGTTGGCCGTCAGGCCCGCGAGCGCAGCCAGGTGGCCGCCGGCCGACGTGCCCGCGATCGTCACGAAGTTGCGATCACCGCCGAACTTGTCGACATTGGCCCTGGCCCAGGCGATGGCCGCCTTGACGTCCATGATGTGCGCGGGCCACGGGTTGTGCGGCGCGACCCGGTAGTCGATGGACAGACACACCCAGCCCTTCTCGGCGAGATGGGACATCAACGCGTAGCCCTGCAGGAACCGACTGCCGTGCACCCACGCCCCACCGGGCACGAACAGCAGCACCGGAGCCGAGTGGTCGGTCAGGTCGTCGCGACGCCACACGTCCATGAGCTGGGTGGGCCGCGGCCCGTACTGGACCGACGTGCGGTGCACGTGCTTGCGGTGCTCCCGCATCTTCCAGAAGGGGGGCGTGCGCTCGGGCTGCGGCCATTCCAGGTCGAGATCCTTGGCCGAGACGACCCCGCGCAGCGCGGCCTCGGTGACCGCGATCGTGCACTCCCGCTCCTGGCGCTTGACCTCTGCCTCACCGGCGTCCTTGGCCGTGAACAGCGACCGCGCCGCCGCACCGAGGAAATCCGGTGCGTGCCGGGCTCCCCAGATGCCTGCCGCGGTCAACACGCCAAGGGGCTCAAGGTGTTTCCCGATCACGGGCAGCGAAGCCGATGCGACGCTCATCGCCAGCAAGTGGTCGGACGGACCGGCTTTCAGCAACCATTGCAGGCGGGTGGAGAAGGTCGGGCCGGGGTACCGGATGTCCGGTCGATCCGTCATTTCGCGAGCGTACCCCGATGCGGCGAACCCAAACGGACAATCTGGATGAAGTTGTCTACTCGCGTCGATTCGTCGCCAAATTGTGACCTCGGTCACAATTTCTGCGGCACCCGCGGAGCACGCTAACTTCGATTGACGACCGTCAACTCGAAGAAGAGGGCCCTCCACCGTGAGTAAGACCGCCAGCGCCTCCAGCCTTGCCATCACCGACGAACACCAGGACCTCGCCGCGGCCGCGGCGGGGCAGCTCACCCGGTTGGGCACGCCGGCCAAGGCCAGAGCGACGCTCGACGGCGGGTCCACGCATCCCTCCGAACTGTGGTCGGCGGCAACCGAACTCGGCTGGACGGGGCTGGCGATCGCCGAGGATGCGGGCGGGTCGGGCTTCGGCCTCGCCGAGCTCGCCGTGGTGCTCGAGTCCCAGGGGCGCCAGCTGAGCCCCGGGCCGTTCCTGCCCAGCGTCTCGGCGGCGGTGGTCATCGACCGCTGCGCCCCCGACTCCGTCCGCGCCGACCTGTTACCCGGATTGGCCGCCGGCCAGACCGTCGCCGCGCTCGGCGTGTCGGGGTCCGCCTCGGTGGGCTCCGACCTGACGGTCACCGGTGAGTGCTCCGTGGTGCTGGGTGCGCCGGACGCCGACATCCTGGTGCTGGTCGCCGGTGAGGACGTCGTGGTCGTCGACGCGGGAGCCGACGGGGTCACGGTCGCCGCACTGGACGCACTGGACACCACCCGCAGCGTCGGATCGGTGACGTTGCGTGACGTCGCCGTGCCCGCTGACCGCGTGCTGCGCGGCGCCGCCCGCAACGCACGGACGGTGTTCCGGATCCTGGCGTCGGCCGAGGCCGTCGGCGTCAGCTGGGCGGCGCTGGAGATGGCGGTCGAGTACGCCAAGGTGCGCGAACAGTTCGGCCGCACCATCGGCACCTTCCAGGCGGTCAAGCACCACGCCGCCAACATGCTCGTCAACGCCGAGGTCGCCACCGCGGCCACCTGGGACGCGGCCCGCGCCGATGATCTCGACAGCGCCTCCTTCCCCGCCGCCGTCGCGGCCGCGCTGGCGATCCGGGCACAGGTGTTCAACACGCAGAACAACATTCAGCTGCACGGCGGCATCGGTTTCACATGGGAGCACGACTCCCACCTCTATCTGCGCCGGGCCCGAATGCTGGCCGCGCTGATGGCCGACGGCGCCGACCCGCTCGTCGACGTCGTCGAGGGACAGCGCAGCGGCCAGGCTCGCGGCGCGTCCTTCTCCCTGCCTCCGGAGTCCGAGGAGTACCGCAGCCAGGCGCGCGAGGCGGCGGCCACCGCCCGGTCGCTGCCCGCCGACCGGCAGCGGGACTTCCTCGTCGAATCCGGGTACCTGGTCCCGCACTGGCCCAAGCCGTGGGGGCGCGGCGCCGAGGTCCTCGAACAACTCGTCATCGAGGAGGAGTTCGCCGACGTCGACCGCCCCGACATGGGGATCACCGGCTGGGTGGCGCTGACGATCGCCCAGGCGGGAACCGACGAGCAGCGGGAGCGCTGGGTCGCGCCGGTTTTGCGGGGGCAGGTGATGTGGTGCCAGCTGTTCTCCGAGCCGGGTGCGGGTTCGGACGCGGCGGCCGTGCGCACGTCGGCCAAGAAGGTGGACGGCGGCTGGCGGGTCACCGGGCAGAAGGTCTGGACGAGCCTGGCGCACCTGTGCCAGTGGGGTCTGGCCACGGTGCGCACCGATCCCGACGCCGCCAAGCACGCCGGTGTCACGATGATGGCGATCGACATGAATGCCGAAGGGGTGACGGTGAATCCGCTGCGGGGGCTCACCGGCGACTCGCACTTCAACGAGGTGTTCTTCGACGACGTGTTCGTGCCGGATGCCGACGTCGTCGGCGACGTGAACAAGGGCTGGCTGGTGGCCCGCGCGACGCTGGGCAACGAGCGTGTCTCCATCGGCGGAG
The DNA here is from genome assembly GCF_025821625.1 of Mycolicibacterium pyrenivorans. Taxonomy (GTDB): domain Bacteria; phylum Actinomycetota; class Actinomycetes; order Mycobacteriales; family Mycobacteriaceae; genus Mycobacterium; species Mycobacterium pyrenivorans. Next base: position 26,062 of record NZ_JACKSH010000192.1, read on the forward strand.
GTTCGGGGGCGCCCACCGGCACCACCCCGGATCATCTGGTCAAGCTGCTCGACAGCTCCCCGGCCGCGGCCATGCACACCCTGCGTGCCGGCGAGGTGATCGCCGAGATCCACACGCTGCGGCTGCTCAACCTGCGCCGGGCCACCCGGGCCATCGCAGGCGCCGAGCCCGGGCCGGAGGGCAACGTGACGAAGCTGCTGGTCGCCGAGTCCGGCCAGCGGCTCACCGAGCTGGCCTTCGAGTTGGCGGGCACCGCCGCGGTGGTCGAGCAGACACCGCAGCTGACCCGTGGTTACCTGGGCAACCGCGCGATGACCATCGCGGGCGGCACCTCCGAGATCACCCGCAACACGATCGCCGAGCGGATCCTCGGCCTGCCGCGGGACCCCCTGCTTCGGTGATCGGCGCCGCCGCCGGGGCGGGGTGCGCATACTGGTCGGGTGCCCAAGAGCAGGATCCGCCCGGACTTCCATCCCGAGTTGCGACGCAGCGCCCGGCTGCTGCCGAAGCAGATGATCACACCGCTGACGCTGCCGTTCATCCGGGCGGCGAGCCGCCTGATGTGGCGGAACGACCCCGACGGCCCCGACGCACCAGAGGTGCTCACGCTGCCGTCCGGCGTCGGGGTGCGGCTGTACCGCCCCACCGGGGCGTCCGGTCGGGGACCGGCGCTGCTGTGGATCCACGGCGGCGGTTACGTCATCGGTGACGCCGCCCAGGACGACGTGCTGTGCCGCCGGTTCGCCCGCGAACTCGGCGCCACCGTGGCGTCGGTGAACTATCGCCTGGCGCCCGAGCATCCCTACCCGGCACCCGTCGAGGACTGCTACTCGGCGCTGACCTGGCTGAGCGCGCTGCCCTCTGTGGATTCCGCGCGGGTCGCGATCGGCGGAGCCAGCGCAGGCGGCGGGCTGGCCGCCGCACTGGCGCTGCTGACCCGTGACCGTGGCCAGATCCCTTTGGCGGCACAGCTTCTCGTCTATCCGATGATCGACGACCGCACCGTGCTACGCACCGACCTCGACAACCCGGGACACCGGCTGTGGAACCAGTCGAGCAACAAGTTCGGCTGGCGCGCCTACCTGGGTGACGCCGATCCGGAGGTCGCCGTCCCCGCGCGCCGCACCGATCTCGCCGGGCTGCCGCCTGCATGGATCGGCGTCGGGACACTGGACCTCTTCCACGACGAGGACCTCGCCTACGGTGAGCGGTTACGGGCCGCCGGGGTGCCGTGCGAGGTCATGGTGGTCGAAGGCGCATTCCACGGCTTCGACGGCATCGCGCCGAAAGCCGATGTGTCGCAGTCGTTCTTCGCCAGTCAGTGCGCGCTGCTGAGAACGGCGTTTGCACCCGCGGCGGCCTGACCTCTTTCAGCACCTTTCGAAGACGACCTCACCGGCGATGACGGTCGCGGCCACCAGGCCGGCGTCCAGCTCACCGAGCGCCTCGGTCGGCGGTGCCGACAGCACGCACAGGTCGCCGGGCGCTCCCGGCTCGACCCGGCGGCGCGACGCGGGCCGACCCGGCTCACCGAGGAACATCACCAACGCCTCTGGCGCCGAGACACGTTCGGCCTCACCCAGAACCGTGCCGGAGGCGGTGCGGCGGTGCACCGCCGCACGCATCGCCGCCCACGGATCCGCGTCGCCGAAGGGTGCGTCGGTCGACAACACGACGGGAACCCCCGCCCGCCGCAACGAGGCCACCCGCCACAGTTCGTGGTGCTCGGCGGCGGGCACGTCGACCAGATACTGATCGCCGCGCTCGGCGACGAAGTTGGGCTGCGTCACCACCGTCGTTGCGCCGGCCGCGAGGTCGGCCACGCTCGCGTCGGGCACCACCGCGGCGTGCTCGATGCGGTCGTGGGGATGGCGACCGGCGCAGCGCAGCGCCGCCAGCGTGACCACGAGTTGGGCCGCCGTCACGCAGTGCACCGCAACCGGAACGTCTGCGGCATGCCGATCGTCGATCCACCGGATCAACCCGTCGAGGTCGAGGTCGTCGTCGTGCAGGATGCGCTTGCCCGGCGCCAGACAGTGCACCCTCTGGCGCAGTTCGCCGCTCCGGTGTCGCAGACTCTCGACGTCCTCGGCCGTGAGGTCCGGGGTGGCGTCGGTGACGCCGGTGACCCCGTACCGGCTCAGCCGCGCGCTGAGCGCCGTGAGGTCGGGTTCGCTGCGCGACAGGGCCTTCGCCCAGGTGCCGTCCGCGCTGCGCAACCGACCGTCGGGGTGGTCTTCGAGCCCCACCCGGATCAGCCCGGCAGTGTTCAGTGTCCACAGCACGCCGCTGCGGTGCTGGACGCGCACCGGGGTCGTCGGTGACACCTCGTCGAGGACATGACGATCCAGCGGCCCGGCGGCGGCTTCGTGGTAACCGACGGCGCGGATCCAGCCGTCGTCGCCGATGTCGGCGCCGGCCAGGATGCGCGCGAGTTCCTGTCTGCCCCGGACCTCGCCGGGGCCGACGCGGACCGAGTGCAGGGCCGCGGCCGCGGCACGCACGTGCATGTGGTGGTCGTGCAGTCCGGGAAGCACGGTGCCGCCCGCGGCGTCGTACACCGCCTCGCCGCTGCGGGCCGTCAGGTGCCCGGCCACCGCCACGATCCGCGCTCCGACGCGGATGTCGGCTCGGGTGCCGTCGAGCAGCACCGCCCGCCGGATCAGCATGAGGTGACGAGCCGTCGGGCCACCAGGCGGTCGACGGCAGCGTTGTCGGATCCGAGCCGCGCCGCCCTCGGCCGTGCCGACGGTGCTGCGGTGCAGATGATCTCGTCCTGGTGCGGCAGCTGCGCGTACTGTGCGGCCACCGCCGCCATCGACAGCTCGACAAGCTCGCCACCGCCGCGGGCGCGCGATTCCATGACCGCGAGCGCCGCATGCAGGCCCGTCAGCGGGTCGGCGATCGCATCCCCGCAGAAAACCGGCGCGTCGGCGGCGCCGCCGACGAGGCCACCCGACACCGCGGCGTCGTCGCCGAAGGCAACCCAGTTCGCGCGGTCCCCGTCGGTGCCGTGGCCGGTGATCCGCACCCAGATCCTGCCGTCCCTGGCGGGATGGTCCGCCGGTCCGAGCCCGCGGCGTTCCAGGGCGGCGGGCCGGGAGGACTCGATCACCACGTCGGCGGCGCCCAGCAGCCTCGCCAGGGATCCCGGGTGGGCGAAATCCGCTTCGTACGAGAGCTTTCCGCCGTTGATCCAGTCGAAGAACGCCAGCGGTCCCGCTCGGGTGCCGTCGGGCCGCGTGGCGCTCTCCACCTTCACCACCGTCGCTCCGGCCAGCGCCAACAGCATGCCGCACAGCGGACCCGCCCACATCGACGACATGTCGACGACCAGAAGGTCGGTCACGGCAGCCGGCGTCGCACGCCCGCCCGTGCGCCGCACCCGGGGAGGGCCTGCCGTGGTCTCCCCGAGCACCCCGATGGGCAGGCCGAGCAGACGCGCACGCTCGGCGAACGCCGCGACGCCGACCTCGGGTATCCGCCACTCGACGGCGGCCCACGGATCGCCTGCGACGCTGTCGGACTCGACCAGGGCAGGCACGGCGTCGACGTCGTCCGGCCGCGACAGGGTGAGCGCGCACCAGCCGTCGTCCCCGGACATCAGCCGGGTGGCTCCGCCCGCCGAGACCCGGCCGCGGTCCTGGAGTCCGAGGAGCGCCGCGCGCCCGCCGATCAACTGCTGGGCATCGACGTTGCGGCCGTCGATCCCCGCGAGCGACGCCAGCGACTCCGCGGTCCCGCGCGCCTGCGCGAGGACCGCGGCGGGGAGGCGCAGTGCGGTGTCCGGGGAGCCCACCCCACCATTGTGGAGGCCGTTCAGAACATCAAGCCGGTGAACCGCCAGTCCAGCACCTGGTTGTCGTCGTCGGGCCCTGAGCCCGATGCGGCGTAGACCGTCGACCGCAGGTGCAGCACCCCTCCGCGTCCGCCGGGCAGGGGCTCGGCCGCCTCGACGCTGAGTTCGCTGTAGAGCGTGTCGTTCTCGTGCACCGGTCCGGTGTGATCGCAGGAGTCCCAGCCCAGAACGGTGACGAGGTTGGGCAACAGTCGGGTGGCCTGGGCCAGCGCGAGCCCGATCGCGTGCCCGCCGTAGACCAGCCGCTGCCCCCCGACCCGTGAATCATGATGGGTGGCAGCGATGTTCAGCGACAGCCGGGCCAGTTCCGGCGCACTGCTCACCACGTCGGCGGTGCTCTGCAGGACGGTTCCGACCAGCGCGGGATCGAAGTGGGGGCCCGGCACCCGGGACCGGAACGCCTCGGCGTCCCAGCCGGCGGTGGGGTCGGGCGCGGGTGCGGGCGCGGCCTCGGCGCCTATCTCCGCGAGGTCGTCGTTGTGCCCGGTCTCGATGTTGCCATTGCTCAATGGCAACATCGCGCAGCGGTAGAAGTCCAGCACCAGCCGGCCCACCCCGTCGATGGTGGTCATCCGCAGCGCGGCCAGCCCCGTCGGGCCCCGGCCGGGCCTCGCCGAGTTCTGCTTCAGGCCGACCACCTCGGTGCGGGTGAACAGCGCGTCGCCGAGGGCCGGGAAGCGGTGGAAGGTCAGTCCGCGATAGAACAGGTTGGCCTTGACCCGTTGCGTCACCACCGTGGACTGCCCGATGGCCACGTCGCACACCAGCGCGGGGTGGGCCAACGACGTCGTCGCCCCGGCCACCAGTGCCGACAGTTCGGCGTCCAGCGGCAGCCGCAACCGGTCTCCGATGATCGCCTGATGCGCCGCGGCCATGCCCGCGGTCAGCGTCACCGACGGCGCCGCGTCGAACACCTGTCCGACGTGCAGGTCGTCGAAGAAGGGTCCGCCCACCATTTGGCCGTACAAAGTCACAGCTGGCCATGCTGGCATCGAGCGCAGCATCGTGTCAATATGGCCGTACATTTAGGAGGATTTGAGCCGTGAGCATCCAGTTGGTCGAAGAAGAGGCACTCCTGGTCGAGACCGTCCGCGCGTTCGTCGACCGCGACGTCAAACCCACCGTCCGCGACGTCGAGCACGCCAACGAATACCCCGAGGCGTGGATCGAGCAGATGAAGCGCATCGGCATCTACGGTCTGGCCATCCCCGAGGAGTACGGCGGCACCCCGGTGTCGACCCGGTGCTATGTCGAGGTCACCCAGGAGTTGTCGCGCGGCTGGATGAGCCTGGCAGGCGCGATGGGCGGACACACCGTGGTGGCGAAGCTGCTGACCCTGTTCGGCACCGAGGACCAGAAGCAGCGCTACCTGCCCGAGATGGCGACCGGGGCGACCCGCGCGACGATGGCGCTGACCGAACCCGGCGGCGGGTCGGACCTGCAGAACATGACCACCACGGCGCTGCCGTCCGAAGGCGACGGACTGACCATCAACGGGTCGAAGACCTGGATCAGCAATGCGCGGCGCGCTGGGCTGATCGCGCTGCTGTGCAAGACCGACCCGGCCGCCGACCCCCCGCATCGGGGCATCTCGGTGGTGCTGGTCGAGCAGGGCACCACCGGGCTGTCGGTGTCCCGGGATCTACCCAAGCTCGGCTACAAGGGGGTGGAGAGTTGTGAACTGGCCTTCGAGGACTGCCGGGTGCCTGCGACGGCGATCCTGGGCGGAGCCCCGGGCCGGGGGTTCGCGCAGATGATGAAGGGCCTCGAGACCGGCCGCATCCAGGTGGCGTCGCGGGCCCTCGGGGTGGCGACGGCGGCGCTCGAGGACGCGCTGCGCTACGCCCAGGACCGGGAGAGCTTCGGCCAGCCGATCTGGAAGCACCAGGCGGTCGGCCACTACCTGGCCGACATGGCGACCAAACTGACCGCGGCACGTCAGCTCACGCTGTACGCGGCCGATCGCTACGACAGCGGAGAACGCGCCGACATGGAAGCGGGGATGGCCAAGCTGTTCGCCTCGGAGGTGGCGATGGAGATCGCGCTCAACGCCGTGCGGATCCACGGTGGCTACGGTTACTCGACGGAGTACGACGTCGAGCGCTACTTCAGGGATGCGCCCCTGATGATCGTGGGCGAGGGCACCAACGAGATCCAGCGCAACGTCATCGCCGCGCAACTGGTGGCCCGGGGCGGGATCTGAGGCCGATGCGCCCGGAGCCGGCATACCAGTTGCTGCGCGAGCGGTTGCGCGGCGAGATCGCCGCGGGGCGCTACCGCGACGGTGCCCGGCTGCCGACCGAGTCAGAACTCGTTGCCCAGCAAGGGGTTTCGCGGCAGACTGTGCGCCGGGCGTTTCAGGACCTGGTGGCCGAGGGCGTGGTGGTCCGGGTGCCGGGCCGTGGCAGTTACGCCACCGAGCGGGGCAGACGCTACCTGCGCCAGCTCGGGTCGATCGAGGACCTGATGAGTCTCTCCGACGACACCACGATGGAGGTGCTCGACGGTCTGCGCCGCCGCGTGGACGTGGAGGCGTCGAGCCGGCTGCGCTCCGACGGAGACGTGGTGTACTCGGTGGTGTTCCGGCGGCTGCACGACGGAATCGCGTTCGGACACACCACCGTCCACCTCCCGCCCGACGTCGCCACCAGGGTGTTGTCCTGCCCGGATCTCGCCACCGGCGCCGCGAGCACCCACACCGTGATCGGACTGCTCGAACCGCATCTCGATGCGCCGATCGCCGAAGCGGCGCAGTCGATCACGGTCGGCGCCGCCGGGGAGCCGGTCGCCGCCGCGGTGGGCTGCCCGACGGGTCATCCGATGCTGCGGGTGGACCGGCTGTACGCCGACGAGCACGGCCGTCCGGTGGAGCTGTCGGTCAGTCACTTCCTGCCCGAGCAGTACACCTACCGAGTCACGCTGCGCCGGTCGGGCTGATTGCGTCGACGAGACCCCACTCGAGCGCGGTGGCAGCGTCGAGCGGCCGCCCCGAGAGCACCAGATACGCCGTACGCCAACGCCCGATCCTGCGGGTGATGCTCACCGTCCCCCCGGCGCCCGGGATCAGGCCGAGTTCGAGCTCCGGCAGGCCGAGCACCGCCTCGCGATCACACTGCACCCAGCCGCAGAACGCGGCCATCTCCAGGCCGCTGCCCTGCACCTGGCCGTGGATCTCGGCGCGGCACCCGGGGCCCAGTCGCGCGGTGATCTCGTCGAGCACCAGGGCAGGGCTGTGCCGGGTGCGGGCGAGGTGGGCGCTGGCGGGGTCGGCGAAGGTGCCGAACTCGGCCAGGTCACCCCCGCTGCAGAAGGACGGCCCGTTGCCGGAGAGCACCAGCTCGGTGACCGACGGGTCCAGGCGGGCCACCTCGAGGGCTTCCAGCAGTGCCGCCCGCGCGTCGGTGGAGAACGCGTTGTGCCGTTGCGGCCGGTTGAACCGGATCAGCAGGCGGTCGCCGTCGCGCTGGGCCTCCACCGGATCCCCGATCTCCGGGACCCGCGCGGGACCACGCTCGGAAAGCCACCGGGCGAACTCGCCGCCGGCCTGCAAAGTCGAGTACGCCAGCGACTCGGTCACCACCCCGGCGAAGGTGGTGCCCGCCGGGTCGAGGGCGCGCAGCACGTCGTCGCAGACCGCCGCCGCCTGTGGCCACCGCAGGCAGCGCGCGGTCAGGTCGGCCACTGCGTCGGGTACCGACGCCACCGTGACCGTGCGCCGGTCGTCGGAGAGCGCCTCGGTCAGCGTGAAAGTCGCTTCCTCGGAGGGTGTTCCGAGCGCGACGAGCACTCCGCCGGCCAGCTCGACGTTCACGAGTACTTCTTGATCAGCTCGTGCTTGTAGAGCTTGCCGGTGTCGGTTCGGGGAAGCTGCGCCTCGAACGAGATCGACCGGGGACACTTGTAGTGCGCCAACCGGTCCCGAAGCCACTCCAGCAGTTCCCCGGCGAACTCCGGGGTGGTGTCGGCGGGGTCGACCGTCTGCACCACGGCTTTGACGCTCTGGCCCATCTCGTCGTCGGGAACGCCGAAGACCGCCGCGTCCATCACCAGCGGATGCGTGACGAGCATGTTCTCGGCCTCCTGCGGATAGATGTTCACGCCGCCGGAGATGATCATGTGATGCCTGCGGTCGGTGAGGTAGAGGTACCCCTCCTCGTCGACATAACCGATGTCGCCCACCGTCTTCCAGCCGCGCGGGTCGCGCGACGACGCCGTCTTGTCGGGGTCGTTGAGGTACTCGAAGTCGAAGCCGCCCTCGAAGTAGATCTCGCCTGCCTGGCCGGGAGGAAGCTCGTTGCCGTCCTCGTCGAGTATGTGCAGCACGCCCGCCAACGGGCGCCCGACCGACCCCGGGTGCGTCAGCCACTCCTCTGCGGTGATCAGCGTGGAGCCGTGGGCTTCGGAGGATGCGTAGTACTCGTCGACGATCGGGCCCCACCAGTCGATCATCTGTTTCTTGATGTCCACCGGGCACGGCGCGGCGGCGTGCATCACCCGCTCGAGGCTCGACACGTCGTACGACATGCGGTTGTCCGCGGGCAGTTTCAGCATCCGGGTGAACATCACCGGAACGAACTGGCCATGCGTGACACGGTGTTTGGCGATGGCGTCCAGCGCTCCCTCGGCGTCGAACTTCTCCATCACCACGGTCGTGATGCCTCCGGCCTGCGTCTGCATGGACCACACCGACGGCGCCGTGTGGTACAGCGGCGCGGGGCTGAGATAGACGGCGTCGGGGCGCATCCAGAAGGACACCAGCGCCGCCATCATTCCCGGCGCCTCCGACGGCGGCACGTGGGGCAGTGCGCGTTTGATGCCCTTCGGCCGTCCGGTGGTGCCCGAGGAGTACTGCAGCAGATCGCCTTCGATCTCGTCGTCGATCGGCGTGTCGGGCTGGCCGGCAACGCATTCGGGGTAGCTCTGCCAGCCGTCGAGCTGCCCGTCGGCGATGATCAGGACCGGGGGCAGGCCGTTGGGGAGCTCGGCACCGAGGCCGGCCAGCGTGTCCTTGAGCCTGCCCGAGCCCACGATGGCCTTGGCGGCGCTGTTGTCGATGATGTAGGCCGCTTCGGCGGAGGTCAGGTGCGTGTTGATGGGCACGTAGTACAGCCCGGCGCGGCGCGCGGCCCACATCACCGCGTGGATGTGCTCGTTGTTCTCCATCAGGATCGCGACGGCGTCGCCCTCGACCAGGCCGGCGGCGCGGAACAGGTGCGCCAGGCGGTTCGCCCTGGCTTCCAGTTCGCCGAACGTCACGACCGTCCCTGACGGGTACATGATGATGGCGGGCTTGTCGGGGGTGGCAACGGCGGTGTCGCGGATCTGCATGGTCAGACTCTACTTCGCCGAAGTTGACAGGTGTCAAGTGCGGCCGGTGTGCGGCCGGGTGCGGTTAGGGCCCCGTGCGCGGTCTCCCCGCGCACCAGGGCCGAGAGGCGGCTACTCCTCCTCGGCCAACCGATGCTTCAGTGCGTCGAACTCGTCCTTGATGCCGGTCGGCAGTTTCTCGCCGACGAACTCGAACCACTCCTCGATCAGCGGGAGTTCCTTGCGCCACTCGTCGACATTGACGGCCAGCGCCTCGTCGACGTCGGCGGGGTCCACGTCCAGGCCGGACAGGTCCATGTCGGCGGCGGTGGGCACGATGCCGATCGGTGTGGTCTTGCCCTCGGCCTGGTGCTCGATCCGCTCGATCGCCCACTTCAGGACCCGGCTGTTCTCGCCGAAGCCGGGCCACAGGAAGCGGCCGTCGTCACCGCGGCGGAACCAGTTCACGAAGAAGATGGCGGGCAGTTTGGAATCGTCGGCGTTCTTGCCGAGGTCGATCCAGTGCTGGAAGTAGTCACCGACGTTGTAGCCGAGGAACGGCAGCATGGCCATCGGGTCGCGGCGCACGGTACCCACCTTGCCCTCGGCGGCGGCGGTCTGCTCGGAGCCGAGGGTGGCGCCGATGAACACGCCGTGCTGCCAGTCGCGGGCCTGGGTGATCAGCGGGACGGTGGTCTTGCGACGCCCACCGAACAGGATCGCCGAGATCGGCACGCCCTGCGGGTCAACCCATTCCGGTGCCAGCGTCGGGCACTGCGAGATCGGCGTGCAGTAACGCGAATTCGGGTGCGCCGCTTTGGTTTCCGTCTCCCGCAGGATCCAGTCGTTGCCCTTCCAGTCGATCAGGTGGTCGGGTTCGCCCTCGAGCCCCTCCCACCACACGTCGCCGTCGTCGGTCTTGGCGACGTTGGTGAACACGGTGTTGCCGCCCGCGATGGTCTTCATCGCGTTGGGGTTGGAGTCCCAGTTGGTGCCGGGCGCCACACCGAAGAACCCGAACTCGGGGTTGGTCGCGTAGAGACGGCCGTCCTTGCCGAAACGCATCCACGCGATGTCGTCGCCGACGGTCTCGGCGCGCCAGCCGGGGACGGTGGGCTGCAGCATCGCCAGGTTGGTCTTGCCGCACGCGGACGGGAACGCCGCGGCGATGAAGTAGGCCTTGTTCTCCGGGGAGATCAGCTTGAGGATCAGCATGTGCTCGGCGAGCCAGCCCTCGTCGTGGGCCATCGCCGAGGCGATGCGCAGCGAGTAGCACTTCTTGCCCAGCAGGGCGTTGCCCCCGTAACCGGAACCGTAGCTCCAGATCTCGCGGGTCTCCGGGAAGTGGGTGATGTACTTGGTGTCGTTGCACGGCCACGGCACGTCCTGCTGGCCCGGCTCCAGCGGTGCGCCGATCGAGTGCAGCGCCTTGACGAAGAACCCGTCGTCGCCCATCTTGTCCAGCGCCGCCTTACCCATCCGGGTCATGGTGCGCATCGAGACGACGACGTACTCCGAGTCGGTGATCTCCACACCCAGCTTGGGGTCCTCGGCATCGAGCGGACCCATGCAGAACGGGACGACCCACATGGTGCGGCCGCGCATCGAGCCGCGGTACAGCCCGGTCATGATGCCGCGCATCTCGGCCGGATCCATCCAGTTGTTCGTCGGTCCGGCGTCGATCTCGCGCTCGGAACAGATGTAGGTGCGGGACTCGACGCGCGCGACGTCGGACGGGTCGGAGAGCGCCAGGAACGAGTTCGGCTGCTTCTCCGGGTTGAGCCTCTGGAACGTGCCGGCCGCCACCAACTGCTCACACAGCGCGGCGTACTCCTCCTCGGAGCCGTCAGCAAACGCGACGCGGTCCGGTTGCGTCAGCTCGGCGACCTCACGAACCCAGGCGAGCAGGCCCTCGTGCTTGGTCGGTGCGGAATCGAGTCCCGGAATGGTCGCTGCGGTCATGCTGTGTGTCTCCTGCATCTTCCTGCGAGGTGTCTACCAGGACGCAGGCCCCCAACGTAAGGCAGCGCTGCGGCCGTCCCTTGTGTATCGAGGTTAACGTGAGGGACATACCCGCGGTCATTCAGGAGTATGTCCAATCACTCACAGGAACGATTCAGATGGCCGTCACCGCGTGTTATACCGACCGGTAACCACGGAGTCCGTCGTCTCCGCCCGCCGCAATGCCGCGCGAACGTCGTCCAGAGCCCGCTGCAACGACGGCATCGCGCGGTCGCGTTCCGCTTCCGCGCGGTCCAGGGCCCGCTCGTGTTCGCGGAGTTCGGCGTCGATCTCGGCGATGCGCTGACCCGCCGTCGGCCCGCGTGTGTCGACGGCGGCATGCGCGGACATCAGCGCGGCCTCGGCGGCCACCATCCGGGTGACGACCTGCTCCTCGGCCATGGAGCGGACCGCGGCGGTGGCCTCGCCGACCCACCGGTCCAGCACCGCCCGGTCGTGGAGCAGCCCCCGGACCCGCACCACCCACACCGTGACCGCCACACCGGCGACAGCGCCCGCGGCCAGCCCCGCGAGCGTGGGTTCGGCCGCCAGGCCGGACAACAGCCTGGCCACCACCAGCGCCACCCCGAGACCGAACCCGGCGCCGAGCACCGTCATGAGCTGCGTCTCCAGCCGCCGCGACCGCTCCGGCGGATCAGGGAGGTCGGCCATCGGCGCGGGTGACACCTGCGGCTGCGGTAGCCCGAGTTCGGCCGCGATCCCCGAGGCATGTGCGGTGATCTCCGCATCGATCTCGGCGACGATGTCGCGGCACCGTCGCCGGGTCCGCTGCTCGACGTCACCCAACCCGCGCCCGGTCGTCGCCGCGACCTCCTCCAACAGCTCCGCTCGCGCCGCCGCACATCGGTTGCGCGCCGAATACGTCAGCGCCACGCGGGCCTGCTGGATCCGGGCGCGCAGCGCGACGGCGCCTTCGGGCCGGGAGCGCCACCGGTGCGACTCCAGCTGCGCGCGCCGGTCGCGAAGCAGGTCGACACGTGCCCGCCGATGCACCGCCGCTTCGGATTCCAGGCGGACGATGTCGGCCTGCACTCGGGATTCCCACGCACGCAATCTGTTTCGCCGGGTGAGATCCGGGTCGGCCAGCAGCCGTTCCAGGGTCGCGACCAGCTCGTCCATGATCGGATCTCCCAGCAGCGGCGCGGCGGCGGCACCGACCCACGCGACGTCCCGGAACCTCTGCGCGGACCCGGCGAGTCGGTCACGGTTCGCCGCGAGTACCTCGCGCCAGCAGCGGTGGTCGTCGATCTTGGACACCACCGCGACCACGGCGTCGGTCTGCGCCGCAGCGAGGACCGCGACCGCGTAATCCGATTCCGCCATCGGGGCGACGGCCGACACGACGAACACCACCACGGCGGGTGCCGCGCCGGCGTCGAGTTCACCCGCCTCCACGAAGCGGCACCCGGGAATCCGTCGCCGTAGCTGCCCGACCAATCCGGTGACGCCGGACAACCGCGGACCGGTCACCAGCACGACGTCGCTCACCGGGACCGCCCGAGCAGTCGAAGCGATCCGCGGGCAATGTCTTTCGCGCACCGTTGGTGGGTGACGTCGCCGGGCTCCCGGGCACGGCGTCCCCACTGCACGGCTCGGCGCAGGTGCGCGTCCGCGTCGTCGGCCCGGTCCACGGTGAGGCCCGCAGCCTCCACCACGTCGACCGCCGCCGTCATCACCGCGAGTACGGCATCGTCGGCAGCCAGGAACGCGTCGATCCGGTCGTCACCGGATTGCGCAGCGAGCGTGCGCAACTCGCGCAGTGCGGCACACACACGGCGGTAGCGGACGGGTGCCGTGACGGCGGCAAGGACCTCGAGCACCCGCTCGACCTGGCTGAGCGCGCGCAGTTGCCGCACGACGGCCGCATCCGCCGCGCCGCCTGCGACCGCGAGCACCGCGTGCGCGAGGCCGAACCGGTCCAGCTTCTCCAGGAGCCGCTCCCGCATCTGCGCAGGCAACCGATGATCCGACCCGACGAACGCGTCCGCCGACGTCATGTCGGCAGGGGTGGCCACCAGCGCGCGCAACGCGGCGACTTCGTCGTCGCCCAGTTCGACGGCGGCGAGGGGGGCGATCATCGGCACGACCGGCAGCCCGACCGTCGCGGTGAATTCGGCTGCCCGCCGCTCGGCAACGCTCAGCGGTCCACCCGGATCCACGCCCGCCAGGTCGGCCTTGTTGAGCACCACCATGGTGGCGCCGCTCGACGCCTCCGCTAGGGCCCGTTCCTCGGGCTTGAGCGCCTCGGCGATGACGAGCACCTGCGCGGCGGTCCGCGCGGCGTCGTCGGCGATGGTCACCCCGGCCCCGGCGAGCCCGGCGGCGACCGCGGCCCGGCCCACCCCCGGCCGGCCCAGCACACCCACGTCAAGTGGTGCACCCAGGCGCTCGGCGACGGCCGTCACACCCGGGTGCCGGGTCTGCGCGGCGAATTCGGCCAGTGCGTCTGCGAAGATCTGCTGCCCCCCGGTCCCGGGCCAGGTCAGACCCAGCCACTAGGAGAATCGTGACACCTGCGCGGGGGTGCTGTGGACACCTCTTTTTGGCGGTGGATGCAGGGGGTACCCGCAGGTACCGGCGGAAGGCAACTGTTGGGTATCAATCTGTAACACGATGCGGGGAGTCGGGCGTTGATGAGCGACGATGGACGGATGCATGTGCCGGGCCCTGACGTCGCCGACCCCGTGGCATCAGGATCTGGGCAGGGAGCCGGCCAAGGGCCCGCGCATCCCCACGTCTTCCCCCGGATCACCAGCTTCCGCGCCAGGCGCTCCACCATCTCGGACAAACAGCAGGCGACGTGGGACCGCCTCTGGCCTGAACTGGGCAGACAAGTCCGCGAGGGCGACGGCCCCGCCGGGCTGCTCGACACCGAATCGTGGTTCGGCCGCCGCGCGCCGGTGGTGCTGGAGATCGGCTGCGGAACCGGCACGTCGACCCTGGCCATGGCGCAGGCCGAACCCGACATCGACGTCGTCGCCGTCGAGGTCTACCGGCGCGGTCTGGCCCAGCTGTTGAGCGCCATCGATCGCACCTCGGACCCCGAGTCGACGTCCGCCCCAGTCACCAACATCCGGCTGATCCGCGGCGACGGCGTCGACGTGCTCACCCACATGTTCGGGCCGGGATCGCTGACCGGTGTCCGGGTGTTCTTCCCCGACCCGTGGCCCAAGGCCCGCCACCACAAGCGGCGCCTGCTGCAACCCGACACGGTGGCGCTGATCGCCGACCGGCTCCGGCCGGGCGGGGTGCTGCACGCCGCCACCGACCACCAGGGATACGCCGAACAGATCGCCGAGGTCGGTGACGCGGAGCCGCGGCTGCGCCGGATCGGTCTCGACACCGAGAACCTGCCGATGTCGGTGGCCAGGCCGGTGACGAAGTACGAGCGAAAGGCTCTCGCAGGCACTGACGTTGCCGAGCTGCTGTGGGAGAGAACGCGATGAGCCGGCGGTTGCGATGAGCGCTTGCGCGAAGAGCCGGCGGCGGTTGCGATGAGCGTGACCGAGAACATCCCGGCCATCCCGCACCTGCCCGACGTGCCCACGGCCCCCGACGTCGTCACCCCGGCGGCGCCCGCCGAGAGCGCGGCCACCGCGCGGGTGCTGCTCGTCTGGGACGCCCCCAACCTGGACATGGGGCTGGGATCGATTCTCGGGGGCCGCCCCACCGCCTCGCACCGCCCGCGGTTCGACGCACTGGGCCGGTGGCTGCTGGCCCGCACCGCAGACCTGTCGGCGGAGTTCGACCAGGCGGGCCGCGAGGTCTCGCTGGAGCCCGAGGCCACGGTGTTCACCAACATCGCGCCGGGCAGCGCGGACGTCGTCCGCCCCTGGGTGGAGGCGCTGCGAAACGTGGGGTTCGCGGTCTTCGCGAAGCCGAAGATCGACGACGACAGTGACGTCGACAGCGACATGCTCGCCCACATCGCGCTGCGCCGCAGCGAGGGGCTGGCCGGCGTGATCGTCGCCTCGGCCGACGGGCAGGCGTTCAAACTGCCTCTGGAGGACATCGCCAGAGACGGCATCGCCGTCCAGGTACTCGGATTTCGCGAACATGCCAGTTGGGCGTTAGCGTCGGATACCTTGGAGTTCGTCGACCTGGAGGACATCGAAGGTGTCTTCCGGGAACCGCTACCGCGAATCGGCCTTGATTCGCTACCAGTGCAGGGTGCATGGCTGCAGCCATTCCGGCCGCTGTCCTCGCTACTGGCCTCGCGCGTTGTAGGAAACTAAAGCCGAGAGTCTGATGTGCGCAGGCCGGAGACAGAGATTGTGAAAGATCGTTAGGAGCTAACGTGTTCGCCTGGTGGGGTCGAACGGTGTACCAGTACCGATACATAGTGATCGGTGTCATGGTCGCACTGTGCCTGGGCGGCGGCGTCTACGGCATCAGCCTGGGACAGCACGTCACACAGAGCGGGTTCTACGACGAGGGCAGCCAGTCGGTCCATGCCTCGCTCGTCTCCGACGAGGCCTATGGCCGTGACACCTCCGGCCACATCGTCGCGCTCTACACCGCGCCCGACGGCAAGACGGTTGACGATCCGGCCTTCCAGAAGAAGATTCTGGACAACCTCACCGAGCTCGAGAAGAACCACCCCGACCAGGTACTGCGATCCATCGGCTACTTCAAGAGCCCCGAAGTGCTCAGCAACATGGCCGACGACGACAAGTTGCACGCCTTCATGTCGATCCAGCTCAAGGGCGACAACGACGACGCGATCCTGAACAACTACAACAAGAACGTCGGCGAAGACGGCAAGACCGTCAAGGACGCCCTCAACATCGACGGCATCGAGGTCCAGCAGGCCGGCCTGCAGCCGCTGGCGAGCGAGCTGACCGGCACCATCGGCGAGGATCAGCGGCGCGCCGAGGTCGCCGCCATCCCGCTGGTCGCCGTCGTGCTGTTCTTCGTCTTCGGCGGCGTCATCGCCGCAGCCCTTCCCGCCATCATCGGCGGGCTGACCATCGCCGGTGCACTGGGAATCATGCGGCTGATCGCCGAGATCGTCCCCGTGCACTTCTTCGCCCAGCCGGTGGTGACGCTCATGGGCCTGGGCATCGCCGTCGACTACGGCCTGTTCATGGTCAGCCGGTTCCGTGAGGAACTGGCCGAGGGCTACGACACCGAGACCGCGGTGCGGCGGACGGTGATGACCTCCGGCCGTACCGTGATGTTCTCCGCCGTCATCCTGGTGGCGTCCTCGGTTCCGCTGCTCCTGTTCCCGCAGGGCTTTCTCAAGTCCATCACCTACGCGATCATCGCCTCGGTGATGCTGGCGGCGATCCTGTCCGTCACCGTGCTGGCCGCCGCGCTCGCAGTCCTCGGCCCCAACGTCGACGCGCTCGGTGTGCGCACCCTGCTGCGCGTGCCGTTCTTCCGCAACTGGAAGCCGATGCGGGTGTACCTCACCTGGCTGGCCGACAAGACCCAGAAGACCAAGACCCGCGCCGAGGTCGAGCAGGGTTTCTGGGGCCGGCTCGTCAACGTCGTCATGAAGCGGCCGATCGCCTTCGCCGCCCCCATCCTGGTCGGGATGATCCTGCTGATCATCCCGCTGGGCCAGCTCTCGCTCGCAGGCATCAGCGAGAAATACCTTCCCCCGGACAATTCCGTGCGCGTGGCGCAAGAGGAGTTCGACCGGACCTTCCCCGGCTTCCGCACCGAACCACTGACGATGGTCATCGAGAGTGACAACGGAGAACCCGTCACCGATCAGCAGATCGCCGAGATCCGCAACGAGGCGATGGCGATTCCCGGTTTCATCGTCAGCCCCGATCCCGCAAAGAACTGGGCGGAACGTCCCTACCTCGACGGTGCCTCCAAGGACCCGGCGGTGCGGGTCATCCAGAACGGTCTGGAGAACCGCGGCGACGCGGCCAAGAAGATCGACGAGTTGCGCGCGCTGTCGCCACCCCGTGGCATCACGGTGTCGGTGGGCGGCACCCCGGCACTCGAGCAGGACAGCATCCACAGTCTGTTCGACAAGCTGCCGCTGATGGTGCTGCTGCTCATCACCACGACGACGGTCCTGATGTTCCTGGCGTTCGGGTCGGTGGTGCTGCCGATCAAGGCGGCGCTGATGAGCGCGCTCACGCTCGGCTCCACGATGGGCATCCTGACGTGGATGTTCGTCGAGGGACACGGGTCCGGCCTGATGAACTACACGCCTCAGCCGCTGATGGCACCGATGATCGGTCTGATCATCGCGGTCATCTGGGGTCTGTCGACGGACTACGAGGTGTTCCTGGTGTCCAGGATGGTGGAAGCCCGCGAGCGCGGGATGTCGACCGCCGAGGCCATCAGGATCGGTACGGCGACCACCGGCCGCCTGATCACCGGTGCGGCCCTGGTGCTTGCCGTGGTCGCGGGGGCCTTCGTGTTCTCCGACCTGGTGATGATGAAGTATCTGGCGTTCGGCCTGCTGCTCGCGCTGTTGCTGGACGCGACGATCGTCCGAATGTTCCTGGTGCCCGCGATCATGAAGCTGCTCGGCGACGACTGCTGGTGGGCGCCGCGCTGGATGAAACGCCTGCAGGAGCGCCTGGGTCTCGGCGAGACGGAGCTACCCGACGAACGTAGGCGCCCCGCGGTGCGGGAGCCCCGCGAGGAGCCCGCCCACCCCGAGGCCCTGGTCGGTGCCGGCGGTCCGCCGGTGGCGGTGCCCGCGAGGCCGCTGCCGCCGCACGATCCCAGCCACCCGGCCCC
>NZ_JACKSH010000193.1 GCF_025821625.1 Mycolicibacterium pyrenivorans
ACGTGATGCCGAGGAAGACGTTCTTCCGCTCGAGCGGCCGGAAGATCATCTGCAGCGCAACGTAGTCCGTGAGACCACCGGTCAGCAGACCGAACAGCGGCAGCGACCAGTGCCAGTTGGTGATGCCGAACACGACGGCCTGGACCAGACCGATCAGGAAGCCGAACAGCAGACCGGACATGATGAGGAACTTGAACGCCGGCTTGCCGATGTCCTGGAAGACCGTGTTGAGCGTGACTTTGTCGCGCACCAGGTTGGTGACGACCATGTGCTTGATGTCGAAGATCTGGTCGACCTGGCCGCGGAGCTTGTCGAACATCGCGGCCATCGCCACCGGGATGCGCTTCTCGACGTTCTTGACGACGACGTCCTTGATCTGGTCAGGCGTGGCGCGCCAGATCTGCGGCTGGAACGACAT
>NZ_JACKSH010000194.1 GCF_025821625.1 Mycolicibacterium pyrenivorans
GGCCATCATCTGATCCCGCACAACGGCCCACCCCGACTCCAAAGCGCACAACCGAATTCGCCCCCACGCCGAGGGTCGATCGGTGAATCAAGGCTTAGAGATGTTCCAGGAGATGTTCCAGCGCACGCTCCACTGGTCCTGGTTGGTCCTGGTTGGTCCTGGTCGCCCCCGTTGAATGGCAACCGAGAAATCGCAATCAGGCGGTTCGGTTCGGCCGGTCGAGATCACTGAGAATCCAGTTGGCGCGGCTGGTAGCGGGCGTTCAGGGATTCGATCGCTATGCCGTACGAACCCGCTATCGTAGTTCATCAATGGGATTGAGAGTCCTATTGTGCCGCAACCGACTTCCTCTAGAGAGCGGTTGCCTTGGTTCGGGCTTCGGACCGACCTAACGCAGCGTGTGTCGTTGGATGGCGGAGGGCGGTTGCACGGGCATTCTAAAGTCCCAGAGCGTGTTTGCGTTCCTGGTGGGTCAACGCGGTGAGTTGTGCCCGATCGATTTACCTCGCGTAGGCGGTAGGGGGCCGGATGGTGGTGGCCTCGGTGATTATCAGTAGGGTCTCCACGGTCTGCCGACAATGAGACCGCGGGGGTGCGATGACCGATTTGCGCTGAAAGCGTGAGGGATATCGGTCAGTGCGAAGGCCTTTCACCGATGACCTTGATCTGCGGATCTGCAAGCGGTCAAGGCTCTCGTACGGGTCACTGGCGCGTCGTCCGGATACACCGGCGGGCGCTTAACTCCATGATGTTCGGTGACGCGGTAGCAACCCAAGACACCTCGACGCAGTTGCTCCGGGTCGATTGGCCGAGTGCGACGTGAGGTCCCCGGCGCCGATGGGGTGGTGGCAGCAGCCCAGTCCGTCCAAATCTTACTACGACCACTTGAACTGGCCCTCACCTGCGATGACATCGCGGGACCATCAGCGTTGGTCCACGGGTTGGTCACTGAGGCGCGCCGCCTGCTGGGCATATACCTGACCAAGAGCTCACCCCGTGCGACCGAGGCGGTCGGCGTTGTCGGGGTTGATCACCGGCCAATACGATCAGTGGGGCGAGACGCATTGCTCTTTGGACAAGTGGGCGCTGTGATCACTAGTGTCGGCGGCGAGTCTGAGATGATCGATTCGTCGTATGGCAGGCAGACTACTCAATAACGTCAAATGAAAATCCATCAACAACACGAAACGCTAGGGCAGCATTTGGGGGATATTTTCACTTATAGGAAGTTGGGACTCAGCCTACTTCCGCAGCAGCCCCCTAATACGATGAATTCTGCGCCACAACCGATGGTGGCACGCATTATTCGTACGGTGACAACCTGAATTTGAGCGAGGTCGATATCCGAAAATCTTTGCTTATCATCGTAACCTACAACTCGTACTTGCAACTCCCTGACCTAGTTGATTCTATTCGGAAATTTGATCGAGACGATCCCGGCAATTACGTTGTTGTTGTTGAGAATTCCGCAGATCTCCGCGTGCGTGAATACATCGTCGCAAATCACAATTCCGAAAAGGTTCTTGTCGAGGTGGCACCGCGGAACGAGGGCTTCAGCCATGGTGTGAATCTTGGGTACCAATCGGCGCTGAATCTTTGGGGTGGCTTCGACTTCGTGGTGTTGCTCAACCCCGACGTAATATCCGCGGGCCCCACAGTCTGTGAGCTGGTTAATCGTGCCGCGGGTCATCCAAGCGAGGTTGGAGTCTGGGGTGCAGTTCTGACAGATCCCGCTGGCAAACTCGATCGTGGATGCGCCCGGCGTGTCTGGAATCTTCGTCGGCTATTTAGCCATTTAGTTGGCTACGATAATTTGGTAAAGGTCCTGCGTACCGCGCCGCGAAACCTTAGCGAATATGAAATCCAAGGGAATCAGAGTGAGTTAGCAATGGTGTCTGGTGCATTGATGTGCATCGACTCTGGCCTGTTCGGCGCTGGTCTGAACACATTGTTGCCAATGTACCTTGAGGATCAAGAAATTTGTATGCGAAGCCTCGCTGAAGGCCACTTGATCATGCTCTACCCCGATCTTGTTGCAGTGCATGCAGGTGGCGTCAGCAGGAAATCCCTTACCGACCATGACCGCGCGCTCAGGATAATGGAGCTTGTCGAGGCCCCAGTGCAATGCATGGCTAGGCTGCAGGGGTATTCGGCATTGTCTTTGCGGTTGACGGTATTTCTCGGGGGAATTTCACGAATAGTTGCAGCGTTTTTGGCCGCATCATTCAAAGTTTTACTGCGCCGTGGAGGATCTAATCAAGTTGCCTGGATGTTGGAGCAGCAAAGGTTGGGGCTTTGGTTTGCGCTTTGGGCGATCAAGGGTGCGATCCACGACGAGGAGGTATCGCTCTCTGACTATTTTTTGGAGTACGCGCCGAGGCGCTGAGTTTCGCGTCGCGGCCCGTGACGCCGACGTGTGCTGTACTTCGACAGGCCCCCGACGCGCCGAAGCCAGCAACCGAGGCCTGGAAGCGCCACGCGGCAACTCCGGAAGAGTCGTTTAGGCTTAACCACCGAAGGATCCACGAGTACTGCGGCAACACTACACAAGCAGAACTGGAGGCCGCCTACTACCGTGAAAGCCAGCCCTACATCCGGTCGGGGCCCGCGAACAAGTCGACCGCGCTCAGCGAGTCGATTTGCCACGCGGTATACAAGGGAATGGGGTGTTAGCCGCTGATGCGGTGCAACACAGAGAAGAGATGGGGTAGCAGATGCTGACTGGGGGCATACGAAGCGGGACTCAGCACGTAAAAAATAGACTATCCAAGCTTGCCTATACGCCGGCAGAAAAGCTGCTGCGATCGCTCCAAGGCGGCCAGATGTCGCGCACCACAGTCCTCAACATGATCCCGCCCCCGTCCGAGCGTGAGGGCGGGCTAGGTACCACGGCCTATAGCGAATGGTGCTATACGGTTGGCTTCCTGCAGAGCCTAATTTTCCAGACTCTGCCCGAGGAGCGGCCGCTGCGCATGCTCGATATCGGCTGCGGCGTCGGCCGACTCTACCTCGCCACGCGCCCCTATCTGCAGCCGGACGACACCTATACCGGCATCGATGTCGGCAAATCGTTCATTGAGATTTGTCGTGCACGCTATACCGATCCGAACGTGACCTTCGTCCATCTCGACGCATCCAATCCGTACTATGCGAGCCATTACAGCGACAAGAAGCTGCCCTGGCCGTTTGAGGATGATGGGTTCAACTTTATGACCGCCCTGTCGGTCTGGACGCACCTAAACGAGGGAGATTTCACCTTCTACCTGAAGGAACTGGGCCGCACCCTCGCCCCCAGAGGCAGGGCGCTGGTCAGCTTCTTCATCATGGACGAGATTTACGAGGAGACGCTCCCCGGCCGGACCTCTGCGCAGAGCGCCTATTATCCGGAGCCCGCATCAAGGTGGGTCTTTGACCAGAGTGCGTACGGCTCAAGGAATTACTTCCACCCCAAATGGGCGAAGGTTCCCGAGCACGCTATCGGCGTCACTAAGGCGGCGTTCGATGAGACAGTAGCCGATGCCGGTCTGCAGGTCGCGCACTATTTCCCCGGATGCTGGAAGGAAAAGCCCGGCCTCTTCTTCCAGGATTTCGTGGTCTTCGAGCGCGCCTGAGATCTCGCGTCAGCCGCACTACCGCGAAACATGGTCGGGCGCCGGCGATAGACGGCGCGATTTGGGGTTAACCACCTCTGACGGTGGACATCTGACCCGAGTTGGGTCATTGGGCTTAGTGCCTTGATTTCGTGGGCTTGAGGGCGTCGAGTATCGCCTCGACCTGGGGGTTCAGTGCTGGTGGGTAGGTGGCTGCGCAGGGGTTTGAGGGTGCGTAGGAATCGTCGCAGTGACAGTCCGGTTCGTGTCTGGACTTCGCGGCTGATGGCCAGGGCGGTGAATACGATGGTGAGGTGGGCTTCGACGGCGTCGCGGGTGCGGGCGAACATGGGTCGGGCGGCAAGATCGGATTTCGACATTCGGAACGACTGCTCGACTCGCCATAGGTCGTGGTAGCTGGTGATGACCTCGGTGGCGGGCATGAGTGTGAACCGCCCCGGGTTTGATGCACACCGGTTACTGGTGTGCAGCCCTGAGTTGGCCGCGTTTGTAGCGTAGTGGACGGTCTCGTACTCGATGGGTGGGATGCGGCCCAGACGGTGCATGAGCCGGTCGGTGTTGTACCAGTGCACCCACTCGACGGTGAGCAGTTCGACATCCGGTCAGGCGGTGCAGGGGACCTCGCCGAAAGGGTGAGTCATCGCGGACGGCTTCGGTCTTGTACAGCCCTATGGTCGTCTCCGCCAGAGCGTTGTCGAAGGCATCCCCGACCGTGCCGATCGAGGCCACCAGCCCGGACAGCGCCAGGGTTTCACCGAAGCGCACCGACGTGTATTGAGAGCCCGCATCGCTGTGGTGAATAGAGTTGCCCAACAACGGATTACCTTCACTGGCACGGAGTTGGGCGGCATGGCGGATCGCGTGGCGCACGAAGCGGTCCTCCTTGCTGGCCGAGCAGGTCCAGCCCACGATCCGGCCCGCATAGGCATCGATGGCGAATGCGGTGTAGACAAACACCCCAGAGGACAGGCACACGTAGACATCCCACGCGAGTGAGTTGTCAAGCGGCGGTGGTTTCGGGTGTTGTGATGTGGTGGGGCCAGGCGCCTTGGTCGTCCCACGATTGGTTGTTGGCCAGGCACCACCACAGGCGTCCGAGGAGTTTATTCGCGAGGTTGCGCAGGGCGGCGTTGTGGTGGTCGCCGGCGGCTCGGCGTCTGTCGTAGTGGGCGCGGGCGCCGGCGGATTTGGTGAGCATCGCGAACGCCCACCAGTGGCAGGCGTCTCCGAGACGTTTGTTGCGGACTTTGCGGGCCTTGACGTAGTGGGAGCGGCCAGATGCGATCGTGACCGGAGCGGTGCCAGCATAGGCGCGTAGGTTGCCCGGTTCGGTGAATCGCTCTGGATCGTCCCCGATTTCGCCGAGAACGCGGGCAGCGAGGATCGGTCCGAGGCCGGGGACCGAGCGCAGGATCGGTGCCTGCGGATGGGTGTCGAACTCGCGTCCCATCTCGGTTTCGAGGTTGTCGACGGCCTGTTGTAGGGCCACGACAGTGCCGATGAGACCCGCGACGGCGTGACCGTAGGCGTCCTCAACGCGCGCAGGTTGCCGCAGCGCCGGTGCTCTCAGGTCGGCAAGGATCTGCTCGACCAACGCGGGGTGGTTGCCACGCCCGGACTTCTTCAACAGAGCCACCACGCGTGCGCGGGTGAGCTTCGAGGCCGCTGCCGGGGTGGGCGCCGCCGCCAGAACGGTCAAAGCGGCACGATGCTTCAGATTCGGAAATGCTTGCAGAGCTTGTGGATAAAACTCCAGCAGGGCCGACCGCAGCCGGCTGATGGCCTGATGCAAAGCCCAGATCGCTTCCTGATGCTGGCGGGCCAGCACCTTGACCGCGCGGCCCTGCTCGCTGACCACGGGTAGCGCCCGGTGCATGTGCTGATCGGTGCGCAGGATGTGTGCCAGCACCGCCGCGTCGCCGGGGTCGGACTTCCCGCCGGCCTGCCCGTGCCGTTCTCGGTAGCGGGCCACTGCTCGAGGATTGATCGGATACACCGTGAACCCGGCCTCGCTCAATGCCACAACGAGTAGGTTCTTGTCGGTTTCGAGGGCGACCGGAGTGTCCTGGATGCTTCCGCCGTGCTCGCCGATCAGCGCCAGAAGGTTGCTGAATCCGGTTGCACCGGTGTCGATCCGGGCACGGGCAATGACTACGCCGCCCTCGTCGACGAGCGCCACATCGTGATGCGCCTCGGCCCAATCGACGCCGCACGTTATTTTCATCTCCACAAGTCTCCGTTCCGTGTCGTATTCTCCTTCGTTGTCGAGCTCGAGGCGGGTGCGGCGACCTAATGGACAGCGCTCGGTGGCGCGGCATCTCACAAGCCGATCACGTGCCTCGTGGCGGACCGGCAGGGCCACCGTCTACATAAGAGATCTCAGGACGAGTCCGTGTCATCACATGCAGTGATCACCTGCCAGCAGCTCACCAGCCAGACTGCGCCCGGATCGGTGAAATCTCAGTGACCCCTGCCGGTTCGCGTCTTGCGTGTCGGAACCATCCCGACTCTCTCATTAGGTGAAATCCGCCACGAGCAGCACGTTGGGGGCGGGCACCCGGAACTGGCGCTTGACCAAATCGGCTGCCCGCGCCGCGGCCGGATCAGCGATCGTGGTGCGGACCTTCTTGCGGCGGGTGACGCCCTGCCAGCCGTTGGCCCGCATCAGCCGTTCCACGGTGCAACGGGCCACCGTGATGCCCTGGCGTTGCAGCTGAGCCCACATTTTGGTGGCCCCGTACAGTGACTCCGGTTTACGCCGGCCGTGCTCGTCGGGTTCGTAGTAGCCGGCCAGCACCTCGGTGATGACCGTGTCCCACAGCGCCCGCGCCGAAGGCGGCCGCGTCAGCCAGGCGTAGAACGTTCTCGGGGCGATCGGCACACCGTGCTCGGAGAGCACGCGGCAGATTGGAGCGACCCCGAACCGAGCGCGATGCTCGGCGATGAACGCACAGATCAGTGGTGTCGCGGGTCGCTCTCCCGCACGAAGAAACTTGTTGCCGCCTTGAGGATTTCGATGGTCTCCTCAAGCTCACGATTCTTGCGCTTAAGCTCGCGTAACTCCCGAGCGGCATCGGTGGGCACCCCGTCACGGACCCCGGTGTCAACCTCGGACTGGTTGAACCACCGGCGCAACGATTCGTAGGACACCCCCAACCGCTTGGCCACCGCGGTGATGCAGGCCGTGCGGGTGTCGTACTCCTCGGCATGGTCGGCCACCAGCCGCACCGCGCGGGCCTTGAACTCGTCGTCGTACTTCTTCGGCATGATGCAAACAACCTTCCCTCGAAAGAAGGTGTGCATCAAACCCGGGGTGGTTCAACGCCCGGCTAAAGAAGTTGGTCGCCAACCAGGCCCTCGAGGTCCCCTCACCGGGAACTACCTGGCGCTCACGCGATAGAACTCACCGCGATTGGCACGCGCTCGGTGTCGTCAGCTCTGAGCTTTGATTACAGAAGCGAGGTGGTGTCCGATCGCTGTATAAGCGGCTTGTGTGAAGTGGGTGCCATCACCAGAAAGCGAAGGCGGCATTTGGTTTGCCAAGATTGCCTTCGTGTCGTCAGGGGTAGGGGCGACCCCGGCGGCGGCAAGCCCTTCAGTGATAAGCCAACTCCGCAGATCTACGAATCGTGGTCCGTAGGCGGCCGCTAGGGCGTTCCTTGTACCCGATATGGTTCCGACGATCAGGTACCGCTTCGGTTCAGGTATCCAGCTCACCATCGATGCGATGTCCCGCGTAATTGCCAAGTCTTGCCGAGAATTGTTCGTACCCGCCCAGATGATCTGAACGCAGTCTCTGTAGCGATACCCCTGATTGCCGACGAACGGGGTTTGCGGTGGTACGGGCACAGCTGCCTCTGGCGGGGAGTCGGGGATGAAAGCGAAGCTCTCTTCGCCGGACTGGATTGTGTGCTCAAGCGTGCCGCGAACTCCGGACAACGTGCCCTTCATCTTCATGGTGCCTGCGTTGCGGTTCTGTGTCCAGCCGTCGCCGGGTGTGATGGTGGTTATGAGGCTTGAGTCGGTTGTGCCCGCAGGGATTTCATTTCTGTCCAGTGTGACAGTGGGTTTGAGCCCACCTTGCCGAACGGCAATTTCAGCTGACCCCTGTGACGGTTCGCCAAAGTTCATGGTGTCGACGCTAAGGTCTTCGCTGAGTACTTCAAGCCATGTCGGGTCGGCCTGCTCGTACCCATCGTCTGTCTTGACCGCCGACCAAGTGAGCGAATCGCCCCATCCGACGACTTCGTCTTCGATGCAGGCGAATTCGTTGTGCTGATCGGACGAGGAACAGCCAAGTAATGCGAGGACGGTAGAGACCGAAGTCAGTATCACCGCGAGTCGGTGGCCATGGGGCATCACGTAATCTTATTCACGGAAGCATGCCCGCCTCGCGGAACGACTCGGCAATGACACCGTGGATCTTTGACGCATAGGGAGGCGCGATATGAGCTTGGTCGTACTTTGCAGTCGTTAAGCCAACGAAACTGGGGCAAAACCGGCCCGTGCTGCAGAACCACGGCCGCGAATCAATCCAAGCACCGCCGAGGTCAGTGGCGAGAGCCCGTTCGACCTCGGCGAAGCTGTTCCAGTCATTGGTGACCCGGCCGATGCAATCCGGTGGCGTGTTCGACCGCTTGCTAAACCTGGATTCACCGATGAGGTAGGGATGGGAGGCGGGTTGTAACAGCGAAATGCCCTGTCGTGGTGAAAGAATGAGATTTCTCGAGGATCACATTCA
>NZ_JACKSH010000195.1 GCF_025821625.1 Mycolicibacterium pyrenivorans
CATCGAACTCGGATTCCCCCAAAACGCCTGAACCGCGCCCGCGAGAGTACGGTTTGTGACACATCAACCGGGAGAACCCGTCACAACTCGTACTCTCGCGTGGCATCAACTAGATAGGTCTTGACTTCCATGACTGTGCTCGACGAAACGACGCTGCCCAACGGCCTGACCGTGGAGGCCGCCCGCGCCGAAGCCGCGCGAACCTATGAGCTCGATCGCGCCCACGTGTTCCATTCATGGTCCGCGCAGGAAGACATCTCACCGATGACGATCGTGGCCTCCGAGGGGTGCCACGTCTGGGACGGCGACGGCAACAAGCTGCTGGACTTCTCGTCGATGCTGGTGAACACCAACATCGGCCATCAGCACCCGAAAGTCGTTGCCGCCATTGCCGAACAGGCCGCGAAACTGTGCACGGTGGCGCCGCAGCACGCCAACGACGCCCGTTCCGAGGCCGCACGGTTGATCGCCGAGCGCACACCCGGCGAGCTGAACAAGATCTTCTTCACCAACGGCGGCGCCGACGCCGTCGAGCACGCGGTGCGGATGGCCCGGCTGCACACCGGCCGTTACAAGGTCCTCTCCCGCTACCGCTCGTACCACGGCGGCACGGAGACGGCGATCAACCTCACCGGCGATCCGCGACGCTGGCCCAACGACCACGGCAACGCCGGCGTCGTCCACTTCTTCGGCCCCTTCCTGTACCGGTCGCAGTTTCATGCCACCACCGAGGCCGAGGAGAGCGAGCGTGCGCTGTCCTACCTGCACGACCTCATCCGGATGGAGGGACCGTCGACGATCGCGGCGATCATCCTCGAGTCCATCCCCGGCACCGCGGGCATCATGGTGCCGCCACCCGGATACATCGCCGGAGTGCGCGCGCTGTGCGACGAGTACGGCATCATCTTCATCGCCGACGAGGTGATGGCGGGCTTCGGCCGCAGCGGAAAATGGTTCTCCATCGATCATTTCGACGTCACCCCGGATCTGCTGACCTTCGCCAAGGGCGTGAACTCGGGCTACGTCCCGCTCGGCGGCGTGGCGATCAGCCCCGCGATCGCGGACACCTTCGCCCACCGGGCCTACCCGGGCGGGCTGACGTACTCGGGCCACCCGCTCGCCACCGCGGCAGCCGTGGCCACGATCAACGCGATGGCCGACGAGGGCATCGTCGAGAACGCCGCACGCATCGGCGCCGAGGTGCTCGGTCCCGCGCTGCGGGAGATGGCGGCGCGGCACCGCTGCGTCGGTGAGGTCCGCGGCGCGGGTGTGTTCTGGGCAGTCGAGTTGGTCGCCGATCAGGAAACCCGGGAACCGCTTGCGCCGTATGGCAGTTCGAGCGCTGCGATGAACTCGGTGATCGCGGAGTGCAAGAAGTCCGGGTTGCTGCCGTTCGCCAATTACAACCGCATCCACGTGGTGCCGCCGTGCATCGTCACCGAGGAGCTGGCCCGCGAGGGCGTGGCGATCCTGGATCGTGCGCTGGACGTCGCTGACGCGGCGCTCGGCGGCTAGTCAGCCGTCGAGTTCGCCCGAGATGCCCCGCTCCAGTGCGGCGCGGGTGCGTTCGGGCAGCACGACCAAACCGTCGAGTTCGCGCCGCGCCAACCGGTAGGCGCGCTCGCGTTCCTGGGCCGTCGCGGCGGTGTCGGCCGACACACGCAGCAGGCGCTGCGCGCGGACGAGACGCTCCTGCTCGTCGCTGGAGAAGCCCGTACGCCTGCGCCTGATCGCTTCGGCTTCGGCGACGTCGAACGCGGTGACGTACTCCTGGACCGCCTCCAGGTAATCGCGCGTCGCGTCGCGGTCGTCGACCAGGTCCGCCACGTCGGCGGGCCGCAAGAAGTCCGCTCGCAACTTGGCGCGATGGAACCGCCCGGTGAGCGGATCACGCATATCGGTCATCAGCGGGTAGTCGAGCAGCTTGCCGACGTCGAGTTCGTACTCCAGCCATCGGGTGTCGGTCCGGTCGTGCTCCTCGATCGTGCGGGTGATCGCGCGGCGGCCCGCCGCCGCCGCGGCGGGACGCGCCTCGGTGGCCGGCGGGACCTCACGCGCCTGCCGGCCCCGTGCGGCGGCGATCGCGCGGAACGTGGCGTAGCCCACCCCGGCCAGCGGCACGAGCACCAGCAGCAGCTCGGCCACGCGGAAGAGCAGTCCCATCAGGCAAGGATGCCACCCCTGTCGCCCAAGCCTCATCGACCACTTGGGAAACACCCGCCAACATGGGTGGTTTTATTTTCGGGGACTGTGGCAACTGCTAAGTCATGCGAAACAAGAAACTGAACCTCGGATCCTTGTTCTTTGCGGGTGCTGCGGCGACGGCCATCGCCACCGCACCGCTGACGTTCGCGCAGAGCCCGCTCAACACCAACCCGCCGCCGCCCCCGCCGCCACCGGCGTGCGTCAACGCCGACGGCACCCCGTGCTACGTGGGCCCGGACGGCGCCGCAGGTGCGATTCCCGGTGGACCCGGTGGTGTCGCCGGACCCGGTGGCGCCGCAGGGGCCATCCCCGGCGGACCGGCCGGTGAGGCAGGCCCCGGTGGGGTCAGCGGCAGCACCAACCCCGGCGGTGTCAGCGGCGCCGCTGGGCCCGAGGGTGCCACCGGCGCCATTCCGGGCGGACCCAGCGGAACCGCGGGACCCGGCGGGGCGAGCGGTTGCATCCCCGGTCTGGGCTGCGCATCCATCCCCGCTCCGTGACCTGAACCGATAGGTGCCTGAGGGCCGGGCCTGCTCCTAGCGAGCGGGTCCGCCTTCGGCGTCTCCGCGGTGGGACCGCGACGGTGACCAGGCTCGTGTCGGTCGCCGGGGTGCCCGTCACAAACCGGGTGTCGCTACGGTAACCGGCATGGACGCTCAGGTTCCGGCGACGCTGCTGGACGGCAGGGCAGTGATCGTCACCGGCGCGGCGCGCGGTGTCGGCAAGGGCATCGCGACCGCGCTGACCGAACGCGGCGCGTCGGTGCTCCTGGTCGACCGCGACGAGGCGGTGCTCGCCGAGACCGCCGGACGACTCCAGGCGTCGGGGCGCTCCGCGGTGCCGCTGCTCGCCGACCTGCGTGAGCGCGACTGCGCGGCCCGCATCGTCGGTGCGGCGGTCGACGCTTTCGGGGGGCTGCACGGTCTGGTCAACAACGCGATAGCCACCAACGAACCCAAGCCCTTCCAGGACATCACCCGCGACGACTACGACCTGGTCTTCGACGTGGGTCCCCGAGCGACGTTCGAGCTGATGCAGGCGGTGTACCCGGTGTTCATCGGCAATGGCGGCGGCAGCATCGTCAACCTCGGATCGGGCTCCGGCACCATCGGCAAGCCGACGTTCGGCGCCTATGCGGGAGCCAAGGAGGCGATCAGGGGCATCTCGAAAGTCGCTGCGCTGGAATGGGCCCGGCACGGGATCCGTGTCAACGTCATGTGTCCGTTCGCCGAGACCGAGAGCATCACGATGTGGCGGGAGATGGCTCCCGAGACGTACGAGCGCACCCTCCGCGGCGTTCCGATGGGGCGGCTCGGCGACGTGACGTCCGACATCGGGCCCGTGGTCGCTTTCCTTCTCTCCGACGAGTCGTCGTTCGTCACCGCCCAGACCATCATGGTCGACGGCGGGGCGGCCGGCTTCCGCTGAGCAGAGGAGTCCGGGTGCAGGCCATTCCCGTCATCGCCCTGACCGGGTACCTCGGAGCAGGCAAGACCACGCTGCTCAACCACGTGCTGCGCAGCCCCGGGGCGCGAATCGGGGTGGTCATCAACGATTTCGGAGAACTCAATGTCGATGCCGGCCTGGTGACCGGACAGGTGGACGAGCCCGCGTCGATCGCAGGCGGGTGCATCTGCTGCCTGCCCGACGACGGTGGACTCGACGTCGCGTTGGCCCGCCTCGCCGACCCCAAGCTCCGGCTCGACGCGATCATCGTCGAGGCCAGCGGTCTGGCCGACCCGGTCGCGATCTCCCGCATCATCCGCTTCAGCGGGGTCGACAACGTGCGCCCCGGCGGGGTCGTCGACGTGCTCGACGTCGCCACCCACTTCGACACCGTCGACAAGGACGCCTCGCCGCCGGCACGCTACGGTGCGGCCACCCTCGTCGTCGTCAACAAGCTCGACCAGGTGCCGGAAAGCGACCGGCCCGCCGCGTTGCAGCGGATCGAGGACAGGGTCCGCGAGCGCAACCCGTACGCACAGGTCGTGGGCGCCACCGCGGGCCGGATCGACCCCGCACTTCTCTACGACGCGTCTGCCGCCGACCAGGAGACCGGCCAGCTGACATTCCGCGAACTGTTCTTCGACGCCGAACCGGCTACGCCCCACGCCCATGACCACGACCACGTCCACGCCGATTCCGTGACCGCAGCCGGGGAGGGCTGCGTGGACCCCGACGCCGTGATCGATCTCCTGGAGCACCCGCCGTCGGGCGTGTACCGGATGAAAGGCACTGTGGCAGTGCGCTACCGGGCCACCACGCGCCGCTACGTCGTCAACGTCGTCGGACCGGCCATCCACATCGCCGCCGCACCGCCCGGCGCATCCGGCGACGGTCTGGTAGCCATCGGGATGGGGATCGACGCCGATGACGTTCGGGAGCGGCTGAACACCGCGCTCACGCCGCTGACCGGCGCGGCACCCGCCAAGGGCATCAAGCGGCTGCAGCGCTACCGGCGGCTGAGCATCTGATCGCGACATCACCCGCGGACGCACGCCACCGGTAATACTGGCCCGATGGCTGAACCCTCGACCGCTGAACTCAACGTTCTCGGTGAACCGTTGCAACCGTGCGGGACCGAACCGATGACCGGCTTCTACCGGGACGGGTGTTGCAGCACCGGTGACGAGGACCTCGGCAGGCACACGATCTGCGCGGTGGTGACGACGGAGTTCCTCGAGCACCAGCGGTCGACCGGCAACGACCTGTCGACACCCATGCCCGCGTACCGGTTCCCCGGCCTGGTGCCCGGTGATCGCTGGTGTGTCACCGCCCTGAACTGGCTTCGGGCGCACGACGACGGTTACGCCTGCCCCGTGGTGTTGGCGTCGACGCACGCCCGCACACTCGACGTCGTGTCCTTGGAGGTCCTGAAGCAGTACGCGGTGGACGTTCCCGACGACCCGGGAAGCCTGTAGATACCCTTTCGTATGCCTTCAATCCTGAGTGTGAACACGGTGGTGATACCCGTCGACCTCGGTGAGCTGCGCACCGGGATCGACAAACGGCCCACCGACGAACCGTTGACGGTGCGTGCCCCGGGTCCGCGCAAGGGCGGGCTCGGCAGCGGCCTCGTCGGGGACTCGGTGTGCAACTCGCGCTACCACGGCGGCGACGACCAGGCCGTATACGCCTACGCCCGTGAGGATCTCGACGACTGGCAGACCCAGCTGGGCCGCGAGCTGACGAACGGCATGTTCGGGGAGAACCTCACGACGTCCGGTGTGGACGTGACCGGCTGCCTCGTCGGCGAGCGGTGGTCGGTCGGCTCCGACGGCCTGGTGCTCGAGGTCACGAGCCCGCGGACGCCCTGCAAGATCTTCTCGAGGTGGCTGGACATCCCCTGCTGGATCAAGACGTTCACCGCCGCCGCGATACCCGGCGCGTACTTCCGCGTCATCGAGCCGGGGACCCTGCGTGCCGGCGATCGGATCGAGGTCGTCGCCCGGCCGGACCACTCGGTGACGGTCGGGACGGTGTTTCGCGCCCTGATGCTCGAGCCCGGTCTGCTGCCCACCCTGGCAGTCGCCGATGCCCTGCCCGAGAAGATCAAGCAGCAGATCGCCCGCCGCAGCGTTCAAGCCGAGAGCACGTAGGACAGAAAGAAACCGCCCGCGGTGGCGAACGCGTTCAGCGGCTGACCGTGTTCGAACGCCTCGGGCATCAAGGTGTCGGCCACCGAGGCGAGCACCGCGCCGCCGGCGAAGGCCAGGGCGAGCGCCACCACCTCGGGTCGCAGGCCGCCGGCGGCGAGCCGGCCCGCCACCACCGCGGCGGCCAACAGCACGGCACACAGCGTCCAGGTCGCCATCACCGCGCGCGGGCTCATTCCGCCCTTGCGCATGGAGACACTGCCCACCAATGCCTCGGGGAGGTTGGAGAAGAAGATCGCGACGAGCAGGGATAACGACGCGCCGCCGACCAGGGTGACACCGAGCGCGAGGTTCTCGGGGACGCCGTCGAGGGTGACCGCGGCCAGAAGCGCCAGTCCCACACCGCCTTTGGCCTTCGTCGAGTTGGACTTCTGCACTCGTCGCTCCAGCAGGGAGTCGATGAGGATGAACGCTGCGGCCCCCGCGAGCAGTCCGATGCCGGACCGCAACGGACCGCCCATCTTGAAGGAGTCCTCGAACAACTCGAACGCCAGCGCCGAGATGAGCGCACCGCTGGCGAACGCGAGCAGCACCCGGGTCACCTGCGCGGGCGGGCTCCAGCGGGCACCGATGCCGGCGCCGACGACCAGCGCGCTCGATGCCGCCAGGCCGTACAGCGTCGCGGTCAACATGGCTCACACCCTGTCAGAGAAGACCGGCACCGTCCCGCCAGTGCACGCCGAAGCCGGCGCGGGGATGACCCCGCGCCGGCTCGGTGTGGAACAGACGGTTTCGGCTGATGTCAGCTGATACCGACCACGTCCTGTGCGATCGCGGCCAGACGAGTCTGCGCCGCAGACACCACGCGAGCGCGGTTCTTGTTGGCTTCCTCGTACGCCACGATCACCCGGATGTCCGCCGGATCGGTCAGATCCTTGACGGCGGTGGCGGCCTCATTGACGTTGAGCTCGTCGTAGTCGGCGATGGGCAGCTCGCCCTCACCGAGGATGCCGCCGGCGCCACGCGCGGCGTGGATCGCGTCGGCAGCCTGGTCGGCGCCCTGCTCCCGAGCGATCCGCTCCGCGGCTTCCAGCGCCGAGTTACGCGCGCCGGTCAGCGTCTTGGCGGCGATGTCGCCGGTGCGTGCACCGCGGTCGACGAGATCGCTGACGGCCGGCCTGACCGACCGGATGGCCTCGGCGGCACGCTCGGCGCGGCGCGTCGACCACGTCAACGGCAGATTGACGAACTTGACGGCCAGCCCGGCGGCGGCCTGCAGCGGGGTGCGCCGCAGTGCGGCGGGACCGCCGAGGGCGTCCTCGGCCAGAACCGTGGTCAGCCATTCCACCGTCGCCGAGTGCGCGGTGATCAGGCGGGTCGCGAGGTCCTCGACGTCCTTGTGCTTGCCGGCAACGGCGAGCGCCTTGACGTAGCGGGCCCGGTCCAGAAGCTGGCCCTCGAGCGCGAGGTCACCCAGCAGTGCCTCGTCGAACGGCTCGGCCTGCTCGGTCAGCGCCTTCACAGCGGCAGCGGCGCGCCCGAGGAACGGGCCGATCACGTCGGGGTAACCCCCGAGGTCGCGGATCGCCTTCTCGAGCGCCTCCGCGCGGATGCGCCCGTTGTCCGCGTTGCGCTGGAGTTCGGTGCGTACCGCGTCGGCGCGGGCCTGCGCGACGCGCGTCTCCGCCACCTGGATCTCGGTGTGCGTGAGGTCGAGCAGGCTGCGCAGCTGGGTGATCAGGGTCGAAGTGATCATTGTGGTCGATGTAACTGGTGATGCCATATTGGTGGTTCACCCCTTATCTGTTTGGAGAGTTTCGGTCAGCGCATGGCGGCGCCTGCTCTTCGGTTACCCGTCCGGCCGCGGTTGATAGCGCGATATCGCAGATGTGAGAAACCCATCGATGCGCATACATCGGGGCGGCTCCGGGTACGCGCGACTCACCCCCGGTCCAGCCGGTTTGGCGGGGATGCAGCGGGGTACTTACCCGTCGTGATGCCGACCTTGGTGCAACCGCTGCTGCCCGAACCTCGCGGGCCGATCTCGCTGTCCGTCATCGACCTGCTGACCGAGCGCGCTCCCCACCACCACCTGTCGAGGGTCGTGACCTCCCTCGTCGACGCCGATCCCTACGGACTCGACGTGCAACTCACGCTGTACCTCTGCTACGAGCTGCACTACCGCGGTTTCGCCGACGTCGACGCCGGCTGGGAATGGAATGCGGGCCTGCTGCACCTCCGCGGCCGGCTCGAGGAGTTGTTCCTGAACGCGGTTCGTGCCGATGTCGGTGAAATCGAGGACGGAGCGACCGCCGCCGCCGAGCTGGACCAGTTGTGCGTCGAACCCGTCGACGGCGCCGGGCCGTCGTACTACCTGCGCGATGAGGGCTCGTGGGAACAGATGCGCGAGTACTTCGCCCACCGTTCCCTCTATCACCTCAAGGAGGGTGACCCGCACGCCTGGACCATTCCGCGTCTCACCGGTCAGGCCAAGGCGTCGTTCGTGGCCGTGGAGTTCGACGAGTTCGGCGGCGGGAAGGGTGCCCGACTCCATCAGCAGCTGTTCGCAGACCTGATGGCCGCGGCCGACCTGGACTCGTCCTATCTCAGGTACCTGCCCGATGTGCCCGCCGAGTCCCTCATTGTGGTGAATCTGATGTCGCTGTTCGGGCTGCACCGGCGGCTTCGCGGGTCTTCGGTGGGACATTTCGCGGCCACCGAGGTCACCTCCCCTCCGGGGTCGCGCCGGATGGCGCAGGCGCTGGAGCGCCTCGGGGCTCCGGCACCGTGCCGCGATTTCTACCTCGAGCACGTCGAGGCCGACGCCGTTCACGAACAGGTGGTCCGCACCGATGTGGTCGGCGATCTCGTCGCCCGCGAGCCGCAACTCGACCGCGACGTGGTGTTCGGGATCCGGGCGTTCGCGGTGGTGGAGGACCGCTTGGCCGATCACCTCATGACGTGCTGGCGGGAAGGCCGTTCGTCACTGCGCAACCCCCTGGACTGAACCCTGGTCGGTTGCGTTGTCGCCGCGTTGGCGGCGGCGGTGGCTGGTGTCGCACAGCGGGTAGGTCTTGGACCGCCGGCAGGCGCAGATCGCGACCATGAAGCGGTCGGACTCGACGATTTTCCCGTCGGGCATCTCGATGCGCACCGGGCCCTCGACCATCACCGGGCCGCCCGGGACGACCCGGACCAGGCGCGGCTCGTCGGTCACGGGGCGTCTGCCCGGATCACGACAAGCCGCTCCTCGCGCCGTCCCGCAGGCAACAAGCCCGCCCGGGTCAACCACTGCGCACGCGCCGACATCACCGGACCGAATGGGATGAACTGCTGGGCAACGACTTCGGCGTGCATACCGTGGGCGCGCAACGCCGACAGCGTCTTGATGATGTTCGAGCACTCCGATTGGACCACCAGCAGGGTGCCTCCTTCGTCGACCAGTAACGGCACGGCGGCGCACAGCGGGTCGAGCACTGTTCGGCCGTCGGAACCGGCGTTCCACGCCTGCGCCGGGCCGGCCGTGGCGGGAATGGCGCTGCTGTCGTCGATCGGCGCCTGCGGCACATACGGAGGGTTGGCGACCACGAGGTCGAACGGCCCGTATTCCACCGCCCGCGACCACGACCCGCGGTGCACCTGCACGCTGACGCCCTCGGTGAGCGCGCTCGTGCGGGCGTGCCGCACCGCTCGCGAGCAGATGTCGAACGCGGACACCTCGGCCGCGCCCGCGGCGGCCGCCGCCACCGCCACCACGCCGCTGCCCGTGCACAGATCTGCGACACGTGCGCCCGGCACCAAACCGGACTGCTTCATGGCGGCTATGAGCAGGTGCGAATCTTCTTGTGGTGGATAGATCCCCACCGGCACCTCGGGCGCATCAAAGTCCGTGTAAGCGGTGGTCACGTCATCTCCCTGTGAGAACGGCCCGGCGCGGGCACAGCGTTGCTTCTCCTAAATGCCCCGTTCGTCGCGACCCAAACCACCGTGTGGGTCTATTCCCGAGCGCACGCACCACCCGGGCCATCAGTCGTCAATCCTCTGAAAACCCCGGCGGCCGCCGCGCAGGTCGGTGAGGACCGCACCTTCGCCTACCTCGAGGTCAGCGGCGTGCTCAAAACGGAACGCATTCCCAATTCATAGGCCCGACGAGACCACGACGGCCACCGGTCCTTTCACCACCGGGATCGAACATGCTGACGCCAGATCCCATGCTGCCCGCGATCGTGTCGGCCGCCGGCGATGTGATGGTGTTCGGTGCGGGCTCGAGCGTTTGGTCGGTGAGCAGCAGTCCCGACATTCGGGCGAACGTCCCGGCCAACTCCTCGGCAGGGCTGGATTCTGCAGGCACGGGTACTCGCCTCCTCTTACGTCGCCGCACTACGTAGGCCGCCCCGGCGCGTCTGAGGTACCGGTATATCCTCCGTACGAGTTCAGCTGTAGCCGCCCCCCGTTGGCGGTCGCGTTCCTGGCGTTTGGGGTGCTGATCGCGATCCAGAGTGCAGCCGAGTCCTGAAGCCACGTTCTCGAGGCGCGGGACACTGGCGGTGTAGTCGGCCATTGCGGAAGTCGTCAGTTTGCGGAAGTCGTCAGTTTGCGGAAGTCGAGGACGGAGCCGCGCAGGCGCTCCAACCGCGCCGTTGCGCGCCGCAGGAGGAGGGCATCCATGACGCTCTCCGCGGGCGGCCGGGTTAGCCTGGCTGGAGCGGCGGTGGTCGGGGTCGCGTTCGGCATGGCCCGTTACGCCTACGGTCTGACGCTGCCGGGCATCCGGCAGGAGTTGGCGCTGTCCGAGCTGGTGCTCGGCCTTGTCGCCAGCGCCACGTTCGCCGGCTACCTGGCCGGTCTGCTACTCGCCGGCCCGCTCGCCGCTCGCCGCGGCTCGCGCGCTCCGACGACAGTCGGTGGGGCCTGCGGCGCTCTGGGGGCGGTGATCGTGACGGTCGCGCAATCCCCCTGGTTGCTAGCCGCGGGTGCTGTCTTGGCCGGTGGCGCGGGCGGCTGGGTGTGGGCGCCCTACTCCGACATCGTGACGCGGACGGTGTCGCTGCGGCAGCAGCCCAAAGCGTTAGCCGTCATCACAACCGGCACCAGCGGCGGGCTGGTGGTTCTGGGTGGCTTGGCGATCCTCGCCGCGCTGGGTTCCTGGCGGCTGGTCTGGGGCGGCATCGCCTTTGCAGCTGTGGCCGCCGCCGTCGTGAACGTCCGCCTGGTGCCGCGAACCAAGCTGGCTCCACTCCCGGACGGACCACGTCGTGCCCCGTCGCTCGCGAAAGCGCTGCGGGTCCCGGCCGGCTACTCCGTGGTGTACTTCGCGGTCGTCGTCATCTACTTCACCTACGCAGCGGACGTGCTCGACCGCGGCGACCTCCCGCCGGCCGCCGTCCCAGTGCTGTACGCGACCATCGGCGTCACCGGCGTGGTAGGCGTGGCGACGGGGGCTGCCGCGAGGCGACTGTGCAGCCTCCGGGTCGCGGCGCTGTGCCTCGTGGCGTTGGCTGCGGCGTCAGCGCTCCTCGGGCTGGCCGGGAGCTCACTGGCGGCGACGGCGGCCTCAGCGTGCATCTTCGGCGTGGGGTACATGACCGGGTCGGCGGTGCTCGCCGTATGGACCGCGGAGCTGGTGCCCGACCGCGCAGGTGCGGCGTTCACGAGCTGCCTGGTTGTGGGAGCCGTGAGCTCGGTCGCAGCGCCGGCCCTCGCCGGTGCGGTGATCCCTGGTCTAGGGCTGGGGACGCTGCTCGCCCTCACCGCCGCGGCGGCGCTGCTCACTGCGATCGCGCTGATCCTTTATGGGTTGTCGGGACGGGGGGCCCGCGCAGAGAACAGACTGTGACACACGACCGTCAGCGCCTCTCGAACACCGTCGCTTCCGGCGGACATCGCTGCCAGTCGTCGGACTCCCAGCTATCGCCAGGCGTCCTTTGTCGCACCGAGGTTTGGCCGAGTTCAGCGGGGCTAACCTGCCCGCACATCTTCGAGCCAAGTGGCATTTCTTGTGTTCGCTGCGAGAAAGAGTTACTCCCATTAGTGCCTTGTTCGACTCCAAAACGCCCTTGTCTGGTGGCAGTCTCGCCTACCCCACGCCTTTCGAGTACTCCGCGGCTGAGTGGACCGATCTCCTCACCACACATCAAGCGCAGGAGTCCGCCAAACCCCGGGTTTCGCGCCCGTTCCCGTCAGCTCAGGTCGTGCGGGGAAGCGCGCGCACCGCCGTGCGGATGGCGAGGTAGATCAGCGACGAAGTGACCGCGAACACCGGCCATCCCATCGCGATCCGTGCGGCCGCGAGCAGCCCCTCCTGGTCGGTGTCGTACAGGTAGTACTGCACGAGGAAGCGCGACCAGGACACCACCGCCATCGTGGCCGTGACGATGTCGAAGGCGAGCCGCACCCGCGGTGTCCGGCGCCAGGAGTCGTCGCGTCCGGTGATCCTGGCCCAGATCACGCCGACCAACGGTCGCCGGATCAGCACGGAGATCGTGAACGCGACCGCCAGCCCCAGGTACATCCAGATACCCGGCAGATAGAAGTTCTTCGCCTGACCGGTCACCAACGCGAACGCGGCGCACACGCCGACGCCGGCGAAGCCCAGCACCGCCGGCCGGGTGGACTCCCGTCGCAGCAGTTTCCAACCGAGGACGGCGGCCGCCGCAGACAACGCCGCGACGATCGCCGCAACGAGCCCTGCCGCAGGGGACACGAGCGCGAACACGGTGACGGGCAGCGCGGTGTACACCAGTCCGCGAACTCCACCCGCCCTGGCCAGCAGACCGTCGATCGGCGCACCGGCGTTGGTCATGTGGTTCAGGTTACTGACCACCACCGAAACGGCCATCGAAGAGCCGGCCCGCCGCACCCCGTGTGAGTTCACTCTCAATACCTCGATCTGCGGCTCGTGGCGTTTGGCCGGCGAATCGCACCGGGAACGCTTCATGGGTCGCCACCGAAGTCGTCCCATTCCCCACGATCAAGGAGCAGACATCGTCTTGCCGGAGTTCTTCGAGCCCGCCAGTCACCTCGCCGCCATCGCCGCGTGGGTCGCCGGTGCGGTCGCCATCGCCTACGCGATCGGGCTGGGACTGTCCTGGACTGTGCAGCGCCTGGGCCGGCGAAGTGCCATCGTGCGCGACATCGTGCAGCTCACGCGTCGGCCGGTGCGCGCCACACTAGTGGTGATCGCGGTCTCGGCGACCGTGCGCCGAGTCGCCGACCCCGAGTCGAGTTGGCGCGGCTGGTTCGATCATCTGCTGGTGATCGCACTGGTCGGCACCATCACCTGGCTGCTGGCCAGTCTGGTGATGGTCGCCGAACGCCGGGCGATCGACCGCTTCGCCGGCGGCGACGCCGGCCTGACGGATGCCGACCGGCACCGCAGGAAGATCCGCACGCAGGTCACCACCTTGCGCCGGCTCGTGATCGCCGTTGTGGTCGTGCTCGGCGGCGCGGCGGCATTGATGACGTTCCCGTCGTTCAGCGATATCGGCAAGACGTTGTTCGCGTCGGCCGGTGTGCTGTCGGTCGTCGCCGGCCTGGCCGCCCAGACGTCGCTGGGCGCGGCGTTCGCCGGCATCCAGATCGCGTTCTCCGACGCGATCCGCGTCGGAGACGTCGTCGTGCTGGAGGAGGAGTGGGGCCGCATCGAGGAGATCACGCTGACCTACGTCGTCGTCCATCTGTGGGACGAGCGCCGTCTGGTGCTGCCTTGCACGTACTTCACCACGACGCCCTTCCAGAACTGGACCCGCAACGCCACCGAGCTGCTCGGCACCGCCGAGCTCGACGTGGACTTCACCGTGCCGTTCGACGAGATGCGCGCCGAGTTGGACCGCCTGCTGCACGCCAACCCACTGTGGGACGAGCGTGTCGGAGTCCTGCAGGTGACCGACGCGGTGGACGGCTACGTCCGGGTGCGGATGCTCGTCAGTGCGCCCAACGCCGGGGCGCTGTTCGACCTTCGGTGCGATGTGCGGGAGGGCATGGTCAACTGGCTGCAGCGCGAGCACCCCGGCGCGCTGCCGCGCCGCCGGATCGAGCATCAGAGCGGTCGCGACGACACGAGCCGAAGCAGCGCCGCCCCCCGCAGGGACCGCCAGGCCGACTCCGGCTTGTTCAGCGGCACCCCTGAAGCCGAGCGCCGCGGCCGGGCCTTCGATCAACCCGACGACCGGGATCGCGATCTGGTCCGCGTCCGCTACGACGGCGGCTGAGCACCCGGGTTCAGTGGAACGGATTGCTGTTCGACTGCCATTCGGCTGACTCCGGTCGCGGACCGAAGCGGCGGATGTAGTCCTCGTCGATGTGCGCCTTCTTCTTGCGGTTGATCACGTCCACGAGGTTGGGATCGAGCCCGTGCTGCGCCAGCCGGTGGCGGCGCCACACCTTGTTGAGCGCGAGCGCCATCAGCAGTGCCCAGCAATAGATCGGCACGGTCATCTCCAGGTGCACGTACAGCGACGCGGGCAACAACCACAGGGGCGCGAGGACCACCAGCGGCGGAATCGCCATCCTGATCATGTGCCTGCGCACCGCACCCTGACCGGCGAGGTCCTCGGCCACCCAGTTGCGCATCGAGGACGGGAGGCGACGCCCGTAGGAATAGGCGATCCTCTGCAGAAACGACGGTTGGTCCGTGGCCACGATGGCTCCCTGTCAGTCTTCGGTGGGTTGTCGGAGTGCGCCTGCGGCGAGCGCCGCGGCGTTGATGCTGCTCAGTACCCGGTGCAGTTCCTCCAGCTCGGCGAGGTCCACACCGAGGCGGGCCACGACGGCGTCGGGGACCGAGAGCGCGCGGTCCCGCAGCGCAGTGCCCTCCTCGGTAAGCTCGACCTCGGTCGAGCGTTCGTCGGCGGCGCTTCGGCTACGGCTGATCAACCCCAGTGCTTCCAGGCGCTTCAGCATCGGCGACAGCGTCGCCGAGTCCAGTTGCAGCACGGTGGCGATCTGTTTGACCGACAGCGGCGAGCGCGCGCCGGGATGCGTCTTCTGGTGGTCCCACAGCGCGAGCATCACCAGGTACTGCGGGTGGGTCAGACCGAGCGGCTCGAGCAGCGGCCGGTACACCGCCAGGACGGCCCTGTTGGTGACCGCGAGTGCGAAACACACCTGCCGTTGCAGGGCGAGTGGATCGACCTCGAGGTCGGCGGGCGCGGACACCACTTCATCGTACGCGAATAGATAGTGCCCTATCCAACGCCTCACGTTTGCCGTCGTCCGACGCGGGAACACGACCTGCGAGTCGAACGAGGAGGAAACATGGCGATCTGCGATACGTGCGGGAACGACTACGACAAGGCTTTCACCGTCAGCTGGCCGGACGGACGGTCGGCGACGTTCGACAGCGTGGAATGCGCTGCCGCGCAACTCGCTCCGGAATGCGGACACTGCGGCTGCCGCATCCTGGGCCACGGCATCGAGACCGACGAGGGGATCTTCTGCTGCGCGCACTGCGCCCGCAAGGACACCAACGCCGACGTCAACGACCGCTATCCGGTACCCGCAGGCGGCTGAACCGGGCCGCCGGCCACAGGCGGCCGACGGCTCAGAGCCGACCGACGGCGAAGGCAGCGCCCTCGTTGACCGCGCCGTTGACCGCGTAGAGCGCATGCGCGATGTTCGGCCCGCCGCCGGCGACGCCGGAACAGATCGAGTCACCGGCATCGCACAGTTGCAGCGTCTTCGGGGCGTACAGCGGTCCGATGTTGATCGCGGGCGCACCGAACTGGCGCAGGAACTCCTCGGACGGGGTGGCGAAGAGCACGACTGCGGCGACCTTGTCGGCCACCGCGGGCGGCAGCGGCGCAGGCACCGACTCGACGGGCACACCCGGAGGCACCTCTGCAGAGGTCACGAAGCCGGACACAACGGCGCCCTGGGAGTAGCCGCCGAGCACCAATCGGGTGTCGGGGCAGTTGGCGGCCATCGCCTGGATGTGGTTGCCCTCGTCACGGATCCCGTCGACGACCGTCGAGGCGAACCCGATCCGGTCGGCGAAGTTGTCGCCGGCCGGGTAGTTCACCGCGTAGACGCCCACCGATCGGGGTGCGGCCTGCGCGCGCACCGCGTCGACGAAAGCCTGTCCGATGCCGCCGACGCCGGGAGGCTCGCCGGTGCCGCGCGCGAACACCACCTCGACGTCCGGGCAGGGCTGTGCCGCAACCGGCGGGGCAACCACACCGATGAACGCTGCCCACGCACCGAGGACGGCGGCCAGCGCCAACGGGTATCCGCCGCGAATCTTTCGTCGACCTGTCATGAAGACTCCTCTTTCCGCAGGCGCACAACCTCCGACGGCGCCAGTCGAGCAATACCCCGAAGTTCGCTGACCAAACGGCCGCGCGCGTCGGGTCCCACTGTTGCGGGTACTGCCCGTCAAGGAGCGTGGATTTCGACGACCAGGGGACGATGATCGGAAAGTGGCGCAACCGGCGCGGTGACTCCGCGCCCGCGCAGGCCGGGGTGGTCGGTCAGGATGTGGTCGAGCTGGCGCTGCGGTGTCTCGGCGGGGAACGTCGCCGCGCTAGCCAGGGCGCGCATCCGCGACCATCTCGCCGCGGGCCCGGGGGGCAGGTTGAGGTCACCCATCAGCACATGGGGTCCGGGCAGTCCGCGCAGATCCTTGGACAACCGCCGCAGTTGACGCCGGTTCCACCCGGGCACGAAGGACAGATGCGTGTTCGCGACCGACAGCGGGCCGAACGGGGTGTCCAGCTGCGCGATCACCGCAGCCCTGGGTTCCTCGTCGACGACCATCACCCGGTTGGGTCCGGGCAGGTACATGGGAAAGCGCGTCGGGATCCTGGGCAGCCGGACCACCTGCCAGCTCGTCGCGGGGAACCGGGACAACAACGCGATCCCGTAGGCGGCCGTGCCCGGCAGCTCCTCGCCGGTGGCCGCCATCCAGGTGGCGCCCGGCGTGCCGGAGATGGCCGCGACGAATCGATGCGCGACCGCACCCATCGCCTCGGCCGCCACCGCGGTCAGGTCGGCGAACCCCGACCGATCCTGCTCGAGGTCGACCTCCTGCAGCGCGAGCACATCGGGGTCGAGGTCACGCACACCCGCCCGCAACCGGTTGAGATCCACAGCGTCGTCTGCCACGGTTCTGCCGTGCAGGATGTTGAACGTCGCGATGCGCACGCGTATCAGTTACCCACAGAAAGTGCCGCTGATAGCAAGGAGCGCGCCGATGCTGCCCCGTGACGAACAGCTGCGCAGCGCGCTGAAGACCGCGGCCTCGGCTCTCAAGGAAGGCGGGCCGCGGTTCGCCCTGGCAGGCAGCTTCGCCCTCTGGGTGTTCGGCGCGCCGGAGCCGGTTCACGACGTCGACTTCGTGGTCGCCGAGGCCGACGCGGAGGCCGCCGCGACAACGCTGGCCGAGGCCGGCTTCGACATCGAGCGCACCCCGGAGGACTGGCTGTTCAAGGCGCACGTCGGCGAGGTGGTCGTCGACGTGCTGCACCGGGTCAACGGTGTGGCGGTGGACGCGGAAGCCCTGGCCGTGGCCGAAGACCACGACGTGTTGGCGATCAGGATCCCGGTACTGCCCCCGACGACGGTGTTGATCCAGAAGTTGCGTGCCCTCGGCGAGCATCACTGCGACTTCGCCTCGCTGCTGCCCGCGGTGCGGGCGGTGCGTGAGCGCGTCGACTGGGAGCAGGTGCGGGCCGCCACTGCCGACAGCGACTTCGCCGTCGCGTTTCTGGTGCTGGCCGACCGGCTGAGCATCACCGGCTGAGGACCGGTGTCACCGCGGCGACAACCGGCATTTCCGGTGCGCACCCCGACCGCGGACTCTGCGCAGCCCTACAAGAGGCCGACGCTGTGGTGGGCGGCATCGACGTGGCCGGCCGTACCGTGACGGCCGCCACGCGGCAGGCGACTTGCGCCGGTGTCGACGGGGTGACCGGTCAGTGGTTACGCAGTTTGGCGACGAGCTTGGACTTCGTCAGACCCGAGTAGCCGGAGATTCCGAGTTCCTTGGCGCGCTTCTTCAGATCCGCCACCGTCCAGTCGTCGTAGCTACCGGACTTTCCGCCCTTCTTGCCGACGGCTGATTTTCCCCGCGCCGCGGCAGCGTTGGCGATACGCGCCGCCTTCTCCTTCGAGTTGCCTTCCTTGCGCAGGTCCTCGTACAGCTTCTCGTTCTTGATCGAAGAATTGGGCATCGTCACACCTCCCGTGTACTCATAACGTGGGTTCGCAGAGAATGCCCGACCACCCGCGCACCGAAACGCGGCATGCTTACAGGACGGGGTCGTGGGGTACTGCCCCTCCGCG
This sequence comes from Mycolicibacterium pyrenivorans, assembly GCF_025821625.1. GTDB lineage: Bacteria > Actinomycetota > Actinomycetes > Mycobacteriales > Mycobacteriaceae > Mycobacterium > Mycobacterium pyrenivorans. The sequence continues at coordinate 18,081 of NZ_JACKSH010000195.1, forward strand.
GAGAGGAGTGGAAAGTGCGTACCGAGTTCCACCAGCAGCTGGATGCGCTCAACGCCGACCTCGCCCGCATGTGCGAGTTGGCGGGCGAAGCCATGCAGTGCGCGACGCTCGGCCTGCTCACCGTCGACCTGGACGCCGCGGAGCGGGTCCTGACCGATCTGGATGCGCTGGCCCGCCTGCGCAAGAAGGTGGACTATACGGCGCTGACGGTGCTGGCGCGTCAAGCACCCGTGGCCAGCGACCTGCGGGTGGTGGTGGCGGCCGTCCACATCAGCTCCGACGCCGACCGGATGGGTGGGCTCGCCGCTCACGTCGCCCGGATCGTCCGGCGGCGGCATCCCGCCCCGGTGTTGCCCGACGAGGTGGTCGGCCAGTTCGCCGAGATGGGCAGTCTCGCGGTCGATCTGGCCGACGACGCAGCCTCGGTGATCGTCGACGGAGATCCGGTGCGGGCGAGCCGGATTCGCGATGACGACGAAGCCATGAACGACATGCACCGCCGGTTGTTCGGCACGGTGATGTCACCGCAGTGGAGCCACGGCGTTCCCGCCGCGATCGACCTCGTGCTGCTGGGCAGGTTCTACGAGCGGTTCGCCGATCACGCGGTGGCCATCGCCGCGCGGGTGTTGTTTCGCAGCACCGGCGACACCGCGCGCAATCTCGGGGCGTAAGACGGCTCAGGGTTTGAGCACGACCTTCACCGCACCGTCCTGTTTCTTCTGGAAGATTTCGTAGGCGTGGGGCGCCTGATCGAGGCCGAGCGTGTGGGTTGCGAAGGTGTCCACGCCGAGCGGGTCCTCATCGGTCAGCAACGGCATGATGTCGTCGACCCATCGCTTCACGTTGGCCTGCCCCATCCGCACCGTGACCTGCTTGTCGAACAGCGTCAGGAGGGGCATCGGGTCGGCCATCCCGCCGTACACCCCGATCAGGGAGATCGTGCCGCCACGCCGGACGACGTCGATCGCCGAATACAGCGCGTCGAGACGATCCACACCAGCGGTCTGCATCATCTTTTTCGCTACAGCGTCGGGCAACAGGCCGGTGACCCGCTGCGCGATCTGTGCGACGCGCGACCCGTGCGCCTCCATTCCCACCGCGTCGATGACCGAGTCGGTGCCGCGGCCACCGGTGAGGTCTCGGATCGCGTCACCGACGGAGGTGTCCAGCGTGTCGAGGTTCACGGTTCGGATCCCGCGGGCACTGGCACGCGCCAGCCGCTCGGGCACCAGGTCCACGGCGATCACGTCGTAACCCAGATGCGTGGCGATGCGGGCCGCCATGTCGCCGATCGGCCCGAGGCCGAGCACGGTCACCGATCCGCCGTCGGGGATGTCGGCGTACACGACCGACTGCCACGCCGTCGGCAGCACGTCGGACAGGTAGACGAACCTCGAGTCCGGCGGCCCCAGCGGGACCTTGATGTGGGTGAACTGCGCCTGCGGCACGCGCAGCAGTTCCGCCTGGCCGCCGGGCACCGACCCGTACAGCTCGGAGAAGCCGAAGAGCGCCGCCCCCATCCCCTGGTCGCGCACCTGGGTCGTCTCACACTGTGTGTACAGCTGCTTGTCACACATGAAGCAACTGCCGCAAGAGATTTGGAACGGGATGACCACGCGGTCGCCGACGGCCAGGTCACCCACTCCGGTGCCGACCTCGCGCACGATCCCCATCGGCTCGTGCCCGAGGATGTCGCCTTCGTTCATGAAAGGGCCCAGCACCTCGTACAGGTGCAGGTCGGATCCGCAGATATTGGTCGAGGTGACCTCGATGATCGCGTCGGTGGGTTCCTCGATCTTCGGGTCGGGCACCGTCTCGACGCGCACATCGCGCCTACCGTGCCAAGTCACTGCCTTCATTGGGTCCTCCCGGCAAGTCAGCGCCGTGGATCAGCGCTTCAGTGCGTTCGACTACCCGCGGTCGCGGCGGCCAAACCCCGGAGGTTTGGCCGGCGCCGGCGGGGGAAATTCGCCGGGAATGACCGGAGCCCAGGAGTTCGTCCCCGAGACGCGCAGGCTCGGCACGTTGGCCGACGCCGCGCAGCGCTGTCAGGGATGCGACCTCTACCGAGATGCGACGCAGGTGGTGTTCGGCACCGGGCCCACGGCGGCGCGGATTGCGTTGGTCGGTGAGCAGCCTGGTGACCGGGAGGATATCGCGGGGCGGCCGTTCGTCGGTCCGGCCGGACGGCTGTTGGACAAGGCGTTGGAGTCAGCGGCGGTCGACCGGGGCACCGTTTACCTGACGAACGCCGTCAAACATTTCAAGTTCACCCGCGAGGGCGCCGGCAAACGCCGAATCCACAAGACTCCCAGCCGAACCGAGGTGGTCTCCTGCCGACCGTGGTTGCTCGCCGAGCTCGACGCCGTTCGCCCCGAGGTCGTCGTCCTGCTCGGAGCGACCGCCGCAAAGTCACTGATGGGCAACGGCTTCCGGCTCACTGCCCACCGCGGTGAGGTTCTCGAGCTCCCGGACGACAGCGGTCTGGCGCGGCTTCGCGCCCGCCCCCTGGTCGTCGCCACCGCCCATCCCTCGGCGGTGCTGCGTGGGCCGGCCGATCGGCGGGAGGCGGCGTTCGCCGCCCTCGTCTCCGATCTGCGCTGCGCAGCTCAGGCCCTCGACATCCAAGCCACCCGGGTGTAGGAGGTACCTTTTCGCCATGGCAGACACCGCTTTTCTCGTCGTCGACATGATGAACGCCTACCGGCACCCCGACGCGGACAAGTTGATACCCAACGTCGCCGAGATCATCGACCCGCTCGGCAGGCTCGTCGCGCAAGCGCGTGAGCGCGACGACGTCGACCTCATCTACGTCAACGACAACTACGGGGATTTCACGGCGCAGCCCAGCGATATCGTGCAGAGCGCGCTGGACGGAGAGCGGCCCGATCTGGTCAAACCGCTGGCGCCGACCCCGTCCTGCCGCTTCTTGACCAAGGTCCGACACAGCGCGTTCTACGCGACACCGCTGGACTACCTGCTGGGCAGGCTGGAGATCCAGAATGTGGTTCTCACCGGGCAGGTCACCGAGCAGTGCATCCTCTACACCGCGCTGGACGCCTACATCCGGCACTTCGACGTCATCGTCCCCCGGGATGCGGTGGCGCACATCGATGCCGAGCTGGGCGAGGCGGCGCTGCGGATGATGGAGAGCAACATGGGCGCCCGCCTCGTGGATGCCGCGAGTTGCCTGAAATGACGGCGGCACACGTGGCGCTGCTCAGCGGCGGCGCCACCACCACAGCAACCCGATAGCGGCAACCACCGCCACCACGACACCTGCGGGCACAGCAGGATTCGACTTCGCGCTCTCGGTTGCCGTGTGCGCCCGCTGGACAACAGCCTCCTTGGTTTCGGCGGCTTTGTCGTGCGCGCGTGTCTTGACGTCCAACTTGTCGGACAACGCCCCGACGGTCTCACCGAGTTCGGCGCGGGTCTTCTCGATGTCCGCCTGCAGTTCGTCGATGTCCGCGTCGGGTCCCGGCTCCGGGGGCAGACTGTCAGCGCTGGCCATGGCGGGCCTCCTTGATCTCCTCGAGGTCGAGCTTGACGCTGTCGACCGACTCTGCGGTCGGCGGGGATACCTGTTCGACCTGTTTGCGGCTGATCAACGCCGCCACCCCGGCGCCGGCGAACAGCACGACGGCGACGATCAGCGCGGCGGCCCAGACCGGCAGGACCAGTGAAAGCGCCGCAACGGCCGCGGCGATCACCGACATCAGACCGAGCACCGCGAGCAGTCCGGCGACGCTGATCAGTCCCGCGCCGATGCCGGCATGGCGGACCGACCTCTGGAATTCCTTCTGGGCCAGTTTCAGTTCGTCGCGCACCAACCGCGAGGTCTGCTCCGAGAGCTGACCCAGAAGCTGGGGAAGCGACGCTTCACTGGTGGGCGGTTGAGTGGTCATGACGCGACCTTCCTGCGCTGCTCAAGTTTGTCCTGCGCTAACAACGCAGTGCCCCACAGCGCGCCCGGCGAAACCTGCTCTCAGCTCTTGGCGACCTTGCGGATCAACGTTCGGGTCGCTTTCTCCAGAATCGCCTGGGCGTTGTCGGGTTTGCGGGTGCGTGCGGCGCGGCGCACCGCGGCGTCGATGGTCAGCCCCTGCTCGTAACCCCTGACCACCCTGGGGTCGACGTAGGAGCCACGCGCGACGGCCGGCGTGTTGCCCAGGCCCTCCGCCACCTCTTTCATCACCGCGGACTCGACGCGCTTGACCACCTTCTCCGTGACCGGCGGGTCGGCGTCGACGAATGCTTCCGCGGCGAGCACCGTGCCGTGCCAGGTGCGCAGATCCTTGACGCTGTACTCGTCGCCGACCAGTTCCTTGAACCGTGCGTTCAGGTCGTCGGCGCGGATGTCCACCCACCCGGAAGCTGTTCGGCACACCAGGAGTCGCTCGGTGCGGTCGGTACGGCGAAGTAGCGACCGAACCGCGCGCACCACCCTTGTGTCCTCCACCTCCAGGGTCCTGCGCACACCGCTCTTGGCCGGATAGTCGAACAGCACCGACCCGTTGCGCAGGGTCACGTGCTCGCACTGCAAGGTCGCCAGGCCGTAGGACTCGTTCTCCTCGGCGTACTGCTCGCCTCCGGCGCGGAAGTAGCCCCGGTCGAGCAGATGCAGCGCCAGCGCCAGCACCCGATCCCGCCGCAGACCCCGGCCGGCGAGGTCTTCGGCGATCCGGCTGCGCCACTCCGGCAGCTGCAGCGACAGGTCGAGCACGCGATCGAACTTCTCCTCGGCGCGTTCCTCATGCCACGCCTGGTGATACAGGTACTGGCGCCGTCCCGCGACGTCGGTGCCGACGGCCTGGATGTGGCCGTTGGGATGCGGGCTGATCCAGACCTTTCTCCACGCGGGTGGAATGACCAGGTCCTTGATTCGCTGCAGCGTTTTCTCATCGGTCAGCAACTCGCCGTCGACGTCGTAGTACGCGAAACCTTTACCCCTGCGCATCCGCGTGATGCCGGGCCTGTCTAGTGCACTGCGCCGCAACCGCACGCCGCCTCCGGGTTTCGCTGGACACCGCTTGTGGCGCCGGGATTACCCGCAGGAATCCGCGGTTACACTTCTCGTCCTACGCCACGACACGGATCGTCGCCATGGTGGGGTCGGCGGGGTCCGGCAGGTTCATACCGGCTCGCACACCGCTGCACAGGTAGTCGAGCACCTCCGAGTTGAGCAGTTCTCCGGGTACCACGGCGGGGATTCCCGGCGGGTACGGAGTGACCTGCTCGGCCGCGATGCGCCCGTCGGCGTCTGCGGTGGGCACCGTCTCCACAGCGCCGAAGAACGCATCCCGCGGCGACATCACCGACTCCAGCTGCAACTCGGCCGGCGACGGCAGTGCGATCTTCGGCGCCGGCTCCGAACGATCGACCGCTTCGCGCCATGCCCGCAGCGAGTGGAGCAGCCTGTCGGTGCTGGCTGCGTCGTCGGCGAACGACAGTGTTGCCAGTATCCGCCGGTGATCGCTCATCCCCACATCGATGTGGCGGTTGCTGCGCAACCAGTCAGCGGCTTGATATCCCGACGCGCCGGTGCCTGACACGTCGATGAGCACCTGCAAGGGGTCGAGGTCGTGGGAAGCCTGCACGCCGAGCAACTCGTCGTCGAGGACCTCGATGTCAGGGATCGCTTTCACAGCGGTACGAACTTGGTGTGCCAAATCGATTGCCCGGCTGAGTAATTCGTGGCCACGCTCCACCATCTGCCGACGCCAGCCATCCATCGCCGCGTACACGAGGACGCTGGGGCTCGTCGTCATCAACAAGTCCGCACACTCCGACAGTCGGTCGTTGTCGACGAGGTCACCCTGCAGGTGGAACACCGAGCCCTGCTCGAAGCCGGCCCCCATCTTGTGCACGCTGACCACACAGAGGTCCGCGCCGGCGTCCATCGCCCATGTCGGGAGCTCTTGGTGAAACGGCAGGTGCGCACCCCAAGCCTCATCGATGATCAGCGGCTTGCCGCGAGCGTGGCAGACCTCGGCGATGCCGTCGATGTCGGCGCACGTCCCGTACGGGCTCGGGCTGACGATGAGCGCGCCGGCGGCGTCGGGATGTTCAGCCCAGGCCGCCTCGACCTCGGCGGGGGAAGGCGGGTGCGAGAAGTGGCGCCGGGCATCCCAGCGCGGGGTGATCCACCGCGGCTGGACACCCGAGAAGATGAGGCCCGCGACGATCGACTTGTGGCTGTCGCGGGCGACCAGAAGACTGCCGTCGCCGCCGGCGACCGCCATCATCGCCGCCTTGACCGACAACGAACTCCCGCACGTCGAGAACCACGCATGGTCGGCTCGGACGGCTTGGGCCATCAGGTCTTCGGCTCGGCTGAGGTATCCGTTGCTGCTGCGGCGGTCGTCCAGTCCCCCGTTGGCGAGCAGATCGTCAAGGAACGGCTCACGACCCAGGACCTTCAACACCCTGTCGTCCACTCCCCGGCCCTGCCGATGGCCGGGCGGGGTGAAGCCGTAACGACCGGATGCCCGGTAGTCGAGCAGCGCGTCGAGCAGTGGTGCGTCTGATTGCTCCATTTCGACCGGATACCCCTCCCGTGCCGTGCCCACCACACGAGGCGTGGTCTCCTATCCGCGGCGGCCCCGAGTTCTGCGCAGGACGCGGCCGCGCACCCGGTTCTGCCGTTCCTTCGCTTCGTTCTTGTCGATGACGGTCGTGTCACGCAGCGGCAGTTTTAGGGCGTCTTCGGCGGCGATGCCTGCCTGCAACTGGCGCGCCCGTTCGAGTTCGGCGTCGACCTCGGCTCCGAACAGCAACGCCAGATTGGTGATCCACAACCACAGCAGGAACACGACCACACCGGCCAGGGCCCCGAAGGTCTTGTCGTAGCTGCCGAAGTTGGCGACGTAGACGCCGAACGACAGCGAGGCGAGCACCCACGTCACGATGGCGATCGCCGCACCCACGCTGATCCACCTGAACTTGGGTTGTCGCACGTTCGGGGCCGCGTAGTACAGCGTCGCCACTCCCAGGACCACCAGGAGCAGCAGCACCGGCCACCGGGCGATGTTCCATGCCGTCAGCGCGGTCGCGCCGAGACCGAGGAATCCGCCGATCGCCTCGGCCACGGGTCCGCTCACCGCCAACAGCAGAGCGACCGCGGCCACGACGATCACGGCACCCGTTGTCAGCAGCAGCTGCTGTGGCCGCAGTTTCCAGAATGCGCGCCCCTCCTCGACCTCGTAGATGCGGTTCATCGCGCGGCCGAACGCGCCGATGTACCCCGAGGCGGCCCACAACGCGCCGAGGATGCCCGTCACCAGCGCGACGCCGGCCGACGGGGAACTGACCAGCTGTTCGACCGGCTGGCGCAGGGTGTCGGCGGCAGCTCCGGGGCTGATGTCGGCGACGATGTCCAGCAGCGTCTGCGACGTGCGTTCGCCCTGGCCGACGACGCCGAGCAGGGAGATGACGACGACCAGCGCCGGGAACAGCGACAGCACCGCGTAGTAGGTGAGCGCCGCGGCGAGGTCCATGCACTGGTCACGACTGAACTCCCCGACCGTCTGACGCAGCACGTACCGCAGGGACGGCTTGGTCAGGTCGGTCGGCGACTCGGGTTTGCGCCCGTCATCGGGCTCGGGGCAGGTGCTGTCGGCGGGCTCGGTCGTCTCCGGCGGCGGCGGCGCGGGGCGCTGCTGTCGCCGCCGGACCAGGCCCGCCGTCACGAACCCGGCGCCGAACGCGGCGGCCACCGCGACCGGCCGCGCCGCTCGATTCGGGGCCGACGACCGCTGCGACTGGGACTGCACCGCGAGATGATGCCCGCGATTGCGGCGGTGCAAACGGCGGTGGGCCGCAAGACCGGTGCCGAGTGCAGCACGCCGGTCAACTGGTTCCCGGGCGCCGACGGCAGCTGGTTGATCGTCGCGTCCGCGGCGGGAGCGCAGAAGAACCCGGCGTGGTACTACAACCTCGCTGCCAATCCCGACAAGGTGTGGATCGAGACGGCCGACGGCAAGGTTGCCGTCACCGCCGAGCAACTCCACGGTGAGCAGCGGGACGAGGCGTGGGGCCGGATCACCGCTGCCTCCTCCCTGTTCGCGCGGTACCAGCAGAAGACCGACCGCGACCTGCCGATTGTCAGATTGGTGCGCCGGGCGGGCTGACCGGCTGAGCGTGGCTGTCGGCGCGTGGTCCGAGGTCATGAGTTTCGTTGTCCACGTCGCTCATTGTCTCCGACCGATGAGTTGCGCACCGCGAACTGGTCCATCTTGCAAGGCCGCCCCGTGCGGCGCACCCGAAACCAGGAGGTGAAAGTGCCAACCCCTGACACCGCCAACCGGCTGCCCCGAGTCGTCGACCGGGCCGCATGGCAGGCAGAACTGGATAAATTGCTGGCCCGCGAGAAGGCGCACACTCGTGAGGGCGACGCGATCGCCGCGGCGCGCCGCAGGCTCCCCATGACGGAGGTCGACCCGCGGATTCCGCTGGTGGGCGCCGACGGCGAGGTTCCGCTGCTCGAGGTGTTCGAGGGACGCACCCAGCTGTTGGCCTACCTGCACATGTGGCACGACGGGAAGCCCGCCGCGCAGCAGTGCGAGGGATGCACGTTCTTCACCGGGCACGCGCTGGAGCTGTCCTACCTGCACAGCCGCGGCGTCACCTACGCGACGTTCTGTCAGGGTCCGTATTCCGAGAGTGCGCGTTACCGAGATTTCATGGACTGGCGGATGCCGTGGTACTCCGCGCGCAGCTGCGCGGAAAAGCTCCTTTCAGGAAGGCATTTCGGCGGCTACGTGTGTTATCTGCGCGACGGCGACCGGGTGTTCGAGACGTACTGGACCACCGGCCGTGGCACCGAGGCCGGAGCGACGAGTTACCACCTGTTGGACCTGACCGTGTACGGCAGGCAGGAGACGTGGGAGGACTCCCCCGACGGGTGGCCCCAACGATTCGTGCCCGACGGTGACATGTTCCGTACCGACGGGAGGCCGACAGCGCAGTGGTCCCGGCTGGCGGCCGGACGCCCCGACGATCTCGGCGGATGAGGCGGCACCTATCGCCAGGCGAACACCGGTTGCTCGAGTTCGTCGACGGGGTCGTGGCGGCCCTCGAGGCCGAGCAATCTCAGCTGCAACAGGACCGCGCCGGTCGGGGCGTGGATCAGGTCGTTGCCCAGCGGGATCTGCACGACCGGGCGGGGGCTTTCGGGAATGGTGACGAACCGCGGCGAGTCCTCCCGCAACAGTTGATGCAGTCCTACCCGGTAGACCGCCACCACTTCGTCGGGTGACGGACGGGGGTCGAGCCGTCCGCCACCCCAGATGACGACCGGTGTGATGACGTAGCCGGACCGCGTCGGATAGTCGTCGAGCAATCCCAGCACGGTCGAATCGGGCAACCTGACGCCGACCTCCTCGTCGAGTTCACGCAGTGCGGCATCGACCACCGTCTCGCCCGGGTCGAGGCGGCCACCGGGCAAGGCCCATTGCGCGGAGTGCGACGAGAGGCGAGATGCCCTGCGGCACAGGAAGAACGAAGCCCCTCCCGAGACGTCGACCATGCGCCCGTCGAGGGCCTCCGGCATCGGCCGCCCGGCGATCCAGTCGTCGACCGGTGCGGGGTCGACTCGGTCCTCGCCGAGCACGGAGTCGACGAGGACGACGGCCACGGCCGCGTGCCGCTTCGTCGGGTCCGTCACCTGGCGGCGGTCGTGACCCGCGAGCCGCGCCCGGATCTGCTCGCGCAGCACCTCGTCGTAGGGGATCGTCACCGCTCGACCTTAAAGCAGCCCGGTTTCACCCCGGCGTCGTCGTCACCCGGTGATCCCGGCCGTCGTGTCGAGGCGCTGCAACAGGTCGTGCGCCGCCAGTTCGACAGCCTTGTGTCGCCACTGCGACGCCCGGTACACACAGGCGATCAGAGCCGTGCGATGAACACGGCGGAAGTCGCCGTAGACGAAGGCGTAGCGCGCCTTGGTGCCGTCGGTGGCGCCGTCGGTCAGGCCCAGGTGCCAGCGCGCGTAGTCGTCCCAGTCGTGGGATTCGAGGTACGCGTTCTCCGCCTCGGCGCCGGGCTGGACGTCACCCCAGTCGCTGTCGAGCACGTACTGCTTCGAGTCGATCAGCTGCCGCGCCCTTTCGACGGCCTGCTGGTTGACGTGGTACTTCGCCATCGCCTCATTATCGGAGATTCGATCGCCGGGAAGCGGGTAATCGCCTGATCAGAACATGAAGGGAGTCAAGCCAATGCCGACCGAACTGCAGGGCCGCAAGATCGCCTTCCTCGCCACGGACGGGGTCGAGAAGGTGGAACTCGAAGAGCCACGCGCCGCGGTGCAGGACGCGGGCGGGCAGGTCGAGTTGCTGTCGGTGAACTCCGGGGAGATCGCCGCTCGCAACCATGACCTCGAACCCGCTGGCACGTTCGCTGTGGACCGGGTGGTGGGCGATGCGCGCGTGGACGAGTTCGACGCGCTCGTCATCCCAGGCGGCACCGTCAACGCGGACAAGCTGCGACTCGACGAGTCGGCGGTGGCGTTCGTCCGTGACTTCGTCCTAGCCGGCAAGCCCGTCGCCGCGATCTGTCACGGACCGTGGGTTCTGGTGGAAGCTGATGTCGTCAAGAATCGCACGCTGACGTCGTACCCCAGCCTGCGGACCGACCTGCGCAACGCCGGCGCGACCGTGGTCGACCAGCAGGTCTGCATCGACGGCAATCTGATCACCAGCCGCTCGCCCAAGGACCTGGCCGCGTTCTGCCAGGCGATCACGGATCAGTTCGCGACCACCCCCGCCCACACCTGAGGGGCCGGATCTGCTACCGGCGGCGCGGCCTTCCCGTCAGCTGCCGAATCGTCCGGATCTCCAGGTCCCGGTAGGGTCGGCCGCCGGGTTTGATGAGGTCGTGGAACCACTCCTTCGCGGGCCCTGTCGAGGGCCGCTCCCAGGAATCCCACGGCAGAAAGGTCTGGGTTTTTCCGGCGACAAGACCCCATGTGTAGGCACCGACGTTGTGCCGCTTGGCAATCGGGAGCACCTCCTCCACCCTGTTGCCCAGGGTTCTGGCCATGTACTCGGTGCACAGCATCGGTCGTCCCAGCGGCGACAGTTCGGCGATCCTGGCCTCGAACTCGTCCGGCTTGCCGTAGCTGTGGAAGGTGACCACGTCGGAGGCGGTCAGTTGGATATCGCAGATCGTGCTGCGGCTCTTGGGATCTCCCCACGATCCCTGCCAGACTCCGCTTGTCAACGGCTGGGTGGGATCTGCGGAGCGCGCCCACCGGAACACCTGGGGAAGCAGCGCGGCGACGAGTTCCATCTTGTCGGTGCGCTCGACGTCGCGGTAGACCCGCGCAGGGTTGTCGGGTTCGTTCCACACGTCCCAGCCCAGCACGCGGTCGTCGTCGCGGAACTGGGTCACGACCCCGACCACGTAGTCGCGCAACACCCGTCGATAGCGGCGGTCGTCGAGGTTGTCGGCGCCGGGACTCTGCACCCACCCGGAGTTGTGCACCCCGGGCCGCGGCGCGCGCTGCCTGCCGAGTCTGGGGTGCGGATCCCAGCAGGAGTCGAAAAGGACGAACAACGGCTTGATGCCGTGATGCGCTGCGATGTCGACGAAGTGGGCGAGGCGGCGCTGAAAGCCCCTCTGGTCCTGAATCCACAGTTGGTCGTGAAGGAAGACCCGTACAGTGTTGAACCCGATCAGTCGAGCCATCCGAAGCTCCTTGTGGATGAGGCTCGGGTCAAACGTGCCGGGCTGGAACATCTCCAGTTGGTTGACGGCGTTCGACGTGATGAAGTTCGCACCGACGAGCCAGTCCTGCCCGCGATACCAGCGATGTGCGCGGTCCGCCGACCAGCGGGCAGAGCCCCCGGAGGCCAGGGGCACCGGGGACAACGACGCGGCCGCCGATACCAGAAGCGGCACCTTGAGCGCCGTTCGCCGATGGACGACCTGACGCGCACGGGTGGGCGGGGCATGCTCGGGCTTGCGAATCAAAGTGCAGTCCTTCGGCATTCGGATCTGTCGTCATCCGGGCCGGACACGCGCGGCGGAACGACACGGTCCGCCGCTCGTAAAGTCAACGTACCGTGCTGAATTCGCTCCCTTCAGCGTGAGTCGAGGGTGCCGGATCACAGAAGTTGCCAGGCCGCTGGTGGGCCTGAGGTCACGAACCTCGGTGTGGGGTGGGACTCTGCGCCGATTCCCACTTTGATTCCAGTGACCGGTTCACGACCGTGTCGGCCGGCAACTCGAGGTCGAGGGTCTCCCCGTCGTCGGTCTCGAGGGTGACGACGATCGTCGTGGAGGTTTCGTTCAGGTCTTTGTGCACTACCTTGTACTGCCCCGCCGCGGCTCCGGGTTCGTCGGAGGGTCGGAGCGTGATGATGTCGCCTGGTGCGACGTTGTCGAGTCGGTCGCGTTCGGACTGGTCAGCCATACGTTTCCTCTCTCAGTCGCGGTCGTGGTCCGGTTCGGTCAGTTCAGGAGCGTTCTCCCGCGTCGCCATGCCGCCGTCGCGCCCGTGGTCGGCCGGCCCCGGCCTGCCGCCTTTCGGTTCCTCGGCCTGTTCACCACTGTTTTCTGGCTCTCTGCCCATGGCTCGCTCCTTTCGGTCCCCGGTGTTGTACCCAGAGTGGCCGTTCGCGACGCCCCGGACTTCGGTGCGCTTAGGCTTCAGGCGATGACGACAGGCCTTGGGTGATGACGGCGATCGACGTGGAACCGCAGCCGCGCATCGACACGCTGGCGCGCGTGCCGGGTGGCGGTGACGCCCGGCGCACCGAGTACGCGGGCACGGTGTGGTTCGACGGCAAACCCGAGGCCGCCGGCCCGATGCTTCGCCGCCCCGCGAATGCGCCGAGAGGAATCCGGACGCCGCACGTCCAGGCGTCGTTCTTCGTCCCGGACAGCCTGCCCTACTCACGCGCGAGGGTCAGTGACGCCACACTCAGTCTGTCTGTGGCACTGTGCGGTTCAGGCGAGATCGGGGCGATCACGGACGCCCGTGCGGTGTTCACCGATGACCCCTCGGGTGAGCCGACGTGGATCCAGCTCCACGTGCTGGCACACCTCGGGTGGCCTGCGGGGATGAGCTACCGGATCGTCGCGCTGACCGCGCCGGATGCGGTGCGACAACCGCGACCGACCTAGTGGGGGCTGTGGCCCTGCGGTAGGTGATAAGCGAAGGATTTCTGCTGGCGCTTGGCCATCTGCTGCAGGCACTGGTGGTGCTTGCGGGCGTGATAAGCCAGCGGGAAGTACGTGAGCCGGTCGGGCAGAACCCGGTACGCGACGCGAATCATCTTGTACGTCCGGGTGAGCTGGCGTTCTTCCTCGGCGCTCCAGCCGACGCCGAGCCTGTCCCGGAGCCGCGGATCGAGCAACCCGACGATCGACAGGTAGTTGAACCGCAGCATCGGGCGCAGCGCGGCACGGACCAGGGGGTGGAGCACTTTGGGTACCGATGGGGGCAGATCGACCTTGCCGGTCTGCATCTCCTCGATCAACTGCCGCGCCTGGGGGGTGCCCTGCAACGTGTCGATCATCGCCTCGAAGTAGTCGTTCATCTCCGCAAGCGTCTCGGGGTAACCCCGCATCGGGACGTGGAGCAGGCGGGCCAGTCTGCGGTTGTCACGCAGCAGCTCTTCCTTCTCCGCGTCGGTGAAGTCGCGTCCGATCAGCAGGCGGCCGCCCTGGGCGGTGACGATGTAGCCGGTGGCGATCACCCACTGATAGGCCTCGGGGTTCAGCGCGCTGATCTGCTTGCCGGTGGCGGCGCTCTTCATCGTGATCGGCTTGTGCATGTCCCGCACACGGTTGCCCTCTGCGACCGCCTCGGTGCCGCCGTAGGTCCAGCGCAGCACGGAGTCGACGGAGCGCACCGCCCGGCCGCCGGGGTCGCCGTGGAACGCCGCGGAGTAGCGGCCGGTGATCTCGGCGATCACCGGGTGCATGGCCTGCATCATGAAGGCCGCACCGTCGACGATCAGGAACGTCCAGCGGCCGGTGTGTTCGGCGGTCAGCGAATCCAGCGGCACCAGCTCCGGCGTGCCGGCCCCGTCGGCGTCGGAGCGGAGCTCGAGATCTGTGGTAGCGGTCATGCCCGGGACGCTAATATGACCTTCAGATCGCATTCAAGTCGCGTAAGGGATCAGCGTGAACGCAGATAAGCGCACGTCAAGACGCCGCAAATCGCCACAGCAACATCGCTCCCGCGAGATGGTCGCAAAAATCGTGTCGACTGCGGCCGCCCTGCTGCGCCGGATGGAACCCGAGCAGGTGACCACCAACCTGATCGCCGAGAAGGCGGGTATCAGCAAGGGGTCCATCTACCAGTACTTCACCGACAAGGAGGAGATCCTCAACGCGGCGATCGAGCACCTGGCCGCCGAGCAGGCCCCGCTGATCGAGGAGATGCTCCGCAAAGTCACCCTGGAGCAGCCCGAGGCGGCGATGGATTCGTCCATCGACATTCTCATCGACTTCACGTTCGCCAATCGCAGGCTCATCCGCTACCTCGCGGAGCGTCCCGACCACGTGCGTACCTTCGAGAACATCTCCGGCCTGAACGCCACCCTGCTGGCGATGGCGACGCTGCACATGAATCACTACCGCGACCAGTACCGCAACGAGCTGAGCCCGAAAGCGTTGGCGTGGCTGTTCTTCAACATGGCGGTGGCGACGACGCTGCGCTACATCGAATCCGACGACCCGATCCGGCTGGAAGAACTGCGCAGCGGTCTCAAGTTCGCCTCGACGGGACTACTCGTCGGCAACCGGGGCTGAGTCCGTCGCGGTCCTGCGTCATCACACCCGCGGCGGCCCCTTGGTGAATCCCTCGAGCCACCGCTGGATGCTCCGGCTCAGCGATCGGGGAACGTGGTCGGGATCCATGAGGTCGTTCTCTGCCAGCAGGCTCGCCTCGTCGGCGACGGTGTCCTTGGTGAACTGTTCCAGTGTTCTTCCTTGTCCGCGAAGGGCTTCCACTGCCTGCAGGAAGGAGTCGCGCTGACGCACCTCCCTCTCGAAGTCGTCGACAGACACACCGAGGTGTTCGCACACCAATCCGTTCCGGACCGAAGTGATCATCTCGCGGATGTCCCCGTGCTCCGGGGTGTCCGGCTCTGCCTCGACGGCCACATCGCATTCGCTGTCGAACCCCATCGACCTGTTGTTGAGATTCGATGAGCCGACGCGCAGCAGACGGTCGTCGATCACGAGGATCTTGGAGTGGACGTAGATCGTGGTGCCACCGTCGGTCTCGGGCCAGTAGACGCCCAGCCGGTGGTATTCGTCGGCCGCCCAGAGCATTTGGAGGAGACGGTATCGGGCACTGTCCATCGACTGCTCTTCGAGACGGCTCTCGGAGTTGCGGGGTATGACGATGACGATCTCCGGCCCGTCGGGTTCTCGGAGCCGTGCGGCGAGCGCATCGGCGATGGTGCGCGACGCGAGGTACTGGTTCTCGAGGTAGATCGTGTGGCGTGCTGCCGCTATCGCCGCGAGATTCAGCGCTTCGACCTCGCGGACCTCGCTGCGCTTCTCCCGCTCCGGCAGGGTGCGCACGATCCCGACATCGACGTTACGCAGGGCAGGCTCGAGGTCGGGGGGCCAGACCTCGTGGTCGACGGCGACCTGCGCCACGTACTGGCCGGTCGCGGCTCGCCATCTGTCGCGGGCCTGATCGCCGAGGGCGCGCGCGGCGGCACCGCTCACCACGGCGGCGACCTCGTGCCTGGGGCCGTAGGTTCGGCCGCCTTCGACGCGAGAATCATTGTCCTGCAGATGTTCCCGGGTGTCCCAGCGCTCCCGGGTGAGGTCGATACCACCGCAGAACGCCACCTCGTCATCGATGACCACGATCTTCTGGTGATGAACCGCTCCGGTCGGATGTGCGCCATCGATGGCGAACTCCAGCCGATCGCCTGCGAGCCAGTTCAACAGCGCCACGGGCGTGACGTCACCCCACAGCCCGTCGAAGGCCGGAAGCAGGCGCAGGTTCGACCTCAGCAGGTAGACATCCAGGTTGGGCCGGACCCGCACCAGCCAGCGGAGGAAGGTGCCCAGCTGGTTCGGGCCGGGAAGCGTCTTGCGACCACGTTCGAAGGTCATGCGGGTGTCGAAGTCCCACCCGATCAGCAGGACTCGGCGCTGAGCACGCAGCAGCGCGGCCTTGCAGTGGTAGAAGTAGTCGGCGCCGTCGATGATGCACGCGAACTCGTCGGCGCGCTCGACGCGCCAGCATGTCTCGCCGGGGATCAGCAAGCGGTCGCTGCCCATGTCAGGCCTCGCAGCGGTCTTCACCGGTCAGGGCGGACATAGCGGTGTGTTTACCACACCCGTGCGCAGTCGAGCGCGCTTCGCGCACCGATATATGCATGTGCTATGCATATATAGTGCCGCAGTCGCGATACGACCAACTCGACGAACTGCTGACGCGCCTGCACCTCGCGCGCCAGCGGCCGAACTGGCGGCGTCGGCTCCTCGACGGAGCCGGTCCGGTGACGAACGTGTCGACGTTGAGAGTGCTGCGCGCGGTCGAGGAGTGTCAGCGATCGGGCGGTGGGGCCTCCATCGGCGATGTCGCCGAGTTCATGGCGGTCGAGCACTCGACTGCCAGCCGCACGGTGGCCACCGTCGTCGCCGCGGCGCTGTTGACGAAGACCTCCGCCCCTGACGACCAGCGACGGTGTGCGCTGGTGTTGACCGACGTCGGCCGCAAGGCCCTGGACACGGTCACCGACCGGCGGCGCGATCTGGTCGCGGAGACGATCGCCGACTGGCCCGACACGAACGTCGACACGCTGGTCGCCCTGCTGGACCGGCTGACCGAACGCTTCGAACGCGCGGCGAGCGAATGACCCCGAAAACCGCCACAACGGCACCGACCGCTGCCCCGAAGCAGTCGCGCGGTGCGCTCGGGCTGATGTTCGACCCGGTTTTCGGTGCGCTCTTCTGGGGCAAGATGTTCTCCGTCGTCGCGGTGTGGACGCACGGCATCGTCGCGGCCATCGTGATGTACGACGCGACCCGCTCGGCCCTGATGGTCGGCCTGGTCGGCGTCGTGCAGTTCGCGCCGCAGCTGATCTTGAGCCCCACCAGCGGCAGGTGGGCCGACACCGGGAACCCGGCGCGTCAGATACTGCTCGGCCGGGTGCTATGCGTCGCCGGGTCCGGGTTTGTGGCGACGTGGCTGTTCCTCGAACCCGGGCTCCAGGGGACCTCCACCGCGATACCGATTCTCCTCGGGACCGCGCTCGTCGGGTTCGGCTTCGTGGTGGGCGGGCCGGCGATGCAGTCGATCGTGCCCAACCTGATCCGCCCCGGTGAGCTCTCCACCGCCATGGCGCTCAACAGCATTCCGATGACGATCGGCCGCATCGCCGGCCCGGCCACCGGCGCCTACCTGGCAGCGCACTTCGGTTCGGCCACCGGCTTCGCCGTCAGCGCCGGCCTGCACCTCGTGTTCACGATGTTCCTCATCGCCGTACGGTTCCCGGCGCCGCCGGTGCGGCGCTCCGGGGCGGACTACCGCGTCCGGGCCGCCCTCAAATACGTCTGGGCCGACCGCCCGCTGCTGCTGGCGTTGCTCGCGGTGACGACCGTCGGTTTCGCCTCGGACCCGTCGATCACGTTGATGCCCTCGGTGGCCGACGAACTCGGCGGCGGCGCCAGGCTCGTCGGGACGTTGTCCGCGGTTTTCGGCATCGGGGCGGCCGTCGGCATGGTGGTGCTGGCCCTCATGCGGGGCCGGTTGGTCTCCTCACGCGTGTCGAGCATCGGACTGTCGGGCCTCGCCGCCGGGTGTGCGGTGCTCGCCGTCGCGACAGGACCCGTCGTCGCGATGACGGGGTTCGCGTTGGCGGGCTTGGGCTTCGGGTGGGCCATGACCGGTCTGAGCACGGTGGTGCAGGAGCGCGCGCCGGAGGAATTGCGGGGCCGCATCATGGCGCTGTGGCTCGTCGGCTTCCTCGGTTCGCGGCCGATCGCGGCGGTGCTGCTCGGCGGCACCGCCGACCTCGTCAGCGTGCAGGCGGCGTTCGCGGTGGCCGCGGCGCTGACCCTGGCGGTCACGCTGTGGTGCCGGCCGTCGAACCTCGTCGGCCCACTACCGGCACGCGTGTGACGCGCCTGCGCTACCGAAGTGCAGCGGAGATGACGTCGCGGGCCCGGTCGAGCATCGAGGCGAACGGCCCGACCGCGAAGTTCAGCGTGGCCGACTCGACTCCGGGGTGCGGCCGGGTCGGGGCGATGGCCTCGGCGGCGACGACGGCGGCGGCCATCCTCTCGAGGTCCCCGGCGTCGAGCTTGCGCTGAAGCTTGTTGAACTCCTCGTTCTCCTCGCGCTCCGCATGGTCGATCACCGCGTCGCGGAACACCGCCAGGGCATCGAGGAATTCCTTCGAACCGAAGTCCATGTCCTCGAGCGCGGACAGCTGCTGCTTGGCTTCGTGTTCCTCCTGCAACCGCAGGTCGACGATCGCGTCGCCGTCGTCGAGGTCCAGGCGCGCACGCGGATGCACCACCATCTCCTCGGCCGTCTCGTGCACGGCCAGCAGTTGGCGTAGGGCGACGAAGGCCTCTTCCCGCGCCTTGGTTTCCGACGCATGCAGCACGTCGTCGAACATGTCCTTGATCAGATTGTGCTGACCCACCAGAAACGCCACCACGTCATCGGTGGATTGCACGAATGTCTCGACCACGGCGGTTACCTCCGGCTTTTCATCTTCGGATGAGAACTTCATCCAGCGCAAAGGGCTGAGCGCTGTGACGGAGAGCTACCCGAACACCGGCCGGTCTAACCGGAACGTCAATTCGGCCGCCCCGGCTACCCGCTGTCGGCGTCGGGCAGACCCTCGGGCGGCGGTGTCGAGTAGGCCGGGCCGGCAGGCGGCACTTGCTCCTGATCGGACTCGTGCTCAGCGGCCTCGTCCTCGGGTGTCGGTGTGGTCATTTCTGTTCGGCGTCCTCGGCCTCGGTGGGCAGGGCCTGTGCTCCGGGCGTCGCCGGCGTCGTCAACACCTCTTCCTCGTCGACGGGCTGCTCCTGGCCTTCTGGTCCCTGAGTCATTGCGTGCCTTTCGGTCGCGGTTGGCACACAGCCCGTTCGGCTGCGTTCCTGTCTTCTACCCACACAGCGGCCGGGCAATCCGGCTTCAGGAAACGACGTTGTCACCGAGGGCTGCGATCACCCTCGGGGTCGTTCGCGCGCGGCCGCCAGGGTCGGCGGCGGGCGGAAAGCACGTCGCGGCGACGCTGCCGCCGACGCCGAGGTGATCGCCACCCTGGTGCTGCTTTCGCAGGCCGTGCGGCCCGTCGGTCAGCGTGATCGACGGAATGCCGAGTTGCTCAATCGCTTTCGTGGTCTAGAAGCTGTCGCCGCTGGTGAGCGACGCCTTGTCTTCGATCGTGAGGCCGGCAGTGGTGTGCCGGTAGGCAGGCGAAGTCGTCGTCACGCGGCTACCAGGGAACCACGCCGTTAAGGAAGCCGAGTCCTTTGGTTCGTCGAGGAATGTCGGTGGGCTGAGGACACTGGTGTTGACGCCAGGCGACGCGTTGGCCAGTCCTCGGGGGAATCCTGCGCTGAGGTTCGGTGGCACCGTCGAAGACGCTGGGTCGGCGGGGTGATCCCCGCCGTCGTGGCATACTCAGTGCTCCAGGACGGCGGCCAGCGCCTCGTCCAGGATGGCGAGGCCCGCATCCAGTTCGCCGTCGGTCACCGTCAACGGCGGCGCGATCCGGAAGATCCCGCCCATGCCGGGCAACTGGACGATGTTCATGTGCAGCCCACGCGCCAGGCACGCCGCGGTGACCTCGGCGCCCAGGGATTCCGCCGGCGCCTTGGTCTGCTTGTCTGTCACCAGCTCGATGCCCTGCAGCAGCCCGCGACCGCGGACGTCGCCGACCTGCTGGTAGCGCTCACGCAGGCCGGCCAGCCGCGCGTAGAGCTTCTGGCCGAGGACGTCGGCCCGGTCGACGAGGCCGTCCCGTTCGACGACGGCCAGGACGGTCAGGGCGAGAGCAGCGGCGAGGGGATCGGACACGTGGGTGGTGAAGAACAGGAATCCTCGTTCATGGCAGACGGATTCGATCTCCTCGCTGGTGACCACGACGGCCACCGGCAGTCCCCCGCCCAGCGTCTTCGACAGCGTCAACAGGTCGGGAACGATGCCGTCCCGTTGGAACGCGTACATCAGCCCGGTGCGGCCGATCCCGGTCTGCGCCTCGTCGACGATCAACACCATGCCGCGCTCGGCGCACAGCTCCTGGAGCCGGCGCAGATAGCCCGGCGGCGGCTCGATGATCCCGCCCGACGACAGGATCGGCTCGACGAGACAGGCGGCCAGGCTGCCCGATGACTGCGCGTCGACGGCCGCGAAACCGTACTCGAGCTCCGAGCGCCAGTCGTAGGTCCCGTCGGCGTGACGGAACGGCGACCGGTAGGCGTTCGGTGTCGGCAGGGTGAGGTTGCCCGGCATCGGCGGCCCGTAGCCGCGCCGCCCCGCGCTGAACGTGGCCGACGCCGCCCCCGAGGTCATCCCATGCCAGGACCGGTCGAACGAGACGATCTCGTAGCGCCCGGTGTAGAGCTTCGCCATCTTGATGGCGGCCTCGTTCGACTCGGCACCCGTGCTCAACAGCAGTACCTTGCTCAGCGACGCGGGCAGCGTCGCCGACAGCGCTCTCGCCAGTTCCACCACTGGCACGCTGAGCATTCCGCTGTAGAGGTGGTCGAGCGTGCCGATCGCCTCGGCGACGGCGGACACGATGTCGGGATGTGCGTGCCCCAGAACCGCACTCATCTGTCCCGACGTGAAGTCCAGGATCGCCGAGCCGTGTTCGTCGTATACGTAACTCCCCTGTGCCCGCGTGATGACGCGCGGGACGAACCCGGACCCGTAGCGCACCATATGCCGCTCGGCGTCGCGCCAGAACTGATCGGTGTTCAGGGCTGGATCCTGGTCTCGGCGTCGATCACCGACATCGCCGCGAGAGCCGCTCTCGTCGTCTGCCTACCCATCGAAGCCCCTCGTGTGATCGGCGGTCAATCACCGGTGACGGTAGTGCATGTGCCCCGGAGGAGTTACGCAAGGAGCAGCGGAGGCCGGGGCGGCTGTCCTCGACATCTGTGAAGCACACATCTGTGAAGCGGACACCGGGAGCAGCCACACATGGGGGCAGGACTCGGTGTCCGCCGACGCCATCGGGGGCAATCCTCTGACGCGACAGGTGTTTCCACCATGTTTCACCGCTCATCGGTCGGGCATTCCGTACAGCGGCACCGACTCAGAAGTGGAGAACCCGATGGATCATGAATGCGAGGGCAGTGGTCGCGAGCTGCCCGGGGACCCACCGCCCGCCGAAGCGGCTGCGTGTCCGGTGTGTGGACGCGAGACACGGGTCGACCCCGACGAGTCCGGCGGCAGCCTGAGCTTCGTCGTCGCCCGCCACCAGAAAGTCGTCGAAGAACCACGCTGAGCGCCGCACCATAGCCCTCACGGCCGGAGCAGATCGTGGGTCGGGCACGCTGGTACTCACGATGTCCCTCCCACCCTCCCACC
>NZ_JACKSH010000196.1 GCF_025821625.1 Mycolicibacterium pyrenivorans
GTCGGTCTTTCACCTCCGTTCGAATCAACAGCGCCTCACGGCGCACGGGACGTTCTTTGCGCAGGATCAGCCTCGTACCTGGCGGCCAGCTGCTCAGGTTGACCAGGTCGGTGGCCTCGGCGACCCAGGCGCCGTCGCGGATGCCGCCACCGGTGTCGATCGCCGGGTACCAACACTGCCCGAGGTTGAGGGTGTCCACCGCGTCCTGGACGCGCCAATCGACGGGGTAGCCGAACGAGAACCCCACCCCCTGCTCGCGGCAGGCGTCGGCGAATCCGTGGGTGGCCCCGGCGGTGTCGCAGCGCACCAGCACCTTCGGCCCGCCGGAATCTCCA
>NZ_JACKSH010000197.1 GCF_025821625.1 Mycolicibacterium pyrenivorans
GCTGCGCGGTGCGGTGCCGATCGTGCTGGCCACCTACCCGATCGTCACCGGCGTCCCCGACAGCCACCGGCTGCTCAATATCGTGTTCGTGCTGGTCGTGGTTTTCACGCTGGTCCAGGGGCCCAGCCTGAAGCCGATCGCGCACTGGCTCGGGCTCATCCGGCGGGACATCACCCGCGAGCTTCAGGTGGAGTCGGCGCCCCTCGACGTGCTCGACGCCGAGCTGCTGACTCTCACTGTGTTGCCGCAGTCGCGGCTGCACAACGTGACGGTGCTGGAACTGCGACTGCCTGACCCGAGTGTGATCACCCTGATCATCCGCAAGGGCCATACCTTCGTGCCGCAGCCTGACACTCGACTGGAA
>NZ_JACKSH010000198.1 GCF_025821625.1 Mycolicibacterium pyrenivorans
ACGGCCATCACACCGCCAAATCACTGACCTCGATGATCTACCTCATGCTCGGCGGAATCAGCCCGAAACTCCCCACAACAAGGTGAGGAGTCGCACACTCGTTCGGTGTGTCCTAGCCGTGTCCTAAGACGTGCGACTACGGGCAAACACGCACTAAACAGATCTCCATCGACCCAGCGCGGCGACGTGGACTGATCCGCACGGCGTGGACCCTGAGATACCAGCCAGCACATCCAGTTTCACACTGGCAGTGGGGGGGGTCGAATCCCCTTAGCTCCACTTTTTCGGACACCTGAGTGTCCTTACTCGAACTTTCTGCACTGGTTTGCTCTTCCGACCTAATGGTTCTCGCGCTCTAAGGCTGCAATTCTGAGTTCGAGCGCATAGACAGCGTCAGCAAGTGCAGATGCTCGATAGTCAAGTCAGCGTCCGATCTCTTTCCGTAGTCGTCACGAAGTCGCTTGAACATTCGTCTGAGTTCCGCGGTCACTGGCGTCTCGTCGCTGAGTTCTGCGTGGACCCATTCGTAGACCATGGGTATCTCCATCCTGGGGGCAGTACATGACGGTCGTCGTGTCAGTGTCGACCGTGCGTCGGTGCAGCCCACTCTTTGACGACTTCGTCGCGACCGTGGCGAATCTGGACGCGGCGGTAGCCGTGGGTTGGCGCGAGGCGTGAGAAGTGTTTGAACATCTCCTCGGCGTCCTGTGGTGTCAGTGACTTGTCGAAGCGGACCCATTGCCACTCGTCGCCGTCGAACGTCTGCTCCCACAGCACGTAGAACGACACGCTGTCGACTACGGCACGACGGACCATTTCCGAGGGCGTTGCTCCCTGGACTTTTGCGCTGTGCACTAACTCGTTGCGAAGTGACTCGGGAAGCCGGATCGCCAGAACCGGTGTCTTGCCTGTTGTCCGAGTGCCCTTGTTCGGCCGTCCTGTTGGCAGGTAGGCGGGATTGAGTTCGACCGAGGTGACTTCGGCTGCCGTCGGAGGATTGGTTTCGTAGTCGGCGGCCATCTCGGCGTATTCGTCGTCACTGATTCGGGACTTTCCCATGTCGATAACTCCTTTCAATGATCAGGCCCGCTGAGGGCCGTAGTCGGGGTCCACCAACGCGTCGAGGCCGAGGCGCGCGATGAGGCTGGAACGCAGCATCATCGCGTGGAATACCTCGGCAACGTTGGGGTCGGTGAGGTCGGCGATGACCTCGATCCACGGTTGGTTGTCGGCGGCCGGCCCGATGAACAGCACCGGCGCCGTGTTCGCTCGCCGGGGAGCAAGCCCGACGCGCAGTACGGGATATGCAATCACAGTTTTCGCCTCCTCATCGGTGATGAGGTGGGCGCGGGCGCTAGACCGGATCACGATCTCCACCCGTAAAGTGTATGACAATTTCCGGAAAGTGCAATACACTTTCACGCGGCGCATGGTGCGTCGGCGGCCACCGCTACGGTCCAAACTGCGCCCGTGCGCCACAACGGATCCGCCGATCGATCGACTACTGCAGAGGAGCGGCATGAAAGTCTTCATCTCGTCGGTCACGCACCTGCTCAAGGAGGAGCGCAAGGCACTCCCACCGTTCCTGAGGTTGTTCGATCACGAGCCGCTGAGGTTCGAGGACTTCGAAGCTCAGGACCGGTCGAGCCGCGAGGCATGCCTGGCTGGAGTCGAGGCGGCCGACGTATACATCCTGTTGCTTGGCCCGCGTTATGGGACACCTTTTCCCGATACCGGTCTGTCTCCGACGGCGGAGGAGTTCCGGCGTGCTCGTCAACGTGGCATCCGCATCCTGGTGTTTAACAAGCATGTTGACGAGGAAGACGAACCGGCCCAGGGTGACTTCAAGAGCGAGGTCGGCCACTACGTAAACGGGCGCCTATGGCGTTCGTTCACCGACCCCGCCAGCTGTAATCAGGCGGTCGGTGAAGCGATGAAAGCACTTGACGTAGAACGGGGTCCGATTCCGCGAACGACACCGCAGGAACCTGTGAGGGTGCCGTGGTTGAGCGAGGTCGAGCTTTCGGACGCCATAATTCCGGCCAGTGGGTTCGTCGGCGGGCGTAACCGCACCGTGTCAGCCTCGGTGACCGCACCGGTACTCGAACTCCACGTGCTGGGTATCGGCGTGACGAACGCGCCCAGTCTGCGGCAGATCGAAGAACACGCTCGGAGTTTGGCACGCAACATGCGCGCCATCGGGTTCGTGTCGGACGATGATCCGTTGGTCGTCGGGGTCGCCGACGGTTTCGGGTGGGCGGTGCGTCCTCCGGCGAAATCATCGTCGGGTTCGTTTACCGAGCAGCTAACCGTCGAGCAGTTCCGCGGTGCACTCACCCACCCGGCAGGGGTGTGCGCATTCCGGTCCCTCGACATCGACATCATCGGTGCATTGGTCGACCAGAAGAGCCTGCAGACTGACCTAGCGTCGCTGTTCGCCGTCGTCTCGGCACAGCTTCCCGAGGCGGAGTCGGTCACACTGGCCGCTGAGTTATCCCGGGTAGACCGGGTCGAAGAGGGTGACCCGCGCAAGGTCGGCACTCGCAACGCAGGGCGGCTGGCGATGACGGGACCAGCCGAGCTCCGAACTGGTGGTGACTTCGCGGTACCGGCCCATCGGCTCGTAAGTTCGTTCGGCGATCTTGGTGCAGATCTGGCGCACGCGCTCATCGCGCAGCTTCGACAACGACGGTAGGCGCCGGAGCGCGTGCCCCCTGGTGGCCGCCCGAGCGTATGCACCCCTAGGAGCGTGGGTCAGTAACACGCCGGGCGGGGTGCCTGGGCCGGTGGCGGGTGTAGGGGATCATGGGGTGTGCCTGATGATCTCGATGCCGACGG
>NZ_JACKSH010000199.1 GCF_025821625.1 Mycolicibacterium pyrenivorans
TGGGCGACAACCGAGCGCCAAGAGCACGTCGCGGACACCGTCCACACCGCAAACCAGCAGGTCACAACCCTGCCCGACCGCCGGACTACAGATAACTATTGAACGGCTCAACAAGGAGATCCGCCGACGCACCGACGTCGTGGGCATCTTCCCCGACCGCAACGCGCTGATCCGCCTCGTCGGAGCCGTTCTGGCCGAACAACACGACGAATGGGCCGAATCGCGGCGCTACCTCGGCATCGACGTCCTGAGCAAATCCCGAGCCGACCAGAACTCAACAACAGAACAGGAGACCACTCCCGCGGCACTGCCCGCCTGAACCATCACCTCGAAGAATCACACGACGACGTCGTACACCACGTCCATGGACTTGACCCAAGCCCGTTCCACCATGACTCGTCTTCGAGCAGGCTTTCAACGTCGTGGGTGTAAATCTCGATGTCGCGGTCCGACAGAGGATGTACGTCGCCGACAGCCGCTGACCCCGTGACCAGCACGCCACGCACACTGTCCGTCCATTCGGCCCACCTGACAAGTGCATCGAGCGCAGTGGTGTAGTCCATACCCCCATCATCCATTCAGAGCGGCGGCCCCACGCCCCTCCGTGCGTCGAAAGGCAGACGTAGTTGTGGTGGCCAGTGAACACCGGGGCTGGGTCTGGGCATTCGGCGCCGCTAACCATTGCCGACCTGCTGGCAAGCACTACCGCTACCCGACGGCGGCAAGCCGTTCGTTCTTGATCCGGCGGCGGGCGACAGATACGGACGTTCTGGAGGCTCGGGTGATGGGCGCGAACCCGCACGGCGCCGGCCTATGACAGAGACTCTCGGCTCAAGAACGTTGATGCGTTTTATCCGTGCAGACGGGCAAGCACCACGGGCCAATCCCACCGACCAAAACCCTTGCGACCCCGCCGCGACACGCACGGTCTAGAGAATGGACTCCAGGTCCGGAAACGAGATAGGCGTTGCCGACGGCCGGGCCGCAAGGGTGAACCACCGCCAGCATCTTCACGACGCCGGTCTCATGAGAGGCCTCCACAACCAGATTGGCTATAGGCCTTCGCGAGGACACCGGCGGCGGTTCGGAAGAAAGTAGAAACGAGACAGGGTGACCGTCGGTGGCCATCACTAGCATCACCTGTGTGTATATGCGACCAAGTGCGCAACCTGCCGATCTCGACACCGTTCGTGACTCGTATGACCGCGTGGCCGACAACTACGTCACGATGGTGATGACAACGGGCACCGGCGACATCCGCACCCATCCCTGGCACAAAGCAGCCATCGACGCATTCGCAGACACCGTCGCACCGATCGGGCCGGTCCTCGACGTCGGTTGCGGACCAGGAACGGTCACGGCCTACCTTGCCGCGCAGGGTATTGAGGTCTCAGGAATCGATCTCTCACCGCGCAGCCGGCCAACCCGTGGGCCACAGCGGCGGACGGCGGATCTGGCAGCTCAGCGACCACGCTCAGCTGCGCGTCGGCTGGCGCGTCACCGACGACGCCGCCGCGGCCGCCACCGAAACAGCGTTGATCGCCCAGTTTCGCGCCCACTACGGGCGGCGACCCTTCGCCAACATGCGGGCCTGAACACTTCTCCCGCAAGTAAGGACCGGCCCTTGTCGGGCCCCACGTCCACACTGGGCGGGTGAGCGAACCCGGCGATGCCCCCGCCCAGCATGTCGTGCAGAAGCCGCGCAGAAGAACCGACCAGGTGACGGTGGCCGACTTCACGATGCTGGTGCGCGTCGACGGTAAGCCTGCGGCGGTGCGGGTGTTCACCGACGCCGAAGCTGATGACGCCGCGGCCTACGCGGCCGAGATCGGTGGCGAGATCGTGCCGTTGCCACTGGACCCGCCCGCCGGCTACACCACCGATCCCCGCGGCCACCTTGTGCCGGTGTCACCGCCAGCAAGCGCCAGCACGAACGACGGCCCCGCCTCCGACACCCACTGACACGCAACCGCCCCGCCGGACAGGCGGTTCCCCCAGCGTAGGTGCGCAATTTGGTGACAACCGGGACGCGGAAGGCCGGATACGCTCGTCACAGACGTCCCACCCACCCCGATCCGGCAGGTCCCATGCTGACCCTTCGCGATTATCAGCGCGCCGCCGTCGACGCCGTCACCCCCGACGAGCACCGGGCGCTGCTGGTATCTGGCTGCGGTACCGGCAAGACGCTCATGGCGGTGCACGCCGTGGCCAAGCTGCTCGCCGGCGCCCCCGGCACGGTCCTGCTGACCTTTCCCACCCTCGGCCTACTGGAGCAGACCTATCAGGTGTGGCGCGGCGAGGCGCCGATGCCGTTCTCCGCGCTGGCGGTGTGCTCTCAACAGATCAGCGACCCCGAAGACATCGCCGACGACGAGCTATCAATACCCAGCACCACCTCCGCTGAGCAACTGGCTCACTGGCTGGCCGACACCGCAGGTGTGCGCGTAGTTTTCGCCACCTACCAATCGGCGGCGGTCCTGGTCGAGGCCCACCGCGCGTTTAGTGCACCGGCCTGGACAGTCATGGTGTGCGACGAGGCCCACCGCACCGCGGGGCGGCGCGGCAAACCGTTCGCCGTCGTGCTCGACGACCACAAGATCCCGGCCGCGCACCGCCTTTTTTTCACCGCCACCCCCAAAGTGCACGCCCGCGGTTCCTCGCCGAGCCGCGGCAGCGCCAGGCCACGCCGGAACGCGGTCGCCTCCATGGACAACCCGGACCTCTACGGCCGGCGCGTGTTCTCACTGCCCACCCGCGACGCGATCCAGCGCGGCATCCTCAGCCCGTTCAAAGTGGCTGTCATTGCCGTTACCGACTCGGCAGTGGCCTCCGCCCTCAAAGATGTCCGCCTGATCAGCCTCGCGGCCGGCGAAGACGGCAGCGCCCGCGCTGACCATGTGGCCGCCGCGATCGCCTTGACCCAAGCGGCCGACGACTACCAGCTCTCCAGCGTCCTGGCCTTCCACAACACCATCGCCGCCAGCCGCGACTTTGCCGCCACCTTCGCCCGCACCCACGCGCTGCTGCGTGCGCGCGGCCTCGTCTCTGACGGACGCGAAGCCCACATCACCCACATCGACGGAGGCTCCCCCTTGCGGGAGCGCAAGGCCGCGGCCGAAGACACCCTCGGCAAGCACCGGCCCGATCAATGGAACATCGTCACCAACGCGCGCTGCATCACCGAGGGAATCGACATTCCCGCCCTGGACGCGGTGTTCTTCGCCGAGCCGCGGTCCTCCGACATCGACGTCGCCCAAGCCGTCGGACGCGCCATCCGCAAGAACCCCCACCACGACCGTCCCGCGCTGATCGTGCTGGCCCTGACGGTGGACGACAGCCTCGACGCCGAAACCGTCATCGACATCAGCCAATTCAAGAAAGCGCGGCAAGTGCTGCTCGCGCTGCAAAGCCACGATCCCAGCATCGGCGCCGATCTCACCCGGCTCTGGGACACCCTGGGCGAGACCGGGCCCGGTGACAGCGACTCCGTGCACACCGACCTCGTCGACATCCTCATCCCCACCGACCTGCCCTCGGAGCTGGCTGAGCAGTTCCTGCGCGCCTTCAGCGTGCACACCGTCGACACCTTGACCCAGCAGTGGGAAGACAACTTCGCCGCGCTGGCCGCCTATGCCGCCGCGCACGGACACGCCAGCCCACCGCAGCAGTACACGACTCCTGACGGACGCCCCCTGGGGCAATGGGTATCCGGACAGCGACGCGCCCACAGCCACAGCCGGATGCTCCCGCAGCGCATCGAGCGACTCGAAGGACTGCCCGGCTGGGCGTGGAACGTCGTCGACGCACGCTGGGAGACAAACTTCGCTGCGCTGGCCGCCTATGCCGACGCCCACGGGCACTCCTACCCGCCGCGCACCGCGAATCTTCACCTCAACCAATGGGTGATCGGCCTGCGCCGGCCCGGGCAGCGGCAGCGGCTGCGCGAGGACCAACGCAAACGCCTGGAAGATCTACCCAGCTGGAGCTGGGCTCACCGACAAACCCGCCAGTGGGAGAACTACTTCGAGGAGCTCGCCGCGTACGCGGCCGCACACGGTCACGCCAGCCCGCCGATCGGCTACGTGACCGACGCCGGAGTTGAACTGGGCCAGTGGGTGCACGATCTACGGCGACCGTCGCGACGGGCGAAGCTTGCCCGTGCCCGGTGCCGGCGGCTGGAGTCTCTGCCGGGTTGGTCCTGGGAGTATCGGGCCCGACCCACGTGGGAGGCCGCGTTCGACGCGGTGGCCGCCTACGCCGCGGAGCACGGGCATACCAACCCGCCGGGCGGCGAGCAGACCGACGATGGTCGGTCCTTGGCGTCGTGGGTGACCGCGCAGCGTCAGGCCCGTAGCAAGGGCAAGCTCAGCGCGGAACGCTGCCGGCGTCTGGAGGCGCTGCCGGGCTGGTCCTGGAACCTCGCCGAAGCCCGATGGGAGGAAAACTTCGCCGCGCTGACGGCCTTTGCCGCCACACACCGCAGCTGCGATCCCCCGCCCGACTACGTGTCATCGACCGGTGCCAGCATTGCCGACTGGCTACGGGGAGTGCGCCGCGCCGCCCGCGCCGGCCGTCTGTCGACAGAGCGTCTGAAGCGGTTGCAGTCGTTGCCGGGTTGGTCGCCGGAGACGCGGCGATTCGACGCCGCCTGGGATGAGAATTATGACCAGCTCGTCGCCTACGCCGACGAACACGGCCACGCCGCACCGGGCCAGCACTACCGCACCGCATCCGGGATGGCGTTGGGGCACTGGGTATCTAACCAACGTGCTGCGTACCGGACCGGGAGGATGGCTCGGGACTTCCCCGACCGCATCGGCCGCCTGGAAGCCCTGCCCGGGTGGGCGTGGAACACCTTCGACGCGCAGTGGGACAGGGGGTTTCGCGAACTGCAGGCGTACTGCGCCGAGCACGGAGCGGCCACCCCGGGAAGCAAGTTGGTTACCCCGTCAGGGCACCGGCTTGGCCAATGGGTCAGCGACCAACGCAAAAAGCACCGCGCCGGTCAGCTCAGCGAGGAGCGGTGCCGCCGACTGGAAACGCTGGCCGGCTGGCGTTGGTGATTGCGGCGCCTCACTCAGTGCTGTCGGGAAGAAAATAGCGGGGCGAGACACCAAACACCTTTGCCACGCAATACACTTCGTCGACACGCGGTGCCCGCTCGCCGTGGTAGAGGCGGTACCACTGAGTGCGGGAGGTCTTGAATTCCGGGCAGTGACCCCGGATCAGCTTGTGGACCGTGAGCGGTTTCGTCGTGCGGGTGCGGCCGGTATTGAGCATCCGAACCCGAGGGTTGTCCTTGATGAGCGCGGCCAGCTGGTCTTATCTGGGGTTCGGTTGGAGTGTGCAGGACTGTGCCCCGTTAGGGCGGACGGGCACGATTTCTCCTAACTGGGAACAGCTCGGTGGCATGGTGTTCCTGATTAGGATTGGTTCATACCCACGCACGCACCTCGGCCAGCCAGCCACTGATCTGATCAGGACCGCCGGAGTCTCGCGGCTACGGTGATCCGCATGTCGCTTGGGCTAGTGCGAATGCAGATCCGGATTGCTCACTCTGCGGCGGTTGGACTGCTCGCGGTGACGACCAAGTGCGGGGCTGCGCGGGAAACCGCGGTAGATGCCCGGCCGGGCGTTCGCGATGATCGGGCGCTTTTCGTGAGATAAGATTTCGCATGCCGATATCGGTTTCGTCACTTCGGGAGCGAGGTTGATAGATGCGTGAGTTCCAGCGTGGCGCAGTTCGGTTGCACATTTTGCATCATGCTGCTGAGCATGGGGTTCACGGTGCGTGGATCACCGAGGAGCTTGCCCGTCACGGCTACGACATCAGCCCGGGCACGCTGTATCCGACGTTGCATCGGATGGAGGCCGACGGGCTGCTCAGCTCCAAACAGCGGATCGTCGACGGCCGGACCCGACGGGTCTATCGGGTGACGCAGGCTGGGAGGCGCGCGCTGCGCGAGGACCGCAAGGCCCTAGAAGAGCTAGCTCGGGAAGTCCTCGGCGACAAGGGCGTGTAGTCGTTCAGTTGGGCGCGGACCCGGTGCCGGCGGTCGGTTTGAGGCTTGTGCGGGCCAGTCGGGCATCGAGCGAATAACTACCGGCGCCGACGACGAATAGGAACACGCTGCCGCACAGTTGGGCCAAGTCGGCGCGGGATTCGTGGATGAAGTCCCACCAACCGCTTTCTGCATGAAACAGCGGGGCGCCGCCCCACAGGATGGGCAGCTTGGTGATCAGCAGTGCTCCGAGCATGTTGATGATCATGGGTACGGCGGCCAGCCGGGTCAGCAGGCCTGGCCAAAATGAGTACACCGCAGGCGATCTCGAACACCCCGTCGAGCTGGGCGAAGAACGCGGGTTCGGGAATGCCAGCCTTGTCGAAGCGGTCAATCCCGAGTTCGTCGGGCCGCAGGAATTTCAGGGTTCCCTCGGAAGCGAATACCAGCCCGACATAGAGGCGGATGAGCAGCACCGCTGGGGACGCGTCAGTGATGGTCAGTCGGGTGAGCCACTGCACGTTATGGACCATGAATGGTCCTTCCTTCCAGATCCTTTCAGCCAGACTCTGGTGGATGAGCGCGTTGTTGCGAATCGCCAGATCCGGCCTGTCGTGTTCGGCGGGTGATGACGCGGCGCACCCCGTAGGCCGCGATCCCGATGCCGAGCACCGCGGCTCCGGAGATCACCGAGGACAGCGGCAGCGCGAATGCCAGGACCACACATCCAATCGCCCCCACCACCGGGATCAGGCGCGGCGGGCGGCCCTCGCCTGGGCCGAGGGTGAAGGCCGAGGCGTTAGCGATCGTGTAGTAGACCAGGACGCCGAAGGACGAAAAGCCGATCGCGCCACGGACATCCGCTGTTGCCGCGAGCACCGCCACTACCGCTCCGACCGCGAGTTCGGCGCGATGGGGCACCTTGAACTTTGGGTGAACGGCGGCCAGGGCGTGCGGTAGGTGGTGGTCGCGGGCCATGGCCAGGGTGGTGCGGGAAACCCCGAGAATGAGTGCCAGCAGCGCGCCCAGCGCGGCGACCGCGGCACCTACTCGTACCACCGGCTCCAGCCAGTGCACGCCGGCGACCTGCACGGCCTCGGACAAGGGTGCCGTGGCCTGCGCGAGCCGCTGCGGTCCGAGTACGGTGATCGCGGCGACGGCCACGATGGCGTATACGGCCAGCGTGATGGCGAGTGCTAGTGGGATGGCACGCGGGATGGTGCGGGTCGGGTCGCGGACTTCCTCACCCATCGTGGCGATGCGGGCGTATCCGGCGAACGCGAAGAACAGCAGGCCCGCCGCCTGCAGTACCCCGCCGATCGATGCGTCCGCACCGATGTCGAGTCGCTCCGCGACCGCGGTCCCGGAGGTGAAGGCGGCAACAACGACGGCGGTCAGTACCGCCAATACGACGGCGACGATCGCGCGGGTGAGCCAGGCCGACTTCTGTATCCCGGCGTAGTTCACTGCGGTCAGCGCAACCACCGCCGCGACGGCCACTGCATGGGCGTGCGCCGGCCACGCATAGAACCCGATGGTCAGCGCCATCGCCGCACACGATGCGGTCTTGCCGACCACAAACCCCCAGCCCGCCAGATAACCCCAGAAGTCACCCAGCCGCATCCGGCCATACACATAGGTGCCGCCCGAGGCCGGGTAGAGGGCGGCCAGCCGCGCCGAGGAGATCGCGTTGCAGTAGGCCACCACTGCGGCCACCGCCAATCCCAGCAGCAGCCCGGAGCCGGCCGCGTGTGCGGCCGGGGCCAGGGCCGCGAAGATCCCGGCGCCGATCATCGACCCGAGCCCGATCACCACCGCGTCGAACAGTCCTAGCCGACGTCGCAGCTCATCGGCTACACCACTGGTGTCAGGCGGACGACTCATGTTGCTACTCCCTGGTGTACGCCCATAAATGCTGCGGTCCCCGATATCGGTGAACGATATCTGTATGCCTGCGTCGTGTCGCGGCATCCTTGTCCGGATCTAGTGGCCGTGGCCATGATCCGTCCCGGTCGTGCCGTCGAGCGGCGAGACGACGCTTGTCTCGTCCGACGGATGTTCGACGACCACGAACTGGCCCATCATGCCCATGTCTTCGTGCTCGAGGATGTGACAGTGGTACATGTAGGGCGTGTGCGGGTCGGCGTAGTCGGAGAATCGGGCGATCACGCGTACCTTTTCCAGCGGGTTGACGACGACGGTGTCCTTCCAGCCGCGCTCGTAGTCGGAAGGCGGCCGGCCGTCGCGGTCGAGGATCTGAAACTGCACGTCGTGAATGTGGAACGGGTGATAGAAGAGCGCCTCGCGGTTGTCGATCTCCCAGATCTCGATGTCATCCTTCGTCACCACCTCGTCGATGCGGGCGTGGTCCATCGGCTTGGCGTTGATGCTCATCCGGTCGGTCATCGCAAAGAGACGAGTCCGGGCGGCATCCTCGGCCCGTAGTGGTGCGATGGTGTTGAGCCGTGCAGGAAGCTCACCTGGCGTCGCCGCGGTGCCTTGCGGGCGAAGTTCGAGGATTTTGAAGATCTGGTACTCGTCATTATCGCCAACGCTGAGGGTCCGCATGAGATGCATCATTGGGGCCGCGCCTTGGATTTCATGACTCATCAGGGTCACCGGCTGATCCGTTTGGCTCATGTCGACGATGATCTCGGCGCGCTCGCCGGGGCTAAGAAGCATCCGGGTGCGCTCCACCGGTGCTTCGAGTAGTCCGCCGTCGGTCGCGATCTGCCGGAACGGCCGGCCGTCGGAGAACCCGAAGTCATAGCGTCGGGCGTTGGAGGCGTTGAGCACGCGCAGCCGGATCAGCTGCTTGGGCACGTCGAGATAGGGCCCGTGGGTGCCGTTGACCAGGATGGTGTCGCCCATCGCGCCGAAGTTGTCTTGCGCCTTGTCCCGGACATAGGTGAGGTTCCCGGTGTCGTCGAAGTTTCGATCCTGCACGATCAGCGGAATGTCGTCCACACCATAGATGTTCGGCAAGCCGAGCGCATCGCTGTTCTCGTCGTCGACGATGAACATGCCGGCAAGTCCGGAGTAGACCTGCTCGGCGGTCTTGCCCATCGTATGCGGGTGATACCACAGCGTGGCCGCGGCATTGTTGACCGTCCAGTGCGGTGACCAGGTGTTACCCGGAGGAATGGGCTGATGCGGGCCGCCGTCCATGATGGCGGGCAGATGCATGCCGTGCCAGTGCACGGTCGTCGTTTCGCCCAGTTCGTTGTTCACCTCGACGCGGACACGTTCTCCCCGGTGCGCGCGGATTGTGGGACCGAGCAGGGTTCCGTTGTAGCCGGCCGTTTCGGAGGCAGCGCCCGGCATCAGCTCCGTTCGACCACTCTTCGCGGTGAGCGAGAACACCTTCTCCCCGTTGACGATCGCGGGCTCCAGCAGCGGCGGAATGGCGAGGGGATGCTCAAGAGCGACACCCTCGTTCACGTACTCCGTACCCCGCACATACGGATATGCGAACGATGCCGCGACCACGAGGACGACCACTGCCGCGACCGCGCCCACGATGATCACCAGCGTTCGCCACCGCATCGTTCTCATCGCCAAGCGACGAAGGCGACTCGACGCCGAAGAATCAGCGTTCGCGCTGACCCCCGGGTTGCTTGCATTCGGCTCAGTCAAGTTCTACGGCCCACCCTTCCAAGTGAATCTATCCAGGCGACGCGTCCATGGACTGACAGCCCGGCGAATTACGGGGATCGATATCGGAAATTGATACGTATTTCCGCACCTGTGGTCCACCACGGCAATCGGTCTCGCGGATCACCGTACATCAATCAATTCAGTTTGATGTACCCTCGGGTGTGTGCTGCCGCCGAGTCAAGCCGTCCCAGACTTCGTGGGCCTGGCCGCGCACCCGGTGCGTTGGCGTCTCCTGGGCGAACTAGCCGACAGCGACTACCGGGTTCGCGAGTTGGTGACGCGGGTTGGGGTGCCACAAAACCTGATCTCCTATCACCTGCGGCTGCTGCGCGACGGCGAGCTGGTCACGGCCACACGCAGCAGCTTCGACGGCCGCGACAGCTACTACCACCTGGATCTGGACCGTTGCGCCGAAAGCCTGGCCGGCGCCGGCGCCGCGCTGCACCCAGCGCTGCGCATGCACCCCGCACCACCGGTATCCGATCTGGCCGCACGGGCGACGGTGCTGTTCGTGTGTACGGGCAACAGCGCACGCTCGGCCATCGCCGAGGCGCTGCTGCTCCATCACACCGCCGGCCGGGTCGAGGCAGTCAGCGCGGGCAGCCGACCGAAACCCATCATGCACCCCAACACGGTGCGGGTACTGCACGACGACTTCGGTATCGATATCTCCACCCAGCAGCCCCGCCACCTCGACACCCTCGCCGGTCGCCGATTCGACCATGTCATCACCCTGTGCGACAAAGCCAAGGAAGCGTGTCCCGAGTTCGAGCACGACCCACGGTGCGTTCACTGGAGCATCCCCGACCCGGCCACGGCGGCCGACACCGACGAGGGCAGCTACCCGGCCTTCCAAAGGACCGCCACCGAGATCAACACCCGGGTCCGGCACCTGCTGCCGGTCCTTGCCACCGCCCATCACAGAGAGGTGTGATCCGATGCCTGGAATCGACCGCCGGACGTTCCTGGTGGGCATCGGCGCGACGGGACTACTGGTGGCAGCGTGCGGCACCGGCGAATCACCTCCGGCGTCTACCACGCCGACGTCGAGGATCCCCGCTCGCCCATTCGATCGTCGGTTGCCCATCCCGCAGCTTGCACCATCCACCGTGGAGGGCGGGGCGCGGCATTTCTCGTTGCGGGCGGCACCGGGTCAGACCGAGATTGTCGCCGGAACACGCACGCCCACCTGGGGATACAACGGGTCGATGCTCGGCCCCACACTGCGCGCTCGACGCGGAGAGACCGTCGCAGTCACGGTGGACAACCAACTTCCCGAGACCACCACCAGTCACTGGCACGGCATGCACCTACCTGCCCGCTTCGATGGGGGGCCGCACCAGCCGATCGAGCCCGGCGCCCAGTGGCGGCCGACCTGGACGATAGATCAGCCGGCGGCCTCATTGTGGTATCACCCGCACCCGCACGGCGCCACGCTGCGACATGTGTACCGCGGCCTGACCGGCATGTTCCTCATCGACGACGACCAGGAGCCGCAGGGACTTCCGAACACCTATGGGGTGGATGACATTCCAGTGATCATCGCCGACTACAAATTCACCCCGGACGGTGCGCTCGACGAATCCGACCCCGACGACATCGGGTTGCTCGGCGACACCATCGCCACCAACGGGTTGGCAGGGGCGTACTTCGACGCGAGCACCCGGCAGCTGCGGATGCGCCTGCTCAACGCATCGGTGGGGCGCGTCTACAACCTCGGCTTCAGCGACGACCGCCCGTTCGCGATGATCGCCAGCGACGGCGGGTTGTTGGAGAAGCCGGTCTCGCTGACCCGCATCCAGTTGAGCCCGGCCGAACGGGCCGAGATCGTCGTGCAGCTCAACCCCGGGGAACCGATCCTGCTGCACGCCTTCCCAATTGACAAGTGGCCCGACGAGACATTTCGGGAGCGCTTCGGGTACACCGATTCATTTGACGTTCTCGAACTGCGACCCGACCCGCAACTGCGCGATGCAGCGCCGCTGCCGGCCGTGCTGGCCACGCTGCCCGCTGCAGCTGTACCCGCCGACGCCACACGGCGGGAGTTCCGGCTGCAACGCGGCACCGACGCCAACGGCAAGAACAACTTCAAGATCAACGACCAGCTCATGGACATGAACCGCATCGACTTCGACGTGCCAGAGGGCAGTACGGAGATCTGGGAGGTGGTCGGCCGCGACCGTGTCTGGCCGCACAACTTCCATGTGCACAACGCCCAGTTCCGTGTCCTCGACATCGCCGGTCAGGCCCCACCGCCCGAGCTGGCAGGCTGGAAGGACACCGTGTTCATCTACCCGCAGACCACGGTCCGCGTGGCGGTCCGCTTCAACGGCTACGGCGATTCGGTCAATCCGTTCATGTACCACTGCCATCTGCTCTTCCACGAGGACACCGGAATGATGGGACAGTTTCGCGTCGTGGCGCCGGGCCAACCCCCGCCATCGGTACCGGGACATTCGATGCCGCACGGCTGAGCTGGCAGCGGAGGTAGGTATTGGGATTGTCCTCAGAGGAGATGTCCAAAGCCATTCGCGTTCAGGTCGGCGCGCAACGCCGGACTGGGTCGGTTCACCGCCAGCCATCGTCGTAGCGCGTCGGTTTGACGGTCATACGGCGCGTCGGCGACCCCGGCCTCGTCCAGAATGAAGTAACACAGTGTCGCGTCACCGTATACGTAGGCGGTGATATCGGTGTCTTCGTCTGACGGTTGCATCCCCGATGCGAGGAGGTGAAGTTCCAGCCAGGTCGGAAACCACGGATCGTCGGCATTCAGCGCGGGCAACGCGCCCAACCAATTCTGAAACTCGACAAAGACATTGCGAGGAAGGCGCTGCTGCCGTTGGTTGAGTGCGCGCACGGCGGTGACGATCACCAGGAAGGACTCCGAAGCATGCAGGGCGACGCACATGGCGGATCGGTCGGCGTTTGTCAGGCACGGCTCAGCCATGTCCCACAACACTTCGGCGAGCTCGAAATCGTTGAACATTTCTCACCTAACGGGGTTCTGGGTCAGGTCTTTCGACAGGCTGCCGTTGCGACACGACGGGCACCGGCACGCTGTTGCGCCCTGCTGCGTTGAGCCAAGGCGCAAAGGCGCAGTTCGGCTGCGACGGCGGCAGGCGCAAGCGTGGGGATAGGAGCCGGCAGACCGAATGTGGTCCTGCCTGTTGGCCGAGACGGAACCGTAGGGCCTGCGCCTTCAGATGCCAACGCATCCGGTAGTGCGCCCAAGCTAACCGACGGGGTCAGTCGACTGGGCCGGGAACTTCCGGTAGAAGCCACGAAGCGCAATGCTAGTGCAGAATCAAGAAAATATCGATCGGCGATATCGCATACCGACATCGTGCCGCTGGGTATCTAGGCAGGCCAAGGCGTCGATGCCCTGGCGCTGGTTGCGTTCTCGGCATCTGTGCGGCGACAACTCACTGGCCGGGACAGCGATTCGAGGAAGGCGCAGCGTTTGGATACGGAGAACCGGAGGGCATTCCCATGTTGGATTCCGCGCTGCGGTCGGGAATTCGGCCGCCAGGATCCGCGATCTGGCTGTTCGGATGCGCTGTTCGTTGCGTAGTCGAAGCGAGTGGGTCATCCGTCAACATCAAGCCCGACAGCCGATGTCGGGGGAATGCGCCCGCCATACGACGGCGAGGAGATCAAGGACGGTCAGTACTGGAGGCGACGATAATGTCCGTCAGGTGGTGTGGGTGTCGAGTTGTCCGTAGAGCAGCGCGATCGTCGTTTCCTGTTCGGCGAGCTTGGTTCTCAGTGTCCGGATTTCGGTGTCTTTGGCCGCCAACTGGGTGCGCAGTGCAGCCATGATGCTGGTCTCACGTGTCGTGGAGGCGTTGTCGGCGGATGAACGGTGGTGGCGGTGAGCGTCGATGACGGCCACGAGGTCATCGTGTTTGTAGACGGTCTTGCGTTGCACGCCGGCGCGGGCGGCGACGGTCGAGATGTTGATGGGAGCGTTGACCTTGCGCAGGTGTTTGATGGCCTGCTCGATGTCGCGGCGCTTGTCCTTGGACACGGATTCGCGGTACTTCGCCAGGGCCCGGCGGGCGTTGTCCGACGGCGGCGGAGGGCGTTGTCTCATCCGGTGCTGCCGGGGTCAGCTTTGCGCAGGGCAGATTCGTGGCTACCGCGGGTTTTGATCTGCAACAGGGGTAGCCGGTTGCTGGTTCCGGCCCCGCCAACACTGCTGCCTTGTTTGGCGACGCCGGTCTCGGTGTGGAGGCGTTCGATAATGGCGTCCAGGGACGCGATCTCGCGGCGACGTTCGTGGATCCACACGTTGTCATCGGTCAGCTCGCGGCCGCTGCGTCGTCGATACTGTTCGCGGCGCACGTCGATCAGCGCCACGGTCTTGGCGCGTTGATCAACAAGTTCGTCGAGATGGGTGGTGTCGGTGGCGAAATGTCCACATGACAGACATGCGTTGCCCTTGTCGCAGGTCTTCAGCGGCGGCAGCAGACACACACCGTTGGGCAGGATCCGGTCGGTGCGCGCTGCGAGTTGGGTCATATCGTAGATGTCGGAGGGGCTGATCGCGACATCGGTGCCGTGGGCGCCGATCTTTTTGTGTCGCAGGAACTCTGATTCCGCTTTGGCAGCCAGCGTCGCAGCGTAGCGCAGTGTCATTTCCGGGGAAGCGTGTCCGAGGTAGCGCTGCACGACGTGGATCGGCACGCCGTCGTTGAGTAGCTCGGTGGCGCGGGTGTGGCGGAGCCGGTGGGTTTGGCTGAACCGCAGTGGGCGCCCGGCTGAATCGGTCAGGCCGTGAATATTGTCGAGTTTGTTCAGTGTCACGCCGTAGGACTGGTAGGTGCGGGGCCGCTGCCCCTGATGCTGGTGGCGCAGTCCGAGGAACAGATACTTCGGGCTCAGATCGGGGTAGCGTCGGCGAATCCAGGCTTGCTGTTCACTGATCACGTTGACCACGGCCTGCTCGACCAGGATGGTGGGCAACACTCCGTCGACTTTGGTCTGCTGGTAGCGCAGTTTGGCGACGAACGCGTCGGGATCGTCGGAGTCGGTGGGCCGTTCCTGGCCCGGGATTGATGACAGTGGGTCGAAGTCGAGCATCAGGATCTCCGAGGCTCGCCGCC
Source organism: Mycolicibacterium pyrenivorans (assembly GCF_025821625.1). Taxonomy (GTDB): domain Bacteria; phylum Actinomycetota; class Actinomycetes; order Mycobacteriales; family Mycobacteriaceae; genus Mycobacterium; species Mycobacterium pyrenivorans. Next base: position 14,765 of record NZ_JACKSH010000199.1, read on the forward strand.
CGGTCAGTGCTTGCAGCAGCCACACCCGCGCGGCCTGGGGGTCGCCGAGGCCGGCGACCACGGAGATGGTCGCATCGGGGTGGGTGATGGCCACTGGCATGCCTCGGTCGGCGGCTAGTACATCGACGTAACACAGCATCTGCTGCAGTTCCGAGGTGGAGAACCAGGTCAGCTCCCGGTACCGGTTGGCGCGTCGGGTCCGAAACGCCGCACCCCACAGCCGGGTGTAGGTGTCGGTAATCTGCGCCCACCGTGCATCACCGGTCGCTGCGGCGGCCTCCTCGGCGTGATCGACCATGAATGCGTAGAACACCTGGGTCTGGGACTGGGTCGTGTCCACCGCGGACGGCGACAGCGGCCTGTCTGGTTTGACCGCTGCGGCTGGGGATTTCAGGTAGTCGGAGAACTCCGTGAACAGCAGCCGCAGCGCGGCGCGGTCCTCGGTGAGCAGCGGGTCGGTGATGTGGCGGGCGGCCAGGAACGGACCCAGGTGCCTGGCCATATCGCGGGCCCGCTCGGCGACCGATGACCATCGCAACAGTTCTCCGGTCAAGGAGGTGCGCAACCAGAACCGCACACCCTCGCGTAGCCAGAGCGGTTGGATCGCCGATAGCTTGACGACTCTGTCGTGGCTGGGTTCGTGTTCGCGTTGGGGAATTCGGGGGTCGGCCCGCAGATCCCAGATGTCGTGGGCCCACCACGGTGTGTCGGTGCAGCGCACCGACACATGAAGATGCAGATGCTCGATGAAGCTGGTGACCTGGCGTCGTGCCCCCGGTGAGGGCAGGCGAGTGTTACGGCGCTCGAACCGCAGCACGGCGTGGCGCACGATGTCCTCGGCCGCCAGGTCGGCGATGCTCGCCGGGGCGCGGCGATGACGCTGGTGATATTCGGCGGCCGCGTCGGTGAGGGCGCGGCCGGTCCACTTCAGAAGCGACGGTTCGATTTTGCGGAAGCCTTCCTGGCCGCACAGCCACACCCACCACGCCATCTCCTGGCAGAACCGTTGTGGCACTTCGGTAGGAGTGAAGTCGTGTCCCTGTGGGCTGTTCAGGTAGCGCTGGTTGCGCAGAAACACCGTGTCGGCGGGCGTGGTGTCGATGCGGTAACGCAAGGTTTGCCACTGTTCGGGCACCTGCTGCCATTGCCGAGTCCACGCGGTGGCCGCCGCTGAGTCCGCAGCCACGGTGCGGCTGTCATGAGGTCGGGTCATGGCTCACTTTCCAGCCGGCGACGTAGTTCTTCCACTCAGCGACCGAACGCATCTCGGCGTCGGCGGTCACCCAGCCGTAGATCGACAGCGTGGTCTGCACGTCGGCGTGGCCCAGGCGGCGCATCACCACGTGCTCACGCACGCCGGATAACAGAAGGGCGGTGGCATGGGTGTGACGCAGCCAGTGCGGAGTCCAGTTCTGCGGCAGCACATCAGCGCGGGCTGTTCTGATGGTTTCGACCTTGTCGTAGATGGTTTCCGGGCGCAGCGGTGCATACCGTTGGCCGCGGGCCAGGTTCACAAACACGAAGTGCGTCGCCAGGTCGTCGACCGCGATATCGGCGCCCCACCCGACCAGCTGCCACACGTACTCGCTGTAGAGAGCGACCAGGTCATCGCCGATGTAGATGCGCCGCGCACCGGATTTGGCGCGCACGCCGTGGGGATGGTCATCACGGCCAGCTACCGCAATCGACGGAGTGCCGCCGCCGCTGATATGGAAATCGTTGTGGCGCAGCGATAACGCTTCGCCCATCCGCATGCCGGTCTCGGCCAGCACGGCGAAGAACAAGCGGTCGCGCAAGCCTGCCGCGCTGCCCGTCCACTCACCGGATGCTGACTGCACACTGCAGCCGTCCAGGATGGCGTTGACCTGAACCGGCAGCAGCACCGGGGTCTCGGTGCGACTGGGTGCCCGACGGCGGTGCAGCGGCACGTCACGGTCACGTTGTGGCCCGATGCCGCTCAGAGTGGGGGCGTAGCGGGAACGCGAGGTCCGGGCATGGGAGGAAAACAGGCGACGATACGGGCGGTCCAAATCGTGGGCGTCGGCGAAGTAGCGGTACATCGACAACACCGCAGCGCCCCGCGGCTGCAGCGCCGACTCGGCCATCCCCGGCTCCGGGTCGCCGATGCGGGCAGTGCCCGGGAGATCGCCGGTGCGAAGATACGACAGGAACTGCCCGAACAGGCTGGTAGGAAAGTCATCCCAGGCGGTGTTGGTGTGTTCGAGCACCGACCACCACGCCGCCAACCCGTAGGCGTAGGCCCGCACGGTATTCGGAGATGCGCCCCGGTCGGCGAGGAACTGCAGATACTCCCGAGCAGGAGCAACAGGCAGCTGGTCGCCGCCGACCACCCTGTAGGTGTCTGGCCGGTCCGCAAAGCACAACCGCTGCACCCGCGCCACCCTCAGCATCCTCCCTTGGCGTTCACGGGGTCTTACCCCGGCGGAAGTCGTCGAGCCGGACCACCTGCGGCATGGACTCAGGCGCCGCACTGACCGCGCCGCTGGAGCCGGCGCTGGCGGCCACCGGGTGCCGATCGGTCCCAGGAGAAGGTCGTTGAGTCGCCAGAAACCAATCGAGCAGATCAGGTGGGAAGATCAGCGACTCGCGAGCGGCCAGCATCGGCACAGACGCGCCGCCGTAGCAGCGTTCCACCCATTTGCGCAGCAGCCGGGGCCGTTCGGGATCTCGTTCATTCCACCCCGGCTCCGTCATGCCCCAGGTATGACCCGTCTCAGGGTTTATCCGCGAATGCAGTTGTGTGGTCAGCATTTTCGCACGCTTCGCATCGATCAAACCGGAGTCCCGCATATGCATGATCAGCGAACCCAGCGACAATCCCCACTTGTCCTTGAGCGGTTTGAGGTTCAACAGCGACATCACCCGCGGCAGTTCCGGCGCAATCGCCGCGACCGGCGCCAACAACTCGGTGGCGAACCGGTTGGCTTCCAGCTCTTCACTGGAGTTGACCGAACAGTATGCGCGACTGTGCAATACCAGATGCCCCAACTCGTGGGCCACGGTGAAGCGGGTCCGTTCCCACGACTCTGTTTCACGCAGCACCACCAGCGGGCGATCCCGGTGCCGCCCCACCCAACTCGAATAGCCCAGGTGCCTCTCGTCACGCGCCCGCCCTGGCGTGGCCGCGAACTCGCTCTCCCATTCGCCGGGAGCCCGGCGCCGCACAATTACCGGGGCGCCCAGCCGTTCTGCTTCGTACATCAAATCGTCCAGCGGCTCATCGGGTTCCAGACCCATCGCCTCACGCAGCCGCCCCGCGGCCTGAACCAGGCTCGGACGGCGCGGGCCCTCGTCGCTCACCGAGGGGATCTTCACCGGCGGCAGTTTCGACATCTCATCCAGACCGCCCAGAAAATCGCCGGCCAGGGAGGCGAACGTCGCCAAGAAGTCTTGCTCACCGACCGTCATCGACTTCGGCGCCCGGAACAGCAACTCGCCCGCCGATACCCGAGACTGCGGCTCTGAACTGAAAAACCGTGCAGGGAACCGGAACAGCTCAGCCAAACGCTCCACCTCATGAAAAGACAACAAGATAGTCGGCGATTTTTCGATCTTCGTCTGGCGGGCGTTGCTCCAACCCGCGAGGCCCACCACAGAAGTTGCTGTCATTCGTCGCAGAAGACGGGCCTGCCGGACCCGTGCACCAAAAACCTCAATCATCGTGCGCTCGATTCAACATCACCTGGTTGGGGACCTCTCATGCACCCAACACTGTGCATGAGGGCTACGACGATTCCGGTGGTGCTTCCTCCTGCGTGTCCTCGGCGACTCCGTCGATACCGGCGAAATCCTCGTCCCGGCGCCGCTTTCCAGAAGTTCCCTGCCCAGCGCCCTTCTCCAGTGCATCCCTCATGGAGATCGTCTTGGAGCGCTGCTCCATGATCGGTGCCGGCAACGGTGTTCTGGCGTAAAGAACCTGCACCTTGTCGGTGAGCACACCCGCAGCCAGCACCGCACCGCCCAGGCCCAGACTGCCCGGCCACCACAACACGTATTGCCGATAACCCGGCGGCTCCGGAATGCCATCCTCGCCGCCGATCGGATGCCCCAACTCCTCCTCGAGGCTCAGCTGAGCCCCGCCTGGCACATACGGCACCGGTTCGAGCAGGCTGCCGTCCCAGTTGCGGGGGTGCTTTCGCACCCCAATTCGGGTTCCCTTCCCGTCGACCAAGACGATCCCGAACCCGTTGCCCTTGATGGCTTTTAACGTTGAATCCTCGGTCTGTCGCCGCCACCTTGAGAACAGCAACGTCTCCAGCAATGTGCACGACACCGTGATACCCCGAGGGTCGTCGCCCTGATCCACGAACCGGTCCGGGACCTCCGCCAACCGCGCACAGAGATCGCCATGCGTTTCCCCTAAGACGAGGCCATGCTGCTCGACGAACGTCTCCACCAAAAGCTGGGGATTGTCGTGTAGTTCCATGGGGTGAATTTTTACCCCGGTATCCCACATTTACCGTCGCGCCACGCCGTCCAAACTCGAAATTTTTCTGGCTATCCACACCTAAGAGGATACATGTGTCGGTAGATAAATACGCAGGTAGACACGTATTGTAGATCGTATGAATGAGCGTATCCCCTGATAAGCGGTCGGAGAAGTAGGTCGCGGCAAAGTGAGGCTTCGAGGGCTGCGCCGGGCCGCTATGGGCAGTCATGTCGCCGGCGCGGCGCTGATATCGCCGCTCTGCGAGGAGGCCAGGGCGCGGGCCATGTCATCGGTGTTGACCACCAGCAGCGACGGATGTCGCCGGCGCGGCGCTGATATCGCCGCTCTGCGAGGAGGCCAGGGCGCGGGCCATGTCATCGGTGTTGACCACCAGCAGCGACGGATCGGCGGCGGCCAGGGCGGCCAATTCCTCCGGAGTGTTACTGCTGAGTCGCCGAGCGCGCTCCCGTTTGCAGGCAACGACCACCTTGCGGGCGTAGCGGCCGTTGCCGGCGATATCGAGCGCGGTGCCGGCGTCGGTCGGTGTGGCGCGCAAGCGGGTGGCCTCGGCATGCAGCATGGGCCACGCCTCCTCGGCAATTGCGATCTTCTCTTTGCCCGCGATGTGGCGCCCGATCGCCACGATTTCGTCGGCGGTGTAGCTGGTGAAGGTCAGGGTGAAGTTGAACCGCGACGCCAGGCCTGGGTTGGCGGCCAGGAAGCGGCGCATCTCTTTGGGATAGCCGGCGACGATGACTACCAGCCGGTCGCGGAAGTCCTCCATGTATTTCAGCAGCGTGTTGATGGCGTCCTTGCCGAAGCTGTGGCCCTCGGTCTCCGGCACCAGCCGGTAGGCCTCGTCGATGAACAACACCCCGCCCAACGCCTCTTCGCAAACCTCTTTCATCCGCTGCGCGGTCTGAGAGACGTAGCCGACGACAAGGTCTTCCTCGGTGACTTCCATGACCTCGGGGCGCTGAATCTTGCCCAAGCCGAACAGGATCTCGGCGACAATGCGGGCGAACGTTGTTTTCGCCGTCCCAGGCGGACCTTCCAGGACCATGTGGTTCTCACCGGTCGACGACGTTTCATCACCCTGCGCGGCCATCAGCTGATCAATCTGAATTTCGGTGCGCCACACCGCGATCTGCTCTTTGGGGNCCTCCAGTCCGATCAGTTCGTCGAGGCGGCGCTTGGCGTTGGCCAGTACTTCNTTCTGCTCTTCGGCCAGTGCGGCCGCGTCGCGCTGGGCGCGGCTGGTCTCGGTGGCCGGGTCCCACTTGTCGGTGCGGGTGGCGATGGTTTCGGGGTCGGTGCTTCTGCTCTTCGGCCAGTGCGGCCGCGTCGCGCTGGGCGCGGCTGGTCTCGGTGGCCGGGTCCCACTTGTCGGTGCGGGTGGCGATGGTTTCGGGGTCGGTGACCACCAGGCGGTAGCTGGGGTCGTCGATGGCCTGCTGGGCCGCGGGCANCAACTGCCCCTCCACTGCGGCGGCGCGGAACGCNGCCAGCGCNGCGTCGGGGTCGCCGAGTTCACGCAGGCACCAGCCGCGGGTGAGCGCCACATCGGCGCTGACGTAGGGGTTGTCGGTGTGGATCTTGTCNGCGGTGTCGAGTGCGGTTTGGAACTGTCCCAGGCTGGCGGAGGCCGCCGCGGTCAGCGCCGCGACCGCGGCGCTGACAGGTTCCAGGACATAGGTTGCCTCCGGCGGCGGGGACACCGCCGTGGCGGCGAGCAGATCCGGCCAACGCCGGGTGCGGTAGTGCAGTGTGGCGGTGATGAATTGACGCCATTGGGCGGCTTGGGTGTCCTCGGTGATGGCCGGGTGGTC
>NZ_JACKSH010000200.1 GCF_025821625.1 Mycolicibacterium pyrenivorans
GCGTGCGGAGACCAGGAACTCGACACCCTGGCCGGCGCGCACGAGAACTCCCGGGCGCTCTACCGCGAAACCCGCCGCATCGGTCTCAAGGCCGGCGAACTGCACGCCGTGATCGTGGCCCCGCTATACCTGACGCTTCCGGTGTGGTCACGAGCCACGTTGGCCCTGGCGTACGCCTCAGCGCTCATCCGCGCCGAACAGTACGCCGCAGCCGCCTCACTGCTTGACCACCCGGCCATCACCGAGGACACCCAAGCCGCCCAATGGCGTCAATTCATCACCGCCACACTGCACTACCGCACCCGGCGTTGGCCGGATCTGCT
>NZ_JACKSH010000201.1 GCF_025821625.1 Mycolicibacterium pyrenivorans
CCACGGCCCCGCTCACCACACCGAGCGGGGCCGTTCTCATAGCCCACCCATCATCACCGCCAATGACGCCGACATCCTCATCCATAGCGACGGGCAACACACAAAGTGCATGTGACCGCCGCCGTGGCTCCAGTCTTCAAAATCAAGGCTCATGTGGCTGTTTTCCTTCTTCGGTGGTGTGTGGTGTTGTGTGTCGGAACTCACAGCGCCAAGTTGCGCTGCAGTACATCGGGGGTCGTTTGTACCAACCGTTGTACCTCGCGGGCCGTGGCTGCACCCGCCGTGCGAGTGCCGCCCTGACCCCTTCACCCTTGACGGGGGTCATAGGGCGGTCGAGTAGGCGGTGTGCTGACACAACAGGTTGCACCGGAGGAGGCGAATGCACCGAACTGTATTCGACTCCGGGAGGTTCAAATCATCCATTCCTTCATCACCAGCGGGAGCCATTCTAGGCTCCCTCAAACAATGGTACTACCCTGCCTCGGGAGCCATTCTTTGGCTCCCTCGAAGGAGGCTCTGCAGAGCCTCCCTGGAATAACTCTAACGGGGCTCTTCAGGAGCCCCTTGTAAGTGGTTAAAATAATAAACTCTAGAAGGGATTTTCTTTAGGAAAATCCCCTAGAAGAGATCCCTTCAGGGGATCTCTAGACCAACCCCCGAAGGGGTTGGTTAGTTATTACTTCCCCCAACTGCGTTGGGGGTTCAAAGATTCCTTGTCTCGCGTGCGGGGGCCCGCGCGAGGGACGGCCCAAAACCGGCCCCCACCAGCGCAGATGCTCCGTTCCGCTCCGACCCGGCCTCTCAGATGGCCTCTGCGGGCCTGGGCCACGCTCTCCGGTATCGCTTATGCGGACAGGGGGTGTTCGTCGCTCTCCGTGGCCCTCAGAGCCTCTGGGAGGGGTCTCTGATCCAAGGCACAACACTAAGTCCGACCCTTCGGCCCGACTTGTTCCGACGGTACACCCGGCTTGGCATCGAGGCAAGCCCCAATGATTCGTGATGTACCAACGAATGGTGAGTTGCATTCGAGCATTCCAACATTCCGATAAAAGGAATCGCGATAATGACTCGATCCATTATCCTCATTCTATTGGAAGGTCAAACGACAAACCCCCGCCGATTCGATTCGACGGGGGCAGTCGGGAACTCAATCGATCATGCTTCGTCTAGCCACGACGCTCCCGCGTCCCGAAGCGTCTGACGGACGTTGCCGTCAGCCACCGGCAGCGCATACGCCGCCGCGAGCGCGAACTCATCGTCGTCTAGGACGGCCTCCAGCGCCTTCGCTGCCTCCTCGGCGTCCCGGCTTTTGCACCGCGCGGCCTCTTCGCTGAACACCCGCATGCCCTTGCGGATCGTGTTGAGCATGATCCGCCTGACTTCGTCGGCGTCGATACCTTCCCAGCCTTCGACTGGCGCGACTCCCGGCCAGGACAGCGCCACCGCTGCCCAGCACGCCACAGTCCACGCCGTGGTTCCGTTCGGGTGGGCGATCTCCTCGAACTGGTCCGGTGACGCATAGCCCTGCTCGTTCACGTAGTCGGTCCACTGCATTTTGCGCTCTCTCTCCTCGATAATCCGAAACAACATGTCACCGCACAGCGGATCTGCACACTCGTCGCACCAGAAGTTGTCCCGGTGCTCGTCGCACTCGACCGCCACAATCTCATCTAGGAACCCGTCGCCAACGAGGGCCTTCACCGCGTCCCGCAGGTCGGACAGCTCCCGTTCCCGGTGCAGCCCGTGGAGCACGTCGCTCAGCGACCAGAGCCGGTCTGGCTCTTGGGCCAGGAACGCTGCAACGAGTAGGTCGATGTCGATGGTCTCCGGGTGGGCGGCGATGGCGTTCAGCCAGTCGGCGGCGTTCACTTGCTCACCACGGTATCGATGAATACCAGAGCTTCCCTACGGGACTGGTAGACCTCGGAGAGCAGCTCCCAGCCTGAGCCGATTCGCTGCGCCACCTTGTACCCGGTCGGTACCTTGCGGAGCCGGAAGTCTTGGCGCTCGAGGCGAAGCTTCTGCGCTTGGGCGTCGACCCCCGAGGGGTCTAGCTGCCTTGTCAACATGCGATCCTTTGTTTTCGGAGTGGATAGAAGTACGACCACTTCCACACCGTTCCGATGCCGACGAACGAGGCCACCCATGAGGCGTGGACGCTGATGGCCGCCTACGCGGCAACCACTTCGAGGATCAAGCTGGGCCAGATGTGCACGGCGATGAGCTACCGCAATCCTGTGTACCTGGCGAAGGTCGCCGCGACCGCAGACATCATCTCCGGCGGCCGGATCCAGATGGGAATCGGCGGCGGCTGGTACGAACACGAATGGCGCGCATACGGATACGGATTCCCCTCTGCGGGCGTTCGGCTCGCACGGCTCGACGAAGGTGTGCAGATCATGCGTGATGCGTGGCGTGACGGCCGCGTCACCTTCGATGGCAAGCACTATCAGGCCGACGGAGCGATCGTGATGCCCAAACCTCTTCAGCACGAAGGTATTCCGCTGTGGATCGCCGGCGGCGGTGAGAAGGTCACCCTGCGCATCGCCGCCAAGTATGCGCAGTACACGAACTTCACCTCGGAACCGGAAGGTTTCGCGCACAAGTCCCAGGTGCTCTCCCAACACTGTTCAGACGTCGGTACCGATTTCGCTGCCATCATTCGATCGGCGAACGTCAACGTCGTCGTCGGTAGCTCGGAGTCAGAGGTCAAGGACCGGCTATCCCGAGTACGGTCCCGGATGAGCGGTCTCACGGGAGACGCGGCCGCTGATGCCATGCTCAACTCGATGAGCACACCGCAGGCGGGCAGTGGGACTCCGGAGCAACTGATCGAGTCGCTCCAGAGGCTCCGGGATCTCGGTTGCGAGTACGTGATCTGTTACTTCCCCGAGGCGGTCTATGATCGGTCGAGCATCGAACTCTTCGCGCGTGACGTGATTCCAGCGATGGTGTAGCCCGTGTCCCGGTGGGGAATCGGGTGACCGTCATTGGGAACGCGAGCATCGGAGCATTGACCTGCCCGGTGGCCGCGGCGAAGGCCCGTCACGAGGCGGCGCTTGAAGCCGCGGGGCACGCCGACTCCGTCGGGTGCTGGTCCTCGGGTGCGCCGAGCGTGTGATCCGAACGATTGTCATGCCATTGTCGCGAACTCGGATGCCATCGCGGCGTATCGGCTCTCAGGACTGCCTCACACGTGTTCCCGCATCGAGGGGAGGCGACCCCACGGCGACTTTGGTCATGATGATGGCTCTGAAGCCAGTACATCTTGTCGTCAACGATAATTTGCTGGAAAAGCGCCACTAGGCCGTTGAAGTGCATCGGTCAAAAAACTGCGGCAGGTAATCGGTAGCTAATTAGTTGCAGAAGGAAGCATCTTCGCGAACAGCGTGATTATCGTCACGCTCGTGTTCTAAGCTCTCATTGCTGAGGGCGATCGGACCATTTTCCGGTTGCTCTCAGCAAACAATACCGAAGGTAGTGCGAACGAGTCGGGGAGCGGCAATGACGCTGCGCGTGCAAGCGGTGTGCGGACGAAGCCGCGCACGTTCGCCCGGAAGCTGAGCCTGGCCCCTTTGTAGGGGCGTGTCCAAACATCCAGCGGGGGGATCGCAGGCACAGCTAACGGAGGAAAACGTATGTGTGCGACGCCCGCCCGTCATCGTGCGCAATCACGAACCCCCTCCAGGAGTGAGCGGGAGTTCTGGGCGGCCAAAGACCTCCTTGACGGAGCCGGGCCATCTCGGTCGGCACGCCACGCGCGCAAGGCATCTCCGAAATACGCACTTCACATCGGTCGGGTAGGCGCACTGGCCGTCTCGCTGGGTGTCGGATTGGCCGTCGCAAACTCCGCGGCGGTGGCGTACGCGGACACCGACTCGGAATCGGCGTCGACCGCATCCAGCTCCGGCGATGAAACTGCGTCTGCGGGGCCACGGGCGTCGGCAGAGAACTCCGGAGATGAAGCGGAGGACACGTCGTCGGAGACCGGCGACGACACCGCCGATGACGACGTGGCCAGCGGCGACCTGGAAGGGGACGACGCGCAGGAGTCGGACGCCGACGAGGACTCCAGTCCAGCCGAGCAGGACGAGGAGGAGCAGCCTGATCCGGCCGATCCAGAGGTTGATGCGGACGAAGCGCCGCCATCGTCGGACCCCACGGCAGACGAGGACACCGTCGGCGCCGGTGACACACCCGAAGCGCCCATGATCGCTGAAACCTCCACGGCGACAAGTGACCCCGAGCAGCCCGCCGGGGTTGCCGAGGAGTCAGTTGAAGGCGGTGACCTCGACGAAGTCGCGCCGGAGTCGGGCGGCGCCCCTGCAGTCGAGCCGGAGCTGCAGACCGACGTGGTGTCGCTCCAGACGGTTAGTCCTGACAGCGCCGTCGTAGTGGCAACCGCTGCCGCGCCGGTGCAGGAGAGCGTCGACATCGTCTCCGCACTCGTCTCGAGTGTGGTGTCGCCGCTCGCGGACCCGGCGGCGCCTGCGCGGGCTCCCTGGGGTGATGCGCTGTTGGCGTGGGTGCGCCGGCAGATCATCCACACGTTCTTCAACAAGACGCCCGTGGCGGGTCCGATCACGACCGAGCAGATTCTGACGGGTCAGCTGGTCATCGACCTCAACGCCTATGACCCCAACGGTGATCCGCTGACCTACACCATCGTCCAGCCGGAGCACGGACTTGTCTTCAGGGACCCGATCACCGGAAACTTCGTATATACGCCGACCACGATCGTCACCGACCCTCTGACAGACAGTTTCACGGTTGTCGTCAGTGACTCCTCCGAGCATCGCACTGGCGTGTTCGGCATCATCCAGAGCGTGCTGCACGGCCTCTTCCGGTCTCTCGGCATCGCCCAGCGGGACGAGCTCACCGTCACCGTTCCCGTAACCGTGAACCCGATTGTTCAGTTGCCACCGTTGATAGTGACTACCGGGTTGCCGATCTTCACTCTCGGCGGTTCACCGGTGCAGCTGGTGTCGTCGGCGACGATCACCGATGTCGACTCCGACCAGCTGACGAAGGCGACGGTCACGATCGCCACCGGCGGCAAGGCCGGCGATGTGTTGAGTTATGTTGCTCCGTCGGGTAATCCGATCACGGCCTCCTGGGAGGCGGCAACGCAGACGTTGACGCTGACGGGCACGGCGACGATCGAGCAGTATGAGGCCGCGATCAAGGCGGTCACGTTCTCCACCACCGAAGGCGGTTTACCGCGTGGAGTGACGATCTTTGTCACCGATGACGACGACGTGAGGAGTCTGGTGCCGGGTGCGGCGCTGGTGACCGTTATCGGTTTGCCGCCGGTGATCACCACCGTGGGTGCGCCGATTTTCTCGTTGGGTGGGTCGCCGGTTCAGGTGGTCTCCGTGGTGGAGGTGCTTGACGCCATCGGTTTGCCGCCGGTGATCACCACCGTGGGTGCGCCGATTTTCTCGTTGGGTGGGTCGCCGGTTCAGGTGGTCTCCGTGGTGGAGGTGCTTGACGCCGACTCCGACGAACTGTCGGGTGCGACGGTGACGATCGTGACCGGTGGCCAGGATGGTGACGTCCTGGACTACACCGCTCCCTTGGGTAACCCGGTCACCGGAACCTGGGACGCGGCGACCAAGACGTTGACGCTGACGGGGACCGCGACGATCGCCCAGTATGAGGCGGCGATCAAAGCGATCACGTTCTCCACCACCGAGGGTGGGCTGCCGCGGGGTCTCACCGTTTCGGTGACCGATGAGGCCGAGGTTTCGAGTGTGGTGCCGGGTGTTGC
>NZ_JACKSH010000202.1 GCF_025821625.1 Mycolicibacterium pyrenivorans
GCGATCACGCCTGCGATCACGCCTTGACGATCGCTAAGACACGCAGAACAGCCGAAAGCCCAGCTAGCAGGAGAAATCAGCCACAACGAACATGTGCCAGCTCCAGTTGACTGGTATCCGCTGTTCCCGAACCCGGTCGTCGCTGAATCACTGCTCGACCGGCTGATCAACACCAGCCACCAAGTCCTGATGGACGGACCGTCCTACCGGCCCCGGAAACGGCCCGGACCCGCCACCACCTGACAACCCCGCGAACCAACCGCTACCCTCACCACAGCAGGGCCCGAGCATGAGGAATTACGTGACGGCAACCCGAGCCGGTCTGGGATCCCGAGCAGCATCCGGGTGCGTGGCGGGCGATCTGGTCCTATTCGGCCAAACGCGCACGCCGCGACCAGAAGACCCTCGCAGCCCAGGAAGCCCGGGCCCGAGCGATCGTGGCCGGGACCAAGAAAGCCAAGTCGGCGCGGTTTGTGAAGGTGCGCGGTGATGACCGCGCGGTCGACGAGGCCAACCTGGCTCGCGCCCAGTCCCTGGTCGGGCTCAAGGGCTATGTGACCAACGTGCCGGCCACGGCCATGCCCGCCGCCGAAGTCATGGCGAAATACCACGATTTGTGGCATGTCGAGAAGTCATTCCGCATGTCCAAAAGCGACCTTCGCGGCCGGCCGATGTACCACCACACCCGCCCGGCGATCGAGGCGCACCTGACGATCGTGTTCACCGCCCTGGCCGTGGCCCACGCCATCCAGTCGCGCACCGGACTGTCGATCGCCAAGGTCGTCAAGCAGCTACGCCCACTGCGCAGCGCCACCATCAACATCAACGGATCCACCCAGACCTTCCCACCGGCCATTCCCGAAGCTCAGCGCAAGATCCTCACCGACCTCGGCATCAAACCCGGGTACTAGGCCAAATGTCCGAAGTCAGGGCCCAGACCTTCCCACCGGCCATTCCCGAAGCTCAGCGCAAGATCCTCACCGACCTCGGCATCAAACCCGGGTACTAGGCCAAATGTCCGAAGTCAGGCAAGACGACGTGCTTGACTCTGTCGTTCGGCGTTTGGCCACTGCGACAAGTAACGTGTATGGAGTCATAGGCGCCGCTGTGGAGGCTCCGACGCCGCAAATTGACATAGCAAGCGAGGAAGGGGCGGTGCGTGTGAGGGCCTCGGCGCTTCCTCGCCGCCCATTCTTGGCAGGGGCGGGGATACTGCTCCTCGGTGCAGTTACGGGTGCCACACCGTCGCCCATGACGTTTTATGTTTCAGCGTCGGGCAGCGATAATGCTGACGGGCTTACAAAGGAGACTGCGTGGGCGAGTATTGAGAAGGTGAATTCATCGCTTCCATGTGGAGCGGTAGCGTTGTTTCAGCGGGGTCACACGTTTTTCGGTGAATTGACTCCGCCAGAGGGCAGTACCATCGGTGCATTCGGTGCCGGATCGAAGCCCATCTTGTCCATGCACAAGGTGCTTAATAGGTCCGCGGGCTGGTTGGAGCACTCCGCCGGTGTCTGGAAAGTCAATTTGGGCTCTCCAGAGACCCACAGTGGCTACAACGCCACTCGCGACTCTAATATTGGCCATCTCGTGGTCGACGGTATCATCAAGGCGGGTAAGAAAACGCGGATCGAAGATCTAAAAAGTGCATGGGACTTCTGCTCGGACAATTCAACCAAAACCCTCTACGTCGCTGCGTATGATAATCCCGCGCATCTATCGAAAAACATCAGGGCAGCACCGAGGGGCGAGTCGGGCTCCGTCATCAATTGCGACTTACGATCAATCAACGTCCAAGGTATCCACGTAACAGGTAGCGGTGGACACGGTATTACGGGAGTGGGCGCCGATGTGACTATAAGCGACTGCATAATCGACTATATTGGCGGTAGTTTTCTTCCAGGTTTCAAGAATGAAATGGTCCGATATGGCAACGGAATCGAAAATTGGATCGGCGCCAAGCGATGGACGATTGAGGATAACCTGATTTCCCAGATTTACGACGCGGCCTATACCTGTCAGGGTAAAGCCGGCTCCGACGTTCTCACGTGGGAAGATATGGTATTTCGCAATAACCACATTCGGGACTGTACGCAGTCATTTGAGTTCTGGTCCACGGGTAACAATCCCGACGCTGGGTTTAAGCGGATTCTTGTGGATGGCAATATGTGTGAGCGCGCCGGGTATTCGGCTTTCGCCGATTTTCGTCCGAATCAGCAGGTTCGAGTCCATCTACTGACGTACGAGTGGGGTCTTCCGGCCGATATTGCGGTTCAGAACAATATCTTTGAAGGGGCCTACAGCGCCTACAGCTATCACCTCAGAGAGCCCATCGGCCTAGTGACCCGCGGAAATACAGTCATTTTGGGGGAAGGTACGAAGATGGAGTATCAGCGCGCAGAGACGATCGAGCAGGCCGCCTTGTGGCAAGCAAGAACGGGCCGCGAGGCGGGTTCGAGGATGCTCGCGTTGTGACTGTTCCTGGTTGGATTTGCTGTGGGAGCGGAAAACCGACGGAGGGGCCGGAAAGATGTGGCGAGGTATCTCCGACGGGAGCGGTGCCTGGTCTAGCGTTATCAATTGTACGTGGTGTGGCCACGTGAGTGTCCGGGCGGTGCGGTTTCCGGATATTGTGTGCGATCGGGGTGGTTCGGGGTCGGGGAGGTTTTTTTGTGGTCGGCCTGGGCCCGTTTTGGAGCGCTCACCTTTCCGATAGTTTGGGGGGACCTGTGGTAAAGCGCTCATCTACCACAGGGGTTCCAACCGGGAGTCACATGCGCCCAACGAAGACGAGGTGCGGACTCGCGAAGAGCGGCACCATGTGCAACGAATGGAGTGGAATTGAACAAGATCTACATCGCAGGCTGCGGCGGGATGCTGGGCGAGGCCTTCCACCAAAAGTTCGGAGATGTCGACCTTCGGTGTACAGACATTGACGTCAATGAAACGTGGCTGTCTTACATGGACTTCCGAGACCTCGACAGCTACCGCAAGGACGTGCAGCGATTCAAGCCCGATGCACTTTTTCACCTTGGGGCGCACACCAGTCTAGAGTTTTGCGAGCTGAACGTGGAGGAAGCGTACGCCACCAATACGATGGCAGTCGAGAATGCTGTGTACATCGCCAACGAACTTGACATCCCGCTGCTATATATCAGCACCGCTGGAATCTTTGACGGCGCTAAGCAGGTCTACGACGATTGGGATTTGCCTAACCCCCTTGGGCATTATGCGCGATCGAAGTACGCCGGCGAGCGATTCGTCGTCGAACACGCTCGACGCCACCTCGTGTGCCGCGCTGGATGGATGATGGGCGGCGGTCCCGCCAAGGACAAGAAGTTCGTGCAGAAGATGATGGCTCAGTTGAGGGCTGGTAAAACGGAACTGAACGTAGTGAACGATAAGCTGGGCACGCCGACATACACGCACGATTTCGCCACGAATGTGAAAGTGCTCTTCGATAACGAGTATTGGGGCCTCTACAACATGGTTTGCGAGGGCCTCACTAGTCGACTCGAAGTGGCTGGCGAGATGGTGAAGTTGTTAGGCATGTCTGATCAAGTCACGATCAATGAGGTCGATTCCTCATTCTTTGCCAAAGAATACTTCGCCGCGCGTCCGGATTCTGAGCGGCTCCTCAACCGCAAGCTTCAACTGCGTCAAGTAAACGTTATGCGCGATTGGAGAGTTGGCCTTGCAGAGTATCTCGCCGGCTACTACAAAATTTACCTGTGACCTGATAGTCCCGCGGATGCGGATCGAGAGCACCGTACATGATAGTCCCGCGGATGCGGATCGAGAGCACCGTACACGTCGAATAAGGACGCCGTATTGTTCTGCGGCAACTATCTGCTGACGCGGCATTATCTATTAAATATCGCTTCGTGCTGTTCGACCACCGAGTCCCAGCTGAACCGTTCTCCGACGTAAGCAGCTCCTGCTACCGCTTTCTCCTGCATTCCAACCGGATCTGAAAGAGCCTCACCGAGTCTGAATGCGAGATCGGCCGTGTCCCCCTTTTCAAAGTACAGTGCGTGTCCGGCCATAGCGTATTGGTTCTGTGGTATGTCCGCACAGATGATCGGAGCGCCGAGATAGGCTGCCTCGAGGATTACGGGCGAGAGCCCCTCAATTGCCGAGGGCTGGACATACGCGTATGCATTCTTCATTAGACGGTGCACATCTGGGCCGTAGAGAAAGCCGGCGAATATGATCCTCGGATCGGCCGTTCGTCTAATATCGGCTTCGTACGGTGAGGGGTTCGGTGACCCACCGACGAGCACCAGCTTTTTGTTCGTCTCCAGTGATTCAAAGGCAGGCACGAGCCAGTGAAGCCCTTTGTCGGGAATGAACC
The DNA here is from genome assembly GCF_025821625.1 of Mycolicibacterium pyrenivorans. Taxonomy (GTDB): domain Bacteria; phylum Actinomycetota; class Actinomycetes; order Mycobacteriales; family Mycobacteriaceae; genus Mycobacterium; species Mycobacterium pyrenivorans. Next base: position 4,355 of record NZ_JACKSH010000202.1, read on the forward strand.
GTCCAACAAAGAGAAAGTATTCCCCTGGACGTATGTCCAATTGTGTTAATATTTCAGGAAGGGAGTCCTCTCTTTCGTAATCGACGTCGGCCCCAAAAGGGATGAAGTCGAATTCCTTATTGAATCGTTTGGTAAACGCCTCACGCGCAAAAACGTTATCAAAGATCACTGCCGAATGGACGTGGGCGGTCAAGAATGAAGACAAGAATAGGTACAGTTTTGCGTACCATGGCCACTTATCGCGCTCCCAGTCGAGGCCGTCTTGACTAAGAAAGGTTTTCTTGCCGAAGAGTCGAAGCGCAGCGCCGAAGATACTGTTACCGCCGTTCTGGATGTGGATGATATCTGCGCGGTTGTATCGGATGATATCGAAGGTGACTTTCGTCGAATGGATGATGGTATCGAAACCTCTAGAACTTACGGTACGAAAAGATCGAATCTTCACACCGTCAAGCTCATCTAAGCGTTCTTCGGGCTCCATTTGCGGATACACACGGTTGTAAGCGATGACATCGTGGCCCCGCGCCGCAAGCCTGGGCAGGAGCTCTTTCGCGAATTTGTCAGCACCTGCGCTGCCTTCGCGTGGGGGGTAGCTGCGAAAACCAAAGGCTGCGATTCTTAACGGCGCACGGGATACGCCCTTTATGCTCACATCGTTCCCTTCCGTAGTTAAAAGGCCCGCAACAATCAGCGATCCGAATCGACCGGAGATCTACAGCCAGTAGTCTTAAGTTCGTACACGTAAGGTCATATTGATGGCGCAGATGAACGGGCTCTCTTGAGGACGGCGAACCATCGGTTGCTTGCCTTTTCTTTCACGTAGGGTTCGCAGAGCGAGGCTCGCTCGATTGCAGGTATTTTATAAGGGAGTCAGCCGACGAACTGGGTGTGTATCCCGTGGAGTGAATTTTGGTGAGCTCAAGAACGCTATTGTGTGGTCGAGGAGCAACCGGCCCAGCTGACGCGGAAAAGTAGGTCTCGGTGCTAACGCCGGTCACGCGATTGGGGTCGTGACCGGTGAGTGCGAATGTGGCTCGCGCAATGTCGGCCCATGATGTCACTGGCCCAGTTCCTGACACGTTATATAGCCCGTAAGGCGCGTGCGTGTCGAGCAGATGGCGTATCGCTTGTGCCAGTTCTGAAACAAAGGTCAGTCTCCCGTATTGGTCGTTAACGACAGTGGGATTACGCCCGCGCTCCGCTAGCGCCTGCATTGTTCGAACAAAGTTGTGACCTTCACCAATAACCCAAGACGTGCGCACAATATAGTGGCGGGGCACGGTGGTCACTATATGGTCGCCGGCTGCTTTGGTTTGTCCATAGACGCCTAGCGGCGAGACGGGATCATCTTCGCGGTATGGTCGGTCCGCGGTGCCGTCGAAAACATAATCGCTCGAGATGTGAACAAGGGTGATGCCATTCTCGCTGGCAACCCGCGCAAGTGCAGCGACTCCGGCGACGTTCGTTGCCCACGCTGCAGCTCGACCGTCTTCAGTCTCAGCTGCATCCACAGCGGTGTAGGCCGCGGCGTTGATAATCGCTGAGTAATCGCGCCAGCGCCGAGACGCCTGCAGGTCCGTGCTGGCCAAATCAAGCTGTGACCGGTCCGTGAAATCGGTATGCGTTGGGTCGCTGTACAATTCGCGCAACGCGCGTCCTAGTTGGCCACTCGCACCAACGACCAACGTCCTGCGGGGCCCGATCGGGGCTACTTCGTGTAACCGAGGGTTGTTCCGGTCTTTTGTTGAGAGTTCCGCGCGTTCGAGGGGAATGGGCCAGTCGAAACCCGCAGTTTCGTCGGCCAAGTTCAACGAGGTATAAGCGGCATCCGGGGAGTAGTGGTCGTTGACGAGGTACGTATAAACCGTGTTTGGGTCGAGTGTCTGAAATGCATTCCCTACTCCGCGCGGGACGAAGACTGCTCGCGACGGGTCGATCTCGGCGGAATAGACTGTGCCGAAGCTGGGTCCAGCCCGCATGTCAACCCATGCGCCGAAAATTCGACCGCTGGCGACCGAAACGAACTTGTCCCAGGGTTCTGCGTGGATCCCCCTGGTTGTGCCTACCGAGTGGTTGAACGATACGTTGTTCTGGACCGGGCCAAAATCGGGAAGGCCGGCGGCAATCATTTTGTGCCGTTGCCAGTTTTCCTTGAACCAGCCGCGGTTATCGCCGTGTACGGGGATCTCCCAGACCGTAAGACCTGGGATAGGGGTCGAAATCGCCTGAAGCGGCTTGCCGTATTCGGTCAACGACGTCTCTCGATCATTGCCCGAGCCGCGCATAAAACGCCTCGGTTGCGCTCTTTGTGGGGGACCACCACTCTTCGTGGCGGCGATACCAATCGACGGTAGCAGCGAGGCCCTGTTCGAAGTCACCGTATTTCGGCTCCCAACCGAGTTCGGTCCGCAACTTGGTGGAATCAATCGCGTACCGCAAGTCGTGACCGGCGCGATCATTAACGTGATCGTAAGCGTCCGCAGGCTGACCCATAAGTGAGAGAATTAGCTCGACGACGGTCTTGTTATCTTTTTCTCCATTGGCACCCACCAGATACGTCTCGCCGGTGCGGCCTTGCTCGAGGATGGTCAAGACTGCCGACGAGTGATCGTCGGCGTGGATCCAATCGCGCACGTTCCGGCCCTCGCCATATAGCTTTGGGCGGATGCCGCGCAGGATGTTGGTGATCTGGCGAGGGATGAACTTCTCGACATGTTGAAATGGACCGTAGTTGTTTGAGCAGTTTGAAATGGTCGCTGCGACGCCGAAGGAGCGTACCCATGCGCGAACCAGCAGATCACTACCGGCTTTCGTCGAAGAATACGGTGAGGAAGGGTTGTAAGGAGTCGTCTCAGTAAATCTGCCTGGGTCATCAAGCTGTAGGTCGCCGTAGACCTCGTCAGTCGAGATGTGATGAAAACGGGTGCTGTGCTTACGCGCAGCCTCCAGCAGCGTGAATGTTCCTAGCACGTTGGTGTGTAGGAATGGTTCGGGGTTGTCGAGTGAGTTGTCGTTGTGGGACTCAGCGGCAAAATGCACGATGGCATCGGCCCCTGCAACCAGCCCGTCGATTATGGACGCGTCGGCGATATCGCCGTGGACTAACTTCATTCGATGCTCAGGCAGGCCGATAAGCGAGCCAAGGTTGCCAGCATATGTGAGTTTGTCGAGCACCGTTACGTGATGATCCGTGTGCGCGAGAACGTGATGTACAAAGTTCGAACCAATGAACCCCGCGCCTCCGGTCACGAGCAGTCGCGTCATGCAACCTTCTCCTGTCTGGTAGTTCCACTTGTCGAGCTGGACTCGAGCCCTCATCTCGAAGCAGGTCCGACGCTGGCTTAAGGCGAAGAGTTCGAGTTATCGCTATGGCAGTAGGGCCATGTCTAAAGGGGCGGGCGCAAAGGTGGTGGGTCAAAGTCCCCTATCCAACAACTCCAACAGATACCTGCCATAGCCAGATTTCACCAGCTTCTCCGCGCGCGACCGAACCTCGTCGTCACTGAGATAGCCCTGCCGCCAGGCGATCTCCTCTGGCACACCGATCTTTAAGCCTGTACGGCGCTCCATCGTTCTGACGTAATCAGCGGCGTCCGTCATCTGATCGAAAGTCCCGGTGTCCAGCCAGGCAGTACCTCGCGGCAGCAGTTGCACATGGAGTCGTCGTTGATCCAAGTAGGCTCGGTTGACATCCGTGATCTCATACTCACCGCGGTCGCTTGGCGCCAGCTTCCGCGCGATTTCTAAGACGTCATTGTCGTAAAAGTAGAGTCCGGGGATTGCGTAATTACTTTTCGGCTGTTTCGGTTTCTCTTCAAGAGACACAGCGAGCCCGCGATCATCGAATTCGATCACGCCATAGGCTGACGGTTCAGCGACCCAATATGCGAAGATCGCGCCGCCGTCCACCTCGGTGAACCGTTTAAGCTGGCTGCCGAGGCCTGGTCCATAGAGTAGGTTGTCGCCCAGAACGAGAGCCACCTTCTCGCCGCCAACGAACTTCTCGCCGATCGTAAACGCCTGAGCTAGTCCGTCTGGCGAAGCCTGTTGAGAGTACGTCAGGGAGATCCCAAACTGCGACCCGTCTCCGAGCAGTCTTACGAAGTGCTCAGCGTCGTGGGGCGTAGTGATCACAAGGACTTCGCGGATGCCCGCCAGCATCAGTGTCGACAGCGGGTAGTACACCATCGGCTTGTCGTAGACCGGGATCAGCTGCTTTGAGACCCCGAGCGTGATCGGGTGAAGTCGCGTACCCGACCCCCCCGCTAGAATTATCCCCCGCACACTTCCATCGTTGCATAGACAATTCGTCTAAGCCGACCCGTAGCGGACTCCGGCCCGTCACAGATGGTGAGAGTTGGAACTCCGTCTGGGTCCTGGATCCCTGAAGTGAGGTTGCGTAGGGTCGACTCCGTCCACCGGCGGTATTGCGGATGTGAGCGCTCCTCTGAGGATGTTTGTATAGCCCCAATGTGGTCGGAAGCGTTGGGAAGAACCGAGCGCCCGACAGGATGTAGGTTCGGTTTAGTAAGCGCCACCATGTCTGGCACGGACACTCAGCCTATTAAGGGGGGATCGGCTCTGAACGTTCTATTCGTGTGCACCGGGAACATCTGTCGATCGCCTACCGCAGAGAGATTGGTAGCGGCCTATGCTGACAGGCTTCAGGTCCCAGACCTGGCCGCCTCCAGCGCTGGAACCAGAGCGGTCATCGGCCACCCGATTCACGATCAAGCCGCTCTGGTCCTTCAAAGCTTGGGTGGCGACGCGCAGAACTTCACTGCTCAACAGCTCACGCCGAAGGTTGCATTAAGTGCCGACCTTGTCCTGACCATGACGAAAAACCACCGCGATGCTGTCTTGGAGTGCGCACCAAGAATGCTCAATAGAACGTTCACTCTGGCAGAGGCGGCATGTCTGGTGACGGAGTTCGGTGCGCAGACTGTTATGGACCTTGCCGCGCTTCGTCCCCAACTGACAGCGAGAGACGTGTTCGACATAGCGGACCCAATAGGCAGTGGCGCGGACGTCTTCGTCACGGTCGGTGCGCAGATCGCTGACCTCTTGGCGCCGATTCTCGAACTCTTGCGACGGTCGACTAAGACGTCGCGCGCATAGCTGGGTATCACGCGGGTATTCGAATCAAGACGCTGTAGTGCACACTCCACGGGTCTAAGTTCCATGGGTAGCCGTGCATGTCGCGGCAACTCGCGTGGCCGGGACGCGCAGCGCCTGGGGTTCGTTGCTCGCCGCGCCGAGATGGCTAGAGATGATGCGACAACCGGGCTGGTCGACCGACTGCAGACGTCACTGGTCGAGCCCGCGGTGTGAAACATTTTCCGCTGCAATATGGGGTCATCGACAGGACGGGTCTAACAATCAGGGGCAGCTGAGCTGCAGTCGGGCTCAAACAGAACGATCACCATCCTGGCGATCTTGCGTTTGCTGAGCCAATCCGAACGAGGTGCAGGGATTGATGGTCTATCTAACACCCGACGTGCGCCGGCTGCATCGCCGTTAGCGCCCCAGCAGGGCAACTGGTTCAGGTGCACCCTACGGTCAAACAGCCGATCTCGGCGCCAAGAGGTCGTCTTGCGTTGAACAGGCGGTTGCAGCGTGGATCACTTCGTCACATTGCCGAGCGAACATCCCGTTCCGGTTGAGAAGTTGATAACGATTGGGATAAAGTTCCAGCCCAAGGGGTAGAACGTCTGGGGGGACACATGACGGCGGGTATTGATCGGCTGGAAGTCGCAGCAAACATCGCTCCGATTCCGGCGAAGGTTCCGGCGTGGCAACGTGGGTATGCGCGTCGGCTGGTAGCGATTGACCTAGTCGGCGTAGTCCTGGCTGTTGGCCTTGCGCAATGGCTGCGTTTTGGCGGGTTGGCTGGGGAAATATCCACGTTTGGAAGCCTCGACTACACAGTGGTGTCGATCGCCATTGCCGTCATCTGGATGGCTGCGTTGTCGATCAACCACTCGCGCTCGGCCCGCGTCATCGGTTCCGGCGCAGAAGAGTACCGGCGTGTATGGCTCGCCACGCTGGCAGTGTTCGGCGGCGTGGCCATCGTCTCGATGCTGTTCAAGCTCGAGATCGCCCGCGGATATCTTGTGATCGCGTTGCCAGCCGGCATCTTCTTTCTAATTTTTTTCCGATACCTCGCGCGCCTGGTGATTCGGCACGTACGTGAGAAGCACGGCCGGTGCATCACGAGAGTTTTGGTAGTCGGCAGCGCTTCGGCGGTGCGCGACCTCACCCAATCCTTCGCCCGCGAACCGCGTTCCGAGTACGAGGTCGTCGGTGCCTGTATCCCAGGACCAGTTCCCAGAACGAAGATCGACGTCCCAGGCGTCGGGGAGATCCCGACCTTCGGCGATGAATCCCACGTCGTCGGCGCCGTGACTGCTACCAACAGCCACGCTGTCGCGGTCACCGCAACCGAGCGTCTCAACGGACGCGGAATCCGAGACCTGTCGTGGGAGCTCGAGAAGCTCGATATCGACCTGCTCGTCGCGCCCGGCGTCGTCGACGTCGCCGGTCCAAGGCTTCAGATGCGCCCGGTCTGCGGGCTGCCTTTGATCCACGTGGAGAAGCCGCAGTACCACGGTGCCAAGAGATTTCAGAAGCGCCTCTTCGACGTTCTCTTCTCCGGCTCCGTACTGCTGTTCGGGCTACCGATCCTGCTCGGCGTTGCTGCCGCGGTCAAGCTCAGCAGCAGGGGGCCCATCTTCTACCGCCAGGAGCGCATCGGCTTGGACGGCGATCCCTTCGAGATGATCAAGTTCCGCACGATGGTCGACGGTGCCGACAAGATGGTCCACAAACTCGCCGCGCTGAACGAGAGCGAAGGCGGGGTGCTGTTCAAGATCCGCGAGGACCCCCGAATCACGCCCGTCGGCAAGATCCTCCGCAAGTACAGCATCGACGAACTGCCTCAGTTCATCAACGTCCTCAAGCGTGACATGAGCGTTGTGGGACCCCGCCCGCCTCTGGCCAATGAGGTCAGGTCCTACGACGACCACGCTAGGCGCCGACTGCTGGTTCGTCCCGGCATCACCGGTCTCTGGCAGGTCAGCGGACGCTCGGATCTGTCGTGGGAAGATTCAGTGCGCCTCGACATGTTTTACGTCGAGAACTGGTCGATGATCTCCGACCTGCTGATCGCACTGAAGACCGTCAAAGCGATGTTCGGCGGCTCCGGCGCCTACTGAGTCTTACCTGCGCCCTCAAGGATTCCTAGGCCCTATCACGGCACACTGGTTGACAGTCAGCAATCCCAGAAGCCATTAATGCTGCCTGTTAGGGCCCATAACTCGGCGCGCCTCCCGACTGCGCCCGAGCTGAGGCTGCCGAGATCTACCGACCGAGCAGCTGGGAGGCCCACCGTTCAATCCAGCCGCGAAAGCTGCTGCCGCCCGCCACAAATCGAGGGCATTCGCAGGACGCGCAGTCCGTTCCGGCGCGGTAGTGCTGGTGAGCCGAACGGTCGTGGCCGCACCGACACAGAGCCGCTTCCATTCGCACAAAGATACGCTGCCGCCGCGGTCCTACCAGCTAATCCGGAGAGATCGCGGGCCCGTGCTTACTCAGCACTGCGTCCGCGCCGCCGCCACAGCACCGCGCCCACCAGAAGCGCGGCCAGGATGACGCATCCCGCACCGATAGCCGCCCAGACCGGCCAGGTGGTCGTCTCCTCAGACGGGGACGACACGACGTCGTCGGTTCCGATCGACAGGTTCGTCACGGTCCCGTCGGCGCCGGCCGCCACGACGTCACCGTCGAGGCTCGACCAGCCGTCCGGCAGTTGGTCGATGTAACCGAACAGCGGCTCGACCAGCGACCACGCTCCGGTGGTGGTCACCAGGATCACCGACCGGTTGCGGGGTGGGTCGGCGAAAGCCTGGATCGATCCCAGACCGTCGTCGATGTCGGCGCGCAGTTCGTTGCTCAGGTCGACCTGCACGGCGGAACCCTCCCCACCGATCGGCGGGCGTAACGACGTCAGCTTGACCGCCGCGGCGTTCGCCACGATCAACGCGCCCGCGGTGGCGTCAGCGGCGGCCTTGACGTCGACGACCCGCGGCGTCAACGTCGTCGCGGTCCGCTGCGCGATGGCCGCCACCACCCGCGTCGCATAATCCAGTTGATTCGGGTTGCTGCCGTCGAGTGCGACGAGGAACTCCGGACTGAACTCCGACGGCACCGCCCCGAACCCGCCCAGAGGCGGGCCGCCACGTCGCATCGTCAACGTCGACAGCGGATCGAGCTGGAACGTCAGCGGTGCGATCGTCGGGCTGCACAACTGCCGCGGGCTGAATGTCAGGCCGAACTCGAAATTGATTCGCTGCCTGAGCAACTCACCCGGCACCTCGAACGTCGCATCGACACGCCCGCTGTCGCCCAGCGGCTCCGTGTGCACCGCCTGACCGTTCACGCTGACCATCACGCTGGCCGAGTCCAGGTCGGCAACCGGCGTATGGGACGCGAGCAGATGCATCTGAAGGCTCTCGACACGTCCCGCCCCCAACGCCGAACGGTCCACTCCCACAGTCAGATCGGCCGTCCGCAGCACCGACTGCTCGCCACTGATGTTCAACTGGCCGAACGTCATCTCGTCGGAGTCGGCGGCACCTTCGGAGCCGGCCTGGTCGACCCGCGCGTTCGTCACCTGCGCCAGGGACTGCAGTCGGTTCACCACCAGGGAGACCTGATCGGTGAGTTGGTCGCCGCGGCCGGTCACCTTCAGGTAGACGTCGGCGCGGTCCGCGTTGACGACATCGATTCCGGCGTCACCGTTTTCGACCACGACCGCCCGGGTGAACTGCGCCGCCGCCGGGGGAGCCGTGCCGCGCGGCTGGCTGACGACACTGATCGCCGGCGTCTGCGGCCGGTACATGCGGGCGACCGCCGAGGTCAGCGTCAGCACCGCCTGCTGTTCGGCGTCGTCGGCGGCGACCGGCGCGTAGATGGTGAGCCGCTGCAGCACGGGAGGAAAGAACGTGGCAATCGTGGTCGGCGCGGGTTCGACGCCGGCGAACACAGCGCTGAGGTCGCTGAGCAGAAGTCGCTCCCCGAGCCCGCACCGCTGCTCCGGCGGCAGCACGGGTTCCCGCACCGTGAACGACAGTCCGATGGTGGCTTCGCTGACCTGTGCCGCCGCGATGTCGACGTCGAAGGGCACCACGGCCTGACTCGGCGTCACCGCGGGCAGGTCAATAGTCGCCAGCAGTGTGCCCCTGCTGTCGGTGATCTCGACGAACCCCGCACCGAAATCCACTGGGGCGTGGATCAGTCCACGCAGGCGTCGGGGACTGAACCCGGATTGCACCGGCAGCGTGAAGTCCTGGTTGGTGTTGGCGCCGACCAACGTGAACTCGTCAGGCAGGCCCAGCGCGGTCCACCGCAACGACATCTCGCCGCCCGCCGCAGGGTCGGAGTTCAACGGGTCGGCGTGCGCGGCACCGGGGGCGCCGAGCGTCGTCGTCAGCAGCACCGCCAGCAGCATGCACAGCACCCGGCCGATCGTGTTGCGGCTCTTCGGCGTCCGAGACGACCGCGCGTCCATCGCCGCCTGGTCCCAGGCGGCGTAGATGACACGACTGACCTCAAGAGACACTGCCGCTCCATTTTTCCAGTGGGTGGGCTTCGGACTCTCATCCCCCGGCGTCGGACGATACCGGCAAACCGCACACCGTGGTGGATAACGCGCCGCCCCACGTCCCGCTGGGCGGGCCCCTGTCCGAAGACCTGCGCAAACGACTCGTAGGCGTTGGCGAATGCAATAGGATCGGGGGCATCGGTAACCGGGGCGGGCAACCACACTTTGCTGTATCTGCGTCGCAGGGATTTTGGCGTGAACAACGCGACGTCTTGAGCCGCAAGGGTCTTTACCGACATGTGCGCCAACCCATGTGTCTGGCCGGCAAGTCGCCAGAGCCCATCTACGATTGTTGATCGCACGAGATTCAGGACGGAGCGCCGCAACGTTGTCTGCCAACGAGTCGAGGGTGCCCGCGTCGGCGATCGCGCTGATCTCGTCGCTCGAATCCCGCCTCGTGATGACCAAGCTGATCATCGGCGCTGTGATCGGCCTCTGCGTCGGTGCGCTCGTCGGTGGGCTGGCCTTCGGCGCGCTGTCCTCCGAGACCACCGCGACAGCCTTCCTGCGACTCCAGAATCCGGCCGACCTGACCGCGATCGCGGGCGGGGCCGATCAGATCACCCCTGACAACCAGGCCAACACCGCCACTTTCGTCGCCGGCGAGATCGCCTACATGACCGGGGAGGGTTTCAGTCAGGCCGTGGCCAGGAAGATGGCCATGGACGAGCCCGCCGAACTCGCCGTCGCGCAGGCCAGCGAGTCGCCGGTGGTCACCGTGAGCTACAGCAGCGCGTCCCGCGACGACGCCATCAGGACTGTGCAGGCGGCCATCGACCTCTACCGCCAGGAACTCGAGCAGCGCGTCGACGCGCAGCTGCGGGTCATCCTGCCCACGCTGGCGCAGTGGCAACGCAGTGACGCGGCAGACCCCACGCGCACGCAGGAGCTGCAACGCGTGCGCGAGAGCGTCGAGCTCCAAGCGGCGGAGGCCAGCACGTTGCTGGTCATGCAGCCACCCACGCCCAACCATCCGAGCTCCGGGCAGTGGCTCATCGGCGCGATCCTCGGCGCGCTGGTCGGCAGCGCGTGTGCGGTGGCGTTCCTGCTTGCCCGGCGGCGGCGCTCGGGCCGCGGTTCGGTGGTGAAAACCCTGACCGGCAGCGTCGACAGTGTGCTCCTGCCCGCCGTCGACCTCGACCTGCCGCCGCGCGACGCCTGGACCGACGAGCAGGTTCGGCTCGCGCGCACGTTGTATGCCCAGTGTCCGTCGACCGGGCCGGGCGGGGTGATCCTGGTCCTCGGCGCATCGTCGTCGTCGGGGGCCTCGGTCGTGGTGTCGCTGCTGGAATCCGCGGCGGCCGAGAGCCGGCCCGCGGCCGCGCCGAACTCCTCGGGGCATCATGCGGCGTCGCGGGAGTCGCCCACGACGCAGGTCGTCGACGGGGGTGTCGTCGGCGACACCTCGCTGAGCTCCGACATGGTCGCCGGCGCCACCGCGATCGTCCTCGTGGCCCGAATCGAAGTCGACACCGTCGCCCAGGTGGTGACGCTGCGCTCGGCAACCGCCGCCTCGGCCGCGCCGGTCGTGGCGGTGTTCACCCACCGCCGAGGGCTGTCTGGGAGATTACGGAAACGTCGACACGCGGGGAGCCCCCTGTGAGGGTCGCTATCGTTCACGAACGGTTGACCGAGGTCGCGGGTTCGGAGAACGTCGTCGCCGAGATCTCCCGGCAGTGGCCGGATGCGTCGGTCAGCATCCCCATCGTCGATCCGCGGGTCCCCGCGTCGTTCGCCTCGCGGGTGAGCACCGGCCGGCTGTCATCGGCGTACCGCATGGCGGGCTACCGCAGTTACGCACCACTGCTGCCGTTGGTGCCGGCGTGGTTCCGGCGCCGGGACTTCGGCGCGGTAGATGCGGTGATCATCAGCCATCACTTCGCCGCGTCCGCGGCGGTCCACGCCGCCGGCCCGATACCGACGATCGTGTACGTCCATTCACCGGCGCGGTGGGCGTGGAACAAGGCCATGCGGGAGGAGGAGGCATCGACGTTGCCCGGCCGCCTCGCGCTCGCCGCGCTGTCCCGGCTGGCGATCAGGACCGAACTGGCCGCGGCCCCGAAGATCACGACCATCGTGGCCAACAGCACGACGGTCGCGCAGCGGATCAGGGACCACTGGAACCGCGAGTCCCAGGTCGTGCACCCTCCCGTGAACATCGACCTCTACACGCCGGACGCCACCGAGACGCGCGAGGACTACTTCCTGCTGGCCGGACGCCTGGTGGCCTACAAGCGCCCTGACGTCGCGATCAGGGCCGCCGTGGCGGCCGGCGTGAAACTCGTCGTCGCCGGCGACGGCCGCGACGCCGACAAGTGCAGGAAGCTCGCCGCGGGCGGTGACGTCACCTTCCTCGGCCGGGTGTCCGACGAGCAGTTGCGCAGCCTGTACCGCCGCGCCAAGGCGATGCTGATGCCGGGGGAGGAGGACTTCGGCATCACGCCCGTCGAGGCGATGGCCTGCGGAACGCCGGTGATCGCCCTCGGTGTCGGTGGCGCGCTGGACAGCGTCGTCGACGGCGTGACCGGAACGTTCGTCACCGGCGCCGGCGACGCCGAGGTCGTCACGAACTTCGCGGAGACGTTCCGAACCTTTGACGGCGGCCGCTTCGACCCGGCGGCGATCCGGGCCCGCGCCGAACAGTTCTCGCCGGAGATCTTCCGCGCCAACATGGCCGACGTGGTGGCACAGACGCTGGCGACCCGTCGAGATGCCTGACAGCAAGCATCTGCACACCGCCGTCCAGGTGGTTGCCGGTGTCGCGCTGAACGTCTTCCCGGCGATCTTCATCGCCATCTACGCCCGGATCGCCCCCATCGAGACACAGGGCTTCCTCGCGCTGTCGCTGGCCGTGGGCGTCTACGTCGCGCAACTGTTCAACGCGTTCATCGTCGAAGGGCGGCTGGCCACCCCGAACGCCGAGGGCGAACCGGGGCTGCCGTCGTGGGTGGTGGTGTTCGCCCTGGCCGCCGCCGGGCTGCTGGTGATCGGGCCCGCCGTCGCGTCCTCGGCCGTGTTGATGGCGAGCTCGATCGGCGTGATGACCGGCCTGCTGATGTCCCGCTCGATCGGGGTGGTCAACGGCGAGTGGCAACGCGAGGGCCTCGGCGCCACGGTGCTGATCATCGCCAGCGTCATCGCGCTGTGGATGTCCACCCAGGACAGCCCGCACTGTGTGCGGGTCCTGGCGATCGGAGCCTTCCTCGCCGTCCTCGTCCGGTACCAGCCACGAAAAGCCATGCCGAACATGGGCTTTCCGCCCGATGTCCGCCGATCGGCGTGGGTCACCGCCGAGACCGCGGTCGTCGGCGCCGTGCAACCGGCGATCACCTCCCTGCTGCTGGTCATGGTCGGCCCCGCCGCGTCGGTGACCTTCCGCGTCATCTCCACGGTCGCCGGCGCGGTCGAACCGATCCTGGCGTACGGCAGGTATCGGCTGCTCGCCCACGGCCACCGGGGTGAACTCGCGTCGTTCGTCGCGGTGTTCGTGCTCGGCATGGCCGTGGTGCTGGCCGCCGCGTTCGGCGGGTTCGGCAGCCTGGTCTTCGGCCCGGCGTGGGAGGGCGTGGGTGTCGCCGCGCTGTTGCTGGCCGCCCTGTGGAAAGCGGCCATGCTGGTGTCCACGGTGCCGTTCGCCGCGCTGCGCAAGGCGGGAAAGACCGTGCTGGTGTTCTGGATTCGCGGCGCCAGCACGGTCGTCTACCTGGTGATCAGCGTGGGCTTCCTGCTGGTGTGGCAGTCCACGGCCGCGATCTTCGCCGCGTTCGTCGTCGCCGAGATGATCACCGCCGTCGTCTACCACATCGCCGCGGTCCGCGGTGCGCCGGACTACGCCGCCACCTTCGGCTCTGGACGCCTGCGGGAACGGCGCAGCCCGTGACGACCCTCGACGACGCCACCACAACCGTTGTGCGCCATGCCAAGACCTCCTCCCGGGCGCCGGCGTGGTTCACGCCCGCGGTGTTGATCCTGGCGCCCGTCGCCATGTCGTTCCTGGCGTGGCTCGTCCTGGTCGCCATGCAACAACTCGAACGATCCCAGACCGCCTCGGAGGCACTGACGGGATTTTCCGCCCCCGCCCCGGTGAGCGGTAAGGGCATCGCGCTGCTGCTGGTGTGGTACTTCGCGATCGTGATGGTGTCGATGGTCGGGTTCTGGTGGGGCACCCACCGGTCGCGGCCGTTGACGGGCAGCGACCCGACCAACACCGCCTGGTTCGAACGGCGCTACTTCTTCCTGATCCTGGCCGCCGGCGCCGTCGGGGTCGGCTACTCGTTCATGAAGGTCGGCGGCATCCCCGCGATCATCGCGTCGCTGAGCGAGCAGACCGCCAACGACTTCAGCAATGCGCTGTCGGGGTTCGCGGGCCCGCAGACGTTGCGGTACGCCACCATCCTGGCCGCGCCCATCGGCGTGTATCTCTGGCGCAAGAAGGTCGTCGGGTGGCCGTACATGGTCGGCGGGGTGCTGCTGCTGGTCGCCAACGCGATGATCGCCTCCCGGCTCTCGCTGCTGATGGCCCTTGCCGTGTACCTGGCCGCCTGGGTACGTGGTCGCGAACCCCGCGAAGCGGGCGCCGGATCCCCGGCGCGCACGGTGATCGCGGTCGCGCTGATCGCGCTCAGCGGGTTCGCGGTGCTCACCATGCTCAACTACGTCCGCAACGCCAACTACTACCGCGACGCCGGGGTCTCCAACCCGGTGGCGATGAACGTGTACCAGTCCGGGGCGTATCTGGCGGTCCCGGCGCAGGTGTCACTGGGGGTGTCGGATGCGGTGGCCCGCGGCGCCTGGGAGAACCAGGGCGGGCCGGTGACCTCGGTGGCCGCCGTGCAGCCAACCTTCCTGCAGTTCAACAAGGTCGCCAAGGACGACAGCTGGAAACAGTCGTCGGTGTACGGCTATTCGGTGACCTTCGCGGGGAACTTCTTCACCAACTCGGTGTTCGCCGACACCTACGCCGAACACGGCACCTGGGGCTGGCTCTACACCATCGTGGCGTACGGGTTCGCCGGGTACGCCTTCGCGCGGATCTTCAGTTTCAGCCCCGTCATCGCCGCGTCCGCGGGCGTGGTCGGGTACTGCTTCCTCGAGGTCTGGCGGGTGCAGATCCTGATCTACGGCATCGTCATCTTCCTGTTGCTGATCACCGCCGCAAGCGCGGTGACGGCGTCGAGGCTGCGACCCCGTCAGGGCTGATCGACCCGCACACTCAGCCGGTCGACGGTGAGCTTCCCGGTGTTCACGGTGTCGAAGGCGGCCACCGGCTTCGCGTGGCGGATCGAGACGTCCGCCAGGGAGATGTCGCGGGCGTTGCCGATCCCGACCCCGCCGTTGCCGCCCGTCGTCGAGACCGACGAGATGGCGCAGTTCTGCAGGCGCAGGCCGCTCACCTGGCGTTCGGTGATCGACTCGGCCCGCACCGACCAGTTGTCGCAACCGTCGAGTTTCGCGCCGTCGACTGCGACATCGAAGTCGGTGAAGCGCCGATCGCCGGACGCCCCCGGTCGCGCCAGCAGGTGAATTCCCGTGTGGCAGTTGGCCGCAACGACCCCTTTGAGGCTCACGCCGCGGCTCGCGACGTAGTTCCAGCCGACGTCGGCGCCGGGTTCGGCGGAGTCGACCATCACCGCCGCACCGGAGTGCACGCCGGTGACGTTCAGTTGGTTGACCGCCACCCGCTTCGCGCCGGCGATCCGGACGCCGTTGGCCTTCCCGCCGGTGACGTGGACGTTGGTGACGGTGAAGTCCGCGTTGGACCAGTCGGTGAGCGACGGGAACGAGAACGTGGCCGAGTCCGTGTCGAAGGCGGGTTCGCGGGAGAAGTACGTGACGAGCGCCAGTCCGTCGTCGCCGGTGTTCACCGCGCGGTAGTCGTCGACTGTGGCTCGTCGGCATCCGTTGAAGTGCAGGCCGTCCGCCTTGGTGCCCGCAACCTGGAGTCCGGTGACGGCGATATCGGACGCCCCCATCAAGATGACCCCCGCCTGCGGGCTGGCTCGAACGACGCAGTCGGTGAGGCTGATCCCGGCGACGGGTGCACCGCCGTCGGGGCGGCCGAGGACCCTGATCCCGTCGCCGAGGGAGCGCTGCGCGTCGGCGGCCCAGCGAACGTTCACCCGGCGCAACGCGATTCGCGAAACGGGGCCCTGCACCAGCACGCCGTGGCTGGTCCCGGTATGCGTCGCGGGGTCGAGGTTGTCCATCAGGAGTTCGGCACCGGGATCGAACTCGACAGCGACATCGGAGACACCGGTGACGACGATCGCCGCGTCCCCTGACGGCCGGCGCTGCGCGAACCGGTATGTGCCCCTGGGGAAGTACAGCGTGTGGTGCGGGCGCAGCGCGGCCGCCGCCGCCTGGATCGCGCGGGAATCGTCGGTGACACCGTCGCCTCTGGCGCCGAACGCGCGGACGTCGACGACACCGCGGCCGCGCCGGCAACCCGGCAGCGCGGCCGC
>NZ_JACKSH010000203.1 GCF_025821625.1 Mycolicibacterium pyrenivorans
GCAAGGCGCTGCGCTTATACGTGGCGAAAGGCCTCGTGGACGAACCCCCGCGCACCCCGGCCGGCTACCGCCTCTACGGCGCCGACGACGTCGCCGTGCTCACCTTCATCCGTCAGGCCCGCACACTGGGCCTACGCCTGGATGACATCGCCGCCATCCTGGACATCCGCCGTCACGGCTCGGCGCCATGCACCGCGGTTCGCGCGTTCATCGACACGCGCGTTGACGAGATCGATGCCGCGATCGCCGACCTGCGCGCCCTACGCCGCAGTCTCGTCAACACTCGAAATGCCCATCCAGTCGACGGTGCCACCGCGACCGTGCCGGCCACAATATGCCCCATCGTCGAGCACACCACCGAAAGCTGACCACAGGTTCCCCGACCGATCCCACTGACCGTGGGGCGGTTCCCATCCAGCCGACACTGCGGCAATCAAGATGACGTCAATATGGCGATAAGCGATCTTGAAACTCCACCAACACCGCCAGAATTCGCGATCAACTAGCGTCAGAATTCGCGATCAATGCCACGGGCATTCGGACAGTTCTGATATCCGACGTCACCATTAGAACCGTTCCGCGCGCTCGACGTGGAGGTTTTGCTTGCCCA
>NZ_JACKSH010000204.1 GCF_025821625.1 Mycolicibacterium pyrenivorans
ACACCTGGCTCGATCGGCTTGAAGATCACGCCCACAACGACCCGATCAGCGCCCGCCGACTCGACTACATCACCGCACAACTGCAGCACCTCCAAGAACTCACCGACGCACCCGAAGAAGACACCGCCCACCTGCGCCGCGTTCGNCAATCCAAGACCTATCCCGTCTGGNGACTGGCCCACCCCTACGACCCCGACATCGCCGTGCGGCTCATCGTGTGGTTCCCCGACGACGAACACGCCGTCATCGCCCTCTTCGCCGGCGACAAAGCCCGCATCGGAAACGCCTTCTACAACAGCGTCGGAACCCGAGCCGACGCCGCAATCGAGACCTGGAAACGCAGAAAGGACACCCAATCATGACTGTTGAAGATCGCGGCGGGGCCCGCCTCAAGAAGCTGCTCGCCGACCCCGACCGCGCCGAGCGCGTCGACCACATCCGCCAGCAGATGCGCGAGGACGACCGCGCCTACGCCATGAACCTGGCGCTGATCCGCCGCGCCGCCGACCTCACCCAAGTCGAACTCGCTCGACGCCTGGGAGTAGGACAAGCCGCGGTGTCCAAAGTCGAACGCCAACACGACCTGCTGCTGTCCACCCTGTCCAGCTACGTCGCCGCCGCCGGCGCCAACGCGCGCATCGTCGTCACCGTCGGAGACCGCGACCTGGAATTCGACCTCGCCACCCTGGCCGACGCAGCGCCACCGGAACAGTAANCAGTCGCACCCGAGGGCACCCGCCAGCGAGCGNCNCTGGCGTGGTGCCCCTCGTTCATCGTCGAGCCTCGGCGCTGCGGCCCCGAGGCGCCGGCGCACTAGGTGTTCTTCACGGGCAGGTTGTGAACACGTAGGCGTTCGATGGGTGTTTTTCCGCCGATGCCGGTGTGGGGTCGGTGATGATTGTAGTGATGCAG
>NZ_JACKSH010000205.1 GCF_025821625.1 Mycolicibacterium pyrenivorans
CAGCATCGGGTGGTGACGCGGCTGCAATACATCTTCCTCAACGGCAACGTGGTCTCTGACATCTTCACTCAGGACACCGGGAACGCCCACGGCCCGGTGACCGCCGCGCTGCCGCGACGGGTCTTGGCCTCCCGTGTCAGCGTGGTGGTCTTGCAGACCTCCCGCCCGCCCGCCTCGCCACTGCCGGCCACCGATCCGGCTGCCCTGCCTGAGGCGCAGCCGGGGCTGGTGGAATCGCTGCTCGGTGAGGGCGGCGGGCCGCTGTCGGAAACACCGCAGAACCCTGAGCTGTATCCGGATCTGACCGTGCCCGACAACGGCAGCGACCCCGTGGACAACACGTTCGCGATGAGCGCATTGAAGTTTCTCGGTTACCAGCCCTAAGAAAAGAGACCACTGTGGCACTGTCGAAAACCTGGCAAGGGCGTCTC
>NZ_JACKSH010000206.1 GCF_025821625.1 Mycolicibacterium pyrenivorans
GTGCCCGAGCGCGGCGTGCACCGCCCCGCGCTCGCCGCCCTCGCTCCGGCGTCCGACACGCGCCTGGCCGCCGCACCCGTCCGCGTCACCGCCGGCCTGTCGTCACAGCTGCGGTGGCCGACGGGCGCAGCGCTCAGTCGAACATGAACTCGCCCATGAAGCGGGTCATCCGGCGCAGGTAGTCGGGCTGGCTGACATGCAGCACGTGGTTGCCGGGGAACCAGTGGAATGCGCAGTGGTCCCAATGCCTCCAGAGGATCTCGGCCTGCTCCGGGGGTGCCAGCCGGTCGCCGAGGCCGGCGATGATCAGCCGCCTGTCCTTGGCGGGTAGCGGGCGGTAGTTCAGCGGCGACGAGTACATCGTCGCGGCGTCGGACAGGTCTCTGTCGGTTCCGACGATCATGTCCCGCAGTGCCACCACCTTGTTGGCGGGGAACCACTCGTCGACCGTTCTGTCGGGGGTCACGACGGGAACGTTGGGGATGACCGCCTGGATCCTGTCGTCCACGCTGGCGATCAGCGCGGATGTGTAGCCGCCCAGCGACATTCCGGTCAGCGCGATGCGATCGACACCGGTGTGCTCGAGGTAGTCGATCAGCGATCGGAAGTCGTGCACGGCCTGCGCCATCGCCTCGGCGAAACCCGCGAAGCCGTTGGCGAAGTAGCCGTATCCGCTGTAGGGAGAGTACTTCTCGGCGCGACGTCCGTGGAACGGCGACGTGTAGAGCATGACGTCGTAGCCGGAGCGGTAGAACCAGGGCAGCGAGAAGAAGAGCCCGTTGAACAGATAGGCCGACCCCATGAAGCCGTGGATGACGCACAACGTGGGCCGCGGCCCGTCATCGTGACGCCAGTGCTGAGCGTGGACGACGTTGTTGCGCTGGTAGCTGCCGCACTGCTCGCGGAGAGCGGGGTTGACGGCCTGGAAGCTGGAGTCGAACCGGATGCTGCGCACGTTGCCGTGGGCGATCCATTCGGCCACTGGGTTGGCCGGGCGCGACGACACCCGCGGCGGCGCAGCGGGCGCGGGAAAGGACAGCTGCGGGTCCTTGGCCGACGCCAGGTCCGCGTAGAACCGCAGATGCTCCTCCTCGGTCCGTGACCGAGACCGCCGTAACGCACCGACCACCGTCGGCAGCATCGTGGCGCTGATCAGCGAGGCGATCGACGTTCGCAGCGCCAGGTCGGCAACGGCCGACGAGTCCACGATCAGGCGCTGCTGCCAGGTGAGATCGGCTCGGCGCGGCAGTCCGCGCGCGGTCGCGTCGGCGCCAGGGACGTCGGGGACGGGGATGGGCGGTGCTTCTTCGTCGGGAATGAGCAGGGGCGCGCCGTCGGACTCCACATCTCGCATGCTAATGCCGCCGGTGGTACGCAGTGCCACACTGGCCGCATGTGGAACGCGGATGTCTACCTCGCCTTCGCCGACCACCGGGGCAGGCCGTTCTTCGATCTGCTGTCGCGGGTCGGCGCCGACAGCCCCCGGCGGGTCGTCGATCTCGGATGCGGCCCCGGCAATCTCACCGAGACGCTGACCGGTCGGTGGCCCGGCGCGGTGATCGAGGCGTGGGACTCCTCACCGGAGATGGTCGATGCGGCGCGGCAACGCGGGGTGGCCGCGCAGGTGGGCGATGTGCGGGACTGGGCGCCGCAACCCGACGTCGACGTGATGGTGAGCAACGCGACGTTGCAGTGGATACCCGAGCACCCGCAACTGGTGACGCGGTGGGCCCGCCAGATGGGCGCCGGCTCCTGGATCGCGTTTCAGGTGCCGGGTAACTTCGATGCACCGTCGCATCAAGCGGTCCGCGACCTCGCACGCGCACCGCGGTGGTCGGAAGCTTTGCGGGACTTCCCCTTCCGTGGCTCCGATGTGGTGGGGTCGGCGGCCGACTACGCCGGGCTGCTGACCGATGCCGGATGTTCGGTCGACGCGTGGGAGACCACGTATGTCCATGAGCTGACCGGTGAGAACCCGGTGCTGGAGTGGATCACCGGGACGGCGTTGCGGCCGGTGCGCAGCGCCCTCGACGACGCGCAGTGGCAGCGGTTCCGCGATGAGCTGATCCCGATGCTGGACGCGTCCTATCCCCGGCGGCCGGACGGAACGACGTTCTTTCCGTTCCGGCGGGTGTTCGTGGTGGCGCAGGTGAAGTGAGCCATCGGTCCCGGCGGCCCCATGCCGTCGTCACCGCGTAGGTCACGGTAGGAGGTGACTTCGCCTGCGGTTAACACGTCGGCGGTAGGTTGACACTTTCCCGACCGAAGGCGACTTCATGGCCGAGCATCGCAACGAGATCGACCTCCCGGATTCACTGCGTGGTCTGGAGGAACTCGCCCTCGACATGCGGCTCATCTCCTCGCACCGCGCCGATCGGATCTGGCATCGCGTCAATCCGGAGCTGTGGAGCGCGTCGCGCAATGCCTGGGCTGTGCTCAAGTCGATCGGCCAGGACGAACTCGAAGACCTCGGCAAGGACAACGCGTTCAGCGCCGAGGTGCGCGTGCTCATCGAAGACCGCCAACGGCGCAACGGTGAACCGTTCTGGTTCCCGCAGTCCCAGGCGTCCAGGATCCTGGACCTGACCGCGTATTTCAGCATGGAGTTCGGCCTCGCCGAGGCGTTGCCGATCTACGCGGGCGGGCTCGGCGTCCTTGCGGGCGATCACATGAAGGCCGCGACAGACCTCGGCGCTCCGGTGGTCGGTGTCGGCCTGCTCTATCAGCAGGGGTACTTCCGTCAAGCCCTGGATTCTCAGGGCAATCAGCGTGAGCTCTACCCGTTCAGCGATCCCAGCGAGATACCGGTGCGGCGGTTGCGCGGCGGTGACGGCGCCTGGATACGCATCCCACTCGAATTCCCGGGCCGCACCGTGTACTTGCGCGCCTGGGCGGTAAACATCGGCCGGCTGTGGCTGTATCTGCTCGACAGCAACGATCCGGCCAACGATCCGTCGGACCGCGGTATCACGGCGCAACTCTACGATGCCGATCCCGAAGTGCGCTGGCAGCAGGAGATGGCGCTCGGCTTCGGCGGCTGGCGGCTTCTGCGCGAGCTGGGGCTCGATCCGCACGTCTGCCACCTCAACGAGGGGCATGCGGCGTTCGCCGTGCTGGAACGGGCCCGTTGGATCGCGCGGGAACAGGAAGTGCCGTTCGACGTCGCGCTCACCGTGGCCAGGGCGGGCACCGTGTTCACCACCCACACCCCGATCGCGGCCGCCTTCGACCGGTTCGATCCCGGCTACGTCGACGCGTACCTCGCGCCGTTCGCAGCCGAGATGCGGGTCGGTATCGGCAAGATACTGGGCCTGGGCCGCATCCGGCCGGACGACCAGACCGAGCCGTTCAACATGGCGTATCTCGCGATTCGCGGTTCGTCGCGGATCAACGGCGTGAGCCGGCTGCACGGCGAGGTGAGCCGTGAGCTCTTCGCCGATCTGTTTCCGCGCTGCCCACTCGAGGAGGTCCCGGTCGGGCACGTCACCAATGGCGTCCACGTTCCGTCGTGGGACTCGCAGGCCGCCGACGAGCTGTGGACGGACGCCGACTTGCGTTCCCAGTGGATGGGCGTGCCGACGCCGATCGCCGAGCGCATGGACACGGTTCCGACGGCCGAGCTGTGGAGTCTGCGCAATCGCAACCGTGAGGGATTCGTGTCTTGGGCGCGCCAGCGGCTGGCGCGCCAACTCACGATGGCCGGCGCGGGCGCCGACCGTATCGACGAGGCGCAGCGGATCTTCGATCCGAACGCGTTGACGCTCGGTTTCGCCCGGCGCTTCACCGAGTACAAGCGCACCGCGCTGCTGCTGCACGATCCCGACCGCCTCGCGCGCATACTCACCGATCCCGAACGGCCCGTGCAGATCGCCGTCGCCGGAAAGGCGCACCCCGCAGATACTTTCGGCAAGGCGATGATCCAGCGCTGGTTCGAGTTCTCGCAACGTCCGGACGTTCGTTCCCGCGTCGCGTTGATCACCGACTACGACCTGCTCCTCGCCGAGCAACTCGTCGGCGGCGTCGACGTCTGGATCAACACACCGCGACGGCCGTGGGAGGCCAGCGGGACGAGCGGGATGAAGGTGCTCGTCAACGGCGGCCTCAACCTGTCGGAACTCGACGGCTGGTGGGCCGAGGCCTACACCCCGCAGGTGGGGTGGGCGATCGGCGACGGCCGGGAACACGATCACGACCCGCAGTGGGATGCCGAGGAGGCCGACGGGCTATACGCGCTGCTGGACGAGGAGATCGTCCCGATGTTCTACGCGCGCGACGAGAGCGGGATCCCGCAGGACTGGTTGGGGCGGGTGCGCGCGAGCATGGCGACGCTGACGCCCGAGTTCTCGTCGGAACGCATGGTCCGCCAGTACGTCGAGGAGTTGTACGCCCCCGCTGCTGCCGCCTACCGCACCCGCATCCTCGACAGGTGCCGGGTGGCCGCGGACGTGCAGCGCTGGCGCGAGATGGTCGCAAACTATTGGGGCGACGTGTCTTTCGGCGCACTGCACGTCGAGCCGGCAGGAGACGGGCACGAGTTCCGAGTCCTGGTCTCCCTGGGCGCGATCGGGCCGAAGGCGGTGCAGGTGCAGCTGTATGCGACGGCCTGGGTGGGCGGTGCGGCCGAACGGATACCGATGCAACGCGGCGACGAAGTCATTCGCGGGACGTACAGCTACCACGTCCACGTCGACGGACCGCGGCCGCCAGAGGCATACACCCCTCGCGTGGTCCCTTATCACCCGGACGCTTCGGCACCGCTGGAAGCCGAGCAGATTCACTGGTACGACCGGGCGATGTCCGCCGCCGGTTAGGGGTGGTACGGCACGCCGACCGCCCGGAAGATGAATTCCGGTGGCATGTCGTACGCCAGGGACGTGCGCGGCAGGCGGGCCAACACGTCCTCAGGAATGTCCTCCTTGTAATGCAGGGACAACTCGCCCGAACACCGCGGGTCGACCGCGGCCAGGTCGACGTCGAGCGTCAGGCCGGTCGCCGAGATCTCGGCTTTGACCGGACCCGCCTGCGCGGCGTCCCAGCGGACGTCGATGGTGCGGCCGGCCAGTTTGGGCACCGACGACAGGGTGCCCAGAACCCGTTGGTCGGTCAGCACGAGCGAACCGACGTAGCTGGCGATGCTGCCCGAGGAGCGCAGGCCGGGCACGGCCCCGCGGAACCGGCGGGTGACGGCCACGTACTCGGCCATGAACAGCAGTCCCTCGGCCTCGACCTCAGCACGCAGCTCGCTGGGGAGCTTTCCGATTCGGAAGAGCTTCCGGAGAAATACGGCCATGCAGGCACGGTAGCTCAGCCGCGCGGCGCCGCGGCGACGCTGTAGACGAACTCCGGAGGAACCCTCAACCCGATCGCGCGGGCCGGTACCCCGAGCGGGTTTGCCCGGTGAATCGGGTGGTACAGCTGGTCGGGTGAAGACGCGCAGAGGGTGGCTGGTCGGTACGGCCCTGGCCGCCGTCGGCGTGTACATGCTGATGTGGCTGGGCTACACCCGGCAGTGGGCCTGGCTGGCGCGCCTGGACGCGTGGGCGCTGGAACCGATGTACCGAATCGGCGAGGCGCACCCCGGCTGGGTGACCGCGTGGACCGTGTTCTGCGCTGTCCTCGGCCCGGCCGTCCTCCGGGTGGTGACGCTGGTGGTGATCGTCGTGGCGTTGGTCCGGCGCAACGTCCGCCTCGCGGTGTTCCTGGTGATCAGCGTCGAACTCAGCGGCCTGGTCACCGAGATCGCCAAGACGCTGGTGAACCGGCCACGGCCGGCCACCGCGATGGTGTCGGCCGCGGGCGAATCGTTTCCGTCGGGACACGCGCTCGGCCTGATGGTCTGTGTGCCCGCCCTGGTGATCGTCGCCCTCCCGTGGGTCCGCGGCACATGGCGCATGTGGCTCGCTGCGCTCGGCGCCGTGGTCGTGGTGGCGATCGGCGCGGGGCGCGTGGTGCTCAACGTGCACCATCCGTCGGACGTGATCGCCGGGTGGGCCCTCGGCTACGCCTACCTCGTGGCCTGTCTGCTGCTGGTGCCGCCGCGGCATCGCACGCAGGACGCGGTCACACCGCGGGACGAAATACCGGCAGCGCCCGGTACAGCACGCTGAAGGTCGCCTTGGACACCTCGGTGCCGACCTCGCCGTCGAGCGCCAGCACCGTCGGCCCGTCCACCGACTCGAATGCGAACTGCGGCACCCGCAGCTCGTGATAGAGCGGGCTGCGTTCGAGCCTGCCCAGCGCGAGAGAGGTCAGGATGCGCAGTCGGCTCAGCCTCCGGCCGGTCTCCAGGATCCGGATGTCGATGAGCCCGTCGTCCATTCGTGTGCGCCTCGACGGGGCGAAACCCGACGGCAGGTAGACCGAGTTGCCCAGGAAGAACATCGACGTCTGCAACGTCTTGTTGTCGTAGGAGATGCGGACCGGCTCGCCGCGGCGCAGCGTGCTGAACATCGCGTAGACGCCTGCCAGCGGTTTGCCGATCTTGTGCTCGAGTTTCTCGCGCTTCTGCACGAACCGCGGGTAGGCGCCGATGCTGGCGGTGTTGACCACCATCTGGCGTTCGTTCAGGCACACCATGTCGACGCAGGACACGGCGCCGTCCTGGATCGCGGCGACGGTCTTGGCCGTGGTGTCGCACCCGATGTCCTTGGCGAAATGGTTGAAGGTGCCTGCGGGGAAGACCGCGAGCGGAAGACCCTCGTCGATGGCCACCGCCGCAGCCGTGGCGACAGTGCCGTCACCGCCGCCGATGGCGAGCACCTCGGCGTCCCGGGCGGCCGAGCGCAGCACCTCTTCGAGGTCGTCGTCCTCGGTGAGTTCGACGATCGTGGCCTTCGGGAGGGCATCGCGGACCTCGTCGAGCACCCGGGCGCCGGTGCCGCCGCCGGAGGCGGGGTTGACGACCAGCGTGACGCCTGCCCCGTCGGGACGGGCGGGGGTGTCCACCCGCAGCGGCTCGGTCGCAGGCAACCTCGCCTCGGCGATCGGCGGCACCACGCGGGCGCCCAGCACCGCGATTCCTGCGCCGAGGCCCAGGCCGGCGAGCACGTCGCCCGGATAGTGCGCGCCCGTCGCCACCCGCGACATGCCGACCAGGCCGGCCAACAGGGACAGCCCCAAGCCGACGGGCGGGTTCTCCAACCCGACGCCGACGGCGAACGCGGCCGCACTGGCCGAATGCCCCGACGGCAGCGAGTTCGACGTCGGGAGCCGGCGGCTCCGGCGCGCCAGGGGCACGAGGAGGCCGTTGGGGCGTGCCCGCCGCCATATCCGCTTGGCCCCCTGATTGGTGACCAGGCTCGTCACCCCCAGGGTCAGAACGCCGCGGGAGGCCCCCCGCTTGACCGACGGGTTGCCGAAAGCGATCAGTGCCGCGGCGATGGCGAACCACAGCTTGGAGTGGTCGGCAGCCCTCGTCAGGCGAGGCATGACCGTGTCGATCAGCGGGCTGGGGGATTCGGCGATGGCTTCGAACACCTCGCGGTCCAGCGTTCCGAGGCCTTCGCCGATCTGGCGGATGCCGCGGTGTCGTCGGGGCACAGGCAGCAGGTCCATTCCGCCAACTTAGCGGCAATCCGCTCTTGACAGTTTAATTTGTCAAGGGACAGGATGGGGCGCATGCTGGAGGTGGAGGTCATCGCCGATCCGGCCGCGGCGGTCAGCGCACTCGACCCGATCCGCGGCAGGCTGCTCGCCGAGTTGACCGAACCCGCGTCGGCCGCCGCCCTCGCGTCGCGAGTCGGCCTGCCCCGGCAGAAGGTCAACTACCACCTGCGCGCCCTGGAGGATCACCACCTCGTCGAGGCGGCAGGGGAACGACGCTGGGGCGGGCTCACCGAGCGTCTGCTCGTCGCCACCGCGTCGTCGTACGTCGTCTCACCCGGCGCGCTCGGGCCGGTGGCGGCCGACCCGGGCCGGTCGGTCGACCGGTTGTCGGCGAGCTACCTGATCGCCGTCGCCGCGCGAACGGTCCGCGAGGTCGGCGATCTCTGGCGCACCGCACGGGACAAACGCAAGCGGTTGGCGACGCTGTCGATCGACACCGCCGTCACTTTTCGCTCGGCGGCCGACCGCGCAGCCTTCACCGACGACCTGTCCCGCGCCGTGACCGAGTTGGTGGCGCGCTATCACGACGAATCCGATCCGCACGGGCGCACCCACCGGGTGGTGCTGGCGGCGTACCCGAAGCCGAAAGCGAAAGGAGATCAGTAGACATGACGCTGAAGAAGGACGACGGCGGACGCCGCTGGGTCGAGATGGAGTTCCTGGTGCCCGGCACACCGGAGCAGGTCTGGCAGGCGATCGCCACCGGGCCCGGGATGACCGCCTGGTTCACCCCGACCTCGGTAGACGAACGTGTCGGCGGCACCATCGAATTCGATTTCGGCGACCAGGACTGCTCGGGCGAGGACGCGGGCAGCTCGGGCGTCATCACCACCTGGGAGCCCCCTGCGCGCCTCGGCTACGAGGAGCACGGGTGGAGCGGTGACGCGCCGCCGGTGGCGACCGAGGTGGTGGTGACGAGCCGCTCGGGGGATCAGTGTGTGGTCCGGATGGTGCACAGTCTGTTCACCGATCGCGACGACTGGGATGACGAGCTGGAGAGCTTCGAGACGGGATGGCCCGGCTTCTTCGCGGTGCTGCGGATCTACCTCATGCACTTCCCGGGACAGCCCGCGGCCAACGTCCGGGTGATGACGGCGCATCCCGGCGACCTGAACCAGGCGTGGGCGACGCTGGCGGCGGCTCTCGGCCTCGGCGGCGTGAACGTCGGCGACCGGTGCGAGACCCCGGCCGGTGCACCGCGACTGGACGGCGTCGTGGAGCGCATCCACCAGGACGCGCACAGTCGCGAGGTGATGCTGCGGCTGGCCGCACCCGCGCCGGGCATCGCGGTGATCGGCGGCTTCGGCTTCGGCTTCGGCGATCAGAGCAGGGTGATGGTGAGCATCTACTTCTACGGTGCGGCGGCGCGCGACACCGCCGCGACCGAACAACCGAAATGGCAGGCCTGGATGGCACAGTTGATGCATGCCCACAGCGCAGCGACCTGATCGAGCCCGAACCTCCGTGCGCCGGTTGCTGATCGTCTGGTGCGCGACGGTGCTCGCCGCGACCGCCGGTCTGCTGACGGCGCCTCCCTCGTCGGCGGAGTTCACGCCGTGGTTCGCGCAGTCCGTCGGGGGGGCCACCCAGGTCCTGTCGGTCACCGGATCGGGCGGCTCGGACGCCAAGATGGACGTCTGGGAGCGCACCGCCGCCGGGTGGCAGCCGGTGGCCGGGGGCGTGGGAATCCCGGCGAAAATCGGTTCGAAAGGCATGTCGCCCAACCACTTCGACGGATCGTTGATGACGCCGAAGGGTATCTACACGCTGGACTTCGCCTTCGGCACCGAACCCAACCCCGGCGGCGGCCTGCAGTACGTCCAGGTCGGCCCCGACCACTGGTGGGACGGCGATATGAAGAGCCCGACCTACAACACCATGCAGGTGTGCAAGAAGGACGAGTGCCCGTTCAACACCTCGCTGAGCGCGGGAACCGAGAACCTGCAGATCCCGCAGTACGCGCACGCGGTGGTGATGGGCGTCAACAAGGCGCGAATCCCGGGCAAGGGCGGGGCCTTCTTCGTGCACAGCACCGACGGCGGGCCCACCGCGGGCTGCGTGGCGATCGACGACGCCACGCTGGTGACGATCATGCGCTGGCTGCGGCCCGGCGCGATGATCGCGATCACCGAATAGCCCTCAGATGTTGAGGGCCCGGCCCGCCTTGACCTTGAAGTTCAACGCCTCCAGCGACATCGACGCGTCGTAGGTGCGGTCGTAGCCGGTCTCGCAGATCTTCCAGCCGTCGTCGGTTCTGCGGTACCTGTCGTGGTAGAAGCCCGCGCCGATCAGCATGAAGTTGAAGTCCGGCGCGATCACCCGGTCCTGGAGATACCACGTCGCGGTGGCCTCGTCGCCGTCGACGGTGATCTCGGGGTGGTTGACGCGGTGTTCGGTCAGGATCTCGGGCCCCAGCGAGTTGCGCATGAAGCCGACGAGTTCGTCCCTGCTCGTGAAATGGTGCTCCTCACCGATCGACTCGCCGTACCGGCCGACGACATCCTCGGTGAGGGTGTCGGCGAACTCGTCCCAGTGTTTGGTGTCGAGCGCGCGGAGGTACCGGTACTTGACCTGCTTGATGTCGTCGATGTCACCCATGGCCGACATTGCAGCACACCACGGCACCGCAGCATAGGGCCACATATGTGACGTGGGGCGACCCGCGGTCTGCACGCCCACCACCTGCGGCACTGGGAAGACGGCGGGCCCACCGAGCTGGACAACCCGGTGCTGCTCTGCCCGTATCACCAGCGACCACCAACCAGTCAAGCCGGATAGTCGGCATCGCTGGCTTCCACCTCGTTGTATGTAGGGCAGAGAACGCCCGAAGCGCACCACGTAGGGCGACCTTTCGGTACCGTCAATTGAGTTGTGGCAGTTGGTATCACGCCTTGGGCCGGCGAACGCGACGAGGCGCGAGTGGTCGACGCGGACCTGGACCGCGTCGTAGGCGAACCCGAGCAGTGTTTCGGTGTCCATCGATGACCGCCAGATACGATCGTGCTTCCACGCCACTAGGGTGTCAGCTTGGACAGCCGCACTCCCCGCACGCGGCATCCGGTAAGGGATCTCTCTTGGACACGTTCGAGGACTCCAGCCCGTTGGGGTTGTCCATCGGGACGACCAACCTCGTCGCGGCCGGCGTCGGACACCCGCCGGTGATTCGGCGTTCGGTGCTGACGCTGTTCGGCCACGCCGCGCCCGAGGTTGGCACGCCCCGACCGGGCACCGCGAGCGATGCCGGGGTGGTGCTGTCCGGGTTCGTCGATCGGGTCGGTGATCCGGTGCCGCTGGTGGCCGCCGACGGGGCGAGCTACCCGGCCGAACAACTTCTGGTCGAAGCCCTGGAGTCGATGGCCGGGCTGGTGATCCGCACTACCCCGGCCGGCATCGCCATCGCCGTGCCCTCCTACTGGAGCCCGGCCATGTCCGACGCGCTGCAGACCACGTTGGGAGCCAGCGAGATCCTGTCTCCGGGCGGTGTCCGGCCACGGTTGATCCCGGACTCCGTTGCCGCCCTGACCGCGCTGAACGCCAACCCGGGCATCGATCGGCGAGGTGTGGTGGCCCTGCTGGACTTCGGGGGCGGCGGCACCAGCATCACCCTCGCCGACGCGGCGTCGGCATTCGACGTGATCGGCGGCACCGCCAGGATCCCCGAGTTCGCGGGGGACCAGATCGACCAGGCGTTGTTGAGCCACGTGCTCGACGGCATCGCCGGTGGCGGCGACGTCGACCCCGGGCAGACCGCCGCGGTGGGCTCACTGGCCAGGCTGCGGGAACAGTGCCGCTCGGCCAAGGAGCGGCTGTCTCGCGAAACCGTCACCGGCCTGACCGTCGAACTGCCCGACCAACGCACCGACATCCGCGTCACCCGATCCGAGCTGGAGGAGTTGATCGCGCGGCCGTTCGACGATGTCGTCGGGGCGTTCGAGGACATGTTGGCGCGCAACAACATCGGCTGGAGTGGCGTCTCCGCGGTCGCGCTGGTCGGCGGCGGGGCCAGCATCCCGCTTATCGTGCAACGCCTTTCGGAGAGGTCCGGGGTCCGGGTGGTGACGACGCCGCAGCCCGCCCTCGACGCAGGTGTGGGCGCGGCGCTGTTCGCCGCGTACGGGCGTGGCGCCGACACGGCGACCTGGGTGGCACCGGTGGCCCCCGTTCCCGGTCCGCGTCCCGAGGAAGCCGGCTCGGCGACCTTCCGTGCGCTTGCCTGGTCCCAGGACGATGACACCAGCGACGACGTCGTCCCGTACGCCGGAGGCGATTACGACCCCTACCTGCCGACGGGCGCGTACGAGTCCACTGAGATCCTGGCACCCGACGCCGCGCCGCGGGAGGACGACGCCAAGGCCTGGCAGCGGTTGCCGATGTCGGTGTTCGGGATCGCCGCGGCCATCGCCCTGGTCGCGGTGGGCGGCGTCGCGATCGCGCTGACCAGCCTCGACAGTGACGAGCCGACCACGCCGACCCCGGGCAACATCCCGTTGAGCAGCGCGTTCATTCCGTCTCCCGACGCCGACACGGTCACCAACCAGCCAGCGCAGCCACCCGCTCCGGCGCCGACCACCGCTGTCGCGCCGCCGAGCGTCGTCCCTACCACAACCCAGCCCGCCACGACGGCACCGACGACCACCACCACGACATCGCCCACGACCACGACGACCACCACCACCACCACGACAACAACAACGACAACGACGACGACCCCCACGACGACCACCACGACGACGACGACGATCCCGACCACCACGACGACGGTCCCGACGACGACGGTCGCCCCCACGACAACGAACCCACCGACAACGAACCCGCCGACGACGAACCCCCCGACGACGAACCCGCCGCCGCCGGCGGCGGTGACGACGACGTATCTCGACATCCCGTTCGTTCCGGTGCCCATTCCGATCCAGGTTCCGCAGGGCCCGTAACACCGCAGAAACTGACGGCTGCGTCACAACTCCAATGAGGTATAGGGATTTCCCCGATTCCCCCGGGGGTACTCTCGCGCTAGATTTGGCTGCGTCGGTTCGATCGGCTGCGGAGGGGACAGCCGATCGGGCCGGCTTTCGTCATATGGCCGGTGCGAGGCCCGAGGCTCGTTCAAAACCTCGATGACCCTGGCATTTTCGCCGACGTCGACGCAATGGGCGACAATGTCGGAGTGCCTGTCGAACAGAACACCAAGGTCGCCGTCGTCGGCATGGGAAGCGTCGGCACCGCCATCGCGTATGCCTGCCTGATCCGCGGAACGGCGGGCTCGCTCGCTCTCTACGACGTCAACGCAGGCAAGGTGCGCGCCGAAGTCCTCGATCTCAACCACGGCAGCCAGTTCGTGCCGCACTGCCGGATCTCGGGATCCGACGACATCGCGGTGACCGACCGCTCGGCCGTCATCATCGTCACCGCGGGTGCCAAACAGAAACCGGGACAGAACCGCCTCGACCTCGCCGCCGCCAACGTCGCGATGGCGAGGACGCTGACACCGCAACTGGTCGAACATTCGCCCGACGCCGTCATCGTGTTCGTCACCAACCCGGTCGACGTCGTGACGCTGGCCGCGACCCAGGCGGTCGACGCGGCACCGGGTCACATCTTCGGATCCGGAACAGTGTTGGACTCCAGTCGGTTCCGCTATCTGATCGCCGAGGAGGCGGACATCGCCGTCGGCAACGTGCACGGGTTCATCGTCGGCGAGCACGGCGATTCGGAGATCTCGCTGTGGTCGAGCGTGTCGATCGGGGGAGTGCCCGCAGATCAGTTCCGGCGCGACGGCGCGCTGGTGTTCGACGAGGACACCCGCCACCGCATCTCCGCCGAGGTGGTCAACTCCGCCTACGAGATCATCGCGGGCAAGGGGGCCACGAACTTGGCGATCGGGCTGTCCACGGCGCGCATCATCGAGGCGATCGTCGGCGACCAGCACCGGGTGATGCCGGTGTCGACGGTGCAGAGCGGTGCCTACGACCTCGCCGGCGTCGCGCTGTCACTGCCCACCGTCATCACCGCGGCAGGAGCGGGCAAGGTCCTGGAAGTGCCGCTGGCGGTGCCCGAGTTGCTCGGTCTGCAGTCGTCGGCGTCGACGCTGCGCGCCGTCCAGGACTCGCTCGGTCTGTAGCGACCAGGCTGGCGAGAACCCCTTTTAATCCGTTATCCCCGTCCTCGAGGGTGGGGCCAATGCGATAGTGGGTCGGTGAGAGCCGGCTCGGGCGTGCTGGCGCTGCGGGTTCCGCCGGGGATCCGAAGTGCAGCGCTGATCGTCGGTTCGCTGCTGGCAATCCTGGTCATCGCCTGGCTCTCCCTCGTGACGCAGCCGGAAGCGCTGGCTACCACTGCGTGGTGGCCAGCGGCCGGGATCGCGCTCGGCTTGGGGATTCGGTTCCCGCGGCGGTACATCGGCTTTCTCGCGCTGGCAGTCGTGGCCATCACGCTGCCACTGCTGTTGTGGGCGGGACGTACCGTTCCACTGGCGGTGGCCCTGGCCGTCGCCACCGGGATCGAGATGATGGCCGGGTCCCTGATTCTGCGGGGCCGCGACGACGTGCTGCCGACGTTGACGGGCCCGCGCGACCTCGGGCGGTTGCTGGTGGCTGTCATCACGGCGGCGATGGTCTTCGACCTGTTGTCGGCCGGCGCCGCATGGGCTCTCGGAGACACCGCAGGTGCCTGGACCCGGTTGATCACCAATGCCCCGAAGCATGCCGCGGGCATGATGCTGCTGACCCCGTTGTTCATGGACCTGCCGAAGCGGGCCCGGCAGGCGGCGCCGTTCGAAATGCTCGTGCAGGCGGCCGTGACCTTCGCCGTCGCGGGGCTCGTGTTCGGCGTCAACCAGCAGATGCCGCTGTCCTTTCTGCCGTTCGTGCCGCTGGTCTGGGCAGCGTTGCGGCTGTCCACGAGGCTGATGCTTCTGGAGATTCTCGGCGTCGCGGGGATGGCGTCGGTCGCGAGCACACAGGACAGGGGGCCGTTCTCCTTCGACCGGCTGACGTTGGAGCCCGGCATCGTCGTCCTTCAGACGTTCGAACTCTCGATGGTGATCGTCTTCCTCGCGCTCTCGCTGGCTGTGGGCCGCGAGCGGGACACCGCCCAACGCCTCCACGACAGCGAAGAGTTGTTCCGCAGGATCTTCGACGCCTCCGTCGCGGGAAATCTCATCGTCGGTCAGGAAGCCGACGGGTGGAACGTCAGGCGCAACAACGCATCTGCGGCCGCGACGCTTCCGGGTCTCGGTGCCGGAGACACCCGGCTGAGCGCCCTGCTGGGCGACAGTGCCAGCAAGGCGGTGTCGGACGAAGCGGACACCCTCGCCGATGAGCACGTGTGGTTGACGGTGACCACCGACGCCGAACGAATCCTCCAGGTCAGCATGGTCCCGATCAAGTCCGCCGAGGACGGCGATGTCCTCGCACTGCAGTTTCACGACATCACCGAAGCAACGCATGCGCGTCGTCTCGAGGAAGAGGAACTCGAACGGGCGGCCCAGGTTCAGCGCGCCCTGCTTCCCTGGCGAATTCCCGCGACACCGGGTTGGAGCTCGGGGGCGCTGTCCGTGCCGGCCAAGCAGGTAGGTGGGGACTTCTTCGACCTCCGCTTCAGCGCGCCGGACGCGGTATTGAGCCTCGGTGATGTGATGGGCAAGGGGATGGCCGCAGGCATGCTCGCGGCGGCAACCCGAATCGCGTTGCGTTCCAACGAACTCGCGACGAGCCCGTCAGTCGTGTTGACCCGCGCCGCGAATGTCCTCGACGGCGATCTGCAACGAACCTGCGCCTTCGTCACGGTGGCGTACGTCCACGTGGACCTCGTCTCGGGGAAGTACCGGGTCGCCGACGCCGGGCACGGGTTGCATTTCATCGTGCGCGGCGGTCCCGTCGGCGTGGAGCGCATCAGCTCCGAGGACATGCCCGTGGGCCTGGGTGAGGGCTGGCATGAGAAGCGCGGCACCCTCTACCCCGGCGATGCCGTGCTGCTGGTCAGCGACGGGTTGCTGGATCTCTGGGGAGGCACGGTCGAGGGCCTCAGCGACGCCGTCTTCCGGTGCGCACGCGAACACCGCGACTGTCCGCAGGCGCTGATCGACGCGCTCTGTGCGGGCGCCGACACCTCCGTCGACCGCGACGACGTGACCGCGGTGATGCTGCGGCGTGAGCGCGAAGCCGTGGCCTGACCTCCAACTGTGTCGTCAGCCTGCCGGCGCCCTGCGCGCGAACTCAGGTGCGCGTTCTGGGCGGACCCCGACACCGACCAGGTAACCGGGGATCACCGCAAGCCACGGCACCCGTTCGACCAACCGGATAAGGGCCGGCGGCGGGCCCGCCCCGTCGCCGCCGGCCAGGATCGGCCGGAGCAGCCGCTTGTCGATCAGCCTTTGGAGCGCCTGCGTCACCGCAGTCGGCACGATGCGGCGCCGCCGCACCGCGGCCAGGTCGCGGTCGGTCACCCTGCCGCGGAGAAGGGGCTCGGCGAGCAGTCGGGCGGTCGCCACGCCGTCCTGGACGGCCACGTTGATGCCGACCCCGCCCGCGGGCGACATGGCGTGGGCGGCGTCGCCGATGCACAACACACCGTCGCTGTGCCAGCGGCGCAACCGATTCATGTGCACGTCGAGGTGTTTGACGTCGTCGAGGGTGGTGATCGTGGTGGCGGTGTCACCGGCCTCGGGGAACAGTTCGAGGACATCGGCGTGGAATCCGTCGAGGCCGCGCGCCCGCAGTCGGGCATCCGTTCCCTTCGGGATGAGCAGCGCGATCTGCAGATAACCCTCGCGGGGGATGACGATCATCGCCTTGCCCGGGGCGATCCGCGGGAACAGGGTGTAGTCCTGGTCGCCTTCTCGCCGCGGTAACCGGAACCACCACGCGTCGAAGCTGACCGGCCATTCGCGGACCTGCAGCCCGGCCTCACGACGGACCACCGACCAGCGCCCGTCGCACCCCACGGTCAGGTCGGCGCGCAGTTCGCCCGGGCCGTCTGCGTCCTGGTACCGGACGCCGGAAACCCGGCCTCCCTCCCGCACCAGGCCGGTGACCTCCGTGCTCGTTCGCAGCGTGAAAGTGGGCTCGGCCTCGGCGGCCTCGGCCAGCAGATTGAGCAGATCCCACTGCGGAACCATCGCGATGTACGGATGAGGCATACGGAGGCGCTCGAAGTCGACCACCGTCACCGAGTGCCCTGGCCGGACCTCGAAGGTGCCCTTCTTGAGCTTGCTGTGGGGTACCGCGGCGAACTTCGGCCACAACCCGAGCTCGTCGATGAGCCGCAGCGTGGTGGGATGCACGGTGTCGCCGCGGAAGTCGCGCAGGAAATCGGCGTGCTTCTCCAGGACGGTGACGTGGACGCCGGCGCGGGCCAGCAGCAGTCCGAGCACCATCCCGGCCGGCCCGCCGCCGGCGACGGCGCAGGTGGTCTTCTCGCTCACGCCGCACACGCTAGCCCCGGCCTGCGTTTTTGGGGTGCGAACGAGTTCTTGGGGTAGGACGAGTAGGTGACCGGATTGTCCACGGAATGGTCCCGCTCGATGGGCCTGGAGGCGCCGATCGTCAATGCGCCGATGGGTGGCGTGGCCGGGGGCGCGCTCGCGGCGGCGGTGTCCCGTGCCGGTGGCCTCGGCATGGTGGGGATGGGCAGCGCCGGGTCACCGGAGCAACTCGAGGCAGAGCTTCGTCACCTGTCCGGGCTTGACCGCCCCTTCGGCATCGGCCTGGTGGACTGGGTGGTGTCGCAGAAGCCACGGCTCCTCGATGTGGCGCTGGCTGCCCGGCCGGCGCTGCTGGCCGTCAGCTTCGGGGACAACTCGACCTGGGTTCGGCGAGCGCATGACAGCGGGGTTCTCGCGGCCGCCCAGGTGGCGGACCTTCGGTCGGCGCACCAGGCGGTGGCGGCCGGGATCGATGTGGTGATCGCCCGTGGAGCCGAGGGCGGCGGGCACGGCGAGCCGCGTGTCAGCACCTTGCCGTTGCTCGCGGAGGTCCTCGACGAACTGCCGGTGCCCGTGCTCGCCGCCGGGGGGATCTCGTCGGGACGCGCGCTGGCCGCGGTCCTGGCGGCCGGTGCATCGGGTGCGTGGATCGGCACTGCCTTCATGGCATGCACTGAAGGGTCGGCATCCGAGCCGTCGCGCCGTGCGCTGCTCGGCGCCCGGGACACCGACACCGTGACCACGCGGGCATTCGACGTCGCTCTGGGATACGCGTGGCCGGAGCAGCTTCCGGAACGGGTGCTGCGCAATGAGTTCGGAGATCAGTGGACGGGTCGAGAGGAGGCGCTGGCCGCCGCCGACGAGGCCCGTGCAGAACTGGCCGCGGCGATCATCGCCGATGACCACCGACTGGCGCCGGTCAATGCGGGACAGGGAGTCGGCCGGCTGAGGAGTGTGCGTTCTGCGGCCGACGTCATCGCCGAGATGTGCGGTGATGCCCGGCGGCTGCTCGACCGCTGGTGACGACCCTGACCTACGGGTTGCCCGGCCCCGGCACGTTGGGGATGTTCGGCACGTCGGGGATCTCCGGGATCGCCGGAGGGCTGGGAACCTGCGGCGGCGGAGAGGTCGTCGTGGTGGGAGTCACGGTGACGGTCTCGGTGTCGGTGGGCGCCGGCGGCGGCACCACCACGGTCGTCTCGGTCTCGGTGGTCACTGATGTGGTGGCCGTCGTCGTCGTGGTGGTTGTCGTCGTCGTCGTGGTGGTGGTCGTGGTCTCCGCCGCAGGGTCGATGATGACGCCGCACGCCACGCGGCCACCCGAGTCGCCGGTGGCGAGCGTTTCCTGATCGGGCCCTGGTGCGCCGTTCTGGGTGTAGCGCGGCGGGATGTTCGCGAAGTTGTCCGGCCCCTCGTGAATCATCAGTGCCGTCTTCTCACCGGCCAGCAGGTCGTCCGCGGTGAACCTGTCGGTGACGGTCACCAGCCTCGCGGACCCGTCGGAGCGCACATCCAGCGAGGTCAGGTCACCGCTGGCGGGATGGCCACTCTGTCCGGGGGCCTGGAAGTGCCCGCCAGCGGAGTTGAAATCGCCTCGCGCCCCGCCGCCCGGAGCCTCGGAGTCGGGCTCACACTTGCCGACCGAGTGGATGTGCATGCCGTGGAATCCGGGAGACAGGATGCCGGGGGCCACGGTTTCCACCGTCACGGTCGCGAAACCGTCGGCGAAATCGAACGTCGCGTCGGCGACCGGGGTGCCGTCGGCGGTGGCCAGTTGCGCGGTCAGCCGTTCGGTGCCCGGCGGCGGACCGCCCGGCTCGCTGGTGGTCGGCGAGGTGGTGTCCTCGCCGGCGGAGTCCTCGGAGCCGCAGGCGGCCAGGAGGAGCGCGGGGGTGGCGATGAGCACGGCGACGTTGACGGGCTTGACCATGTCTCCAAGGTAGAGGGTGAGCCGCGCGCTGTCGGGCGGTTGGATGAGAACGCCGAATTTGCTGGCGGGATCAGCGGGCGGTCGCGGCCGTTGTTTCTGCGTGGCGCGCGACCCACTTCCGGCCCGCCTTGGCGGCTCGGGCGAGCGCG
This sequence comes from Mycolicibacterium pyrenivorans, assembly GCF_025821625.1. Classification (GTDB taxonomy): domain Bacteria; phylum Actinomycetota; class Actinomycetes; order Mycobacteriales; family Mycobacteriaceae; genus Mycobacterium; species Mycobacterium pyrenivorans. The sequence goes on from NZ_JACKSH010000206.1 coordinate 19,106, forward strand.
CCGAACTCGCCGAAGAAGGCCGCGACCGCACCGACGGCCGGGAGCATGCTCAGGTACCTGAAGGGCGCGCGGGGATGCGGGCGTTTGGCGAGTTCGTCGCCGACCGCGTCGAGCAGTCCGATCAGCTGCCACAGGGCCTTCGCGACGCCCTTCGGGGTGCGCGGGATCGGTTCGGTGGGCAGGTCGGCATCGACGTCGACTCCGTCCCCGGCGTCGGTGAGGTCCCGGTGACAGAGCACTGCGGCCAGCATGCGGACCTGCAGCCGATGGTCGGACACCCCCAGTTCGCGCGCCACCGCGCACAGCACGATGGCCTGGCTGGCGAACCCGAGGAGATCCTGGATCGGCAGCCGGCGGCCCACGACGCCGAGCACGCCGGGGAACGCCACCGCCACGGTGTTGAACGCGCCGACACGCCACACCCACCAGTCGATCCGGTCGTCGACGCTCATCTCGCCCCACGCCGTCGTGCCCGGCACGTCGGCGGCGTTGAGCACCCGGGCGATCCAGTCGGCGACGTTGTCGAGCGGGCCGTCGTCGGTGTCGGCCCGCCGCTGCTTCAGACCCAGAGGATTCGTTCCCCACAGCACGTCGAGAAGAGGGTTGATGATCCCGACGGCACGGCGCAGTGTGGTCTCGACGTCGGTGTCGGCGATCGACACGTCGGGTGTCGGCAGCAGGTTCACCGTCTCATCATGTCCAGTCCGTCCACTTCTCAAACGGCGACGAATACCGGCAGGGATGTCCGGGGAATGCTGCTGGTCGCGCTTACACCGAGACCGTGGCCGGAGCCGCCGCCGGCTGGCGGGTCGGGGTGATCCGTCCCTTGACGCCCTTGACCGAAGCGCGGTCCAGCAACTCCTGGTAGAGAGCGTCGGAGACGGTGCGGGTCCGGCTGAGCAGGAAGCCGCTGAGGCCGGTCGAGTCGCTGACGACGGCCCACTGATAGTCGGGGTCGAGGTCGACGATCCAGTAGTTGCCGGGAGGGTTGGCCGACGGCGTGCCGAAGAACCTGACGTTGAGCTTGTTGTTTTTGGAGTCGACGGGCAGCGCGGCGCCGACGATGCTCGACTCCGGGCCGTTGTCGAAGAAGTAGTTGCCCGAGTTCTCCACCTTGATCGAGCCATCGGGATTGAGGCTGTACACCGCCGTGGTGTTCACCAGACCGATCGAGAAGAACTGCTTGACGCTGCCCACCTCGTACCAGGTGCCCAGGTAGCTGTCGAGGTCGACGACCGGCGGGGGACCGAGCACGACCGCGGCGGTGTCGCCCATGACGATGTACTGATCAGGGGCTCCGTAGATGCCGTTGCCGTCGGTCGGGCCCAGGCCCTGGTACAGGTCGTTGATCCAGCCGGTGGCCAACGTGTAGACGGCCGCGGTGTTGCCGGGCGGGGAGAATTTTGTCACCAACTGGGCGAACAAGTCGATGATGGGGTTGCCGCCCAGCAGTGAGTCGGCATGCGAGCCGTTGGCGAGGGTCGCACCGACGAACTCGCCAGGGCGGGCGGTCACCAACTCGTCGGTGGTCGCCCCGAAGAAGTTCCACAACTGCGGCGGCGCCGCGACTTGATAGACCGGGATGTAGGGGTCGTCCAGGCTCTGCAGGGCCTGCGGCACGACGCCGCTGAACGAGAACCCGTCGAACATGACGACCCCCCGCAGGCTGCCGACGTTGACGGGGTCGGCCGCGTAGTAGCCGCCGACGGCCGTGGCGAAGCCACCACCCGCCGATTGACCGGACAGGATGAAGTCCTGCGGCAGCGTCCCCAGATAGCCTGCCGCGTTCGCGCTGGCGTTCAGCGACGCCCGGTCCCCGAGGAACATGGTGGCGACGGCCTGTTGCATCGGTACGCCGTTGAGCCAGCAGCCGGAACAGCGCCACGGAAACGACGGCACGTTGGGTGCCACGACGACGCTGTTGGTCTGCTGCGACAGGTTCGTGGCCAGCGCGGAGACGAAGGACTTCCTGTTGAGGAAGCCGTGCTGCAGCCAGATGACGCCGGTGGCCGACACCGAACCGTCCGCCTGGGTCGGTGAGTACCAGTCGGCGCGCGTCGTGAAACCGTTGCTACCCAACGGAATAGTCAGGCGGGCGTGGCCGGTCTTGACGCCGGTCACCGTGGCGGCGCCGGCCGCGCTCGACACGGCTCGGGCCGAGGTCGTCTCGGTCTCCGGCGCCGGTGAGGTGGTCGACTCGGTGGGGACCGTCGAGTCGACCGCTGTGGTCGCCGAGCCGAGCGGTTCGTCGGTGGAGGGGTCAGAACCTTCCGGCGCCTCATCGGTTGTCTCGTCGGTGGACGGGTCGACCGCCGCACTGTCGTCTGCGGTGGCTTCGCGTTCCGCTGTGGTCACCCTGCTGGGCCCGGCGCGCGAGGTCCGAGGCTCGGATTCGGCAGCGTCTGGCGTTTCCGCGTCCGAGTCCTCGGTGGATGACGGAACGGTCGCCGGATCCGTCGAGGTGTCTGCTCTCTCGTCCGGACCGGCGGCCCGTGTCGAGGCTTCTCGAGGGGTGCGGGACGAGTCGTCATCTGCGGACCGACTGGTCGACGCCGCGCTTTCGGAGGAGTCGGTGTCGGCCGCAGCGACACCATGACCGGCGCCGAGCGCGATGCACGCACCCGCGCCCATGGCTCCTAACCAGTACAGCAAACGGGCCGACGTCATGGCCGGACTGTAACCGCGGACCCCAGGGCTCGGAAGATCATTGACGCCAACGTCAGCGTGATGTCACTTCTGTCCCCCGGTGGCCACGTCGTTTACGGACTGCCCTTTACGGAATCTTCACCCGACGACTTGGCGAACCATACTCAGCACCCCGAGGCTGGAAGGCGATCGGTGACAGTCGCCAAGGAAAGGACTCTCAATGCAGCACAGTCGGTTGTGTTTCGTCGCCGCGACCGCGGTGGCCGCGACGCTCACTCTGAGTGCGTGTGGTGGCTCGGGGAACGACCCCCAGACTTCGGCGGCCACGTCGGCAGCGCCGTCATCGGCGGCGACCGGCAGCGATTCCGCGCAGGATCACAACGACTCGGACGTGATGTTCACTCAGGGGATGATCCCGCATCACCAGCAGGCCATCGAGATGAGCGACATGCTGCTGGCCAAGCCGGACATCGCCCCGGACGTGGTGACTCTGGCCAACGACATCAAGGCCGCGCAGTCACCCGAGATCGAACAGATGCAGGGCTGGCTGGACCAATGGGGCGTCTCCGGCGCCATGCCTCCGGGTGAGATGCCTGCCGACATGCCGGGCCACGACATGCCGGCCCATGAAATGCCAGGCGGAGGTGGCATGCCCGCCATGACCGGTCACGGCATGATGTCGCAGGCCGACATGGCGGCGTTGCGGGACGCGCAGGGCACGGAGGCGAGCAGGCTGTACCTCACACACATGATCACTCACCACGAGGGCGCAATCATGATGGCGCAACAGGAGACTGACGGCGGGAAGTACCCGCAGGCGCTGGAATTGGCGCGCGCGATCATGGATTCCCAGCAGAAGGAGATCACCACGATGCGGGAGATGCTGGACGCGATGTGAGCGGCGCGCGCAACGCGGGGTCCTTCAGCGGCAGGGTGATCGTGAAGACCGCTCCCGATCCGGGGCCCGGGCTGTGCACGGTGATCGTTCCGTCGTGGGCGTCCATGAGTGCCTTCGCGATGGCCAAACCTATTCCGGCGCCGCCGTGCTCACGGTCACGGGCCCCATCGGCGCGGTAGAACCGTTCGAACACGTGCGGCAGATGTTCGGCGGCGATGCCCTCACCGGTGTCGGACACCCGAACCGCGAGTCGATGATGGTCGACGCCGGCGCTGAGGTCGACGCGACCGCCCGGTGAGGTGTGCCGCAGTGCGTTGTCGAGCAGGTTCGCCAGCACCTGGGCCAACCGCTGCTCGTCACCCCACACCGAGGGCAGGTCTGCGGTCACATCTGCGCGCAGGGTGACGCCCTTGCTCGCGTAGCGCTCCTGCGCGGCGGCGGCGCAACGTCGTATCAGGTGGTCGACGTCGATGGCGCTGTGGGCCATCGACGCGGAGCTCTCCTCGGCCTGCGCCAGGGCGGCCACGTCGTCGGCGAACCTGACGAGTCGGCCGGTCTGGTCGCGCAGCATCGCGGCGGTCTCGGGGGTGAGGGTGCGGACCCCGTCCTCGAGCGCTTCGACGTATGCCTCCAGAACCGTTACCGGCGTGCGGATTTCGTGTGCGAGGTCGCTGAAGAGCCGACGGCGGGTGGCCTCGACGGACTGCAGACGCGACGCCATCCGGTTGAACGCTCCGGCGAGTGCGTCGAAGTCGTCACCAAGGTGTGGTGGTGAAACCCGGATGTCGTACCTGCCGTCGGAGACCGCGGTGGCGGCCGAGGCCACTTCCGTGATCGATCGCTGCAACCGGCGGCTGAGGTACCAGCTGACCGCCAGCGCGGCCAGCGCCGACACCGCGAGCGCGCCGCCGACCGAGATGACGGTGGCGTATCCGTAGGCCTCCTCGGCGTGCATCGCCTCCAGCGAGTGCATCGGCGCACCCGCTTCCAGCAGATGCTCGCGGAACAGCGGGGGCCCGACGACGGCGGCCACCGCTGAGGTGGTGGCCGCGCCCGCGGCGAGCACGATGGCCTGTGCCGCGAGCAGTCGCAGACCGATGCCGGGCCTCATTGCCCGACCTCCATCCGGTAGCCGACCCCCCGCACGGTGGTGATGAAGCGGGGCTGGGCGGCGTCATCGCCGAGCTTGCGTCGCAGGTGGCCGATGTGGACGTCGACGAGATGCTCGTTGCCCACCCACGGGCCGTCGCGCACGATATCGAGGAGTTGACGACGGCTCAGCACGATCCCCGGCCGCGCCGACAGCGCATCGAGAATGTCGAATTCGGTGCGCGTCAACAGAATCGGCTCGCCGTCGATGGTGACGTCGCGCGCCGCGACGTTGATGCACAGTGGACCGAGGTTGCGTGGCGGCGCGCCTGTCTGTGACGCAGCGTCCGCGGTGTGGTGAATGCGCGGGCGCCGCAGCATGGCGCGGATCCGCGCCACGAGCTCGCGCGGGCTGAACGGTTTGGTGATGTAATCGTCGGCACCGACGGTGAGCCCGACGATGGTGTCCATCTCGGTGTCGCGGGCGGTCAGCATCACGACGTAGGCGTCGGAGAACGTGCGCAGTTGCCGGCACACCTCGAGGCCGTCGATACCCGGCAACCCGAGGTCCAGGATGACGACATCCGGATCGAGTTCCCGAGCGACGGCAAGTGCGTCGGCACCGTTGCTCGCCACGGTGGCCTCGAACTGCTCACGCTCCAGATAACTGGCCACGACGTCGGCGAGTGCGATCTCGTCGTCCACCACCAGCGCCCGATACCCCCGCACGTGAGCGTTCGGCGATTCCGTCGGTTGTCTCATGGCCTTCATGGTGCCCGTCCGGCGCGTGTCCGCGTTCACAGATTGCGGTCGGGTACTTTTCGAGTACTGCGCGGTCGCGGCCGCGTCCTCACCGGCGGGTTAGCTGGTTGTGCCGTCACCCGGGAGTCGTCGGCCTACAGATGCCGGTCGAACCGGCTGGGGGTGCAACGGTGAGACGCACCACGGCAACCCGCTTGCCGCAGCGGTTCATCGAAGCGGCTCACGGCTGTCACCGCCGGCATCGGGGACGTCGGGATGCTTTCGGTGAAAGCATCCGTGAACTGGCATGACGCGCGTCCTGATGGTGACGCCTGCGGTATTCAGCACATCTAAATTGTTCCGGTGCACAGCATTTCGGGCCGCACTGTCATCCGGTCGCGACGCGGTAACAACACGGTGTCGAGTCGGCGGCTCGATGGAAGAGTTCCGATCCGCTGCTACAGTCGGGAACATTGTGAGGTACAACGTCCCGGTTCCTCGGACGCGATGGCGCGCCGCCGCCGCGGTGATTCTGGCTTTCTGGGTCGTCGTGGTCGGCGCCGAGTGGGCGCTTCCGGGTACCGAGACGCCGCACCACGGGCCGCACGCGTCCGCCGCTGGTCCGCACGGTGGCTTTGCTGTTGTCGCCGATCATCCCCACTTCGAGAGCGGATCGACGCCGCTCGCACCCGAGACCATCGCCGAGGCGGCGCTGCCCCGCGCCACCGTCACCCTCATCGCGCTGGCCCTGATCGGCGCCATCGCCGCCGTCCTGCCGTTCTGGCGGCAGACCTCGTTGACCGCGATTCGTGGTCCACCCCGGCGGCTCGTCGCACCCGACAGCGGGCGGGTCCTCCTGACCCGCCTGTGCATCGCGCGTCGCTGATCGCGTAGCGCCAGACCAAGCCGGCCCCCTGCGGCGGCCCTGGTCGGTGACCGCTACCCGTCATCAGCAGCCGCGCGCCTGTTCGCGCGGCCGAACAGAAGCGACGTATACCGATGAACCATGCCCCGTCCGTCCACACATCCGACGTCCTGCTGACCCGGCAGCATCGCCTCGGCCGCTACGATCGGCCGGGCACCATGGTCGGGAACACCCCGGTGCTGCGCATCGGCGCGCCCTTCACCGCCGATGAGCGTGGCTTCTGGGCCAAGCTCGAAGGTTCCAACCCCGGCGGCATGAAGGACCGCCCCGCCATGCACATGGTCGAGCGCGGACGTGCGCGTGGCGCGCTGCGCCCAGGCGCCCGAATCGTCGAATCCACCAGCGGCACCTTGGGTCTCGGTTTGGCCCTGGCGGGCACCGTGTACGAGCACCCGGTCACCCTCGTCACCGACCCGGGGATGGAGCCGATCCTCCAACGGATGCTGTCGGCCTTCGGCGCCGACGTCGAGCTGGTGACCGAACCGCATCCCGATGGCGGGTGGCAGCAGGCCCGCCGCGACCGGGTGCAACAGATTCTGTCCGCCGACCCCCATGCCTGGTATCCCGACCAGTACAACAACCCCGACAACGTCGAGGCCTACCGACCGCTGGCACGCGAACTGCACGCACAGCTCGGCCACATCGACGTTCTGGTGTGCTCGGTGGGCACCGGCGGACATTCCGCAGGGGTGGCGCGGGTGTTGCGGGAGTTCAACCCCGACCTACGGTTGGTCGGCGTGGACACGATCGGATCGACCATCTTCGGGCAGCCCGCCAGCGCCCGCCTGATGCGTGGCCTCGGGTCGAGCATCTTCCCGGGAAACGTCGACTACGAGGCGTTCAGCGAGGTCCACTGGGTGGCCCCGGCGGAGGCGGTGTGGGCATGCCGCACCCTGGCGGCCACGCACTACGCCAGCGGTGGGTGGAGCGTGGGGGCGGTCGCGCTGGTGGCCGGGTGGGCGGCGCGCACGTCGCCGGCCGACACCACGATCGCCGCGGTCTTTCCCGACGGGCCGCAACGCTATTTCGACACCGTCTACAACGACGACTACTGCCGTGGCCACGGCTTGCTCGACATCACTCCACCTGACGAGCCGGCCGTCATCGACGATCCGTGCACCGCGGTGGTGACGTCGTGGACCCGCAGTACCCGCGTCGTCGACCCGCTGGCGGTGCTGCGGTGAGAAACGTTGTCGCGCAGTTCCGAAGCTTCGACCGGCCGAGCCGGATGCTGATGATCAACCAGTTCGGCATCAACCTGGGCTTCTACATGCTGATGCCGTACCTGGCCGGATACCTGGCCGGTCCGCTCGGGCTGGCAGCGTGGGCGGTCGGGCTGGTGCTGGGGGTTCGCAACTTCTCCCAGCAGGGGATGTTCATCGTCGGGGGCACGCTGGCCGACCGACTCGGCTACAAACCGCTGATCGTCGCGGGGTGCCTACTCCGCACGGCGGGGTTCGGTCTTCTCATCGTGGCCGAGTCGCTGCCTGCGGTGCTGATCGCCTCCGCCGCAACGGGGTTCGCAGGAGCCTTGTTCAACCCGGCGGTGCGGGCCTACCTGGCTGCGGACGCCGGACCGCGACGCGTCGAGGCGTTCGCGGTGTTCAACATCTTCTATCAGGCCGGGATCCTGGCCGGACCGCTGGTCGGGCTGGCACTGATGGTGTTCGACTTCCGCATCACCGCCGCCGCGGCGGCGATCGTGTTCGCCGCCTTGACCATCGCGCAACTGTTCGCGCTGCCGCAACACAGCGGCCGCACCGCGACCGAGAAGACCTCAGTGCTGGCCGACTGGCGCGTCGTGCTGGCCAATCGGTCGTTCCTGTTGTTCGCCGCGGCGATGATCGGCTCCTACGTGCTGTCCTTCCAGGTGTACCTCGCGCTGCCGTTACAGGCGAGGGTGCTATCGCCTCATGGTGAGTCGCTTTTGGTGGCAGGGATTTTCGTGGTTTCCGGGCTGGTGGCGGTCTTCGGACAGCTGCGGATCACCCGGTGGTTCGGCGCACGCTGGGGGGCAGGACACTCCCTGACGGTGGGTCTGGTCATCCTCGCGGCGGCGTTCTTACCGCTGATGGCGATACCGGACGCCGAGCGCTTCGGGTCCGGTGCGGCGGTCGCCGCGCTGTTGGTGGCCGCGGGTGTGCTCGCGGTCGGCTCGGCGGCGGTGTTCCCCTTCGAGATGGACACCGTCGTGTCGTTGGCGCAGGACCGGCTGGTGGCCACGCACTACGGCTTCTACAACACGATCGTGGGGATCGGGATTCTCGTCGGCAATCTCGCCACCGGATCGCTGATGGAGGCCGCCCGTAGCGCCGGTGTGGACGAGCTCGTCTGGGTGGTGCTGGCGGTGATCGGGCTGGCCTCGGCGGCCGCGCTGTACCGACTCGACCGGACCGGCCGGCTGCGGCCGGTCTCGCCGGTGACGGCCGGTCAGGGAGCTTCTAGAAGACCCTGATCCAGTCGACGCGCATCTCGGCCGGGTACGTGCCTGCCGCGGGCTCGCGGCCACCCGAGCCGCCGACGGCGATGTTGAACACCGGTGCCAGCGTGTAGCCGGGGTCGTTGAACGGCCAGTCCGCGATGGAGTTCGCCGGCACCACGAAGAACGGCTCCATGCCCGGCTGGTAGTCCTTCCAGAAGTGCAGGCCGGTCGGCAGCCAGGTCATCCGCCAGGTGTGCCACGCGTTGTCGATGGGGTGGCGGTGGGTGGCGAACGATGTCCCGTCCAGCCTGGCGTGCACCGTGGTCCCCGAGGGCCAGTCTCTGTTCCCGTACCACTCGACCAGGTCGATCTCCCCGCCCCGGACCGGGTTGTCGTTGAGCAGCCAGAAGGCCGGCCAGGCGCCGTCGGTCAGGCAGTCGAGCTTGACCCGCGCTTCCCAGGTGGTGCCGACGCCGCCACGCCAGTTGCCGACGATCTTGGCGCTGGCGTACTTCTCCTGGATGGTGGTGCCGGGGCCGCGGGTGGCCCGGATGACCAGGTTGCCGTTGCCGTCCTGGAACACGTGCTCCTGGTCGGTCACGTAGCGGCCCATGTTGAAGGGTTTGTCCCACTCGTGCGGGTTCTTGATGGTCTCGCGAGCCGGGACGATGTGCCACCACGCCGGGTCCGGGGGCGCCCCGGCCGGGCCGTTGAACTCGTCCTGGAACAGCATCACCGGGCCCACGTCCGCAGCGCCGGGCCCTGGTGCCGCGGGCATCCCGGGCGGACCCGGAACAGGCGGGATGTCGCCGACGATGGGCTGAGCGTGGGCGGTGGCGGCGGGGAGCGCGGCAGCCGCCGCACCCAGGCCCATCATCAACATGGCACGGCGGCGATCCATTTCTGGCACGGAAAAACCATAAATGACCCGGGTGCGGGCGACTGCTCATTTCGACCATTCGGCCAGTCGTCGTGGAGGGCCTTCACCGTCACCGCGGTCATGATCGGACTTTGCCCGCGGGGTCCTGGGCCGGGTATGGGCTGGTGGACGCGCTATGACGCCGAGGGGCCTTCATTGTTGTTGCCGTGAATATTTCGACCAGTTGGCGGCTTCGGTTTGCTTCGCCCGGCGGCTTGACAAGCGATCGCGCATTTGCCGGTTGCCGCCGGGGAGCCGATGACGGGAAGCCCACCCGCGTGTGCAGCCTGGAAGTCCTTCGAGCATTGACCGCCTCAGCCCGCGGGACCTGCGTCAAACGGCTGTCGCAACGTCCGCGTTGTGCTGTATACCGCTGCCCGGGAAGGTGTACCACCGACGCAGGTTGCGGGCGGTAGGCCGGGCAGGAACGCGACGGCGGTGTCGAGGGACGTCGTCGCCGCCGACGCCCACCGCGGGTCCCGCGCGGTCGTCATACGACGAGGTTGCTGGGGCTCCGTTGGCGTTTGGTTGCGCTGCCGTGCGATGGGTACCGGTAGAACATGGTGCGCGGCAACGAACTGCTGCAGAGGCCGTTGGACCAGCGTGAACGCTGGGCCGACGAGATCCTGGACCGGTTGGCCCCGGTCATGGGTGTGCTCGGCATCGTGTTCGTGCTGCTGGTGCTCGGCGAGCAACTGGCGCGCCCGGGACCGCTATCGGTGGTGCTGGCGGTGCTGAGCTGGCTGCTGTGGGCGGTGTTCGCAATCGAGTTCCTCGCGCGGTTGGTGGTAGCCCCCAAGACAACTACGTTCCTGCGGCGTAACTGGTGGCAGTTGATCTTCCTGGTGTTGCCCTTCCTTCGGCTACTGCGGCTGCTCCGAGTCGCGCGGTTGACCAGATCAGGTCGCGTGCTGGCAGGTGCGGTGCGGGGCAGTCGATCCGCGCAGCAGGTGTTGGGCAGCAGGCTGGCGGGCCTTGGGTCGGTGGTGGCGATCACGGTGTTGGGCAGCAGCCAGTTGCTGTACCAGTTCAGCGACTATCCCCGGTACGCGGATGCCTTGCATTCGGCCGCACTAGGGGCTGTCACGGGTGAGCCATTGGGGAAGACTGACGGCTTCGCCCAAGTGACCGACGTGGTTCTGGCGATATTCTCGGTGGTTGTGTTCGGCGCGCTCGCAGGGTTGCTCGGTTCGTTCTTCATCGAGAATCGAACCCTGCAAAAGGAGGCCGCCGGTCGGTCGAGTAGCGACCAGTCGGTCAACGATCAGTGGAGCCGATGACGGGAATCGAACCCGCGTATTCAGCTTGGGAAGCTGATGTTCTGCCATTGAACTACATCGGCATGTTCGATCACGAAGGCTAACACCTGGTGGGCGGGCTTCGTGGAGGTGTCCGGGCCGCGGCCCGTCGCTGCCGTTACGCTCGTGCGGTGCTGCTCTCCGACCGCGACATCCGCGCCGAGATCAAGGCAGGCAGGCTCGGTATCGACCCGTTCGACGACAGCCTGGTCCAGCCCTCCAGCGTCGACGTCCGGCTCGACAACCTGTTCCGGGTTTTCAACAACACCCGCTACACCCATATCGATCCGTCGCTGCGCCAGGACGACCTGACCACCCTGGTGGAGCCCAAGGAGGGCGAACCGTTCGTCCTGCATCCCGGCGAGTTCGTGCTGGGGGCGACGCTGGAGCGCTGCACCCTGCCCGACGACCTGGCCGGCCGGCTGGAGGGCAAGTCCTCGCTGGGCAGGCTCGGCCTGCTCACCCATTCGACGGCCGGTTTCATCGACCCGGGATTCTCCGGTCACATCACCCTCGAGCTGTCGAACGTCGCGAACCTGCCCATCACACTGTGGCCCGGCATGAAGATCGGCCAGCTCTGCCTGCTGCGCCTGACCAGCCCCGCCGAGCACCCGTACGGCAGCGCGAAGGCCGGCTCGAAATACCAGAACCAGCGCGGACCGACACCGTCGCGGTCGTACCAGAATTTCCTCCGGTCCAGCTGACCGGGGCCGATGGCCGGAGCCCGCAGAAACGTCAATGACGGTTGTCGGGCACGCGAGTAAGGTCGGGAATCACCGGCGCCATCGCGCATTCGTGCCGTCGCGTTCCGGCCAGGTCTTCACCGCTGCCAGCTAACAGCGTCGGGTGTAACGCCTCAGCTGGTCAGGCCGATGAAGTATCTAGTTGTCGGCTCGTCGTGCCCGAATGAGCAATGGCAGCCAACCAGGCGCAGCAAACATTTTGGAGGGGTCAGTGGACATCGTATTAGGTGTGTCGATGACACCTACGACGGTCCGCATGGTGCTGGTCGAGGGCGAAAAGGCCGACGGCGTCACCGTCGACCATGACGTCTTCGACGTTGCTTCCGCAGAGGGCTCAGCAAACGTCGCGGACCAAGTTGTCGCGGCGGTTCTTGGCACCAAGGAGAGCGCACAGACCGGCGGTCATCACCTCAAGTCCATCGGCGTCACGTGGAGTGATCACGCCGAAGCCGCCGCTCTGCGCGATGCGCTGGCCGCCCAGGGCATCGACGACGTCATGCTCGTCTCCGAGGGGCACGCCGCCGCGTCGCTGGCGCAGGCCGTCGGACGCGCGGTCGGATACGACACCACCGCGCTGCTGTTCGTGAATCGGGACACCGCGACGCTGTCGGTCGTGCAGACCGACGACGGCTCGGTGGTCAAGGTGCTCAGCCGCACCCTGCACAGCGCGGACGCGATGGCCGTCCTCACGGAGATGGCCGAAGCGGTCGCCGCCCAGGACGCCCCGCCGCAGGGCATGTTCGTCGTCGGCGCCGGTGTCGACGTCAGCTCGGTGAAGGCGCACCTCGAGCACCTCGTCTCCCTGCCGGTCAATGCCCCCGACGATGCGGAGCTGGCGCTGGCCCGCGGCGCCGCGCTGGCGTCGGCCGCCGCACCCGCCTTCGAGGCGTCGACCGTCGGCCTGGCGTACTCCCAGGACCCCGACGGCACCACCGCCGGCTCGGTGTTCGCCGGCCTGGCCGGATCCGCGACGCAGCTGGCGCCGGTGCAGGCCGCGGCCGCCGACGACGTGGTCGACGAGTTCGCGATGACCCAGGCCCGGCCGGTCGAGGAGGAGCGCAAGCCGTTCCTGCTCGTCGGTAGCGCGCTGACGTCGGTGTTCGTGATCGGTGTTGTGGCGCTGGTCATCTCGTTGGCGATCAGCATCCGGCCGACCGCCGACCAACGCCCGAGCCCGGCCGAGGCCGTCATCGTTCCCAGCAGTCAGGTTCCGGCTCCGGCGCCGGTCCAGGAGGCCCGGCAGCCGGTCGACCCGCCGTCGGCGGAGACCATCAAACCGCCGGTCCCCGTCGTGCAGCAGGCACCTGCGCAGACGCCGCGGACCGTCTTCGTGGAGCAGGCGCCCGCACCTGCCGCACCCGCCCCGGCTCCAGCGCCCGCCGCCCCTGCGCCGGCTCCCGCTCCGGTGGCGCCGCCCCCGGTGGTCGCGCCTCCCGTGGTGGTGCCGCCGCCGGTGATCGTGGTGCCGCGGCAGTACCCGCGGTGGACGCCACCGAGGGCCACGTACACGGTTCCGCCGCCGACCAAGACGCAGGTGCCCGACGAGCCGGACACGCCGTGGACGCCGCCGTGGGACCCGCCGGACAAGCCGGACAAGCCGGACTACCCGACGGTGCCGCAGATTCCACAGCCTCAGCAACCGCAGTGGCCGCAGTATCCGGGTAGCGGTTCCAGCGGCGGCTCCGGCGCGAGCGGAGGCTCCGGCGCGAGCGGCGGTTCGGGCTCGTCCGGCGGTAGCGGATCCCGTGACTCGGGTTCCTCGCGCGGTGGTTCGAGCTCCGGGGTTCCCGGCGACATCAACGGCGACGGGTGCTTCCTGGTGTTCTGCGCTCCCGGCGGCGGTCGCTAGCATTCGTCACCTGCCGTTGGCCTGGCGCTCGGTGTCACGTAGCGACTAGCTCATCCTGGCTGCCTATAGAGGCAGTATGCGATGCACGGTCTTCGGTACGGGATACCTCGGCGCGACGCACGCGGTGGGGATGGCCGAATCGGGCCATGACGTCATCGGCGTGGACATCGACCCCGGCAAGATCGCCAAGCTCTCCGGCGGCGACGTGCCGTTCTATGAGCCCGGACTTCGAGAGATGCTGCAGCGCAACATCGACGAAGGCAGGTTGCGCTTCACCACCGACTATGCCGAGGCCGCGGAGTTCGCCGACGTGCACTTCCTCGGCGTGGGCACCCCGCAGAAGAAGGGTGAATACGGCGCCGATCTGCGCCATGTGTACGCCGTGGTCGACACGTTGGTGCCCCTGCTGCGACGGCCGGCAGTCATCGTGGGCAAGTCGACCGTGCCGGTGGGCACCGCGGCTGACCTGTGCGCCCGCGCCGGACGGCTCGCCCCCGAGGGCGTCACCGTCGAGGTGGCCTGGAATCCGGAGTTCCTGCGCGAGGGGTTCGCCATCCAGGACACCCTGCACCCAGATCGCATTGTCCTTGGGGTGCAGCGCGATTCGGTGCTGGCCGAGGAGGCGATCCGCGCCCTCTACGCCCCACTGCTCGACGAGGGGGTGCCCTTCCTGCTGACCGACCTGCAGACCGCCGAGCTCGTCAAGGTGTCGGCGAATGCGTTCCTGGCGACGAAGATCTCGTTCATCAACGCGATCTCGGAGGTGTGCGAAGCAGTCGACGCCGACGTCACCCTGCTGGCCGACGCGCTGGGCTACGACGCCCGCATCGGCAGGAGATTCCTCAACGCCGGTCTCGGGTTCGGCGGCGGCTGCCTGCCCAAGGACATCCGCGCGTTCATGGCCCGCGCCGGCGAACTCGGCGCCAACCATGCGCTGACGTTCCTGCGGGAGGTGGACAGCATCAACATGCGCCGCCGGGTCAAGATGGTGGAACTGGCGACCAGGGCGTGCGGTGGCTCGCTGCTGGGCGCGAACGTGGCCGTCCTCGGCGCGGCCTTCAAGCCCGAATCCGACGACGTGCGCGACTCACCCGCGCTCAACGTCGCCGGGATGCTCCAGCTCAACGGCGCGACCGTCAACGTCTACGACCCCAAGGCGATGGACAACTCGCGGCTGGTGTTCCCCACCCTGAACTATTCGACGTCCGCCGTGGAGGCCTGCGACCGGGCCGACGCGGTGCTGGTGCTCACCGAATGGAACGAGTTCGTCGGGCTGCAACCCGAAACACTGGCCGGCATCGTGAACGCCAAAGTCGTTGTCGACGGGCGTAATTGCCTCGATGCCGAGCTGTGGCGGCGGGCAGGCTGGCGGGTGCACGCGCTGGGCCGGGGGGAAGGCGCACCGTCGGCGGCGTAGCGTCGCGGCCATGACCGTGTACGCGCTGAACTTGTTCGACATCGCCGATCCCGACGAGTACCTGGCGTATTCGAGGCGCTCGCCGAAGGAGGTCGCGCAGCACGGCGGCCGCGTCGTCGCGCTCGGACAGTTCCGCGAGTCGGTCACCGGCGACATCGAACCGCGTACCGTGCTGATCCTCGTCGAGTGGGATTCCAAGGACGCGTTCGACAGCTACCGAAACGATCCGGACCTGGCCGACCTGCACGCCCATCGGGAGAACGGCTCGTCGTCCTACATCTGGCATCTCTTCGACTCGTTGGCCGATCTGCGGCCCCTGCTTAAACTCGTCTGATGGCAGTTGATCTGCGCCAGCGAGTCCGGTGGCTGGCCCTGCACGGCGTGATCCGCGGGATGTCCAAGATCGGCACCCGGCGCGGCGGGGACCCGCAGGCCCGGCTGATCTCCGACCCGGACGTCCGCGCCGATCCCGCCGCGTTCGCCGACGAACTGCGCGACCGGGGCCCGCTCATCCGGTGCCGCGCGGTCCTGCTGACCTTCGACCATCAGGTGGCAGGCGAGCTGCTGCGGTCCGACGACTTCCACGTCTCGGCGCTCGGGTCCGGCCTGCCCCAGCCGCTGCGCTGGATCAACCGCAAAACCCACCCCGACCTGTTGCACCCCATCGAGCCGCCGTCGCTGCTGTCGATCGAACCGCCCGACCACACCCGCTGCCGCAAGCTGGTGTCCTCGGTGTTCACCCCACGGGCGGTCGCCGCGCTGCGCGACCGCGTCCAACAGACCGCCGACCAGCTGCTCGACGGCCTCGACGGGGAATCCGGCCCGGTCGACGTGGTTGCGCGGTACTGCTCCCAGCTGCCGGTCGCGGTGATCAGCGACATCCTCGGCGTGCCCGAGCGCGACCGCCAGCACATCCTGCACTTCGGGGAACTCGGGGCGCCCAGCCTCGACATCGGGCTGTCCTGGCAGCAGTACATGCAGGTGCACCGCGGCCTCGTCGGCTTCAACAACTGGCTGGGCGAGCACCTGCAGCAGTTGCGCCGCAACCCCGGCGACGACCTGATGAGCCAGCTGATCCAGGCCAGCCAGGACTCCGACGAAGGCGCCCGGCTGACGGAACGCGAACTGCAGGCCACTGCGGGCCTGGTGCTGGCCGCGGGGTTCGAGACCACCGTGAACCTGCTGGGCAACGGCATCCGCATGCTGCTCGACACCCCCGAGCATCTGCAGACGCTGTCGTCGCGCCCGGAGCTGTGGCCGACCGCGGTCGAAGAGATCCTGCGGCTCGACTCTCCGGTGCAGATGAGCGCACGCATCGCCCGCAGGGACGTCGAGGTCGCAGGCACCGCGGTGAAGCGCGGTGAACTGGTCATCATCCACCTCGCCGGGGCCAACCGTGACCCCAAGGTGTTCGACGATCCGCACCGCTTCGACATCGAGCGGGAGAATGCCGGCAAGCACCTTTCGTTCTCGGCCGGCAGGCACTTCTGCCTGGGTGCCGCGCTGGCCCGCGCCGAGGGCGAGGTGGGGCTGCGGACGTTCTTCGAGCGCTATCCCGACGCTCGGCTGGCCGGCGCCGGCAGCCGGCGCGACACCCGGGTACTGCGGGGTTGGTCAACCTTGCCGATCACGCTTGGAAAGACGCGCGCCGCGATAGGTTCATGACGTGGACTTCCGAGCAGCCCTGCTCGAGCAGACTCGAGCATTCGGTGAACTGATCAGGTCGGCAGACCCCGCGACACCCGTTCCGACGTGCGGCGAGTGGACCCTCAAAGATCTCTTCCGTCACGTGGGACGCGGAAACCGTTGGGCCGCACAGATCGTCATCGAACACCGCAACCAGCCGCTGGACCCGCGTGACGTACACGACGGCAAACCGCCCGACGACATCGACGCCGCGATCGACTGGCTCAACCGCGGCGCGGAACTGATGGTGGACGCGGTCAACCGGGTCGGTGCCGACGCCCGGGTGTGGACGTTCCTGGGCCCGCGGCCCGCGGGATGGTGGATCCGTCGACGGCTGCACGAGGCGACCGTGCACCGCGCCGATGCGGCGCTGGCCCTGGGGTCCGAGTTCGAGCTGTCACCGGAACTGGCCGGCGATGCGCTCAGCGAGTGGCTCGAGCGGGTGTGCTACGACAAACGGCACCCCGTCGTGCTGGACCCCGGACAGTCCATCCACTTCCACGCCACCGAGGAGAAGCTGGGGCCCACGGGGGAGTGGACCGTCGTCCACGACGACGACGGCGTGTGGTGGTCGCACAGCCACAGCAAAGGCAGTGTGGCGCTGCGCGGCCCCGTCACCGAGCTCCTGCTGGCCACCGTCCGGCGCAAGACCGCGGCCGAGGCCGGTCTCGAGGTGTTCGGCGACACCGCCGTCTGGGACGCCTGGCTGAACAGCACGCCGTACTGAGGGTGGCACTTCGTCGGAGACGAACATGGGGCACTTCGTCGGAGACGAACATGTGGCGTAGTTTCGCGGCATGACCACTTCGGAGATGGCCACCGTCCTCGCCTGGCACGACGCCCTCAACGCCGGCGACCTGGACACTCTGTTGACGCTGTCCAGCGATGACATCGAGATCGGTGACGCCGCAGGCGCCGCCCAGGGGCACGCCGCCCTGCGCGAGTGGGCGCAGGCGCTCGACGTCAAGGCCGAGCCCGGGCGGATCTACGTCAACGACGGGGTCGTCGTCGTCGAACAGCGGATCATCTCCGTCACCGGGGAAGAAGGAACGGCGGCCTCGGCGTTTCGGGTGGTCCGTGACCACGTCACCTCGATGTTCCGGCACGACGACCTGGCCACCGCGCTGGCCGCCACCGAACTGACCGAAGCGGACCTGACCGGCTGATGCGGGGGATCATCCTGGCCGGCGGATCGGGCACCCGGCTGTACCCGATCACGATGGGTGTGAGCAAGCAGTTGGTCCCCGTCTACGACAAGCCGCTGATCTATTACCCGCTGTCCACGCTGATGATGGCGGGCATCCGCGACATCCTGGTGATCACGACGGCGCGCGACGCGTCGGGCTTTCACCGGTTGCTGGGTGACGGCTCCGATTTCGGTGTCAATCTGACCTACGCGGTTCAGGACGAACCCGACGGCCTCGCGCAGGCGTTCGTGATCGGCGCCTCCCACATCGGGTCGGATTCGGTAGCACTGGTGTTGGGCGACAACATCTTCTACGGTCCGGGGTTGGGAACCAGCCTGAGCCGATTCCAGAACGTCAGCGGTGCAGCGATTTTCGCGTACTGGGTGGCCAATCCGTCGGCGTACGGTGTCGTCGAGTTCGCCGCCGACGGCACGGCGCTGTCGCTGGAGGAGAAGCCGAAGACACCCAAGTCGCACTACGCGGTGCCGGGCCTGTACTTCTACGACAACGACGTCGTGGACATCGCACGGTCGCTGCGCAAGTCGGCCCGCGGAGAGTACGAGATCACCGAGATCAACCAGACATACCTCAACCAGGGCAGGTTGGCCGTCGAGGTGCTCGCCCGCGGCACCGCCTGGCTCGACACGGGGACCTTCGACTCACTGCTGGACGCCAGCGACTACGTGCGCACCATCGAGCGCAGGCAGGGGCTCAAGATCAGCGTGCCCGAGGAGGTCGCCTGGCGGGTCGGCTTCATCGACGACGACGCGCTCGCCGCCCGCGCGCAGACCCTGCTCAAGTCCGGTTACGGGGCGTATCTGCTGGAGTTGCTGGAGCGCTAGGCCCGACGTGCGCCGGGCGGCGTCGCGAGCACCGCGGCGATGCCCGTGGTCAGCGGCACCGACAGCGCCAACGCGATACCTCCCACCGCCGAGCGGGCGATCTCGATGGCCACGCTCTCGCTGGTGAGCACGTCACCGAGCGAGCGATTGGCGACGCTGAACAGCAGCAGCAGAGGTAATGCGCTGCCCGCATAGGCCAGCACCAGGGTGTAGACCGTGCTGGCGATGTGGTCGCGGCCGACCCGCATGGCGCCGACGAAGATGTTGCGGCGGCTGCTCTGCTCGATCCCGGCGAGTTCGAACACCGTCGACGCCTGGGTGACCGTGACGTCGTTGAGCACACCGAGCGAGCCGATGATGAAGCCCGCCAGCAGCAGGCCGGTGATCGACACATTCCCCAGATAGGCGGCGACCTCGTTGTTCTGGTCCTCGGACAGGCCGGTGAGATGGGTCAGTTCGATTGCCCCCCAGGACAGCACCGCGGCGAGCAGCAGGGAGGCCAGGGTCCCCAGCAGGGCCGCGCTGGTCCGCAGGCTCACGCCGTGCGCGAGGTAGATCACCGCGTACAGGATGGCCGCGGACGCCACCACCGCGACCGGTACGGCCGGGGCGCCGTCGCGCAGCGCCGGTAGCAGGAACACGACCAGCACCCCGAACGCGATGACGATGCCGACCAGCGCGCGAAGACCGCGCCACCGGGCCACCGCGACGATCACCACCGCGAACACCGCGGCCAGCGCGGCCAGCGGCCACGTTCGCTCGTAGTCGTAGAAGGCGTAGCTGGTGGCGCCGACGTCGTCGACCTGGCGGCTGATGCGGATGTCGTCACCGACGGCCAGGACGGGCTGGCCGGGCCCGCCGCTGAACTCCAGCAGGGTATTGGCGCCCTGGTTGGGCCCGGAATCGATCGCCACGAGCACGTGGACGCATGCAGCGGCCTCACCCTGGCCCCGATCCGGGTCCGCGGTGAGCACCGCGCCTGCCGATGGGCTCCCGCACACCGCGGCGCTGCTGGACAACACGTGACCGGACTCGGTGGTCACCGCGCCGCCCGCGGCGTTCTGGAACGGCAACGGGATGTCCGCCCGCTGCGCGGTGGGCCACAACAGCGCCGCACCGATCAGCACGGCGACGCCGCAGGCGGTCAGCAGGCCGACGACGATCTTGGCCGCGAGCGGACCCAGCGGCGACGGGCCGTCCAGCGAATGCGAATGTGAGTGCGCCACCCGGACAGGGTAGAGGTCGGTCCTTGGACTCCCGAGGCCACGCGACGGTCTGGCCTCAGCGCGGTGGCCGGATCCCTGCCCCTGCTCCGTCGAAACTGAACTTGTGCGCGAACTTTCACCCAGGAGTCGAGCAGAACTTCAGATTCGGCGGGCACTCACTGCCGGTAGCTGACCAGGAAGTTGCCGAGCCGTTCGATCGCGTTCGCCAGGTCACGGGCCCACGGCAGGGTCACGATCCGCAGGTGATCCGGTGTCGGCCAGTTGAACCCGGTGCCCTGGGCGACCAGGATCTTCTCCTGCAGCAGCAGGTCCAAGACGAGTTGTTCGTCGTCGACGATGTCGTAGACCTCGGGATCCAGGCGCGGGAACGCGTACAGCGCGCCTTCGGGTTTCACGCACGACACCCCGGGGATCTCGTTGAGCTTCGTCCACGCCACGTCGCGCTGCTCCAGCAACCTGCCCCCGGGCAGCACCAGGTCGTCGATGCTCTGATGGCCGCCCAGGGCCACCTGGATGGCATGCTGCGCAGGCACATTCGGGCACAACCGCATGTTCGCCAGCAGGCTGATGCCTTCGATGAAGCTCGTCGCGTGCTCCTTCGGGCCGGTGATGACCAGCCATCCCGAACGGTATCCGGCCACCCGGTAGGCCTTGGAAAGGCCGTTGAAGGTCAGCGTCAGGACATCGGGCGCCACGGTGGCCATCGCGATGTGCTGCCGCTCGTCGTAGAGGATCTTGTCGTAGATCTCGTCGGCCAGCAGCATCAGCTCGTGCTTGCGTGCCAGGTCGGCTATCTGGGTGAGGACCTCGCGGGAGTACACCGCGCCGGTGGGGTTGTTCGGATTGATCACCACGATCGCCTTGGTGCGGTCGGTGATCTTGGATTCCAGATCGGCGATGTCGGGCTGCCAGCCCTGGGTCTCGTCGCACAGGTAGTGCACCGGGGTGCCGCCCGCCAGCGACGTCGACGCCGTCCACAGCGGGTAGTCCGGAGCGGGGATGAGCACCTGGTCACCGTTGTCGAGCAGCGCCTGCAGCGTCATCGTGATCAGCTCGGAGGCGCCGTTGCCCAGGTAGACGTCGTCGATGTCGAAGCGCGGGAACCCGTCGACCAGTTCGTAGCGGGTGAACACCGCGCGGCGGGCGCTGACGATGCCCTTGGAATCCGAATAACCCTGCGCGTAGGGCAGCGCAGCGATCATGTCGCGCATGATCACGTCGGGCGCCTCGAAGCCGAACGGCGCCGGGTTGCCGATGTTGAGCTTGAGGATCCGGTGCCCCTCGGCCTCCAGCCGCGACGCGTGCTCGTGGACCGGCCCGCGGATCTCGTACAGCACGTCCTGCAGCTTGCTCGACTGCGAGAACGTGCGCTGCCGCCCGTGCTGGCCGGTGGCGTGCCACGGCAGGTGCGAAGTGCTCATGGGCACCATCGTCCCATCGGTGTCGAATGAAATAGGAATCCGAGGCCGGACGGTGACCTACCGCTTGCCCGGCGGTCGGGCACCCTTGGCCAGTCCTAGACCCTTGACCGGCGGCTCCTCTTTGGCGGGTGCCGCCGCGCCGCCGTCGGACGGTGCCGGTGCCGAGTCGCCGTCGCCGGTCGGCACGGGAGACGGCTCCGGCTGTGCCGCAGCGGGTTTCGCGGGTGCCGCCGCCTTCTTGGCGCCCGGCCTGCGCGCACCCGGCGCGAGACCCAGACCCTTCACCTCGGGTTCGGGTGCGGCCGGCGCACTGGGCTCTGCCGGTGCTTCGGATGTCGACGGCTCTTCGGCGGCAGGCGCTGCCGGTGCGGCCTTCTTCTTCGCTCCGGGGCGCTTGGCGCCGCCGGCGATGCCGAGGCCCTTGACCTCGGGCGCCTTGACCTCGGGCGCCTTGGCAGGAGCCGCCTCGGCCTTGGCCTCGGCGGGGGCCGCAGAGGCGGATTCGGCCGGTGCGGCCGCGGCCTTCTTGGCGCCGGGCCGCTTGGCCCCGCCGGCGATGCCGAGACCCTTCGGTGCCGGTGCTGCTGCCGCCGGCTTGTCGTCGGCCGCGGTGTCGGCTGCGGCCTTCTTGGCGCCGGGGCGCTTGGCGGCGCCGGCGATGCCCAGTCCGGTCACGGGCTTGGAGGCTGTCGACGATTCGGCTTCCGTGGTGGTGTCGGCCCCCGACTTCGTGGCCTCCGCGGGGGCGGCCTCTTCAGCTTCGTCGGCTGCGGGCCGGTCGGTCTTCGCCGGGGCAGTCGCCGCCACGCGAGCCGCCCGTTCTTCGGCTTCCTTTGCGGCCGTGCCCTTTTCGGGCAGCGTGAAGGTGGCCTTGTCCAGCGAACCCAGCAGCAGCTGGGCCACATCGAGGACCTCGGCCTTCTCCACGTCCCTGGCGGCGGCGACGTCGTCGACGCCGTCGGTGATCATCACCCGGCAGAACGGGCACCCGGTGGCGATCTTCGACGCGCCGGTGTCCATGGCCTCTTCGACGCGTTCCTGGTTGACGCGCTTGCCGATGTGCTCTTCCATCCACATCCGCGCGCCGCCTGCGCCACAGCACAGACCGCGGTCGGCGTGGCGGGGCATCTCGGTCAGCTTCGCCCCCGAGGCCCCGATCAGTTCCCGCGGCGCGTCGTAGACCTTGTTGTGCCGACCCAGGTAGCAGGGGTCGTGATAGGTGATGTCCGCTCCGCCGTCACCGTTGGAGTCGACGGACTTGACCGGAACCAGCTTCTTGTCCCTGATCAGCCGGTTCAGCAGCTGGGTGTGGTGCAGCACGGTGTAGTGCCCGCCGAGCTGGGGATACTCGCGGCCGAGGGTGTTGAAGCAGTGCGGGCAGGTGACCACGACCTTGCGGTCGACCCGCTCGACGCCCTCGAACAGCTCTCCGAGCGTCTCCACGTTCTGCGCGGCGAGCTGCTGGAACAGGAACTCGTTGCCCGAACGGCGGGCCGAGTCACCGTTGCAGGTCTCACCTTCGCCAAGCACCAGAAACTTCACGCCCGCCGCAGAGAGCAGCTCGGCGACGGCCTTGGTGGTCTTCTTCGCCCGATCCTCGTAGGCGCCGGCGCAGCCCACCCAGAACAGGTACTCGAAGCCCTCGAACGATTCGACGTCCTTGCCGTAGACCGGCACGTCGAAGTCGACCTCGTCGATCCAGTTGGTGCGGTCCTTGGAGTTCTGGCCCCACGGGTTGCCCTTGGTCTCCAGGTTCTTGAACAGCACGCCGAGCTCGCCGGGGAACTCGGACTCCATCATCACCTGGTAGCGGCGCATGTCGACGATGTGGTCGATGTGCTCGATGTCGACCGGGCACTGCTCGACGCACGCCCCGCAGGTGGTGCACGACCACAGCACGTCGGGGTCGATGACGCCGCCCTCCTCGAGGGTGCCCACCAGCGGACGGGTCGCCTGAAGCGGCGAGTCGGCGGGGATGCGCTCGAACCCGGACTCGGGCACGTGCTCGTGCGAGTGCTCCTCGGAGTGCTTCTCGCCGCGCACCTTCTCACCGAGGCCGCCCTCGGGGGTGTTCTCGAGCGGACTCTCCTTGCCGTCCAGGAAGTACGGCGCCTTCGCGAACATGTGGTCGCGCAGGTTCATGATCACGAGCTTGGGCGACAGTGGCTTGCCGGTGTTCCACGCGGGGCACTGCGACTGGCAGCGGCCGCATTCGGTGCACGTGGTGAAGTCGAGGTAACCCTTCCAGGTGAAGTCCTCGATCTTGCCGCGGCCCAGCACGGCGTCCTCGGCGGGATCCTCGAAGTCCACGATCTCGCCCTTGGACTCCACCGGCAGCAGCGGGCCCAGGCCGTCGGGCAGCCGCTTGAACGTCACGTTGATCGGCGCCAGGCCGATGTGCAGGTGCTTGGAGTGCAGCACGATCAGCAGGAACACCAGCATGATCGCGATGTGCGCGAGCAGGGCGATCGTCTCGATCCACTCGTTGGCGGGCACGCCGAGCGGGCGCATGATCGCGCCCATGAGCTGGGAGAAGAACGCGCCGTTGCCGTAGGGCAGGTTGCCGACGACGGCGGCCGCGCCGCGCACCAGCGCGTAGGTCCAGATGACGTTGAAGATCATGAACAGGATCAGCCAGGCGCCGCCGGTGTGCGATCCGTAGAACCGGGAGTCGCGACCGTGCTTCTTGGGCTCGCGGACGATGCGGATGATCGCGAAGGTGATGATGCCGAGCAGCACGGCGACGGCGAAGAAGTCCTGCAGGAAGCCCAGGACGTCCCACCGGCCGACGAGCGGGATGTGAAAGTCGTGGTCGACGAGCAGGCCGAACGCCTCGAGGTAGACGGTGGCCAGGACGAAGAAGCCCCACATGGTGAAGAAGTGCGCGATACCGGGAACGGACCAGCGCAGCAGCCGGGTCTGCCCGAACACCTCTTCGAACTGTGTGGTGATGCGCTTGCGCAGGTGGTCCTTGCGGTTGTTGGACTCGCTCATCGGCTGACCGGACCGGATCAACTTCGTCAGCCACAGCACGCGCTTTGCGGCGAACACCCCGACGACGGCGATCATCAGAACCCCGACGACGATCCTGATCAACATCTGCGTATCCACGCGTGTCCTCCGGTTGTCCGGTTACCCGTGGGTAACTTAAACCATGTTACTGTCGAGTAACTTTAGCTCGGTGCCAGCTCATAGTTGCATCCTGCCGGGAAACGGCGCTACGAAGGCTGTCCTAACTCGGCGGTGCTCAGTGTGATGGGGCGAGCATCGCGCGCAGCATCGACAGCATCTCCGACCGGGATTCCGCGCCGAGTCGGCGGCGGATCCGGGCGACGTGATGCTCGACGGTCTTCGCTGAGATGAACAGCTGCGCGCCGATATCCCGGTAGGGCATGCCCTGCAGCAGCAGTTCGGCGACCTCCCGTTCACGCTCGGAAAGCTGGGCTGCGGCGGGCCGCGGGGCGGTGACGGTCTGCGGCGCGGCGACCGGGCCACGGTCGGCGGGCAGTGAGGCGACCGCCGGCTCCGGGGTCGCGACGGTCTGCTTGAGGTCTCGGGCCAGCTGCAGCATTGCCTGCGAGACCCGTGGGTCGGAGGTCTGCAGGGCGGCCTGGCCCGCCAGCCGGGTCGCGTCCCACGTGTGCCCGAACTGCGCCAGCGCGCGCGCCGCGGCCGTCACCTCGTCCCCGTCGACGTGGTTGGCCAGCACCCGAAGCCAGGTCCGGCCGGCCGTGGCCAGCGCCTTCGCGAAGAACGTATGCGGTGCGGCGGCCGTCAGCGCCTGGCCGTGCGGGGCGACGCCATCCGGCGAGTTGGCGAGGATGCCTGCGTGCACGCCCGCCCAGTGCAGCGGCACCGACCACAGCACCGGATCGCCCAACCCGGCGAGCAGCGCGAAGGCCTCGTCCACGGCGTGCTGAAGCTGATCGACCTGACGCATCCGCGCCGCGGCCACCCACAGTTCCCCCAACGGCAGCACTGCGTACAGATCGGCCGAATACTCCGCCAGCACCTCCATCGCCGAATACCAGTGCTGTTGCATCGCGCCGCTGTCACCGCTGCGCCGCGCGATGCCGGTCTGCAGCGCGGCCGCCCACAGTGCGTCCCGGCGGTGCAGCGTCGCGTCGCCTGCGGCAGGCACCGCGGCGGCCGCGGCCTGAAGCTGCCCGTCCTGCATGTGCGCCCAGCCCAGCAGCAGCCGGTGCCGATGAGTGACGAAGATCGCATCCGCGCCGTCGCCCTGCCCGTCGCTGCGCACCGCACGCCCGATCACGCTCCGTGCCCGAACCGGGTCGCCACCGTGCAGCGCCGCGAGCGTGACGAGGGCGGCGGGGGTGTCCGGGATGACGACGGACTGGCCGGCGGACGAACTGAAGGCGGCGCCGATGGACTGGCTCAATCGTGCCACCGCAACGGGATACGGCTGGTCGAGGGTCATGACCAGCCCCTCGGTGAGGCTGCGCGCAGCCCGCGCCGTCGATGTCGGGGGCCCCGCGGTCTGCGTGTCCGACGTCGCCCGTGCCGCGGCCCCGTCGCCGGCGGCCAGGGCGGTGATCGTCGCCGCGGCGGCGACGACGGCATCCGGGGCCGGGCCGAGCCACCGGAACAGGTCATTGGCCTGCGCGGCGCTGCCGTCGTGCAGCGCAATGCTCGCCG
>NZ_JACKSH010000207.1 GCF_025821625.1 Mycolicibacterium pyrenivorans
GCGAAATTCCAATTCTGTGCACCTGACATTTGTCTTCTCCGCTTCTAAGTCGTTGTACGTGGTGGTTGAGGTCTGACTAGATGTGCATCTGGTTCGCCAGCGACGACCCCGCGTCGGCGTCGGACGAGGTGTACTGCACGCCGGCGGTCTGGATGTTGGCGGAGATATCAGCCAGCTCCTTGAGCTGCTGGGTCATGGCCTCGTCGAAACGTGCCAGGGCGGCCTGCGCTGCCAGACCCGCTTGCTCGCTGTGCATATGCGTCGCCAGCTGGCCCGCCACCGCGTCGACGTGAGTCTTGACGCCGGTCAGCTCGCCCGAGATGCGGTCGAAGTTCGCTGCCTCTGAGGCGAGGACCGCGGCATCT
>NZ_JACKSH010000208.1 GCF_025821625.1 Mycolicibacterium pyrenivorans
CACCGGTCGAAAACTCAGCGCGGGATCACTGGCCCGCCCACCCACCACACCCCCACCCGCGGTCGCCCCCTACACCGGTCGAAAACTCAGCGCGGGATCACTGGCCCGCCCACCCACCACACCCCCACCCGCGGTCGCCCCCTACCCCGGACCCACCGGCGAACGCGCCGACTGGTGGTGGTACCAACCCTTCCAACCACCACCACCACAGTCAGTTAACTAGGCAGCTGTGGCCATCAGCCCGCGGCATTGGGCCGCAGCGGCGGGCAGTTGCCGTTCGCGTCGGCCACGAGCTCGAAGTGCCAGATCTCATTGGCGTAGATCTGGCACAGGCCGAACTGGCGTCCGTTGGCGATGAGCCACCTGTCGGCCTCGGCCGGGCCGATGTCTATCGCCTGACCCATCACGTGTTTGGACACCTCGGGCGTCGCGACGAACTCGGCCGCTTTCTCGACGCTGCCGTAAGCGACGACCGCGTCGTCGAAGAGCCTCTGCTGGAAGCCTTTCGAACGCCAGCCCGAGGTGACCCACAGTGCGATGCCCTGGGCCTCTGCGGCACGCGCGGCGTCCTGCGCAGCCGCCAGCAGAGTCGGATCGAGCTGGGAAAGAATCGGATTGGCGACATCGAACGGTGACAGCATGGTGCCGTCGGCCAGCCAGCCGCCGGTGGTGTCGACGGCCGCCGGCCCGATGGTCAACGCGTCGGCGGGCGGCGCCTGAGGACCCGGAGCCGGAGGAACCACGATGCTGGTCTGCACCAGCGCCACCTGCGGTGACTGACCGCACCCCGCCGTCGCCAGGGCAGTGAGCGCGCCGCCGATCACCGCGAGCACGCGCAAATTGCCAGAAGTCCGCGGCGTGTCGCGTGCAGACACGCGAGCTCGGGGAGAGATCACGGGGCCGCCAGGATGCAGAACTCGTTGCCCTCGGGATCGGCGAGCACCACCCAACTCTCGTCGCCCTGGCCGATGTCGACATGCCGTGCGCCCAGCGCGATCACCCGCGCGACCTCCGCGTCCTGATCGTCGGGGGTGAGGTCGAAGTGGATACGGTTCTTGACCACCTTGGCCTCGGGAACCGCCAGGAAGAGCCAGTCCGGCCCGGCGCCTTCGGGGGCTCGCAACACCACATCGCCGTCGTCGGTGGATTCTGCGGGCCAGCCCAGCACCTCGGACCACCACGACGCCAACGCGTGGATGTCGGCAGCGTCGATGCAGACTTCGCTGAACCTCAAACCCATTGCACCAGTTCCTTCTTGAGCACCTTTCCCATCGCGTTGCGGGGCAGGCTGTCCACCAGGCGCACCTCCCGCGGGCGCTTGTGCGCCGAAAGCTGCTGTGCCACATATTCGATCAACTCGTCCGGCGAGGCGTCACCGACGACGAACGCGACGATGCGCTGGCCCAGGTCGTCGTCGGGCACGCCGACCACCGCGACTTCCCGGACGCCGGGATGCCCGAGCAGCGCGGTTTCGATCTCGCCGGCTCCCACCCGGAAGCCGCCGGTCTTGATCAGGTCCACCGATTCCCGACCGACGATCCGGTGCATTCCGTCACCGTCGATGACGGCGACGTCGCCCGTCCGGTACCAGCCGTCGGGCCCGAGGACCTCGGCAGTGGCGTCGGGGCGGTTGAGGTAGCGGTCGAACATCGTCGGGCTCTGCAGGTGCAGCCGGCCGATCGTCTCACCGTCGTGGGGGACCTGGCCGCCGTCTTCGGAGTGAAGGCGCGTCTGCACACCCGTCAGCGGTAGGCCGACCCAGCCCGGTCGGCGCTCGCCCGCGGCAAGGGTGCTCAACGTGATCAGTGACTCGGTGCTGCCATAGCGTTCGACCGGCTGATGCCCGCTCAGCGCGGCGAGGCCGTCGAACACCGGGACGGGCAGCGGCGCACTGCCCGACACCAGCAGACGGGCAGGGGCCAGCGCGCGTGCCGCGTCACCGTCCTCGACGATCCGCGACCATACCGTCGGCACCCCGAAGAACAACGATCCCCCCGCCTCCGACGCGGCCTGAGCGTAGGCCGCCGGACTGGGTTTCCCGGTGTGCACGAAGCGGTTCCCGATGCGCAGCGACCCCAGCAACCCCAGCACCAGGCCGTGCACGTGGTACAGCGGCAGCCCGTGCACCAGCGTGTCCTCCGCCGTCCACTGCCAGGCCGCGGCGAGCATGTCGATGTCGGCCGCGATCGCACGCCTGCTCACGACCACCCCCTTCGGCGGTCCCGTGGTGCCGGAGGTGTAGATGATCAGCGCGGTGGCGTCCGGCGACGGCTCGGCATAACGGTGCCACGAACGGGCGTGCAGCCGGACGGGGACGTGGGGCAGCCCTTCCTGCGCGGCTCCGTCGGGCTTCTCCCCCAACCACGCCTGCGCACCGGAATCGGTGAGGATGTGACGCCGCTCGGCAGCGCCGACATCGGCGGGCACCGGCACGACCGGCACCCCCGCGATCAGGCAGCCCGCGACGGCGAGCACCGTCGCCACCGTCGGCGTGGCCAGCACGGCCACCCGACCCGCCGCCCCGACACGTTCGGCCACCGAGGTCGCCGCGCCGACGAGGTCGCTGCGACTCAGCGTCGCCCCGTCGATGCGCACCGCGTCACCGATGTCGGCACCGGCGGCGACGGCCGCGGGATTCAGTGAGGCCAGCAGCACAGGAAGCCAGGCTACTCTCCGCGGCTGGGCATACTGAGCACGTGGATTCGATCCGGGCCGTGGGGTCGCGAGAGGTGTATCGGAACAACTGGCTGACGATCCGCGAAGACGACATCCGCAGGCCCGACGGCAGCAGCGGAATCTACGCGGTGGTCGACAAGCCGGCGTACGCGCTGGTGATTCCGCGAGACGGCCGCAACGGCGCCGACCGGTTCCACCTCGTCGAGCAGTTCCGCTACCCCCTGGGGCTGCGGCGCTGGGAGTTCCCGCAGGGCACCGCGCCGGGACGGGCCGCCATCGACCCCGCCGAGCTCGCCGCCCGCGAGCTCCGGGAGGAGACGGGGTTGATCGCCGAGTCGATGACCGAGATCGGTCTTCTCGATGTCGCACCGGGGATGAGCAGCCAGCGCGGCCGGGTCTTCCTCGCGACCGGCATCACGGAGGGTCCCCACGACCGTGAGCACGAGGAACAGGACATGCGCAGCGCGTGGTTCACCCGCGCCCAGGTCGAGAAGATGATGCGCGACGGCGTGATGACCGACGCGCAGTCGATGGCGGCGTGGACCCTGATGGTGCTCTCCGAGCGCTGACCAGCATCCTGTCCTGAGGTCCGTTCCGCACGAACGTCATTCATCCCCGGACTCCGATACCAACCCGTGATCCAACCGTGCCCCAACGGGCCGTGTCGATCGGGCAGGTTGACGGCGAGGGCAATTAGGTTTCAAAGGCCACACCCAGACCACTGTGAGGGAACCATGTCTGCCCGACGGGCGCGCAACGCACTGGCATCCGCGACTTTTGTTGCGGCCGCATTTGTTTGCGCCGATGCCACCGCGCAAGCCGCGCCTCCGGACTGGAGCGGACGCTACACCGTGGTGACCTTCGCGTCGGACAAGATCGGCACCAGCATCGCCGCCCGCCAACCGGAGCCCGACTTCAGCGGCCAGTACACGTTCACGACGTCCTGCGCGGGCACGTGCGTGGCCACGGCCTCCGACGGCCCCGCGCCGAGCAACCCCACCATCCCGCAGCCGACCCGCTACACGTGGAACGGCAAGCAGTGGGTGTTCAACTACAACTGGCTGTGGGAGTGCTTCCGCGGCGACGACGTCCCCCGCGAGTACGCCGCGGCCCGCTCGCTGGTGTTCTACGCGCCCACGTCGGACGGATCGATGTACGGGACGTGGCGTACCGAAATCCTCGAAGGGGTCTGCAAGGGGACCATCGTCATGCCGGTCGCGGCGTATCCGGCGTAACCCCGCAGACTCGGCGATGGGGCGCGCGCCCTAGCGGCGGCGTTCGGCCAGGGCTCGCAGGAAGAACGTCAGGTTGGCGGGCCGCTCGGCCAGGCGTCGGACGAAGTAGCCGTACCACTGGGTTCCGAACGGCACGTAGATGCGCACGTTGTTGCCCTCCCCGGCCAGTCGGCGCTGCTCACCGTCGCGGATTCCGTAGAGCATCTGGTACTCGAAATCGTCCACGCCGCGGCCGTTCTCACGAACCAGGGCAGGGACCGCGTCGATGATCTCGGGATCGTGCGAGGCCACCATCGGATAGCCGCTCCCTGCCATCAGGATGCGAAGGCACTGCAGGTACGAGGCGGTGACGTCATCGCGGCCACGGAAGGCGACCGACGTCGGCTCGTCATAGGCGCCCTTGCACAACCGGATTCGCGCGCCGGACGCCGCGAACTCGGCACAGTCGGCGCGCGACCGCTTCAGGTAGGCCTGCAGCACCGTGCCGACCCAGCGGAAGTCGGCGCGCAAGTCGCGCACGATCGACAGGGTGGAGTCGGTGGTGGTGTGGTCCTCGGCGTCGACGGTCACCCAGACGCCGACGCGTTGCGCGCGTTCACAGATCGCGCGAGCGTTCTCAAGCGCGATCTTCTCGCCGTCCCTCGGCAGCGCCTGCCCCAGCGCGGAGAGCTTGAGCGACACCTCCAATGGCCGTACGGTTGCGGGCTCTTCACCCCGGGTCGAAAGAGCATCCAGCAACGCGAGGTACGCCTCGACGGAGGCGTCAGCCGCTTCGGCGTCGCCGACGTCCTCACCGAGATGGTCGATCGAGACCAGCCGCCGCGAATCACGAAGCCGCTCCACCGAATTCATCACATCGGCGATGCACTCCCCCGGCACGAAACGGTGCACTACGTCGCGGGTCACCGGTAGCCGCTCGGCGGTGCGCCGCAGCCCTTCCCGTCTCCCGGCGGCCAGGATCACGGGCCGGGCGACACGCTGAAAGACGCCCACGGCTCACGCCTCCATGTGGGGATACGCGTGATCGGTGGGCGGCACGAACGTCTCCTTGATCGACCTCGCCGAGGTCCAGCGCAGCAGGTTCAGCGCGGACCCGGCCTTGTCGTTGGTGCCCGACGCGCGCGACCCGCCGAATGGCTGCTGCCCGACCACCGCGCCGGTGGGCTTGTCGTTGACGTAGAAGTTGCCCGCCGCATGGCGCAGGCGCCGCTGCGCCTGCAGCACCGCCGAGCGGTCGTCGGCGATCACGGCGCCGGTCAGGGCGTACCGGGCACCGGCGTCGACGACGTCGAGGATGCGCCCGTAGTCCTCGTCGGGGTACACGTGGACGGCCAGGATCGGCCCGAAGTATTCGGTGGCGAACGCCTCGTCGGCCGGATCATCGGACAGCAGCACCGTCGGCTTGACGAAATAGCCTTCGCTGTCGTCGTATTCGCCACCGGCTGCGACCGTCATGCCGGCAGCGCCCTTCGCACGTTCGATGGCCTTGACGTTCTTGGCGAATGCCCGGTCGTCGATCAGCGCTCCGCCGAAATTGCTCAGATCGGTGACGTCGCCGTACTGCAGCGCCTCGGTGGCGCCGAGGAAGTCGTCGCCCATCTTCTGCCAGACCGACCGGGCGATGAACGCCCGCGACGCGGCCGAGCATTTCTGCCCCTGATAGTCGAACGCACCGCGAATCAGGGCGGTGCGCAGGACATCCGGGTGTGCCGAGGGGTGCGCCACCACGAAGTCCTTGCCACCGGTCTCCCCCACCAGACGCGGGTAGGTGTCGTAGCGATCGATGTGGGTGCCGACCTCGCGCCACAGGTGCTGGAAGGTGGCGGTCGAACCGGTGAAGTGGATGCCCGCCATCCGTCGGTCGGCGAGCACCACGTCCGAGACCGCCTTTCCGTCACCGGCCACGAGGTTGATCACTCCGGCGGGCAACCCCGCGGCCTCGAGCAGCTGCATGGTCAGGTAGGCCGCGAACATCTGCGTGGGCGAGGGCTTCCATACCACGGTGTTGCCCATCAGCGCGGCGGCCGTGGGCAGGTTGCCCGCGATGGCGGTGAAGTTGAACGGGGTGATCGCGTAGACGAAGCCCTCCAGTGGCCGGTAGTCGGTGCGATTCCACACGCCGCGTGAGCTGACAGGCTGCTCGGCCAGGATCTGGCGCGCGAACGCGACGTTGAAGCGCCAGAAGTCGATGAGCTCGCAGGCCGAATCGATCTCGGCCTGATACGCGGACTTGGACTGGCCCAGCATGGTCGCCGCGGCGATCTTCTCCCGCCACGGTCCTGCCATCAGGTCGGCGGCTCGAAGGAATACCGCGGCGCGCTCGTCGAACGGCGTGGCCTCCCATCCGGGTTTGGCCGCCATCGCCGCCTCGACGGCAGCGGCGGCGTCGGCGTGGTCGGCATTGGTGAGGGTGCCCAGCCGTGCGGCGTGCCGGTGCGGCTGCACCACGTCGACACGGTCTCCGGCGCCCATCCGATGCTTCCCGCCGATGACGTGCGGCAGGTCGATCGGGTCGCCGGTGGTGAGGCTCGCCAGCGCGTCGACGAGCCTGGCGCGCTCCGGGGATCCGGGCTTGTATTCGTGAACCGGTTCGTTTTGCGGCAGAGGTACCTGCGTTATCGCGCTGATCGCGTCCATGCAGCAAGGATGCCCCTTTCCGGCGCGTTATCCGATGGCTGATCGGACAAGCCCTGGCACACTGGATAGTCCGAACAGCCAAAGGAGCAGTGATGGCGCCGACGGCCGCCCCTGGACTGGGTCTTGGCCAGCTGCTGCTCGCGTTGGACCGCACGATGGTCACGTTGGTGGAGGCGCCTCGCGGGCTGAACATGCCGGTGAGCTCGGTGGCGCTCGTCGATGCCGACGACGTGCGGCTGGGCCTGGCCCTGGGCCCGGGGCCCGCCGATCTGTTCTTTCTGCTCGGCGTGTCCGACGCCGAGGCGATCGACTGGCTCGAACGGAACGCGGGCCGACCCGCCGCGGTCTTCGTCAAGGAGCCCACCCCGACGGCGGTGGCTCGCGCCGTCGCCCTGGGCACCGCAGTCGTCGCCGTCGATCCCCGAGCCCGCTGGGAGCACCTGTACCGCCTGGTCAACTACGCGTTCGCGCATCACGGCGACCGCAGCGACCCGCTGCGCGACTCCGGCACCGACCTGTTCGGCCTGGCGCAGTCGATCGCCGACCGCACCCGCGGCATGATCTGCATCGAGGACGCCGAGAGCCGAATGCTGGCCTACTCGGCCTCCAGCGATGAGGCCGACGAGCTGCGCCGCCTGACGATCCTGGGCCGCGCAGGTCCGCCCGAGCATCTGGAGTGGATCGGACAGTGGGGCATCTTCGATGCGTTGCGGGCCGGCCCCGAGGTGGTCCGCGTCGACGAACGCCCCGAACTCGGACTGCGGCCCCGGCTGGCGGTCGGCGTGCACCTCGCGCCCGGTGACGGCCGACCGGCCCCCAGCTTCGCCGGAACCATCTGGCTGCAGCAGGGATCGACCCCGCTCGCCGACGACACCGAGGAGATCCTGCGGGGCGGCGCGGTACTGGCGTCCCGGATCATCTCGCGGCTGGCGGCGGCACCGTCACAGCATGCGGCCCGGGTGCAGCAGCTGCTCGGCCTGACGACCGGCGAAACCGACGACGTGGGCGTGCTCGCCCGCGAGCTGGGCGTTCCCGCCGAGGCCCGCGCGGCGATCGTCGGCTTCCGCGGGGTCGCGGCAGCCGTGCCGTCCGAGGTGGTTGCGTTGAGCGCCAGCGCTTTCCGCGCCGACTCGCAGGTCGCGTCCGTCGGCGATCGGGTCTATGTGCTGTTTCCGAAGATCGGAGCGGCGGCGGCGGTCACGTCTTGGGCGCGCGGTGTGGTCGCCGCCCTGCGCCGCGAACTCGGCCTCGACGTCCGTGCGGTGACTGCCGCACCCCTGAGCGGGCTGAGCGGGGTGGCGACGGCGCGAACAGAAGTGGACCGCGTGTTCGACAGCGCCGTGCGTCACCCCGGCGCCATCGGCCAGGTCACCTCGCTCGACGAGGCACGGACGACAGTGTTGCTCGACGAGATCGTCTCGCACGTCGCGGCCGAACCGCGCCTGGTGGACCCGCGGGTGCGCGAGCTGTGCGCGCGAGAGCCGATGCTGGCCGACACGCTGCGGGCGTACCTCGACGGGTTCGGTGACGTCGCCGCGATCGCCCGGCAGTTGCACGTCCATCCCAACACCGTGCGCTATCGCGTCCGCCGGGTCGAGAAGCTCCTGGAGACATCGCTGGCCGACGCCGACGAGCGCCTGGTGCTCGCGTTGGGCTTACGCGCCACCGAGCGCTGAGCAGCCTCAGCCCAATCGCTGCACCGCAGCCTCAGCCCAATCGCTGCACCGCAGCCTCAGCCCAATCGCTGCACCGCAGCCTCAGCCCAATCGCTGCACCGCAGCGGCGACACGTTCGTCCGTGGCCGTCAACGCCACCCGCACATGGCGGGCCCCGCGGGGCCCGTAGAACTCCCCGGGCGCGACGAGGATGCCGCCCTGCGCGAGCCACCCGACGGTGTCGCGGCACGGTTCACCTCGCGTCGCCCACAGATAGAGCCCCGCCTCGGAGTGCTCGACGGTGAAACCCGCCGACCGCAGGGCAGGCAGCAGGGCGTCGCGCCGGCGCGCGTAGCGCTCCCGCTGCTCCCGCTCGTGTGCGTCGTCGTCGAGTGCGGCCACCATCGCGGCCTGCACCGGGGTGGGCACCATCATGCCGGCATGCTTGCGCACGGCCAGCAGTTCGGCCACCACTGCGCCGTCGCCTGCGACGAAGCCGGCCCGGTAACCGGCCAACGACGACGTCTTCGACAGCGAGTGCACCGCCAGCAGCCCGGTGTGGTCACCGTCGCAGACCCGCGGATGCAGGATCGACAGCGGCTCGTCGTCCCAGCCGAGCCCGAGGTAGCACTCGTCCGAGGCGACGAGCACCCCACGCTCCCTGGCCCAGCCGACCACCTTGCGCAGGTGGTCGACACCGAGCACCTTGCCCGTGGGGTTGCTCGGCGAGTTCAGGTACACCAGGGCGGGTGACGCGGGGCCGAGTTGGGTCAGCGAGTCCGCGCGCAGCACCGTGGCACCGGCGAGCAGGCCGCCCACCTCGTAGGTGGGGTAGGCCAGTTCCGGGACCACCACCGTGTCGCCGGCGCCAAGGCCGAGCAGCGTCGGCAGCCAGGCGATGAGCTCCTTCGTGCCGATCACCGGCAGCACCGCGCCGGCTGTCAGACCGGTGATCCCGTACCTGCGGTGCAGGGCGGCGACGGCCGCCTCCCGCAGCGCCGGCGTGCCTGCGGTGGTGGGATATCCGGGTGCGGCGCTGGCCGCGGCGAGGGCGTCGCGGATCACCGGCGCGACCGGATCGACGGGTGTACCCACCGACAGATCGACGAGACCGTCGGGGTGTGCTCGCGCCAGCGCGGTCACCTCGGCCAGGGTGTCCCATGGGAACACCGGAAGCGACGCCGACTTCAGCGGCCGGCGGGTGACCTCACGCGGTTCGCGAGGGGCGGGCTGTGCCGTCGGACTCAGTCCTCACCCTGCGGGGGCAGATCCTTGACGACCTGCGGGTCGTTGTCGGTCTGGCCGACCTTCGACGCACCGCCGGGCGAGCCGAGTTCGACGAAGAAGTCGGCGTTGATCTGCGTGTAGCTACTCCACTGATCCGGCACATCGTCTTCGTAGTAGATGGCCTCGACGGGACACACGGGTTCACAGGCTCCGCAGTCCACACACTCGTCGGGATGGATGTACAGCATGCGTGCGCCCTCGTAGATGCAGTCGACAGGGCATTCCTCGATACATGCCTTGTCTTTGACGTCGACGCAGGGCTCGGCGATCGTGTACGTCACGAACTTCTCCTCAAGTTCTCTCGAACTACTACCTACCAGTGGGCTGCTGTCTAGGCGGGGCTCAGCTGATCAACGCGGCCGGCCTCAGCAAGTATCCCTGCCGTTAGTTGGACGCGTGTCTCAGTGTGCCCTAACTCCCACACAACCCTGGTTTAAGGGTTGCGCGTGGTTACAGATACTAAACGTCCCACATACAGGTCGCCTAGCGCCACACGACTATGCGCGTGAGTGCACTGCAACTAGTTGCATAACGCCGGTGGGCGTGCCTACGCTGCGGCGGTGGCGCTTCTGCACGCGATCCTGGTCTCCCTCTGCGAGCAGTCGAGTTCGGGCTACGAACTGGCCCGCCGGTTCGACAAATCGATCGGCTATTTCTGGGCAGCCACCCATCAGCAGATCTACCGCACCCTGCGCGCGATGGAAGACGACGGCTGGGTGCACGTCACCCCGGTCGAGCAACAGGGCCGGCCCGACAAGAAGGTCTACACGGTCTCCGATGCGGGCCGTGCCGAACTCGCGCGCTGGATCGCCGCTCCACTGGTAGGGCGGGGCAGGAATGGCACCGTGGCCGACAGCCGAACACGCGACCTGGCGGTGAAGATTCGCGGGGCGGTACATGGCGACGTCGACGCGCTCCGCGATCAGGTGGTGTCGTTGCGCTCGGATCGCGCCGAACTGCTCGAGGCGTACCGGGGGTTCGAGAAGACCCAGTCTCCCGATCCGGATGCGTTGACCGGCGCCGATCTCCACCAGTACCTGGTGCTGCGCGGCGGCATCCGCGCCGAGGAGGGTGTCATCGCATGGCTCGACGAGGTGGCGGCAGGGCTGGGACGGAACCGATGAGCCGTACCTCGCCTTACCCATACCTGTTGTCCCCGTTGAATCTCGGGTTCACCAAGCTGCGCAACCGCGTGGTGATGGGGTCGATGCACACCGGCCTCGAGGACCGCGCCCGTGACACCGACCGGCTCGCCGAGTATTTCGCCGAGCGTGCCCGCGGCGGCGTCGGGCTGATCATCACAGGCGGTTACGCACCCAACCGCACCGGCTGGCTGCTCCCGTTCGCCGCGCAGATGACCTCGACGGCGGCCGCCCGCAGGCACCGCAAGATCACCGACGCCGTGCACGATGCCGACGGCAAGATCCTGCTGCAGCTCCTGCACGCGGGACGTTATGCGTTCCATCCCTTCTCGGTCAGCGCCTCGTCGATCAAGGCGCCCACCAATCCGTTCCGGCCCCGCGCGCTGCGCGACGTCGAAGGCACGATCGACGACTTCGTCCGCAGCGCCGCCCTGGCCCTCGAAGCCGGCTACGACGGCGTGGAGATCATGGGCAGCGAGGGTTATCTGCTCAACCAGTTCCTTGCGCCGCGGACGAACAAGCGCACGGACACGTGGGGCGGCTCCCCCGAGAGACGACGCCGTCTGCCGGTGGAGATCGTGCGTCGAACCCGTGCGGCGGTGGGCCGCGACTTCATCATCAGTTACCGGATGTCGATGGCCGACTACGTCGAGGACGGTCAGAGTTGGAATGAGATCGTCGCGCTGGCAACCGAAGTCGAAGCGGCCGGGGCGACGATCATCAACACCGGTATCGGCTGGCACGAGGCGCGGATCCCGACCATCGTGACCTCGGTGCCCAACAGCGCATTCGTCGACATCAGCAACGCGGTCTCCGAACACGTCGGCATCCCGGTGGTGGCCTCCAACCGGATCAACATGCCGCAGGCCGCCGAGCAGATCCTCGCCGAGACGGACGTCAGCCTGATCTCGATGGCCCGACCGCTGCTGGCCGACCCGGACTGGGTGGCGAAGGCGGGTGCGGGCACGGCCGACGAGATCAACACCTGCATCGCGTGCAACCAGGCCTGCCTTGATCACGCGTTCGCCCACAAGACGGTGTCGTGCCTTCTCAATCCGCGGGCCGGCCACGAGACCACGCTGACGCTCAGCCCGACCCGGCGTACCAGGCGCGTCGCCGTCGTCGGCGCAGGCCCGGCCGGCCTGGCCACGGCCGTCACCGCGGCCCAGCGCGGCCACCGGGTCACGCTGTTCGAGTCTGGGCCGACGATCGGCGGCCAATTCGATTTGGCACGAAGGATTCCCGGTAAGGAGGAGTTCGGCGAGACCATCCGCTACTTCACCCGCATGCTCGACAAGCACGGCGTCGACGTCCGGCTCGACACCCGCGCCGAGGTCGTCGAACTGCAGGGTTTCGACGAGGTGGTGCTGGCCACCGGCGTCACGCCGCGGATGCCCGACATCCCCGGGATCGACCACCCGATGGTGTTGTCATACGCCGAGGCGATCACCGGCAGACCCGTGGGCAGGTGCGTCGCGGTGGTGGGCGCGGGCGGCATCGGTTTCGACGTCAGCGAGTTCCTGACCACCGG
Source organism: Mycolicibacterium pyrenivorans (assembly GCF_025821625.1). Taxonomy (GTDB): domain Bacteria; phylum Actinomycetota; class Actinomycetes; order Mycobacteriales; family Mycobacteriaceae; genus Mycobacterium; species Mycobacterium pyrenivorans. The sequence continues at coordinate 12,164 of NZ_JACKSH010000208.1, forward strand.
GCACTCCCCCACGCTCGACCTCGAGGAGTGGAAGGCCGAGTGGGGCGTCGCCGATCCGTGGGAGGCACGTGGGGCGTTGACGACCCCGCTGCCCGCGCCTGCGGTCCGCGAGGTCTACCTGCTACAGCGCACCAAGGGGTCGCAGGGCCGAAACCTGGGTGGGACGACGGGATGGGTGCACCGGGCGTCGTTGCGGGCCAAGGGCGTTCACCAGCTCTCCGGGGTGAACTACGAGCGCATCGACGATGCCGGGCTGCACATCAGCTTCGGGCAGAACCACGGCGACCCGCGGCTGCTCGAGGTCGAGAACGTCGTGATCTGCGCGGGCCAGGAGTCGGTGCGCGACCTCGAGGACGGCCTGCGGGCGCGCGGGATCACCCCACACGTCATCGGCGGTGCCGCGGTCGCCGCCGAGCTGGACGCCAAGCGGGCGATCCGCCAGGGCACCGAGCTCGCCGACCGGCTGTAAGCCACTACGCCGGTGCGTTGCCCGTCTCCCGCGTCACCCGCAGGTGCGGCACATGGTCTGCGGGACCGCCTGGGAATGCTAAACCGGGAATGAATACGGACCATGGTCCGTTTAACCGGAGGTACCCGGTCGGACTTCCGACCCCCTTTCGAGAAGAGAGACATCACATGACCACCGCCACCGCACAGCTCGCCACCGGTACCTGGACGATCGATCCCGTTCACTCGTCGGTCGGTTTCTCGGTACGTCACCTCGTGGTCAGCAAGGTCCGAGGAGAGTTCGACACCTTCAGCGGCGCGATCACCGTCGCGGAAGACGGCACGCCGTCGGTGCGCGCCGAGATCGCCGTCGACTCGGTCAACACCCGCAACGAGCAGCGCGACGCGCACCTCAAGTCCGCGGACTTCTTCGACGCCCAGAACCACCCGGTCGCGACATTCGCCTCCACCGCGGTACGCGCAGACGGTGACCGCTACATCCTCGACGGCGACTTCACCCTCAAGGGCATCACCCGGCCCATCTCGCTGGATCTGGAGTTCAACGGCGTGAACCCCGGCATGGGCCACGGCGAGGTCGCGGGTTTCGAGGCGTCGGTCGTCTTGAACCGCAAGGACTTCGGCATCGACATCGACATGCCGCTGGAGACCGGTGGCGCGGTCGTGGGCGACAAGGTGACGATCACCCTGGAGATCGAGGCACTCAAGCAGTCCTGACCCCGCGACGGTGCAGCCACCGCGAGGGAACCCGCGGTGGCTGCACCGTCGGCGCTATTCGGCGATGACGCCCCACTTGGCTTCGGTGCCCGCGTGGCCGATGCGCACCACCTGGACGATCGACGACACACCCACGACGAGGGCGACGACCGCCACCACCACGGTGGCGACCGTCTTCGGCGCCTCGGACCGGCCGGCGCGCACATGGAGCACCGCGATCGCGATCGCCATCACCAGCAGCGCGATCGAGAAGTAGATCATCGTCTCGCCGCGCTCCGCGTGGTTCTCGAGGATCAAGCTATGGGAGTCTTCGCGGTTGTACAGCCATTCACCGGCCTTCACGGTCAGTGGCGTCAGCACCAGGTTCACCACGGCCAGCGCCAGCACCAGCCACACGAACCGCTGCCGGGCGGCGGGCCACAACGCGCAGAGGATGCCGAGCACCGCCGTCAGCGGCGCGAGGACGACGATGGCGTGGACGAGCAGCGCGTGCGCCGGCAGTCCTGCGATGGTGTTCATGGCAGCTCCTTGGCTCCTGAGATCGGATGGCTGATCTCACCGATCTGGTCGATGGCCAGCGACAGCCGGTCCCCGGGCCGCAACCAGTGCCCGGTCTCCATGCCGCTGCCGCCGGGAAGCGTGCCCGTGGCGAAAAGCTCACCGGGATAGAGTCGTTCGCTTCGCGACGCGTGCGCGAGCACATCTCCGAGCGACCATTGCATTCCGCGGCTGAACACCGTGCTGACGGTGGTGCCGTTGACGGCGACCGAACCGCTCAGATCATCGATGTGCGGCAGGATCTCGTCGGCGGTGACGGCGAGCACCGACATCGATGACGCGAAGTGCTTGGATTTCTGCGGGCCCAGCCCGGTCGCCATCTCGCCGCGTTGGACATCGCGGGCACTGAAGTCGTTGACGACGACGAACGCGCCGATGGCGTCGACCGCCTCCTGCGGGGTCGCGTCGAACAGCGGGGCCCTGAGCACGAACCCGATCTCCAACTCGAAATCCAGCGCCGAGGAGTACGAAGGGATCGCGACCGGAGCGCCGCTCGGGACGAAGCTCAGGTGGTTGGACATGTAGTAGATGGGTTGGCGATAGAACAGCGCGTTGGGTTTGAAGAGCGGAAACGGCCTTCGCGTCAACCTCTCGATTCCCTCGGCCGCGCGTGACTGGGCGGGATGGAAGCGTCGCACCAGTCCGCGCGCCGCGTCGATCGCATGCCGCTCGTAGAGCATGAAGTCCCGAAACGACGCCGGCTGAAACGGCAGCACATGCCCCGACAGATCCTGATGCCGCTGCGCGTTGGCCAACTCCCAGTCACGGTCGAAGACCACCCCACCCAGCGCGGACGTGTCCGGCGCGGGCACCCACGATCCGTCCGGTGCGAGGGACTGCAGTTCCAGCACGCCGTCGGCACAGACACGTCGAAGCTTCACACCCTCCGTCCTACCAGGCGGGGCGCCGGACGGGCAGCAAGTCCGCGCCCGATGCCGACGAGCGGGGACGGGTCAGGCGGCCAGAGGCGTGTAGGTGGTGGTGCGCTGGCGTGCGGGACGGCCGATGCCCGAGGCGATGCCCACCAGATCTTCGACGCTCTTGTACGAACCGAACTCCGAGCCCGCCATCCTCGAGATGGTCTCCTCCATGAGGGTGCCGCCGAGGTCGTTGGCGCCGCCGTTGAGCATCACCTGCGTGCGTTCGACGCCGAGCTTGACCCAGCTGGTCTGGATGTTGGCGATCCTGCCGTGCAACATGATTCGCGCCAGGGCGTGCACCGCACGGTTGTCGCGGTGCGTCGGACCGGGCCGCGCACCACCCGCGAGGTACAGCGGCGAGGACTGGTGCACGAACGGCAACGGCACGAACTCGGTGAAACCACCGGTGCGGTCCTGGATCTCACGCAGCACGTTGAGGTGCCCGACCCAGTGGCGCGGGGTGTCGACGTGGCCGTACATCATCGTCGAGGACGATCTCAGACCGACCTCGTGAGCGGTGGTCACGACCTCGATCCACGCCGACGTCGGCAGCTTGCCCTTCGTCAGCACCCAGCGCACCTCGTCGTCGAGGATCTCTGCGGCCGTCCCCGGAATCGACCCGAGTCCGGCCTCCCGCAGCGCGGTCAGCCAGTCCCGAATACTCATGCCGCTCTTGGTGACTCCGTTGGCGATCTCCATCGGGCTGAACGCGTGCACGTGCATCGACGGCACCCGCGCCTTGACCGCGCGGACCAGATCGGCGTACCCGGTGACCGGCAACTCGGGATCGATGCCGCCCTGCATGCACACCTCGGTCGCCCCCGCGACGTGCGCCTCCCACGCGCGGTCGGCGACCTCTGCGGTCGACAACGAGTAGGCATCGGCGTCGCCCTTGCGCTGAGCGAAGGCGCAGAACCGGCAACCCGTGTAGCAGATGTTGGTGAAGTTGATGTTGCGGTTGACCACGAACGTGACGTCGTCGCCGACGGTGTCGCGCCGCAGCGAATCAGCCAGCGCGGCAACGGCATCCATCGCAGGACCGTCCGCGGTGGCCAGCGCCAGGTACTCGTCGTCGCTGCAGCCCGCCGGGTCCCGCTCGGCCGAACGCAACGCGGCCAGCACGTCGGTGCCCAGACGTTCGGGCGCGCGGGAGGCCAACTCGTGCACCTTCGCCCGGATCGACTCCCAGTCGCCGAACGCACTGCCCAGATCGCTGCGCGTCTCGGTGAGCCTGCCCTCGTCGTCGATCGCCGAGTGCAGGTCGGTGCGACCCAGTGACTCCGACGCCTCGTCGGGCTCCTGCCACGGGCTGCCCTGCGGGTTGACATCGAGCGCGTAACCGGTGTCCGGGTCGGCCAGCGCGTCCACATGGCCACGCACCCGTGGGTCGATCCACGCGGCACCGGCCTGCACGTACTGCGGCTGGGCAGTGAGTCGCTGCACCAGGTCGTAGCCCGCCTCGGCGGTGACGGCCGCGAGTTCGTCGAGTGCAGGCCAGGGACGTTCCGGGTTGACGTGGTCGGGCGTCAGCGGGGACACCCCGCCCCAGTCGTCGACACCGGCCCCGATCAGCGCCAGGCACTCGGCGCGCGATACCAGGTTCGGCGGAGCCTGGATCCGCATCTTGGGGCCCATCACCAGGCGGGTGACGGCCAGCGTCGCGAGGAACTCGTCGATGTCGGTGTCGGGCGTCGACGCCATCGCGGTGTGGTCCTTGGCGCGGAAGTTCTGCACGATCACTTCCTGGACGTGCCCGAACTCCTTGTGTGACCGGCGAATGGCGTGGATGGTTTCGGCGCGCTCGGCGAGGGTCTCGCCGATGCCCACCAGCAGTCCGGTGGTGAACGGGATGGAGAGCCTGCCCGCGTCGTCGAGCGTGCGCAGCCGCACCTCGGGATCCTTGTCGGGGCTGCCGTAATGGGCCAGGCCCCTGGTCTCGAACAGCCGCCGCGACGTCGTCTCCAGCATCATGCCCATCGACGGTGCGACCGGCTTGAGGCGCGACAGTTCCGACCAGCTCATCACGCCCGGGTTCAAGTGCGGCAGCAGGCCGGTCTCCTCGAGCACCCGGATCGCCATCGCGCGCACGTAGTCCAGTGTCGAGTCGTAACCGCGTTCGTCCAGCCACTGGCGCGCCTCGTCCCACCGCGCCTCCGGTCGGTCACCGAGAGTGAACAACGCTTCCTTGCAACCCAATTCGGCGCCGCGGCGAGCCACGTCGAGGATCTCGTCCGGCTCCATGAACATGCCCCTGCCCGCGGCCCGCAGCTTGCCGGGCACCGTGACGAAGGTGCAGTAGTGGCAGGTGTCCCGGCACAGGTGGGTGACCGGGATGAAGACCTTGCGCGAGTAGCTGACCGGCAATCGGCCGGTGGCGCCACGCCTGCCCGCGGCCTCAAGTCCGGCGTCGCGCACCCGGGAGGCGCTGGCGCACAGGTCGGCGAGGTCGTCCCCGCGCGCCGTCATGGCGATCGCGGCTTCGTCGACGTTGAGTGCCACTCCGTCACGCGCCCGCCGCAGCACCCGTCTCAGGGCAGCAGGGGTGGGCCGGGGCGGTACGACCGGGCTGGGCAGATCGGCGCCGCGCTGGGTGTTCAGAGCCACTTCCCTGTAACCCCGGCGATGTCGCGGATCATCCGCGCGTCCCACTATCTGAAACCGAGTGCGCCTGCCATCCGCGGGACATGGGGATCACAGTAGTCACCCGACGCGGCTGCCGGAGTCCGCCCCGGTTTTCATGCGCTCGTCGGGGCCCGCATGATCACCCATGCGGCGGGCAGCGCTCCCAGCGCGAGGAGCAGCACCGGCGCGAACTCCATGATCCCGGGACCGCCGAACACGATGTCGTCGCCGGGTCCGCCGAAGGTGAACGCCAGCACGGTCAGCAGCCAGGCCCACAACGGCAGCGCCGCCACCCGGGGGCTGGAAGTCCACTGCAGCGCCACCCACACCAGCAGCGCGTTGACAACGCCGCTGAGCACGGCGCTGACGGGCAGAGGTACCGATCCGATCCGCAGCGGCAGGAAGAACACCGCCATCAGGGCCGAGAGCACGCCGTCGGCGGTGAGGACGGCCAGCACCACGAAACGGAGCCGGTCCGACACCGGCGCGGCGGGCGCTGTCAGGTCGGGATGCTGTCGAGCACGGAAACCAGCGAACCGATGACCCACTGGTAGCTGTCGAGACGGTCTTGCCAGTGCTGCAGGTTGGGATCCAGGTCCGGGTCCATGTGCTTCCCCTCCGTGCGTCCGTGGCAGTGGTTGCGGGTAGCTTACCCGGTCGCCGGTCGCCGATCCTCGGCTAATGCGCATCGAGCGTGCGGGTGATCACCAGGCCGGCCCCCTGCATCGCCTCCCGCAGCGGCTGGGCCAGCTCGTCCGGCAACACGTCGCGTGACCAGGCGAACCGGCAGCGGTCGACGCCGTCGGGGATGACCTGCATGACCGCGTTGTCGTGCTCGGGTCGCAGCGAGTCGCCGATGACCGAATAGGCGATGCGGCGCGCATCGTCATCGCGAGCGACCAGCCGCTCCCGGGCGATCGTGCCGTTGGCGAAGGTCACCACCCGGACGTCACCTTCGGCGTGCGACGACACCACGTACCCAGGTGCCATGGCGACCGGGCCGTCTGCCCAGTCGCCGATCACCCGCCACACCCGCGCCGCGTCGGCGTTGATCGCGAACTCCGTATGAATCGATGCCATGCACCCAGCGTGCGCCCACAACCACGAACGGGGCTTGAAGATTCTTGCGTCGCCGACGTGTCGGACGGCGCGGTTAGGGTCGGGTCGTGCCCGCTGCGGTGACCCTGGTGAAGCGCCCGGAATTCAGCCTGCACGCGTGGACGTGCCACGGCGGGGGCACGGGATGGTCGGACCCCGAGCACCCAGTGGATGCCCGGCTGGTGCTGGTCCGCGCCGGACGTTTCCGGCGGCACAGCCGCAGCGGCCGGGTCGATCTGGACCGCACGGTCGGGTATCTGGGCGCGCCCGGCGAAGAGGAGCGCTTCGCGCATCCACACGGCGGCGACGTGTGTACCTCTCTGCAGCTGGCCGAGCAGTACTGGCGGGAGCTGGTCGGCGACCCCGCGCGTGTCCACCGGGGCACGTTCTACGTCGACGCGGAAGTCGAACTCGGGCACCGCATGCTGCTGGCGACCGACCCCGCCGATGCAGAGGGTGTGCTCGCGGAGCGGTTGGTCCGTCTCGTGGCGGCGGCGCTTCGCCGGTCGACCGATCGCAGGATGCCGGTGACCGATCGGACCACGCCCGCCGACCAGCGGCTGGTGCAGCAAGCGCGCGCCGCCATCCACGATGATCACCCGGCTGCAGGCGGGCTGTTCGCCTTGGCGGCGTTCCTCGGCGCGTCCCCGTATCGGCTGAGCCGAGCCTTCTCGCGCGAGCTGGGCGTGTCGATGACGAGATACCGCAATCGGGTGCGGGTGGGGCGGGCCCTCGACGGACTGCGCGCGGGCGACACGACGGTCGCCGACCTGGCCGCACGGCTGGGGTTCGCCGACCAGGCCCACCTGACGCGCACGCTGCACGAGCATGTCGGACACCCGCCGACAGCCGTGCGCCGGATGCTGGCCCCGCCGTCAACCCAGGTTCAGGCCCGCCAGTAGGTCGGTCTCCCATCCGTGGTCGTCGCGCTGCCCGGCGGTGCCTGCTGCCAGGACGTAGTACTCGGTCGTGTCGAGCGGCAGCGCGATGTCGTTCGACAGGGCGAAGGTCCGCCCGTCGGGCGAGACGCTGACCTGCGTTTCATGGGCGCGAAGCGCTGCGAGCTTGGCGGGCAGGTGCGCGGTCAGATCCAGCGCCGCGTCGATCGCGTCGTCGGAGTGGCCGACGAGGGGCAGGTCGTCGGCGTCCACCGTCACCCACCCGTCCGGCACATCGGTCATCGCGCCCAGCCCGGCGGTCAGCGCCGTCGCCGACGTCACCGTCCAGTAGAACTTGGGCGCCCGCCAGGTGGCCGCGGCCACCGCGGCCGTCGTCACGTGGTGGGCGCGGATGTGGTCGGGGTGGCCGTACCCGCCGTTCGAGTCGTAGGTGACGACGACGTGCGGGCGGAGGTCGTCGATGGCCGCGGCCAGCGCGCGGACCTGCTCGTCGAGGTCGCCGTCGACGAAACGCCGCCGCCCGGGCCGCGCCGGCGTGCCGTCCATCCCCGAGTCGCGCCAGCGCCCGGCGCCGCCGAGGAACCGGGGTCGGTCGACGCCCAGTTCGGCCAGCGCCGCGGTCAGCTCGCCGATGCGGTAACCACCCAGCTGGTCGGCCGCGTCGGCGGCGAGCCGGGCCCATTGCTCACCAATGACCTCGCCTTCCTCACCCAGCGTGCAGGTGACGACGTGCACCTGCGCGCCACGGGCCACGTAGTGCGCGATCGTGCCGCCGGTGGTGAGGGTTTCGTCGTCGGGGTGGGCATGGACGAAAAGCAGCCGCGCGGTCTCCATTCCGATCAGTTTGCCTGCTCATCGCAGTCCGCGGGCGACGGTGCTGGCATACATTCGGCTCGTGACGCGGCGCACCGTTGAGTTCGGCTGCGCGATCGTCATCATCGGTCTTCTCGCCGGTGTCGCCGGCGCGGCCACCACCCTGCTGCTGCACGCCATCGAGCACCTCACCTACCACTACACGTTCGGAACGCTCCTCAGCGGCGTGGAGGACAGCGGTCACATACGCCGCGCTCTCGGCCCGATGCTCGGGGGCGCGCTGGCAGGGTGGGGGTGGTGGTGGCTGCGGCGCCGCTGCGAGGTGCCGGAGTTGTCTGCGACCATCACCGCCCACCGCCCGATCCCCCGGCTGGCCTTGTCGATCGATGCGGGTCTGCAGGTACTGCTGGTCGGATCGGGAGCCTCGCTCGGTCGCGAAGGGGCGCCGCGCCAACTGGCCGCCGCGTGGGGCGATTTCGGTATCTCGCGGTTGGCGCTGACCGCCCGCGACCGCGAGATTCTGCTGGCGTGCGCCGCAGGCGCGGGGCTGGGCGCGTGTACAGCGTGCCGTTGGGCGGCGCGGTGTTCGCCGCCCGCATCCTGCTCGGCACGTGGCATCCGCGGGCGTTCGGCGCGGCGTTGATCACGTCGAGCCTCGCCGTGGCCGTCGCCGCGCCCGTCACCCACCTCGAGCACCCGCTGGTGTGGCCGGACGCGCGACTGTCCTATCTGCTCGGCTTCCTGGCGCTGGCGTCGGCGCCGCTGGCGGTTGCCGTGGGGCTCGCATTCGACCGGATGACGACTGCCGCCAGGCCCTCGGCCCTCGTGCGGTCGAAGATGCTGATCCCGGCGATCGCGGCCGCCGGGCTGCTGACCGGCGTCTGCTCGATCTGGTTGCCCGAACTTCCCGGCAACGGCCGCAGCATCCTGGAGGTCAGCGTGAACAGCGGGCTGACATTCGGTGCGGCCGCCGCGATCCTGCTCCTCAAGCCGCTGCTGACCTCGTTGTTCCTGCGCGCCGGCGCGGTGGGCGGCCTACTCACCCCGGCGCTGGCGACGGGGGCCGCGGCGGGGTCGTTGGTCGCGCTCGGCCTCAACCAGTGGGTAGGCGCCGACCTTCACGTGGCCGCGGTGTCGCTGAGTTGCGCCGCGGGTGTGCTGGCGATCACGCAGCGCTCGCCGCTGTTCGCGGCGCTTTTCGTGTGGGAACTCGCCCGTCCGCCGCTGTGGCTGCTGGCGGTGTTCGCGATCGGCGCCTACGCCGCGTACGCCCTGGCGATGCTTCGGCGCCGCGGTCACGGCAGCCGCCGCGACATCACTGGGGCAGCTTGACCCACTTGCCGGCGTCACCGACGATGCCGACCGGCACCGCGCCGGTCAGGCTGACGTTCTGCAGCCGCGGCCCGGAGGCGACGATCGTGGTGTCCTGCAGGATCGGCAGGACTGTCCACATGTTCCACAGATTCGGCTCCACCTCGGCGATCACCTCGCCGATGTCGGCGGTGCCGCGCAGCGCCGCGTCGATCCTGGGCTGAATGCCCCGGTCGCAGATGCCGGTGATGTTGCTCGGCGCCTGGAAGAGCTCACCGGTGTCCGGCTCCGGAGGCGGGGCGACGGTGGCGGTCGTGCTGCGCGGCTCCGCCTGGGGCGTTGTCGGTGACGGCGTCGCCGGCGAGGTGGGTGACGGCGTGGCCGCCGGCTGCGGCGCCGTCGTCGCGACCGGGGTCGCCTCCAGCGCGGGACAGCCGTAGCGCGACGCCAACGCCGTCGCCAGGTCGCCGCCGGCCTGACGCCAGCCGACCACTGCGTCCACGCGGTTGTTGACCAGCGCGTCGCCGTAGAGCACCACCGGATCCAGCGCCGACACCGTCGCCGCGATCCCGACATTGCGCAGCTGGTCTGCCGCGGTGTTGGCGACGGCGACCGAGGTCGGGTCGTTGGCGGCGACCCCGAGCACCAGCGTCAGGGGCTCGCCGTCCTTGGTGAGATGTCCGCGATTGTTCTCCGGCAGGCTCGGAGTGGGCGGCGCCGGTGGGGAGGTCGACACCGGTTCGATCTGGTATCCGGCTCCCGCCAACAGCTCCATGGCCTGCTCGCGGCTCATCGCGCGCGGAGCGGTCGGGACGTAGCCGGGATCGGAAGGTGAGCGCACCTGTGCCTGCGCCAGCGTGACGGTGTTGTCGTCGCCGGCACCGACCGCGGCCAGCAGGTCCACGTCGAGCAGACCCAGGATGGCCTGTCGCACCTGGCTGTCGGCGAGCGCGGGCTGCTGCGCCCGCAGCGTCAGCTGCATGACCCGCGGCGTGACGATCCGCGCGGTCCGCACATCCGGGATCGCCGACAGCTGAGCGAATGCCGCCGCGCCGCCGTGCACCTGCGCGACCTGGGTGTCGCCGTTGCGAATCGAGTCGGCCAGCGCGGCGGACGAGCCGCCGCGGCGCAGCAGGATCAGATCCGGGGTCGCGGGCACTCCCCAATACCTGTCGTTGCGTGCCAGCAGGATCTCGTCGCGTTGCGGGTCGATGTTCTCCACCCGGAACTGTCCGCCGGTCACCGGCATCGCGCGCACCAGCCCGGCGCCGAATCCGCCGGGGACGTCCTTGACGATGTGCGCGGGCAGGATGTTGTTGAACAGCTCCCGCCATGCCGGATACGGCTGGGAGAACGTCACGACCGCGGTCTTGCCGCCTTCCACCGACTGCACCCCGGTGATCAGGTCGTAGCCGGCCGGATCCACCGCGCCGGGCTGGCTGACCATCTGGCGCCACAGGTACCAGAAGTCGTCGGCCCCGATCGGCGCGTTGTCGGTCCACTGGGCCTCGGGACGGATCTTGTAGGTCACCGTGAAGGGGTTCTCGTCGGTGACCTCCGCGGACTCCAGCAGCGTCGGGTCCATCTCCCAGCGGGAGCCCGTGGGTGTCCGCGCGTCGGGGACCGGCCGGAAAGAACTGGGCAGCACCAACGAGCTGATCGCGGCGTTGACCGGTGACTGGTCGGAGAGCAGGTGGGCGTTGAAACCGGGGCCGATGGAGTCGATCGCCATGATGATCTGCGACGCCCTCATCGGCGGCGGCGGCGTGTTCTGGGCGGTGTCGGTGCTCTGCGGGGCCGGCGGCGGGCTCACGCTACAGCCGGTGACCAGGGACAACGTGGTGAGGATCGCGCCGGCCACGGCGCTGACGCGTCGCGGGGTCGTCGGCACGTCTACAGGGTATCGACCGCTACGGGGCGACCGTCCGACTCCCCGACCCGGCTCGTGTCTCGCCGATCGATGGCCATCGGACTACCCGCGCGCCTTGGCACGCGAGCGGGCCCGCCCGCGGGTGGTCGCGTCGAGTTCGGCCTTGCGCACCCGCACGATCTCCGGTGTCACCTCGACGCACTCGTCCTCGGCGCAGAATTCCATGGCCTGCTCGAGACCGAGTTCGAGCGGACGCGCGAGTGTCTCCATCACGTCTGCGGTCGAGGAGCGCATGTTGGTCAGCTTCTTCTCGCGGGTGACGTTGACGTCCAGGTCCTCGGCGCGCGGGTTGATCCCGACGACCTGCCCTTCGTAGGTGTCGTCGCCCGGTTCGACGAAGAACTGGCCGCGATCCGAGAGCTGGATCATCGCGAACGGCGTCACCGTGCCGCTGCGGTCAGAGACCAGCGAGCCGGTGTGGCGGGCCCGGATCTCGCCCGCCCAGGGGCGGTAGCCGTCGAACACGGCGTTGGCGATGCCGGTGCCACGGGTCAGCGTCAGGAAGTCGGTGCGAAAGCCGATGAGGCCACGGCTGGGCACGATGAAGTCCATCCGCACCCATCCGGCGGCGTGGTTGGCCATCTCCTCCATCCGCCCCTTGCGGGCGGCCATCAGCTGCGTGATCGCGCCGACGAACTCCTCCGGGCAGTCGATCGTCATCGCCTCGAAAGGCTCGTGCAGCTTGCCGTCGATGGTGCGGGTGACGACCTGCGGCTTGCCGACGGTGAGCTCGAAGCCCTCACGCCTCATCTGCTCGACGAGGACGGCCAACGCCAACTCGCCACGGCCCTGGACCTCCCACGCGTCCGGGCGCCCGATGTCGACGACCTTGATGGAGACGTTGCCGACGAGCTCGGAATCCAAGCGCGACTTGACCATTCGCGCGGTGAGCTTGTGTCCGGACACCTTGCCCGCCAGCGGCGAGGTGTTGGTGCCGATGGTCACCGAGATCGCAGGCTCGTCGACGGTGATGCGGGGCAGCGCATGCGCGTGCTCGGGGTCGGCGAGGGTGTCACCGATCATGATCTCGGGAATGCCCGCGACCGCGACGATGTCGCCCGCGATCGCCTCGTCGATGGCCGTGCGTTCGACACCCACGGTGCCGAGCAACTCGGTGATCTTCGCGTTGGAGATGACTGGATGACCGTCGACCTCACGCATCCAGGCGACCTGCTGACCCTTGCGGATCCGCCCCTTGTAGATGCGGATCAGCGCGAGCCTGCCGAGGAACGCCGATGCGTCCAGGTTGGTGACCAGCGCCTGCAGCGGAGCCTCCGGGTCGCCCTGCGGCGGCGGGATGTGCTCTAGCAGCACGTCGAACAGCGGGTCGAGGTTCTTCCCGTCGGGGTTCTCGCCATTGGCCGGCTCGGTCGTGCTGGCGATGCCCGCTCGGCCCGAGGCGTACAGCGTGGGCAGGCCGAGTGCGTCCTCGGCGGCCCGCTGGGCCTCCTCGTCGAGGTCGGAGGCGACATCGAGCAGCAGGTCGTGGCTGTCGGACACGACCTCGGAGATCCGGGCGTCGGGACGGTCGGTCTTGTTCACGACCAAGATCACCGGCAGGTGCGCGGCCAGCGCCTTGCGCAGCACGAACCGCGTCTGCGGCAGCGGGCCTTCCGACGCGTCGACGAGCAGCAGCACCCCGTCGACCATCGACAGCCCACGTTCGACCTCGCCGCCGAAGTCCGCGTGACCCGGGGTGTCGATGACGTTGATGACGGTCATGGTGCCGTCGGGGTTGCGGCGATGGACGGCGGTGTTCTTCGCCAGGATGGTGATGCCCTTTTCTTTCTCCAGGTCACCGGAGTCCATCAGGCGTTCGATCGCGTCGTCACCGCGGTGGCTCAAGGCCCCCGATTGGCGCAGCATCGCGTCGACCAGGGTCGTCTTGCCGTGGTCGACGTGGGCCACAATGGCGACGTTGCGAAAATCCGGGCGTGCAGTCACGCGGTGATTGTCGCAGTGCAGCGCACTGATCACGAAAACGAGAGAGACAGCTCACTTGGATCACGGCAAGCTCGCCGACCTGAAACCGAAGACGAAGTGTTGTCGCAGCAAGCCGCGCTGCAAGCGTCCCCCGCAAGCGGGAGGTGCCCCCAGCCCGGTCGTCATCGACAAGGTGCACAGGGCCCAACTCAACGGGATTCGGGGCAAGGAACTGACCAAGGTCTTCACGCGGGCCAGGAAGTCGTGATCTGACGGACCCTTCGGCGTACCGTGGTAACCATCCGTCGGGCGTTTACGGAGGTCAGCCAATATGACGGTCTACGAGATACTCGCAGTGGCGTCCATCGTCCTGGTCGGGACGTTCGCGGTCGTGGCGATATATCTGGGCATGCTCAATTGGGTCGGGGCACTCTACGTCGTGCGATGTACCGAGTGTCACCACCTCGCGTTCAACTCGGCCAACCAGCCGAGGACGTCGTGCCCCCACTGCCGCCATCCGATGCTCACGCACCCGATCCATGCGCTGCGCCATCCGGACAACCGCACCGATGTGCGGGTCGTCGGGGACCGCCTGCACTACTGAACCGGGTCCGGCGGGGCGCCCCGTGCTGTGGTGTGCGCTCAGATCGCGCGGTCAGCCTCGATGTCGATCTGGACGCACGCCGGACGTCGCCGCACCCAGGACTGTCGAAAGCTCGGACAGCCACGCCCGGTCGGCGGGCACCCAGGGCAGGGTGTCGAGCTCGTCGGTGCCCACCCATCGCAGTGCTCGGTGGTCGTGGGGGTGCAGCACACCGTCGGTCTGCGTGACGAGGTAGGCGCGCAGTACCACCGACTCGGTCAACGAGACGTCGCCGCCGAGGCGCGCGCCGACCGTCACGCCGATCCCCAGCTCCTCGCGCAGTTCACGCGCCAGCGCAACATCTTCCGACTCGCCCGCAGCGACCTTGCCGCCGGGCAACTCCCACAGGCCGGCGAGGTCCGGTGGCCGGGAACGCTGGGCGACCAACAGCGCGCCGTCCCGAACCAACGCACCCGCGACAACGATCAGATCCGGCAACTGGTTTGACACTGCGGCAGACGGTATACCGTCGAAGACATGGCTGTGTTAACGGACGACCAAATAGACGCCGCACTGCCCGACCTCGACGGCTGGGAGCACAGTGACGGCGCCCTGCGACGCTCGATCAAGTTCCCCGCGTTCCTCGACGGCATCGACGCGGTGCGCCGGGTCGGTGAGCACGCAGAGGCCAAGGACCACCATCCCGATATCGACATCCGCTGGCGGACAGTGACTTTCGCATTAGTCACGCACTCAGAAGGCGGCATCACCGACAAGGACGTGGCGATGGCTCGCGACATCAACGGGATCGTCGGAAACCTGTAGCGCCGATCCACGCCAGCGTCGCCAGCGTGGCGACGATGTAAATCAGGCCGGCCCACGCCAGGTACCAGGGCCGCGATATCACCCAGATGCTCGGCTGGGCGAAGCTGAGCAACCACGGCACCCCGACGACCGTCAGCGCCAGCCAGCCCCATCCGAGGACACGGGCACCGAGGCGGGCCCGCAGCGGACCGTGGAGCAGCCAGATCATCAGCGGTATCAGCCACACCCAGTGATGAGTCCACGAGATCGGCGACAGCAGCAGCCCGAACAGCTGGACGATCACGATCGCGGCGAGCCGGTCGTCAGCCCCGCCGACCGCGCGCCACGCCAGCAGGGCCAGCGCGGCCGTCACGACGATGCCTGCCAGCACCACGGGGCCGTAGCCGGCATCGTGCCCGAGGATTCTCGAGATCCCGCCGCGCCATGACTGGTTGAACGACGTCCCGATCGGGCCGACCCGGCTCGCGTCGCCGAGCAGCTCGGTGAAGTAATGCCGCGCCTGGTCGCCGACGACGAGGGCCGACACCCCGATCGTCAGCAGGAACACGACCGCGGAGAACGCCACCGCGCCCCAGCGCCGCGCACCCACGAAGTACAACCCCGACACCGCGGGCGTCAGCTTCACCCCGGCAGCCAGCCCCACCAAGAGCCCGGAGAGCCACCAGCGCGTCGTGTAAACGGCGTAGAGGACGGCCAGCACCAGCAGCACGTTGACCTGGCCGTAGTCGAACGTGCTGCGCAGCGGTTCGATCCAGATCCCGACGGCGGTCCACAGCATCGCGACCCGCCGGCCACCCGGCGACGCGTCGCCGTCGGGCAGCAGTCGCTGGCTCATCCGCACCACGCCGTAGAGCGCCGCGACGATGCCGAGCTGCCACGCCAGCGCGACCAGGCCGAACGGCAGCAGGTGCAACGGGTAGAACAGCACGGCCGCGAACGGCGGATAGGTGAACGGCAGCGGGAAGTCCGGGGTCTGGTCGGCGTACACGAAGTCGTAGAGCGTGCCCGGGTGGTCCAGCGCGGCGGCACCGCCGATGTAGACGTGCAGGTCAACGAAGTTCGCCCCGGTGGGCAACACATAGGTCCACGCGAGTCGTGCCGCGATGCTGAGGATCATCAGCACCGGCGCCGCGGCTGACAAGCGGGCCGCCAGCGGTGAGGCGGACGTTGCTGGGGCGGAAGCGATGGCGTCTATGCCCATCGACTCTAGCGAGCGGTCACCATCGGCACTCGTGTCAGTAACGGTTGCATAAATGCCACACGTGTCACTTGAGTAACTCCAGTAACAGGCTAGCTTCGGGTTCAGGCCTGCCATATGAGCCAACCGTGTCTTTTGATGATTGGGAGAACCATGCACCGCACCGGGAAATTGTTTGCAACCACGATGTTCGCAGCGGCGGGAGCGGTCTCGGCTGCCTTGGCGCTCAGCACTTCTGCGGCGGCTCAGCCCGCGCCTGCGCCCGCGCCTGCACCGGCGCCCCAGGTGCCGGGCCTGCCGTTCCTTCAGCAACTCGCCGCGAATCCTGCGGCCGCGACCCAGCTGATGCAGACCGTCACGACCATGATGGGCAACGCCGCGCCGACCGCCCAGGTCGCCCCGGCCGCGCCGGCCACGCCACCTGCGGCGACGGCGTCGATCACCCTGCCTCAGCCTGCGACCGCGCTGCCCGGTGCGGTGACGGGCCTTCCGGGTGCGACAGCGATCGGGCAGGGCAATACGACCACCGTGCCCGCCGATGCGGCGACCCCGGCGTCGACGCCGTCGCTGCTGCCGACCGGCCTGACCGATTCGTTGGGCGTGCCGGGCGGGCTGGCGTCACTGCTGCCCGCGGGCACACCGTTGGCCGGCCTGTTGCCGTCCGCGGGCACGGGCGCCGCACCCGCGGTTCCTGCGGCACCCGCTGCGGCGGCGGCACCGGCCGCGCCGCTGGCGCCGGTGTTCACCCCGCTGTCCGCGCTGCCCTGACGCCCGACCCCGATCACAGCCCGCCCGCCCACCGAACGCATTGGGGAATCATGTCAACGACCAGGACGATGCTCACCACCGCGATGGCGGTGGGCTCGTCGGCCGCGCTCCTGATGGTCGGCGTGACCGGAACCGCTCACGCCGACCCGGTAGCGGCGCCACTGCCGATCGACGGTCTGCAGGCCCCGGGCCTGCCCGCGGTGCAGAGCATCGGGCCCGTCATTCAGCAGGCGGCGTCTGACCCCACCAATGCCGCCTCGATGCTGATGGCCGCCGCCGCGGTGTTCGCCGGAGACGCGGCCGCGCCGCGCCCGTCCCGCGACGTCGCGTCGGCGGTCAACCAGTTCGTCCAGCCGGTGGCACACGTGCCTGCGACCGGCGCGGTTCCCGGCACCCAGGCCCACCTGCCCGCGGGCGTGAATCCGGCGCACGCGGTGGGCCCGATGCCCGAGGCGATGCCGCAGGCCGCTCCCGAGGTCGCCCATATGCCGGGTGCAGGGGTCGTGCCCGGCGCGGCTCCGGGCCCGGCTCCCGCACCTGC
>NZ_JACKSH010000209.1 GCF_025821625.1 Mycolicibacterium pyrenivorans
ATGATGACGGTGCAGACCAACGGTCCCAGGCTCACCATGCTTCAGCATTCTCGATGACGGAGGAGCTACTCGTGGTCGCCATCCAGAGAGACGTTCAACAACCGCTGACTAACTTTGGGCAGGCAACTTCGAATGGAGCATCCCCAGCAGGTGACCATCAATGCTGGTTGGTGGATGATTCGACGTCATCGGCCGCCAACCGCTGCTGCATATCCGCCTTGATGCCGAGCAGTGCCGGTTCAGCGCAGTTTCGGTCGCTAGACCTAGCTACTACTGTCCCCCGCCGGAAATTCATTATCTAATTGTGTCCTATGGCTGTGGCGCGGATGCAGCATGAATAGCGTTGTTATGCAGCATAATTCGATGTATGGCGAAGCGTGGTCGGCCGAATGCAGAGCTGGTGCTCACCGACGGTGAGCGTGACCAGCTGGTTCGGTGGTCACGGCGGGCGAAGTCGTCGCAGGCGTTGGCGTTGCGGTCGCGGATCATCCTGGCCTGCGGCGACGGTCTGTCCAACCAGGCGGTGGCCGCGCAATTGGGTGTGTCACGACCGACGGTAGGCAAATGGCGTGCCCGGTTCGTGGCCAAACGGCTCGATGGACTGGTCGACGAGCCGCGCACCGGTCGCCCGCCGTCGATCCTGTTGGACAAGGTCGAAGAGGTGATCGTGACGACGCTGGAGCAGAAGCCGGCCGATGCGACACACTGGTCGCGTAGCTCGATGGCACAACGCAGCGGCTTGTCGCCCTCGACAATTGGGCGGATCCGGCGCAAGTTCGAGCTGAAACCGCATCTGAGCGACGGATTCAAACTGTCCACCGATCCACTGTTCGTCGACAAGGTCGTCGATGTTGTCGGCCTCTACCACAATCCGCCGGAGAAGGCCGTCGTCCTGTGCGTCGACGAAAAGAGCCAGGTCCAGGCGTTGGACCGGTCCCAACCGGTACTGCCGATGATGCCGGGCATGCCCGAGCGACGGACCCACGACTACGCCCGCCACGGCGTGGTCGACCTGTTCGCCGCGTTCAACATCGCCGACGGCACCGTCATTTCCCAACTCCACCCCCAACACCGGGCGGTCGAGTTCAAAAAATTCCTGGCCGCGATCGACAAGGCCGTACCCGCCGAGCTCGACGTGCGCCTGGTCTGCGACAACCTGTCGACCCACAAGACGCCCGCGGTCAACGACTGGCTCGCCAAACATCCACGCTTCCATACGCACTTCACCCCGACCGGCTCGTCCTGGCTCAACCAAGTGGAACGCTGGTTCGGGTTCCTCACCGACCAGATCCTGCGACGCGGCGTCCACAAAAGCGTTGCGGCACTGGAGAAGGACATCAGAAATTGGATCAAGACCTGGAACTCCGACCCGAAACCGTTCGTCTGGAAAAAGACCACCGAAGAGATCCTCGACTCACTCGCCAAATATATTCAACGAATTTCCGACGTGGCACACCAGTGAGGCTTTGCCTCTGACCGCCGAGGTTGGGGTCTTGTTGTGTGCGTCAGCTGCAGTCACGCTGAGGGTCATGGACAAGCCGGTGACTGTGAATGATGTGCTCGACGGGCATGTGGTGCTCGATGTGGAGTGCATGGATCGGATTTATCTGAACGGCTATGTGCCGAATCTGCAGGTCGGCGGTCAGGTGGTGTCGTTTATGACGGCCCATTTGGGTTGTCCGATTCCGTCGCCGGCGATCCTGGAGAAGATCGGTACCGCGTTCCGCAGGGCGGTGGGCCGGTTCGCTGATGACAACAAGATCCCGGTGGTGGGCTTCGGGAAGGACGACCGCAAGATCGATCGGATGCGGCCGTATTTGGCGCGGCAGGCGGCGACCGGTCGGGCGGGGGTGGCCGCGATCGGGGTCGCCCAGGAGTTCGCGCCGGTGTTCTTGGCGACCAAGAAGTGTGCCGGTGCGGCGGTGTGGTTCTCGTTCACCAAAGCCCAGCGGCGAGTCACCTGCTATTACTTCTACCTCTGGGACGATGACTTCGGGCCGGCGTTTGTGAAGGTATGTGCCTATTTCCCGTATCCGATGAAGATCTGGGTCAACGGCCACGAATGGGCCAAGCGCCAAGCCACCAAGGCCGCCATCGGGTTCACCGAGCTGTCCAACGGGTTCGCCACCTGCAGCGATCCGGTGGGGTTGCAGGCGATCTGCGACCGGCTCGGCCCGGGAACGATTCAGGTGTTCGCCGAACGCTGGTGGTCGATCCTGCCGCTGCCGCTCACCGAGCATGACCGCGCCGCCGGGTATTGGTGGGAGTTGTCGATGCGCCAGGTGGAGACTTCGCGCACGCTGGTCTTCGATGCGCCGCGGCACGCTCGCGGGTTCTTCGAGGCGCTGGTCACCGACAACCTCGACATCGGCCGCCCGGAGCTGATCGAGCTCATCTTCAAACGCGGACAGCGCCGTGGTCGCCCGGCGGCCGGTCAGTTCAAAACCAGGGTGGTCACGTACGGCGCCGAGGTCAACGTCAACGCCTTCTACCGGCACTCGCGGATCAAGCAGTATTTGAAGGACGGGCGCGCGCTGCGGATCGAGACCGTGATCAACGACCCGGGCGACCTGGGCTGTCTGCGGCGCCTGGTCCGTCTCGACGAGTTGCAGACCCGCGGCCGCGCGGTCACACCGCCCTGCTCGATACTGAACGTGTCGGTCAGGGCTGCGTCCTGGCGAGTCCAGCCTTTGAGCGGATCGCCCAGCCCACCCTCGATGAGGATGGCAGGAAGGCCCCGGCCTTGCGGTTCGGCGACCCTCGGGTCCAAGCCCTGGCCGGCGCCCTGTGTGCCAGCGTGCTCGCCGTCACCGGCATCACCAACAAGAGCCTGCGCGCCTTGATGACCGGACTGCTCGGCGGTGCGAACTACACGATGAACCAGGCCAGCTACGACCTGGCCCGGCTCCGGGCCAACGGGCTCATCACCCGCGTTCCGGGCCGGAATCGTTACCGTCTCACCGACGACGGGCTGCTGTTCGCGATCTTCTACACCAAGGTCCACGACCGCGTCCTTCGTCCCCTGCTCGCCGCCGACCAACCGCCACCCCCACCACCGATACGAAAAGCGTTGCACACCATCGATATTCACATCACAGAAACCATCGATCAGGCACACCTGCTGCCGAAGGCAGCCTGAAAACTCAAGACAGCTCTCAAACACCTAACGACCAAGGTTCTCTAACGACCAGAAACGCGACCGGAGATCATTTGTCAGGTTCATGAATATGTGTGGTATGCCATTTCGGCGGAGAGAGTGGGGGCGGGTGTCAGTTGAAGCCCAGCCAGGCGGGCTGGGCCCGCTCGCGGGAGTCGCACAGCACGGCCATGGTGTCGCAGGAGCCGCGCGGCGAGCCCGCGCCTGCCCACATACCGCCGGTGTCGCGGCGCAGCACGATCGCCGAGGACCCGCCGCCGTCGAGCAGCACGGCGGTATCGCTGCCGAGGCCGCGGAACAGGTCCTGGATCTGGTCGGGGGTGTAGCTGCCGCCGTGGAACACATACATCTCGTCGCGATCCC
This sequence comes from Mycolicibacterium pyrenivorans, assembly GCF_025821625.1. Lineage (GTDB taxonomy): Bacteria > Actinomycetota > Actinomycetes > Mycobacteriales > Mycobacteriaceae > Mycobacterium > Mycobacterium pyrenivorans. Next base: position 3,521 of record NZ_JACKSH010000209.1, read on the forward strand.
TGACGTAGGCGATGGCAGTGCGCGCCGCGCTCGGCCCGGGGTCGTTGAGCTGGCCGGTGTCGCCGGGTGCCAGCAGGCCGATACCGGCGACGGCCACGAACCGGGTCCCCTTGTCGAGCAGGTCGGTGATGACCGGCGACGCGGCGTCGTAGTCGTCGAGGCTCTTCGGTGGCACCACGAACGGCGCCCCGGCGACGGGCATGATCATCGTCGAGAGGGCCATCCAGTTCTCGTTCCCACCGGACAACCCCTGCTTGCCGGCGTAGGCCAACGTGCCCGTGACCGTGACGTTGGTGCGCCCGAGCCCCCGGGTGTTGTCGACGTAGGCGCCCAGCGGTGAGCTGCAGCCGGTCGACTTCCACGATCCCCCTTGCTGTCCGCGCACGTCGAAGAAGTTGGCGTTGATCGCGATCGTCGGTTCGCCGAGCGCCTGCCACGCCTGTAGCGGCGTGTAGATCTCCGAGGCCTGCCAGAGACCCTCGCCGGTCCGGGCGCGCGGGTCGCGTTCGCAACGCGACTGGTAGCCGCTGTGCGAATCCGCGAGCAGCCTCGGGGCGAGCCGCTCGGAGGCCGCCTTGATGATCATCAACCGGCCGCCGTTGTTCAGCTCGTACCAGTTGCCCGCGGCGCTGAGCAGCGGGGCGGGGAACCCGCTGCCGAAGTTGTACACGAGGTAGGAGCCCCTGGTGTTGGCGATGGCTCCGGCAAGCAATTCGCGTGCGCCTGCCGCCGCCGCGACCGGGGACCCCGCCGCGGTTCCCAGCAGAGCGCACACCAACGCCGCGGCGACCGCCCTGATGCCTCGTCGGGTTCCCCGGGAGTTTGCGGCGGGAGTCGGCACCGGCGGCTCCTAACGGGAAAGGGCGGCGAAACGATCTCAGCAAGACAACAGTAATCGCAGTAGACACACTGTCAACTTTCGTCACAGTGGTATCACGGTATGGTTCCAGGCTGGTCGCCGTGATGTTTGCTGTTGCTCCCGAACTCGCCACGGCTGACCGAGCGTGGGCCGGCACCGAGTGGGTAACCAAGCCGTATGCCGGTCGTCTCGCGCACCTTCAACGTCAGCCCGCCGCCGAGAGTGATCGTCGACTACCTGAAGGACTTCGCGCACGCCGCACAGTGGGACCCCGGAACCCGCAGCTGCGAGCGCGTCGACCGCGGCCCGGTCGTGGAGGGCGCCTACTGGCACAACGTGTCCAAGATTCTGGGGAGGACCGCCGAGCTCACCTACAAACTCGAGGAACTCACCGACCGCAAGCTGGTCTTCGTCGGGGAGAACAAGTCGTCCACGTCGGTCGACACCATCACCGTCGACGCCGCAGGCGCCGGATCTGTGGTCACCTTCGAAGCCGAACGTGAGATGCACGGTGCGGCCAGGTTGCTCAACCCGGTGATGAAGCTGGCGTTCGAGAAGCTGGCCGGCGAAACCGAGAAGCAGATGACCACCGTGCTCAACCAGTTGGCCGATACGGCCTAACCGGGCGGCGCCAGCCGGTAGATGGCGTCGGCGGCGTCGTCGGTGATGTAGACCGCGCCGTCGGGTCCGGCGACGGCGGCCACCGGCCGCCCCCATCGCGAGCCGTCGTCGGCCTGGAAGCCGCCGACGAGGGTCTGCTGGTTTCCCAGATCGCCGTCCCGCCAAGGAAAGAACGACACCTCGGGTGCGCGCGGTGGCTGCCGATTCCACGATCCGTGCACGCCCACCAACGCGCCGCGTGCGTACGGCTCGGGCAGCCCCCCGTCGACGAAGCTCAGGCCCAGCGGGGCCGAGTGCGCGCCCATGCTCTGTTCCACGGGCGGCAACGATGCGCAGTCCATGAGGTCACCGTCGGGATTGGTCTGGACATCCCGGATGAAGGGCAGGTCCGCCGGGCCGCCATCGGAATTGCAGTACGGCCAACCCAATTCGCGGCCGGGAGACAACCGGGCGAGCTGTTCGGGCGGGTGGTCGCCCACGTAGTCGTCGATGACCCGTCCGTAGTCCGGGCCCGGGCCTGGGAACGCGACATTGTCGCGGCCGTTGACGGCCGTCCACACGGCGCCGTCGGGCGCCACCGCGAGTCCGGTGCCGTTACGGACACCTGTGGCGAACGGTGCGGCAGGCCCCCCGCCCGGCGGGACCCGCATGATCGTCGCCCGTGGCGGGTCGGCGGTGCGGTCGAAGGCGGAGACGTTTCCGGTGGAGCCGATGGAGAAGTACACCGCGCCGTCGGCGCCGACCGCCACGCTCTTGAGCGCGTGTGAATAGGCGCCCCGCAGGTCGGGGCTGCGCGCGTCCGGGAGGCCGCCCGCGACCGTTCTGGGGTTGCGCGCCGCCCCGGCGGCGTAGTCGTAGGCGTCGACCCGATCGCTTTCCGCCACATAGAGAGTGGATCCCGAGAAGGCCAGACCGTGCGGTTCGTCGAGGCCGTCGAGCAGCACCGATTCCTCGGGAGCCCCGTCGACCGATGGCGCGAACCGCAGCACCGTGCCCGCACCGGGGACCGACACCAGCAGGTCGCCGTCGGGCGTCCAGACCGCCAGTCGTGGCCGCGCCGTCCGTGCCCACACCGACAGCGTCCATCCCTGCGGCACCACGGCCTGGCGGGGTTCGTCGAACGGCGCATCGGCCAGATCGGGATCGACCGCTACGGTGACGACGCCGGTCCCGGTCGCGGGTCCCGTCGTCGACGTGCCCGTCGTGGGAGACGACCCGGACGTGGGAGCCGGCGACGAGGCGGGTGGCTGCGGCGCGTCGGTGCATCCCGCGAGCACGGCGATGCCCAGCAGGAGCGCGCCGGTTCGGTTATGCCGCAGCGAGTCCCGCATGCATCTCCCAGACGAGGATCTCGGCGGGCCCGGTGGCGGTGACGCGCTGACCACCCGACGCGGTGAACCGCACCGCGTCACCCTCGAGCAGCGGTCCTGCGTCCTCGAGGACGACCTCGCCCCTCGGCACGAACAGGTGCAGATACGGCGCCTCGGGCAGTTCGACACTCTGACCCGGCTGCAGGCGGGCCCCGTGCAGCGCGGCGTAGCGGTTGCGGATACCGATCGCGGCGGCGTCCCGGTGCTCGGGCATGCCCGAGGCGATGGTGACCAGGTTGCCGCGCAGCAGTTCGTCGTCGATCTCCAACTGCTGGTACCCCGGCGTGACGCCGGCTTCGTCGGGGACCACCCACATCTGGACGAAATGTACCGGCTCGGCGATGAGGCGCTTGCCCGAAGAGTCGACGGCGGGGTGGGATTGTTCGCCGGTCAGAGTCCAGGAATCGTTCTTCTCCGAGTGCATGATGCCGCGGCCCGCGGACATCCGCTGCGCCAGGCCCGGGTAGATGACGCCGGAATGGCCGGTGGAGTCCTGGTGCACCAATGAGCCGCGCAGCACCCACGTCACGATCTCCATGTCGCGGTGCGGATGGGTGTCAAAGCCGGTGCCCGGCTTCACGATGTCGTCGTTGTTGACCAGCAGCAGTCCGTGATGGGTGTTCTCCGGCTCGTAATGGCCGCCGAACGAGAACGAATGCTTGGAGTCCAGCCAGGCGATCTTGGTCGCCGCGCGGTCGTCGGCACGCCGGATGTCGACGATGCTGGCAGTGCTGGTCATCACGATCACTCCTCGGGAGTCCCTGTCAGCCTAGGTGGCCGTCACTGCACCCGACAACATGAATGACACATCATGTATTCCGGGTAGGGTGGGGCCCATGGAATGGCTCAGCGAGGAGCAGCAGCGAATCTGGCGCAACTACCTCGCGATGACGAGCGGATTGCACACGGCGATGCACCGGCAGCTGCAGCAGGATTGCGAGCTCTCGCTGTCCGACTACGACGTCCTCGTCGCGCTCTCCGAACAGGGGCCGCTGCGCATCAACGAGCTCGGCGACCTCATCGGGTGGGAACAGAGCCGGGTCTCCCACCAGCTCCGGCGCATGCGCGGACGTGGCCTGGTGGAACGCGAAGGCGACAGCGACGACCGGCGGGGCGCGACCGTGATGATCACCGACGCGGGGGTCGCCGCGCTGGAAACCGCCGCCCCGGGCCACGTCGAACTGGTCCGCAGCGTGATGTTCGACGGCCTGTCCGAGGCACAGCTGCAGGTCTTCGGCTCGGCGGTCGAGGCGGTTCTGGGCAGAATCCGGGCAGTGGACCAGGGGGCGTAGGCGACGCGAATCCTGCAGTACGGGAGGCACTTCCGTGCAGCAGTGACTGCTACAACGCGTCGGGGAGACCGAACTTCTCGAACAGCCCGTCCTGTTTGAACGCCACCACATGCGCGACGCCGGCGGGACGAACGTCGAGCACGTGCAGTTGGAACGCCTCGTGCCTGCCTGTCTCGGGGTTGAGCAGGTAGAGCGCCGCCACCGGTTGGCCGTTGGCCGTGGTGGCCAGGAAGCGCATGTCGCCGGCCTTCTCCGCGGGACAGTGCGTCTGCGAGAGCGTGACGATGTTGCGTGGACCCTGGTACCAGCCGTCGAACGGGGGCATCTCCCACACCGCGTCAGCGGTGAACAACTCCACCAGCGCGTCCATGTCGTAGGTCTCGAACGCTGAGATGTACTTCGCGAGCAACTCGGCCACCTCGGGTGACTCCGGCGGCAGGGGCGGATCGTCGCGGCTCGGCTGGACCTCGTCGAGTTGTGCGCGGGCCCGCTGAAGCAGGCTGTTGACCGCGGCGGTGGATGCGCCGATGGCCTCGCCGACCTCGGCGGCCTTCCACTGCAGGACCTCGCGCAGCACCAGCACCGCGCGCTGCCGGGGAGACAGATGCTGCAATGCCGCGACGAAGGCGAGGCGCACGGACTCGCGGGACTCCGCGATCACCGAGGGATCCGACGGATCCTCCCGCGGCGCGTCCGGCAGGGGCTCCAGCCACGCGATCTCGTGGTGTTCGGCGATGTCGCCGGTGGGATCGGAGGCGGGTGCTCCCAGGCCGGTCGGCAGCGGCCGCCGCTTCCGGCCGTCAAGCGCCGTCAAGCACGTGTTGGTGGCGATGCGGTACAGCCACGTCCGTACCGAGGATTTGCCTTCGAACCCTTTGTACGACTTCCACGCCCTTAGGTAGGTTTCCTGGACGAGATCCTCGGCGTCGTGAAGGGAGCCGGTCATCCGGTAGCAGTGGGCGAGCAGCTCCCGCCGGTATCGCTGCGCGTCGGCCAGAAAAGCGTCCTGGGCAGGGCTTTCAGGGGTCTGGTCAAAGGCCAAGACTGTCACGAAAATCAGCTTACGCAGTGGATCAGACAAGAACAGCCCCCGACATCCGGTCGCGAACGATGCCGGACAGGTCGGCCCGATAGTCTCCGTGGATGCCCGTGACGCACAGCGAACGCAGTTTCGACGGTATCGGCGGCGTCCGGATCGTCTACGACACGTGGTCGCCGGACTCGGGGACGTTCCCGTCGCCCCGCGGTGCCGTCATCCTCGCCCACGGGTACGCCGAGCACGCCCGTCGCTACGACCACGTCGCGGCGCGGTTCGGTGACGCAGGCCTGATCACCTACGCCCTGGACCACCGCGGACACGGGCGTTCCGGAGGCAAGCGGGTCCATGTCCGCGACATGTCCGAGTACACAGGGGACTTCCACACGCTCGTCGGCATCGCCGCCACCGAACACCCCGACCTGTCCCGCATCGTGGTCGGGCACAGCATGGGCGGCGGCGTCGTCTTCGCCTACGGGGTCGACCACCCCGACGACTACACGGCGATGGTGTTGTCCGGGCCCGCGGTCGATGCCCAGGCATCGGTGTCGCCGGTGATGGTGCTGGTCGCCAAGGTGCTGGGCAAGGTGGCGCCGGCGCTGCCCGTGGAGGACCTGCCCGCCGACGCGGTCTCCCGTGATCCCGAGGTGGTCGCCGCATACGAATCCGACCCGCTCGTCCACCACGGCAGGCTGCCCGCCGGCGTCGCGCGGGCGCTGATCGGCGTCAGCGAGACGATGCCGCAGCGGGCGGGCGCGATCACCGCGCCGTTGCTGGTCGTGCACGGCGAGCAGGACAAGTTGATCCCGGTGGAGGGAAGCAGGCGGCTCGTCGAGTGCGTGGGCTCCACCGACGTGCACCTCAAGGTGTACCCCGAGCTCTACCACGAGGTGTTCAACGAGCCCGAACAGGCGCTGGTCCTCGACGACGTGACCGCGTGGATCGAGGCCAAGCTGTGAAATCCCTTGCTGTCCTGGTCGTTTCGTTGGTGATGGTGATCGCGGGCTGTTCGTCGGACACGCAGCAGGATGCCGGGCAACCCGCGTGGACCGACGAGGAGGTGACGTTCGAGGCCGACGGGCTCACGCTGCACGGCACCTACCGGCACCGCGAGGACGGCGGGCCGGCTCCCGCGGCGCTGCTGATCTCGGAGAGCGGCAACACCGACCGCAACGGCGACAACCAGGTTGCGGGCCCGATCGGCAACATGCGGCAACTCGCCGAGCTGCTGTCGGACCGCGGTGTCGCCAGTCTGCGCTACGACAAGGTCGGCACGGGCCGGACCGGGCTCGGCCCCTTCCAGAACAAGCCGCAGGACGTCGTCAGCACCGTCTACACCGCCGGCGCCACCTCCGCGCTCGCCTTCCTCGCCGGGCGTCCCGCCAGCGACCCGGCGCGCCTGTCGGTCTACGCGCTGGGAGAGGGCACGGTGCATGCGATGTCGCTCGCCGCAGCGGATGCGCCGGACACACCGAAGGTGCACTCGCTGGCCCTGTTCCAACCGCTGCCCGGCCGCTACCTCGACATCATCACCAACCGCGTGACGGCCGACGGGTCGCCCGAGACGGTGGCGGCGTGGCGGGCCGCTGTCGAGGAGATCCGCACCAGGGGGACGGTGCCCGCGACGCTGCCCGACGGCCTGGGATCGATCGTCAATCCCGGCAATGTCAGGGCCGTCGTCGAAACCGACAAGATTGACCCGCTGGCGCTGGCGGCCGCCGTACCCGCGGGAACCCCGGTGCTGCTCACGTGTTCGGACGCCGACACCCAGGCCCGCTGCGATGCGGTGCGACCGCTCGTCGACGCGTTGCGGCACACCGCGTTGACGGTCGTCGAACTCGAGGGGGTCAGCCACGTGCTGCGGGACGACCCGAGCGACAGCATCGCCAACTACGCCAAGCAGGACCCGCTCTCGACGCAGGTCGTCACCGCACTGGACGGCTTCGTCGGGAAGTAGTTCGCCGCAGGCACGGTTACACTCGCCGTGATGACGAGATCTGTGCTGGCCAGTGCCTACGGCGGGCCGGAAGTGCTTGCGATACAAGACATCGTGCTGGCGGCGCCGGGTGAGGGCGAGGTGCTCGTCGACGTCTGTGCGGCAGGTACCAACCCGATCGACTTCAAGCTGTACAGCGGCGCCATGGGCGACGACCCCGCGGCGCTCCCGATGCCGGTGGGCATGGAGGTGGCAGGTGTCGTCGCCGCCGCGGGGCCCGGTGCGCAGGGTTACACCGGCGCGCTGGCGGTCGGGGACGAGGTGATCGCCACCAACGTCCGGGGCGGCTACTCCGAGCAGGTCGTCGTCGCGGGTGCCGATGTCGGGCACAAACCCGCCGCGCTGAGCTTCGAGGAGGCCGCCGGGCTGATCCTCGCCGGCGCCACCGCCTGGCACCTGTTGATGAAAACGGATGTGGGGACAGGCGATACCGTGCTGATCCACGCGGCCGGTGGGGGCGTGGGTCTGATGGCGGTGCAGTTGGCCGCGGCACGGGGCGCCAGGGTGATCGCGACCGCGAGCCCCTCGCGGCACGACAAGCTGCGCGGATACGGCGCCCACCCGGTCACCTACGGGCCGGGGCTGGCCGACCGGGTGCGCGCCATCGGGACAGTGGACGCCGCACTGGACCTGGTCGGAACCGACGAGGCGCTCGACACCTCTGTCGACCTCGTCGCCGACCGCGGCCGCGTCGCGACGATCGCCGGGTTCGGCCGGGCCGCCGAACTCGGGATCGCGGCGCTGACCGGCGCGGACGGCGGCCAGGCGATCCGGGACGCCGCCCGCCCGGAACTGATCAAGCTCGCGGACGAAGGCAGGCTGGAAGTAGCGGTGGACAGGGTGTTTTCGCTCGGCGAGGCCGCCGACGCTCATCGCTACCTGCAGTCGGGCCACGCCCCCGGCAAAGTCGTACTGGTCCCTTAGCCTCGCGACCATGAGTACCGACGACAAGGTGCTTGGCCGGATCGCGGCGCTGCTGCGCCAGGCCGAGGGCACCGACAACCAACACGAGGCAGATGCCTTCATGGCGGCCGCGCAACGGCTGGCCACCGCGGCATCGATCGACCTGGCCGTGGCGCGATCGCACGCGGACAAACGCACCAAGGCGCAGACGCCGGTGCAGCGCACCATCACCATCGGCGAGCCGGGTGCCCGCGGGTTGCGCACCTATGTGCAGTTGTTCGTGGTGATCGCGATGGCCAACGACGTCAAGTGCGACATCGCGTCGAACTCGACGTTCGTCTACGCCTACGGCTTCGCCGAGGACATCGACGCCAGCCATGCGCTCTACACCAGCCTGGTCATGCAGATGGTGCGTGCCTCGAAGGACTACATCGCCTCCGGCGCGCACAAGCCGACCCCGACGATCACCGCGCGGATCAACTTCCAGCTCGCGTTCGGGGCCAGGGTCGGGCAGCGGCTGACCGAGGCGCGCCAACAGGCGCGGCAGGAAGCGACCCAGGGGCCCGCCAGCATCCCCGGCACCGCAATCGCGTTGCGCAACAAGGACCTCGAGCTCAAGGACTACTACCGCCAGGCGTCGCGGGCGCGGGGGACGTGGCGGGCGACGAGCGCGACCGCGGGTTACTCGTCGGCGGCCCGGCGTGCAGGTGACCGGGCGGGCCGCCGGGCCAGGCTGGGCGGCGACTCCGAGCTGGCGGGCGCACGCTCGGCGCTGGAGAAGTGACCCGGGACGCGCAACGCGCAAAGGTCTATGCCGCAGAGGAATTCGTCCGCACCCTGTTCGACCGGGCCGCCGAGCACGGGGATCCGGTGGTGGACTTCTTCGGTGCGCGGCTGACCCTGCCCCCGGAGGCGCGGTTCGCGTCGGCGGAGGCCGTCCAACGCCACGTCGACGACGTGCTGTCCCATCCGGCGGTGCGCGGCCGGTGGCCCGATGCCGCGCCGCTGCGGGTGCGGCCCCGCAGAGGGGCGACCGCGGCGCACTACGAGCGGGTGGGTGACGTCGCGACGATCGCGGTGCCGGAGGGCCGCGCGGCCTGGGCCCTGCGCGAACTCGTGGTGCTGCACGAGATCGCACACCATCTGGCCGATGCCGATCCGCCGCACGGTGCCGAGTTCGTCGCCACGTTCTGCGAACTCGCCGCCGCGGTGATGGGGCCCGAGGTCGCGCACGTGCTGCGGGTGGTCTACGCGAAGGAAGGGGTGCGGTAGCCACGGCTGCCGCTCAGCGAGGCCACCCGGAGCGCGCGGTAACGTCGGGCGTGTGACTGCGCCGGATTGGGGCTCGCTCGACGAACTGTTCACCCGTGTCCTGCACACCGAGGACGACGCGCTGCGGGCGGCGAGGGACGCCGGCGCCGAGGCCGGCATGCCGCCCATCGAGGTGTCCGCGCAGCACGCCAAGCTGTTGTCGCTGCTGGTGAGGATCGCCGGTGCCCGCAGGGTCCTCGAGATCGGCACCCTCGCCGGCTACAGCACCATCGCGCTGGCGCGTGCGGTGGGCCCCGACGGGGCCGTCGTCTCGCTCGAATTCGAGGCCGCGCACGCCGAGGTGGCGCGGCGCAATCTCGAGCGTGCCGGGGTGGCCGACCGCGTCGAGGTCATCGTCGGTGCCGCTCTGGACACGCTGCCCGGGTTGCAGGCGCGTGGAGAGGTTTTCGATCTGGTATTCATCGATGCCGACAAGGAGAACAACATCGCCTACGTCGAGTGGGCGATCACCCTCGGCAGGCCGGGCACGATCGTCGTGGTGGACAACATCGCGCGCAACGGCCGGGTGCTGGACCCGGCGCCGGACGACCAGCAGGCGCAGGCGGTGCGTGCGATGTTCGACATGATCGGTGCGCATCCACGGCTGGACGCCGCAGCGATCCAGACCGTCGGCGCCAAGGGCTGGGACGGCTTCGCGGTGGCGCTGGTCAGCTGACTCGGGTCTCCCACACCGGCGAGGCCGCGGCGGTGCGCAACGCGCCGACGATGACGCGCTCCTGCGCGTGGCGTACAGCCTCGAAGATGAGATCTACCTCGCCCTGTACGGCGTGTGGAAACACGCTGACGACGACGAAAAGTACAGCGGCTGGGCACAGTCCAGCATGACAGCGATGGCGCACCTGCAGACGGGCATCCAGTTGGCCGACGAGAACCTCGGCGCGCGCCCCGCACCGTTCGCCTCTGCCGAGGCGATGGAAAGGCTCGACCGCGTCCGCGCCGAGTACGACCCCCAGGGCCGCTTTTACAGCTGGATGGGACGGGTCTGATGAGCTACCTCGGGTACCGCACGGGCGACGCCGATTCGCCGTTCGGCGGGTTCTTCCGCCCCGAGATGGCCCCGCTGCCCGGCCACGTCGCGCGGGCACTCGAGCACGGCCCCCAGGCCGCCCCCGTTCTTCCGGAATTCAGCTCGCCGGCAACGCTTCTCGATGCCGGCTATCAGCAGACCGAGAACGGCTACGGGTTCCTGGGCACCGGCGGGATCCAGGTCTCGGTGCGCACCGACATGCCAGGAGTGACACCGCGCATGTGGGACTGGTGGTTCGGTTGGCACGGCAGCGACAGCCGGCGCTACAAACTGTGGCATCCGCGCGCCCACGTGTCCGCGCAGTGGCGCGACGACCACGGCGACGGCCACTACATCGGCCGCACGTCGCTGGTGCGCGAGTATCTGGGGTCGACGTTGACGAAGGTGGCGATTTAGTTCGTCGAACCGGCGAACCTCGGCCTCACCCCGGCGACCGGTGAGGTCGCGGTGTGTGCCCGGCTGGGTTCCGCGGATCTGCCCGTGGACGTGGGCTGGCTGATCCACCACGTGCGGCCCACAGCGGACGGCGCCGAGATGCGGTCGCGGTTCTGGATGGGTGGACCCCACGTCGCCGTCCGTCACGGAAATCTGCTCGCCGACAGCCTCGTTCGGCCGATCGCGGCGCGCCAGCTGCCCGACCCGCGTGATCTGTTGGTGCATTGCGCCCAGGAGATGAACCACCTCGCGGGATTGCTGCCCGAACTGCACGCGAGGTTCGGATAGCGCTGTGCGGGTACCCGCCGGTGATGTGGACCGTAGACAGACACATCGAGGCCTCCGCGGACGCGGTGTGGCGAATTCTCGTCGACCTCGACGCGTGGCCTGAGTGGGGCCTGACGGTCGCAGGCGCCGAACTCGACGGCGCGGGGTTCGAGTTGGGCGCCACCGGGCGGGTATGGACGCCCGTCGGTGTCCCCCTGCCCTTCGTGATCTCCGACATCGACTTCGGCCGGTCATGGGGCTGGCGCGTCGCCGGGGTGCCCGCCACCCGGCACGGCGTCGAACCCGAGGGTGCGGGGTGCCGGGTGTGGATGAGCGCGCCGCTGTGGGCGCCCGCGTACCTTCCGGTGCTCGAGATCGCGTTGCGGCGCATCGAACGGATGGCCGTCAGCGCGGCGTAGCTGTTTCGACCCACGTCCTGAGAATCTCCACGGTGTGCCGCCCATGCGTTCGGACTACTGGATTCCCAATCCCGCCGGCAGCTTCCACGGCGAGCGCACTTTTGTCGTCGAGGGAGCCGGTTGCCCTGGTGAGGGGCCGGGCACCCATCGGGTACCGATCAGCATCATCCCGATCGGCCCTCCACCGGGCTGACCTACACAGCCAGGATTTGTCGGACCCCTCTGCGATGCTCAGTACATGTCTTCGTCCGCAGCTTCATTGGCCGCTGGGGTGCGTCCTGACCAGCGTCTTGAGGTGTTGTTCGAGGAGTTGGCGGAGTTGGCCGGTCAGCGCAATGCGATCGACGGGCGGAT
>NZ_JACKSH010000210.1 GCF_025821625.1 Mycolicibacterium pyrenivorans
AGGTGGCCTCCAACAGCATCAGGTGGCCTCCAACAGCATCGGGCTGCGCGAGCGCGTCACCTTGTACGCGCCGATCTTGCTGACCGCCGAAGACACCATCACCGGTTCGGTGCGCATCGACGACGAGAAGATCCGCGCCCAGACGCAGGGGCTGAGCCGCGCCGTCGGCGCCCGCGGCCAGATGATGATGCAACAGCTGCTGGTCAGCCTCGGCGGCGAACTGCCGGACAACCACCCTGGCCGGCCGATGACCACCCTGGCCGGCACCGAGCCGTCCACGTTGTTCGGCATGAGCGAAGTGCTGGGCGTCGGTTCGCCCGAGGCGCAGAAACTGGCCCAGGAAATGGTCAAGCGGATGTCCATGATGTCCGACCCGAACGTGCAGTTGGTCAACAATCCCGATCTGAGCCAGTCGATCGAGACCACCAGCGGCATCGCCGGAAAGCTGCTGGACAGCGTTTCCGCGTCCGTCGTCTCGGCAGTCAACG
>NZ_JACKSH010000211.1 GCF_025821625.1 Mycolicibacterium pyrenivorans
GACCCGCGAACACACCAAACCCGCCGTGGCACCCACGGCAACACCGACGCGCCCACACCCAGCGCACCTCACCTCTATTTTCGGATTAGCAGGCCCGCTCTCGCGGTTTTCCTGCTGGAATGCAATTCCGGCGGGTCAGGCAGGGGGTCAGCGCTTGCGGGCGGGGGCCTTCGTCGCCTTGCGCGCAGGCTTGGTGTTCTGCTCGAGGAGCCGGCCTGCATGGTCGAGGATGCACTCGAGACCGAACTCGAAGTTACGGTCGTCGGCGGCGCTGAGGTGATGACCCTGCTGCGTGACGGCCGCCAGCAACGGGGCGGTCTCCGGGTCGATCGCCATCGTGTCGTCGATGTCGCCGTGCGCCTCCTCCCCGGCCAGGTTCTTCTCCCGGAGTCGCTGCAGGACCACCGACCCGCGGACGTGGACCGACATCGCCGAGTAGGTGTCGAACGCGTCCTCGGGGGACAGCCCCGCCTCGACGAGGCTGCTGATCGCCTTCTCCACCTCCTGGACACCCAGTTTCGCCGCGCGGGGGCTCAGCGCCGACCGGATGAGGATCAGGTCGGCCAGTATCGGGTTGCCCAGGAAGGTCTTTCGCATCGCCCGCGCGTGATTGCGCAGTGTCTCGCGCCAGTCCTTCGCTTCGACGTAAGGCGTGGCGAAGGCGTACTGCCGCAGCGCGCGGTCCGTCATCGCGTTGAGCAGGTCGTCCTTCTTGCGGAAGTACCAGTAGATGCTGGTGACTCCGACGCCCAGATGCTTGCCGAGAAGCGGCATGCTCAGGTTGTCGATCGACACCTGCTCGGCGAGCTCGAATGCGCCGCTGATGATGTCGTCGGGGTTGATGGAACCACGTTCGCGCCGTTGACGCTTCTCCGCGGTCGCCTGCTTCGCCACTCAGGGCACCTCCGTCATTCGATGCTGCGCTGTGCAGCTCCTGGAGCGGGTCGGTAGTCCTGAAGGTACCCGCCGCAGTAGTCTGAACTGCGCCTTTGCAGTCGTGTCGCGCCGCCGCCGTGAACGCGACCTTACCGTCCGGTTGCTGCCCGGTCGCGGCCACCGTGGTTCCGCTCTTTTACTGTAAGGCCTATAGTAAGCTCTTCCAGCAATATCCGGCGACATCGCGCGAACGGTGTTGAGCGGCAAGCGAAAGGGATGATGTGTCAGACGAGGTTCTCCTGGAACGCCACGGACGCATTCTGGTCATCACCATCAACCGACCGGAGGCGCGCAACGCCTTCAACCTCGCGGTGGCGCAGGGTCTGGCCGATGCCATGGACGAGCTCGACGACACGAACGAGCTCTCGGTCGCGATCGTCACCGGCGCAGGCGGCACCTTCTGTGCGGGCATGGACCTCAAGGCCTTCATGGCCGGCGAGGTGCCCGCGATCCCCGGTCGCGGCATCGGCTTCACCGAACGCCCGCCGCGCAAGCCCGTCATCGCCGCCGTCGAGGGCTACGCGTTGGCCGGCGGCACCGAGATCGTGCTGGCCACCGACCTGGTCGTCGCGGCCAAGAACGCCAAGTTCGGCATCCCGGAGGTCAAGCGGGGGCTGGTGGCCGCGGGCGGCGGACTGCTGAGGCTGCCGCACCGCATTCCCTACCAGAAGGCACTCGAACTGGCGTTGACCGGCGACAATTTCACCGCCGAGGAAGCCTCGCAGTGGGGCTTCGTCAACGTCCTCACCGAGCCGGGCGAGGCCCTGGCGGGTGCGATGGCGCTGGCCGAGCGCATCACTGCCAACGGGCCCCTGGCGGTGGCGGTCACCAAGCAGATCATCGCCCAGTCGGCGGACTGGAGCGAGGCCGAGATGTGGGAGAAGCAGAGCGAACTGATCATGCCGGTGTTCTCGTCGAAGGACGCGATGGAGGGCGCGACGGCGTTCGCCGAGAAGCGTGCGCCGAACTGGACGGGAACCTGACGGCACCCGCATGGACCTCGGGTTCGCGAACGCGACCGCCGTCGTCGTCGGCGGTGGTCGCGGTATGGGCCTGGCGACCGCGCGTTGCCTCGCTGAGGACGGCGCCCGGGTGGCGCTGGTCGGCCGCACGAAGTCCGTCCTGGATCAAGCCGCCGGGGAGCTGAGTCGTCTCGGTAGTCCCGACGCCCTGGGCATCGTCGCCGACGTCGCGGACAACGACCGGCTGGAAGAGATGTTCACCGAGTTGGGGAACCGTTGGGGCGGCGAACTCAACGTACTGATCAACACGGTGGGCCCCAGCGCGGCCGGCTCATTCGAGGAGCTGACCGACGACCAGTGGCGGGCAGCCGTCGAGGACGGCGCGATGGGCATGGTGCGGTGCGTGCGGGCGGCGCTGCCGCTGCTGCGCAACGCCGAGTGGGCGCGGATCGTGAACTTCTCCGCGCATTCCACCCAGCGTCAGAGCACCAGGCTCGCGGCCTACACCGCCGCCAAGGCGATGGTGAACAGCGTGTCGAAGAACCTGTCCCTGCAGTTGGCTCCCGACGAGATCCTGGTGAACGTCGTCTCGCCGGGCAGCATCTCGTCGGAGGCGCTGCTGGGCTGGGCCGAATCGGTGGGCGTCGACGGCACCGATCCGTACCGGTTGATGGAGGCCATCGACGAGCACTTCGGACACCCGGCGCACCTGCCCCGGGCGGGCCTGCCCGAAGAGATCGGACCCGTCGCAGCGTTCCTGGCGTCGCGACGCAATTCCTACATGACCGGTGCGAACGTCAACGTCGACGGCGGTAGCGACTTCATCTGAGTTCTCATCCGATCAACTCCGGCGAGGGAGCGGCACATGGCAACGGCCAGGGAAGCGCGCGAGTGGGCGCATGGGGTGATCCGCGGGATCGGTGATTCGCTCTACACCCCGTTCGCGGGCGATGCGGGCGACGACATCGACTGGGACGCCTACCGCACGCTGGTGCGCTACTGCGTGGGCGACCTCGGCCGCGAAATGCTGTGGTGCGTCAGCGGTCTCGCCGAATTCTGGGCGCTGACACTCGAGGAGCGCAAACGGCTCCTGGAAGTGGCGATCGAGGAGGCGCGGGCCATCAACCCCGACGTCGTCATCCAGGCCTGCACGGCGGCGACGGCGGCCAAGGACTGCCTGGAACTCACCCGGCACGCACAGGAGTCCGGCGCCGACATCGTCTACATCCAGACACCGATGATGGAGTGCCACGGTGGCGAGGGCGTGCTGAACTTCTTCCGCTACATCGCAGACCGCACCGACATCGCCCTCGGCATGTTCAACTCCCCGTCGTCCGGGTACGTGCTGAGCGCCGAGGAGAGCGCGCGGATCGCCGCCGAGATCCCCGCCGTGTGCGCCACCAAGGAGGGTGCGTTCCGGCCCGCCAACAGCCGTCGGCTGCACGACCTCGCGCCCGAACTGCTGATCTGGGAGTGCGACACCACCGTCTACCGCGCGGGGTGGCTGCGCGACGGAATCGTCTGCGCGGCCCAGTTGGGCACCGCGGGCTACCTGTTCGAGACGCCGCAGCGGCGGCTGTTCACCGAGTACTGGAACCTCGTGTGGGACGGCAAGCTGATCGAGGCGATGGACTACGCGCGGACCACCGGGATGGACCGATTCGAACTCGATCGGGGCTCCTGGTACACCTGCTACCCGGGCCGGCCGGACTACTTCACGCACTGGGGTGCAGCGTTCAAGCACGCCGCGTCAGTGCTCGGCCTGCCCGTCGGCTCCTACCCGCACTCACGACCCCCGCAGGCGCTGCTGCCCGACGCCGCCAAGGACCAGATCCGGTCGGCATACGTGGGCCTCGGCCTGGTCGAAGCCTGACGCTCATGGGTGCCTGAGCCGTCTTGCGGAAGGGTGTACCGATAGGTGTACAGTATGTGCATCCATCCAGCTGATGCCCTAGGAGTCGACCAGGCGATGAGGTCGTCACGATGACTGTTGCGGACAACGCCGGAACCGTCTCCGACACAACCAGTCCGGTGCTTTTCGAACTCCGCGACAGCGGTGTCGCCGTGGTGACGCTGAACCGCCCCGAGCGCATGAACGCGTGGGGCGGCGGACTGGCGGGTGCCTTCTACCGGTGCATCGACCGGGCCGAAGCCGACCCCGCCGTCCGGGTCATCGTCCTCACCGGCAACGGTCGCGCGTTCTGCGCCGGCGCCGACATGGGTGACCTGGACACGATCGGCGAGGCAAACGAGTCTTCCGGAGAAACGGACGTGACGAAGCTGGTCGGGGAACGCCACCCCCACTTCGTCACCGGGCTGCGCAAGCCGATCATCGCGGCGATCAACGGAGCGTGCGCGGGCATCGGCCTCACGCAGGCGTTGATGTGCGACGTCCGGTTCGCGGCCGCCGGCGCCAAGTTCACCACCGCGTTCGCCCGTCGCGGACTCATCGCCGAGTACGGCATCTCGTGGATACTGCCGCGCGTGGTCGGCTGGGGACAGTCGCTCGATCTGCTGTTGAGCGGGCGCACGTTCTATGCCGAAGAGGCCAAGGAACTCGGCATGGTCTCCGAGGTCGTGCCGCCTGAGGACCTGATGCCCCGGGTACTTGCCTACGCCGAGGACATGGCCGCGCACTGCGCGCCGAGCTCGATGGCGGTCATCAAACGTCAAATCTACGGCGACGCTTTACGAAACGTCCACGACACCAGCGCCACAGCGGAGAAACTCATGCACGAGTCGATGCTGCGGCCCGACTTCATCGAAGGTATCACCGCCTTCTTCGAGAAGAGACAGCCCAGCTTCCCGCCGTTGGTATCGGAGCAGGAGGAACTGCCATGAACGTCAAACCCCTCGATTATCGGGCGATCGATGTCGACAACCATTACTACGAGCCGATCGACTCGTGCACGCGCCACCTGCCCAAGGAGTTCAAACGCCGCGGCGTGCAGATGCTGACCGAGGGCAAGCGCACGTTCGCCGTGATGGGGGGTGTGGTCAACCATTTCATCCCGAACCCGACGTTCGATCCGATCATCGAGCCCGGGTGTCTGGACCTGCTGTTCCGCGGCGAGATCCCCGAGGGCGTGGATCCGGCGTCGCTGATGAAGGTGGATCGGTTGGCCGACCATCCCGAATACCAGAACCGCGATGCCCGGGTGAAGATCCTGGACAAGCAGAACCTCGAGACGGTGTTCATGCTGCCGACGTTCGCCTGCGGTGTGGAAGAGGCCCTCAAACACGATATCGAGGCCACGGTGGCGACGGTGCACGCGTTCAACCTGTGGCTGGACGAGGACTGGGGTTTCGACCGCCCTGATCACCGGTTCCTGTCGGCGCCGATCATCTCGCTGGCCGACCCGGACAAGGCGGTCGAGGAGGTCGAGTTCGTGCTGGGTCGCGGGGCGAAGATCGTGTGTGTGCGGCCGGCGCCGGTGCCGGGTGTGGTGAAGCCGCGGTCGCTGGGTGATCCGGTGCACGACCCGGTGTGGGCGCGGTTGGCCGAGGCGGGGGTTCCGGTGGTGTTCCATCTTTCCGACAGTGGCTATCTGGCGATCGCCGCGCTGTGGGGCGGCAAGGCGACGTTCGAGGGGTTCGGCAAGAAGGATCCGTTGGATCAGGTGTTGCTCGACGATCGGGCGATCCATGACGCGATGGCGTCGATGATCGTGCACCAGGTGTTCACCCGGCATCCGAGGCTGAAGGTCGCCAGCATCGAGAACGGTTCGTACTTCGTCTACCGGTTGATCAAGCGGTTGAAGAAGTCGGCGAATACCGCGCCGTATCACTACAAGGAGGATCCGGTCGAGCAGTTGCGCAACAACGTCTGGATCGCGCCGTATTACGAGGATGACGTGAAATTGCTGGCCGAGACGATCGGTGTGGACAAGGTCCTGTTCGGTTCGGACTGGCCGCACGGCGAGGGGTTGGCCGATCCGATGGCGTTCACCGCCGACATCCCGCAGTTCCCCGAGTTCAGCGCCGAGGACACCCGGAAGGTGATGCGCGACAACGCACTCGACCTCCTGGGCGTGAACGTGAGAGCCTCCGCCTAGTCATGGGGGAATGGACCATCGGCGATGTCGTCGACGCCATCGCCGACGTCATCCCCGACCGGACGATGACGGTCTGCGGGGAGCGCACAACCACCTACGGTGACATGGCGCAGCGCACCCGCCAATTCGCGAACTTCTTGGCGGCCAAGGGATTCGGTGTGCACCGCGGTCGGGACGAGCTCGACAACTGGGAGTGCGGGCAGGATCGCATCGCGTTGATCATGCACAACGACCGCTACCCGGAAGTCGTCGTGGGTGCGCTCAAGGCCCGCACCGTGCCGGTCAACGTCAACCACCACTACACGCCGCGCGAAGTCGCCGACCTGTTGGCCTACGTCAAGCCCCGCGCGGTCGTGTACCACCGCGCGCTGGGGGCGAAGTTCGCCGACGTGCTGCCACCCGCCGGTTGCGATCTGATGATCGCCGTCGACGATGGCAGCGACGCGGTCGCCCTGCCCGGGTCGGTGTCGCTGGACGCCGCGGTGGCCATGGGCGATCCGGAAAACCGCATCGTCGCCTCGCCGGACGACCTCATCATGTACTGCACCGGTGGCACCACGGGACGCCCCAAGGGGGTGCTGTGGCGCCAGAGCGACACGTATGTGTCGTCGATGGTCGGCGCCGATCACGAGTCGGCCACCGAGATCCACGACAAGGTGATCCGAAACGAAGGCCCGCCGTGGTTCGCCGTCTCGCCGCTGATGCATGCGGCGGGGTTGTGGACGGTGTTCTCGGGCGCGCTCGCGGGATTGCCGGTGGTGCTGTACGACGACCGCGCGAAGTTCGATCCGCGGTCGGTCTGGCAGACCGCAGAGCGCGAGAAGGTCGGCCTGATGACGATGGTGGGTGACGCCTACGCCTCGCCGCTGATCGACGAACTCAACCGCAACAACTACGACCTCTCGTCGATCTATGCGATCGGAACCGGTGGCGCGGCAACCAATCCCAAGCACGTGAGTGCGCTGCTGGAGAAGCTGCCGCAGCTGACGATCATCGACGGCTACGGATCGTCGGAGACGGGGAACATGGGCTTCGGGCACAACCAGCGAGGGTCTCATCGCGAGACGTTCGACCTGCGCGAAGGGGGGACCGTGGTGTCCGAGGACATGACGCGGTTCGTCGAACCCGGGGAGCCGGAGGTCGGCTGGGTGGTACGCAAAGGCCGCATTCCGCTGGGCTACTTCGACGGTCCCGACGCCACCCGCAAGACGTTCCCCGTCGTCGAAGGGCAACGGGTCGTGGTGTCCGGTGACCGCGCGTCGCTCGAGTCGGACGGGACACTGCGGCTGTACGGGCGCGACTCGCTGGTGGTGAACACCGGCGGGGAGAAGGTGTTCGTGGAGGAGGTCGAGGCGGTGCTGCGCGCCCACCCCGGCGTGGCCGACGCACTCGTGGTCGGACGCGACAGCGACCGGTGGGGGCAGGAAGTGGTGGCACTGGTGCAGATGCACCCCGGGGAGAACATCACACCCGATTCACTGCATGCCGCGTGCACCGCGGAGCTTGCTCGATTCAAGGCGCCCAAGGAGTTCATCGTGGTCGAAAAGGTCCGTCGGCTCGGCAACGGGAAGGCCGACTACCGGTGGGCGAAGACCGAAGCGGGCCGCCGATCGGATACGGCGGCGGGCCGCCAATCGGATACGGCGGGCAGCCGGCCATGACACGACGCGTCAGCCCGAAAGTCATTGATTGCCTGGTCAACGTCCACTTCGGCGAAACCGCCAAGCAGCCCGACTTCATGCTCAAGGTGCGTGACGACTACTTCAAGGGCCCCCAGTCGCTGTACGACCAGGTCGAGCTCCCGGCGCTGCTCGACGAAATGGACGAGCACGGTGTCGCCAAGGCCATCCTGATGGACAACCTCGTCAAGCCGTCGGTCACCGCGCGCAAGTTCGCCGAGGAGCGCCCCGACCGGTTCGCCCTGGCGATCGGCGGCGTCAACCTGCTGCGTCCGGTCCCGGCGCTGCGCGAGCTGGCCGCTGTGCACAACGGCCTGCCCGTCGCGTATACCGCTGTCGGACCGAGCTTCTGGGGCGACGGGATGTACCCGCCCAGCGATGCGGTGTACTACCCGCTGTACGCGAAATGTGCCGAGCTGGAGCTGCCGCTGTGCGTCAACACCGGGATTCCCGGTCCGCCCATCCCCGGCGAGGTGCAGAACCCGATCCATCTCGACCGGGTGTGCGTCCGCTTCCCTGAGCTGAAGCTGTGCATGATCCACGGCGCGGATCCGTGGTGGGACATCGCGATCCGGCTGCTGATCAAGTACGCCAACCTGCGCATCATGACCTCGGCCTGGTCGCCGAAGCGGCTGCCCGACAGCCTGTTGCACTACATGCGCACCCGCGGGAAGGACAAGGTCATCTTCGCCTCGGACTGGCCGGTGCTGCGGCAGAGCCGCGTCGTCCCGGAGGCGTTGGCCCTGGATCTGCCGCCCGAGGTTCTCGACAACTATCTCTTCAACAACGCGAACGACTTCTTCTTCGGTGGCGAGCACAAGGAACAGGAGCCCTGATCATGGACCGCTACGAACTGCGCAGGCTGGATTACAGCCTCAGCGAGGACCACCAGGCACTGCAGGCGGCCTACAACGACTTCTTCGGCAGCCGATGCTCGATCGAGACGGTCCGCGCTGCCGAAGAGTCCGGTTTCGACAAGAGCCTGTGGGAACGGCTGTGCGCCATGGGCGCGACGACGATGGCGCTCCCGGAAGCCGTGGGAGGCGACGGGGCCACGCTGGTCGACCTGACGCTGGTCGCCGAGGAGATCGGTCGGTCGCTCGCCCCGGTGCCGTGGATCGACCACGTGTGCGCCGCGCGGCTGCTGGGAAGGCTCGGTGCAGTGGAGCCCGAGATCGTCAACGGCAAGCAGTTGGTGGGGTTCGATCCGCAGCAGGACAGCGCATCCGGAGTCAGGTTGATCCCGACGGGGTCGGTCGCCGACCACATCGTCATGCGTGACGGCGACAACGTCGTGCAGCTGACCTTCGCCTCGCGCCCCGCGCGGGTCGACAACATAGGCAAGCTGCCGATGGCGTGGGTGGACCCGGCCGCGGCCGACAACCGCACCGTACTGGCCAGCGGCGCCGAAGCGCTCGCTGATTACCAACGCGCACTGGATGAATGGCGGTTGCTGACCGGCGCCGCACTGGTCGGGCTGGTCGAGGAGACGATGACGATCGCCGCCGAGTTCGCCAAGACGCGCTACACGCTCGGCGTGCCGATCTCGACGCTGCAGGGGATCTCGCATCCGCTGGCCAACATCGCCATCACGGTGCAGGGCGGCCGCAATCTCGCCAGGCGCGCGGCCTGGTTCCTCGACAACGAGCCCGACGAACGGCCGGAGCTGGCGCCTTCGGTCTTCGTGTTCATGGCCGAGGAGGCCGCCAAAGCCGCGACGATGGCCGTCCACGTACAGGGCGGGCTCGGCGTCTCCGCCGAGGCCGCCGCCACCGCCTACCTGGTTCGGGCCAGGGGGTGGGCGATCGCCGGCGGTGACCCCGGCGTCACCGCCAAGCGCATCGCCGCAATCGTCGCCGATCGTGAAGGACGGAGCTGAGCAATGGATTTCTCACGAGTGCGACTCGACGACGACGACCAGAAGTTCCAGAACGAGGTCCGCAGCTTCCTACAGGAGGTGGTGACCGAGGACGTCCTGCGGCGGGATCGCGAAACCGGGGACAACTTCGACGAGGGCGTGCATCTCGCGCTCGGTGCCGCCGGTTACCTGGACCGCGATTGGAACCCGGACTCCGAGCGGCCCTTCACGCGGATCGAGCGGCGGATCTGGGAGCTGGAGAAGCGCCGTGCGCACGTGCCGTGGGTGACGTCGGGGACGACGTCGATGATCGCCAGGTCCGTGGAGAAGTTCGGTTCACCGGAGCTCAAAGACGAAGTGCTGCCGCGGGTGTACAGCGGACACGTGCGGCTGTGCCTGGGCTACACCGAGCCCGAGGGCGGCTCCGACGTGGCCACCTGCAAGACCCGCGCGGTCCGCGACGGCGACCAGTGGATCATCAACGGGTCCAAGATGTTCACCACCGGCGCACACAACTGCCAGTACGTCTTCCTGATCACCAACACCGACCCGAGCGCGCCGAAACACAAGAGCCTCACCATGTTCCTGGTGCCGCTCGATTCGTCCGGTGTCGAGATCCAGGGCATCCGCACCGTCGACGGCGACCGCACCAACATCGTCTACTACAGCGATGTCCGGGTGGACGACCGATACCGGATGGGGGAGGTCGACGGGGGGTGGACGGTGGTCCGCGAACCGCTCAACGCCGAGCACGGTGCGGTGGACGCGGCCGACGACGGACTGGCGGACGTGTCGATCATGATGCACCAGGCCGGGTTCATGGCCGCCGCGGTGGACAAGGCCGCCGCACAGTCGACAGTGGCAGATCCCAACGGCCGCAGGCTGATCGACGATGGCTCGGTCACATACCGTCTCGGCCGCAGTGTTGCCAGAATGGAGGCCGCGCTGTCGGCACCGAGCATCTTCGGCAGGGTGGCACTGGCGCAGACGATGCGTGACATCTCGCCGGACCTGATGGACATTCTGGGCGCCGCGTCGGCGCTGCCGCTCGGGACCGATGGCGCGGCCGACGACGGCGCAGCCGAATACGTCTACCGGTTCGCGCCGCTGGTCGGCATCTACGGCGGCACGCTGGAGGTATTCCGCAACATGATCGCGCAGTACGTCCTCGGGCTCGGCAAGCCGAACTACTCGCCGCCGGCGGTCAAGGCCGCCTCTTAGCCCGAGCGTGGCAGCCGACGAGCGCCGCATCGGCACGATCCGGCAGAGAAAAGGCGAGGAACGAGCGCGATGACGACAACAGACGTGGCGTTCGACCCCTTCTCCGAGGAGTCTTCACCTCCCCCTACGAGACGTATGCGCGCATGCGTGACGAAGCTCCGGTCTACTACAGCGCGGAGTTCGACTTCTACGCGCTCACCCGCCACGAGGACGTGGCGGCGGCGTTCAAGGACCACCAGACGTTCTCGTCTGCCTATGGCGTCGACCTGGCGATGGTGCGCAAGGGCGAAGTGACCGAGCACGGCTCGATCATCGCCATGGACCCGCCGGAGCACCGCCGGATGAGGAGCTTGCTGAACAAGGTGTTCACGCCGCGGGCGATCAAGGCGCATGAGCCGCTGGTGCGATCCCTGATCGACAAACACCTCGATGCCGTGAACCCGGACCGCTTCGACGTCGTCCAGGACTTCTCCGCGCTGTTTCCCGTGGACGTGATGACCACCCTGCAAGGCGTGCCCGAGCAGGATCACCAGCAGATCCGGGTCTGGATCGATGAACTGCTGCACCGTGAGCCCGGCGACGTCGACATGACGGAGTCCGGCCGGAAGGCCGCCGTCGACATGGCGGTCTACTACTACCGTCTGGTCAAGCAGCGCCGAAACGAACTCGGTGACGATCTGCTGAGCCAACTCATCACGGCCGAGATCGAACGCGACAACGGTGAGATGGCCCCGCTCGAGAACATCGAAATCACCGAATTCGCAACACGGTTAGGCGGCGCGGGCGCGGAGACGGTAACCAAACTGCTCGGCAACGCAGCCGTGGTCTTCGCTCAGAACCCTGACCAGTGGCAGAAGCTGCTCGACGACCGCAGCAAGATTCCTCTCGCGGTCGAGGAACTCCTGCGGTATGAAGCGCCGGCGCAATACAACGTGCGGTGCTCACTACGCGAGACCACGCTGCATGGCGTCACGATCCCTGCCGGGAAGCCGGTGTTCCTGGGGGGCGGCTCGGCGAACCGGGATCCCGCCGCATGGACCGATCCGGACAGGTTCGACGTCGACCGGGACCGAACCGAAGCCCAGAACCTCGGATTCGGGTACGGAATCCACAGCTGCCTCGGCGCGGCACTGGCCCGCATGGAAAGTGTGATCGCACTGGACAAGCTGCTGGACTTCATGCCGCGGTACGAAGTGGATTGGAGCCGGTGCCAGCGGGTCAACATGCAGAATGTCGCCGGCTGGAGCAATGTGCCGGTGCGGGTCCTGAGATAGCCCGGGGGCTTGACTCAGGTACTCAGGATCGTGGCGCCTGCGGTACCCGGTGCCCCGTAGAGCTGGGCGAAACCCACCTTCGGGTTGCCCGGGACCTGCCGGTCGCCCGCCTCTCCGCGCAACTGACGGACGATCTCGTGCAGCTGCCGCAGCCCGGACGCGCCGATCGGCTCGCCGTTGGCCAGCAGGCCACCGTCGGTGTTGACCGGCATCGCGCCACCGATCTCGGTGGCGCCCTCGGCGATCAGCTTCTCCTGGTCGCCGTCGGCGCAGAATCCGGCCTCGGCCATGTGGATGACCTCGGCGCCGGCATCGGTGTCCTGCAACTGGATCACGTCGACGTCGGCGGGTTCGATGCCCGCCTTCTCGAAGGCCGCGCGTGCGGCGTACACCGTGGGCGCCACATCCTCCTCGACTGGCGCGAAGGTCGTATTGACCTCATAGGCGCCGTATCTGCGGGTGCGCACCTCGACCGCGCGGACGAACACCGGCTTGGCGGTGTACCGGTGGGCGAGGTCGGCGCGGCACATGACGACCGCCGCCGCGCCCTCGTCCGGTGAGCAGAACATGTACTGCGTCAGCGGGTAGTTGAGCATCGGGGAGTCGAGGATCGCTTCTTCGGCCATGGGCTTGCGGCGGAAGGCATTGGGATTCAACGCCCCGTTGCGGAGATTCTTGTTGACCACCTTGGCCAGGGTCTGGTGGCTGATCCCGTGCTCATGGAGATAGCGGTTGGCTTTCATGCCGAAGAACTGCGTCGTCAGGTACTGACCGTTCTCGGCGTACCAGCTCGGCATGCCCACCAACGCCGGGTCTTCGGTGAAGGCGCCGCGGGGATGCTTGTCCAGGCCGACGGCGATACCGATGTCGTAGTCGCCCAAGCGGATTCCGTCGGCACACGCCTTGGTGGCGCTGGCCGCCGTGGCGCAGGCGTTGAACACGTTGGTGAACGGGATCCCGGACAGGCCGACCATCCCGACGATGGCGTCGGGGTTGGCCACCGTCCAGCTGCCCCCCACCCCGAACTGGATGTCGTTCCAGGTGATTCCTGCGTCGGCGACGGCGGCGGTGATGGCGTCCACGCCCATCTCCATCGCCGATTTGCCCTCGAACCTGCCGAACGGGTGGATACCCACACCGATGATCGCCACGTCGTGCATGTCGGGAGTTCCTCTCGGGTCAGACCGGCTGGAAGGCGAAGGTGACGATCTCGTCGCCGTCGACAACGGTGAGGGGAATCATGGTCAATTCGACCTGCATGCCGAACTCCAGCCTGCCGGGGTCGCACTCGGTCAGGCGTCCCTCGACACGGATGATGTCGCCGAGTTGCACCAAGCCGACGCCGAAGGGTTCGAACCGGCGGCCCGTCGGTCCCTTGTAGGGCGGTCCCGGTGGGAAGCCCTGTGTGGTCCAGGCGATCAACGTGCCGCGGCGGGGGAGTGCCAACTCGGTCATGCCTGCGGCGCTGCATTTCGGGCAACGGGTCTGGGCGGGGAACGCCGTGGCGCCGCAGCCCTCGCACTGGCTGCCGATCAGCTGCGGCTGCTCGTCGGGCCAGGTCGTGATGTCGGGCGCGAGTGCCTTCTGCATGCGGGTCCTCCGTGCGTTCCGGTCTTCATGATGAGCCAACGGTAAATATTACGGTAAAGTCCCTCAGCCGGAAACGTCCGGTGGTGGACGCCGGCGAACCAGCTGAACCTGTTGGATCGCGGCCACCGGGCCGAGCTCGTCGAACAGCGTCCCTCGGGAAATGCCGACTCCGTCTCTGCCGTAATGATTCTCGGAGCGGACGCCGACCCACTTTCCTTCGGGGAGCCGGTGAATGTGCACCGCGAGATCGGTGTTGAGGAACGTCCACTCGGCGGGGTCGAGCCGGGTTCCCATGCCGTTGGCGATGTCGGCCACCGCGAACAACTGCTGGGTCGGCGTCATCGTCTCACCGGCGACCAGATCGACCAATGGCCTGGCCCAGCACTCCGCCTGCACGCTGTTGAGGATGTCGTTGAGCCAACGCCAGTCCAGGCTCTGGATATAGGTCTGATCCGCGCCTGCATCGGCCATGCGGCGCCGCCCCTGCGTCACCGGCGGGAGCGTCTCGGCGGGCGTGAAGTGCAGTTCGTCGGTATCAGTGTGCTGGAACCGCCAGGCGGTGGCCTTCGCGACCGGCCGCGGAGAGCCGTCCGGACCGGGGGCCAGCATCTCCGCGGCGACAAGTTCGATCCTCGTGCCCGGACGTTCGACACGGGCGCTCACCCACAACTCGTCGGTGACCGGAACCGGCCCGAGGAGGTCGACCACGACCCTGCTGATGCGGGCATCGTCGCGGGGTGAGCAGCGCTCCAGCGCCCGGACCAGCAGAGCCGACACCGGCGCGGCGTTCTGCATCGTCGACCCCCACGTGCTGATCACATGATCGGACGCCGCGAACTTCTCCCCCTGGGGATCGGCAGAATCGATGAGCTCGTAGTAGGCGTCGGTCACGTCCCGGTCCTGTCTTTTCGCACACGGCGGTCGCCAGCGGCAGGATATGGTCGCACTTATCGAAAGTGCAACTGGAGGCCTTACAGGATGTCACCGGGGGTCGATGAGATCCCGGAGGCGTTCGGCGGGGAACACGGTCGCCTGCGCCGCTCGCACCCGATCGGCCAGATCGCGGTCCGATGTCGCGACCCTGAGCTGTTCCGGATGCGGGTCGGAGGTCACCAACCGGACGATCTCGTCGTCGGCGGAGTTCGGCGCCGCCGACGAGGCGTGGGCCACGGTGACGACCGTCGACTCGATCGGCGGCGAGGGCGGCCGCTCGAACACCACCGTCACGTCCACGCCGTCGCGCAGCGCCCACCCCTCCAGGCGGTCGACCAAGGTGGCCATCGCGCGGTGCCGGTTGCGCCACCAGCCGTCCGGGCGCGAGCCGATCACATTCATGCCATCGACAATCCAGCGCACCCGAATCAGACTATCCCGGTACCGCGCTGCAGAAAGGGCGACTTGACATGGCCGAGAACACCGCGGCGAGCGCTGGGCGCGAGGCCGCAGCCGGGGCCGAACAGAAGGTCACCTTCTGCCGGATCTGCGAGCCGCTGTGCGGCATGATCGCCACCGTCGAGGACGGCAAGCTCGTCGCGCTGCGCCCCGACAAAGAGCACCCGCTGTCGTCGGGGTTCGCCTGTCAGAAGGGCATCGCCTTCACCGAGGTGGTCAACGACCCCGACCGCGTCACGGTTCCGCTGCGCCGGACGGCCGCCGGGTTCGAGGAGGTGACCTGGGACGAGGCGATGACCGACATCGCGACGCGGCTCTCGGCGATCCTGCGGGAGCACGGGTCGGGCGCGGCGGGTTGGTACTTCGGAAATCCCGGTGCGTTCAGCTATTCGCACGTGCTCGCCGCGCTGGCATTCGTGAAGGGCCTCGGCAGGCGTTCGCATTTCTTCACGGCCTCGTCCCAGGACACCAACAGCCGTCTGATGGCCAGCCAACTGCTCTACGGCACCCCGACGTCGGTGCCGATCCCGGACTTGACCCGGACCGACCTCCTGGTGATGATGGGCGCCAATCCCGTTGTCTCGCATGGCAGTTTCCTGACTGCACCGAGGATCAAGGACCTGATGCACGACATCGTCAAGCGGGGTGGCCGCGTGGTCGTGATCGACCCACGCAGATCGGAGACGGCCACCCAGTTCGAATGGTGCGGGATCGTCCCCGACACGGATTCGCACCTGTTGCTGTCGCTTCTGCAGGTGATGTTCGCCGAGGACCTCGTCGACACCCGCCGGCTGGCGTCCTACGCCGAGGGGCTGGACTGGCTGCGCGCGCTTGCGGCACGGTTCACTCCCGAGATGACGCAGTCCCACACGGGCATCGACCCAGGCGTGGTGCGCGGGCTGGCGCGCGACCTCGCGATGACGCCGCGGGCGGCCGTCTACGGACGGTTGGGGACCTGCGCCGGCAGGTACGGGACCCTGACCTCCTACCTGATCGACGTCGTCAACCTCGTCGCAGGCAACCTCGACGAGCCGGGCGGATCGGTGTTCGGCAGTCTGGACCTGCCCGCCCAACGCTGGGCGAACATGGCCATGGGCGCGATGCTGCGGCGCACCTACCGGCGCAGGCGATCCCGTGTCGGGGGGTTCCCGTCGTTGATCGGCTCGGAACCCGCAGCGCTGATGGCCAAGGAGATCCTCACCCCGGGCCCCCGTCAGATCAGGGCGTTGTTCGTCAGCGCGGGCAATCCGGTGCTCTCGGTGCCCAATGGCGACGAACTGGAATCGGCGCTGTCGTCGCTGGAACTCTCTGTGGCACTTGATTTCTACGTCACGGAGACGACGTCGCACTGTGACTACATCCTGCCGGTGACGACCATGTACGAACGTGACGACTTCCCGCTGACGTTCCAGGCCTTCCAGGCCACGCCGTTTCGCCAGGCCACCGAGGCGGTGGTGGCGCCTGCCGGGCAGGCCCGTCAGGAATGGCAGATCGTCGGGGAGTTGATGCGGCGGTTGTCGGGACGCACGCCGGTGTTCACGCTGCTGTCGCTCTCGGGCAAGGTGCTCAGGAGATTGGGTCTCGACGCCTCGCCCCGACTGCTGGCCGACGGCATCATCCGGTCGACCCGTGGCGGTGACCTCTTCGGGTTGCGGCGCGGCGGCCTGACCTTCCGCCGCCTGACCGATCGCCACCCGCACGGGACCGTGCTCGCCCCCCACCTGAGCACGGGCGTGCTAAAGAAGTGCATCAGCTACCCGCGGGGCCGAATTCGGTTGGTGCACGACGAGATCGCCGAACAGATCGCCATGCTGTCGCGCAATCGCCACCCGGACGGCTACCCGCTGCGGATGATCGGGATGCGTGAACCGCGTTCGGAGAACTCCTGGATGCACAACTCGCCGCTGCTGATGCGCGGGGAGCGCACCCACCACGGGCTGATCAACGTCGACGACGCCGCCGATCTGCACATCGGCGACGGCGACGATGTACAGGTCAGCTCGCCCTACGGCCAGATCAGGGTCCCGGTCGCCGTGACCAAGGACATCATGCCGGGGGTCATCGCCGTGCCCCACGGTTGGGGCCACAAGGGCACCGGCGGTTGGCGTCTCGCCAATCGGGCGGGTGGCGCCAACGTGAATCGGCTGACCTCGAGCGACCCCCGCGATGTGGAAGCGCTCTCCGGCATGGCGTGGCTGACCGGGGTGCCGGTGCGCGTGGAGAAGGTCTGAGCCCCGCCTACCGGCGTTGCTGTCGACAACTTTCCCGGTCGCGTGTCCGCGGGGTCGTGCCCCGGGTTCGACACCGTGTGCCCGATTTGCCCCCGATCTTCTCGAGAGCCAGCTAATCTGCCGGCAGAAGAGTTTATGACGGGGATGTCAATTTGGGGTCGCGCCGGGGCGAAGCTGCGCGCGACCTGGGAGAATCACGCCCTGTTCACCCCGATCTGAGCAAACTGCTGACAGCGGCGAGGGGGCGGGGTAGCTTCCGAGACGAAACGCCGGTGGCGTTCCGTGTTTGCCGCGGTTGCGGTGCCGCCGTGTGGCTCATAGCCTATGACCTGCTCGCGCAATCATTGCGCGACTCACACGTTAGGGGGATCGGCTCATGATGCTTCCAGATATGTACTTCTCGCGACCCGCGACTGTCCTTCCCGAGACGGCGATGGACAACGACGAGGTGCTCGCCCGGGTCCGTGACTCGTTCAGCGGTCCGGCGTCGGAGTGGGATGGGATCGAGCAAACCATCCGCTATGTCTTCGATCGATGTAATACGAAGACGCGCTATCTGGACCAGAGCACGACCCTGTCGCCCGGCGAGTTCGCGGCGAGTGCGGCGACCGCCTGCCTCGAACAGAACGGCGTGGCGGCGAGCGACCTCGATCTCGTCGTCTACGGGGGGATCGCGCGCGACAACTTCGAACCGGCCACCGCGGCCGAGGTGGCCGGCCGCATCGGCGCGCGGCCACTCCACGCGACCGACGTGACCTGCGCCTGTGCCGGACTCATCGAAGCGATGCACACCGTCGCGGGCTACTTCGCGCTGCACCCCGAGATGAAGACCGCGCTGATCTGCGCCGGTGAGCTGACGCGCGACCGGATCACCTACGACATGGGATCGCTGCAGGACGTGGCGCACTTCGCCGCGGGCCTGACGCTGGGCAACGCCGCCGCCGCACTGCTGGTATCCCGGGAGCCGCTGGCCGGGGGGAGCGCGCGTCTGGAGGGCATCTTCCACAAGACGCTCTGCGAGCACTACGGCCTGTGCAAGACGCCGGTCGACGGGCACTTCACGTCGAAGTCGAAAGAGCTGTTCGCACTGTCGGTCCACGTGCCGCCCGAGGTTCGCGCCATGCTCTCCGAGATCGGATGGTCGTCGGAGGAGGTCGACCACTACGCCTTCCACCAGCCGAGCGAGGCTGTGCTCGAGCGAGTGCTCACCGAGCTCGGCGCCCGTCCGCAGGCATGCATCCACACCCACTCGTTGTTCGGCAACACGGCGAGCACCGCGTGGGCCCTCGCGCTCGACTACCGCCTCAAGAGCGGCACCGTGGAACCCGGTGACAAGATCGTGCTGGCGAGCGCCGCGGCCGGGTTCACCATCGTGGGCGCCGCCGCCGTGTGGGAGGGCTGAATGGATCGCTACCTGCGGGTCTACCGGGTCATCAGCAAGACGTTCGGATTGCGGCTACGGCCGCTCGGCACGTTCCTGGTGCTCCAGCTGCGGCAGGCGATCTCTGCGACCACCATGGGTCTCGACCGCGTGGTCTTCCCTCGTTACAAGGAAGAGCCGATCGACCGGCCCATCTTCATCATCGGCAACCCGCGCAGTGGCACCACGTTCCTGCACCGGTTCCTCCTCGGAAACGGCGGCCTGGCCGCGTTCGAGCTGTGGGAGATGCTCTTCCCGGCCATCACGGCGCGCAAGCTGCTCGGCCGCGTCGTCCCGCGATTCGACCGGCTCTCACCCGCGCGTTACCACCCGTCCGACGTGCACGACACCAGCCTGCGCGGCATCGAGACCGACGACCCGGCGTGGTTCTTCCACACCCTCGACGGACCCTTCGCGTGGGCCTACTTCCTGGCCTGGCAGGATAACTGGGGGAGCGAGCTGTCCCAGCGCGCCTTCGGGATCAGCGGGGTCACGCCGCAGGAGAAGGAACGTTTCTTCCGTTACTACGAAGAGTGCTGGCGAAGGAACCTCTACTACAAGCACAGCGAGCGCATCCTCGCCAAGACGAGCATGCTCACCTTCCGTCTCGACGAGGTCCTCGAGCGCTACCCCGACTGCAAGCTCGTGTACATCATCCGGGACCCGGTCGAGGTCATCCCGTCCGGGATGTCGCTCATCGCGAGCGTGCTCGAGAACGGCTACGACGCCTTCAACAGGACCAGCAAGGAAGACCAGCAGCGCTGGATCGAAAACCTCTACCAGGCGTCCTGTGACATGCTCCGGGTCTTCTACGAGGCGTACTCGTCCGGCCGGATTCCGGAGAAAAACCTCTGTGTAGTGAGGTACACCGATCTCATCGAGAACCTCGAGCCCACGATCGACCGGATTCTGGAGTTCGCCGAGATCGAGCCCACAGAAGCCTTCAGGGAAGAAGTGCGCGCGCAGGCCGAGCGGCAACGCTCGTACACCAGCAAGCACAAGCACGCCCCCGACCGGTTCGGTCTCAGCGCAGAGCGCATCCACAAGGACCTCGCGTACGTCTACGAGGCATTCGGTCTCCCGATGAAGTCCGGCTGACACGGGTGCATACAAACGACGGGCCGGACGAGAATCGCTCGGTGCGCGACGGCGAAGCCGACGGCGCGAGGACGATATCCAGCAACAATGGAAAAGTTTACTGAACGATGCTGAAAACCGGCTGTGTAGGCGGCCCCGACTTGTATAGTTCTGCTGACACGCTGGTAGCCCATGGGGGAGAGCAATGAACGCTGGAAGTTATATCGGTCGCATCGGAGGACTCGCGGTTGCCCTCGGGGTAGGCGCGGCGGTCTTCACGGGAACCGGGGTCGCCTACGCCGAGCCCACCGGCTCGGACTCGTCGACTTCAGGCGCGAGCGATACCGGGACGAGCAGCGCGGCCGGCGGCTCGGATTCGGAGACGACCTCGACGGCGGACACGACCTCGGAGTCGGACGACTCCTCGACGTCGGAGGCCGAAGATGCCGAAGATGCCGAGGAGGCCGAGGAGGCCGAAGAAGCCGAAGAAGCCGAGGGCACCGGCAAGAAGCCCCGCCAAGGCATCTGGAGGGATCTCTTCGGCGGAGGCAAGGGGGACACCACCCCGGACGAGGAGACCAGCGAGCCGACACCGGGATCGTCCGACCCCGCCGGCGAGACCCCGCAGAGCACGGGTGACACGGCGGACGCCGAGAAGGCGCCGCGGACCGGCAGGCATCGGTTGTGGTCGAAGCCGGCCGACGAAACGACGACGTCCGCGTCGGAGACGGAGAGCGACACCAGCGCCGCGAAGGTCGTCGCGGACACGCAGGAAACCAAGACCTCGCTGGCGACCGTGAGTGTCGATGAGCCACAGACGGCGTCGACGGCGTCGGAGGAATCGACGACCGAGGATTCGGCGGAGACGACCACCACGGCGGTCACGACGGAATCCGCCGAGACCACTTCGTCGGTCTCGAGGCCCCTCGCCACGCTGGTCAGGAACATCCTGGACGCGTTCGCCGGCAACTCGCCGTGGTCGCCCGCGGCAGAGTCGCCGCTTTCCTGGTTGTTCGCCGCGGCGGCACGCCGGGATTTCACCAGTTCCGCCGACGCAGAGGCCCAGAACCCCACCATGGTTCTGAACGGCTACCACGTGGTGGCCACGGGTGACCCGCTGTTCGTGGGTTCCTTCTACGGCATGTTCACGAACTTCCCGGGCTTCCAGGGCGTGGTGCAGGGAGAGCAGGAGTTCGACCTCGTCGACCCGGACGACGGTACCGTGGTCGGCTCCTTCACCGGGCTGGTGAGCCAGAACAATTCGATCGGCTTCAACAAGGTCTACACGGAGGTCGTCGTCACCGAGGTGTCGGATGAAAACCTTGTCGGCACCGAAGCCGGCGACCTTCCGCCGGTCGGCACGGTGCTCGCCAGCTTCGGCACGGGCCGCTACGGCACCGTCTACTCGGCCATGCCCGTCGAAGGCGGCGAGACCGTCATCAGGTACAACCGCGTGACCCGCTTCGGCACCTTCAAGATCTTCACGCCGTACGACGCAGCCCACGACCTCACCGACTACGTGTCGTTCAACAGGCCCATCAAGACCGTCGACGGCTTCTATCTCGCGCCGACCGTCGACAACTCCGCCGAGATGATGTCGGTGACCGGCTTCCCGCCGTTCTTCACCGCCGTTCAGGGAAAGCAGATCTTCAGCGTCTTCGACGACGAAGGCAACGAGGTCGGCCAATTCGAGGGGCTCGTCACGGTCACGTCGGACGTCCTCGGTACCTACACCGAGGCCGTCTACGTCACCGAGACCCTGTCGGGGAACGTCGGCACCGCCGCCGGGGACACCCCGCCGGTCGGCACGGTGTACAACGTCATCTACTTCCACAGCGACAACCTGTACGTGATCTACTCGGCCAAGCCCGATCCCGGCGGCAACGTGATCTCGACCATCTTCGTCACCCCGAACGGGAACAAGGAACTCGACATCAACTTCGATGCGGCGACGCCGCCGGAGCGCGAAGAGCTGGTCGTTCCCGGCGAGTACACCCTGGTTCCGGTCGGCGAGAAGCAGGTCATCGGGATCAACGGGCTGCCTCCGCGTGAGGCGATCATCCAGGCGTACCAGCAGTTCAAGGTCTACGACGCCGACGGCAACCTGCTCGGCACGGTCGATGCCGACAGGACCACCCAGTGGGATGTGGACGGTGACAGCACCGAGGCGGTCCTCATCACCAACGTCACCTCGGGCACCCCGGGCCTAGGTGACGGGGACGTCCCGCCGGTCGGCTCGGTGTTCAACTTCAACTACACCGGAACCACGGGATTCGGGCAGGCGTACTACGCGCTGCCGCGCGAAGACGGAGCCCGCAGCAAGATCGTGTTGAAGTTCGTGACACCGTTCGGCGGTATCCCGTTGTGGACGAACTATGACGCCGCCAAGGGTCTGGCCGACTACGACTACTACAACCCGTTCGCGCAGAACTTCGAGATGTCGGCACTGAGCGCACCGCTCTCCGCGTCGGGTGCCAGCGCAGGATTGCTGGGCGCATCCCAGATGTTCTGCGTGCTCGACTCAGGGGACGAGTGCGTCGCCGCCTGACGTCAGCAAAAAAGCACCCGGCGCCGCGGCGCCGGGTGCTTTTTTGCGATAGCTCCGCCGGAATTGCATTCCAGCAGGGCCGAACTCGAACTTTCTCTGCTGGAATGCAATTCCGGCGGCGATGAACGCTAGGCGATGGCGCCGCTGTCCTTGAGCGCTTCGATGCGGTCCCAGTCCAAACCGAGTTCCATCAGCACGATCTCGGTGTGCTCGGATGCCTGCGGCGCCCGGGTGGTCTCCAGTGGCTCGTGATTGAACTGCACCGGCCCGCGCACCACCTTGAAGGGTGCTCCGCCGTCGCTCGCCTCGACCTCGACGATCATGTCGTTGGCAATGGCCTGCTCGTCGGTACCCAGATCGACAAGACTCTGGAACGGCGCCCACTGGCCTTTCATGGTCTTGAGGTGCTGACGCCAGTATTCGAACGGCTTGCTGCGGATCGCCTCGGCGATGAGTTCCACACCGGCTTCGGCGTTTTCGATCAGCGGCATGACGTCGGAGAACCGCGGATCGTCGGCGAGTTCCGGCAGGCCGAGGTGTTCGAACGCATCGCGGATGTAGCCGGTCGGGCTGACGATGCACAGGTTGATGGTTCCGCCATCCGAGGTCAGGTAGTTGGCCATGAACGGGTTCACCGATGCAGTGGCGCCGGGCATCAGCGACCGCATGGTCTCGCCGGTCTCCATGCCCTGCGTCACGCTGGCGCCGGCTGCCCACCACGCGGTGCTCAGCAATGACACGTCGATCTCGACCGCCTCGCCGGTGCGCTCGCGGTGGAACAGCGCCGCGGAGATCCCGCCCGCGATGTTCATGCCACCGATCGAATCGCCGAACGCCGGAATGCCTTGCGGCAGCGCCCCTCCGAGCTCCTCGGGCGTCAGCGCATGCCCGACGCCGCTGCGGGTCCAGAACGCGGTGCCGTCGAAGCCGCCGGTGTCGCGTTCGACGCCCTTGTCGCCGTAGGCGCTGCCGCGTGCGTAGATGATGTTCGGGTTGGCCGCGCGGATGTGCTCGACGTCGAACTTGTTCTTCTGACGCTGCGCGGGCATGTAGTTGGTCAGGAACACGTCCGCGGTCTTGGCGATCTCGTAGAGCACCTCCTGACCGTCGGGCGTCGACACGTCGATGCCGACGCTGCGCTTGCCGCGGTTGGGATGCTCGATCAGCGGATGACGATTGGGGTCCAGCTGGAACCCGCCCATGTTGATGAAGCCGCGCTGGGTGTCGCCGCGCACCGGGTGCTCGACCTTGATGACGTCGGCGCCCCAGTCGGCGAGTATCGCGCCCGCCGCGGGCACGAACGTGAACTGCGCAACCTCAAGGACGCGTACGCCCTCCATCACCTTGATCAAGGCTCGTCCCTTCTGACGTCGGCGTCGAGCGGCTTCTCAGGGAGCGAGTGTAGCGGAGATCCGATACTGTAACGTTTACCGTTGATCATACGACAATTCCCGCCCACGGAGGTGCAGGTGAGCGACGGCCCGGAAACCCCAGTAGTCCCGGGGGCCTCAGCGCAACGATCCGAGACCAGTGTCGAGGCGGGCGGCCGCGCGAGGCAACGCGCCGAGCGCCGCATGCTCATCGACGGTGAACTCGTCGACGCAGCTTCGGGCGCGCAGTTCGACAACCTCAGCCCAGCCACTGGCCTGCTGCTCGGCACCACCGCAGCGGCAGGCGCGCGCGACATGGACCGTGCCATCGGCGCGGCGCGCCTGGCGTTCGACACGACCGACTGGTCGACCAACCGGCGGCTGCGGAAGCGGTGCCTGGAGCAGTTGCAGGCCGCGCTGGAAGCCGAGAAGGAGTACCTGCGCGACGAACTCGTCGCCGAGGTGGGTTGCCCGGTGATGACGACGCAGACGGCGCAACTGGACTGGCCGCTGACCGAGTCGCTGCGTTATCCGGCGCAGCTGATCGATGCCTACGAGTGGGAACGGATGCTCGAGGGCGGTGGGCTGTTCGGCGACCGCAACGTCCGCATCGTCGTCAAGGAGCCGGTCGGCGTCGTCGCCGCGGTGACGCCGTCGAACTTCCCGATCGAGGTCATCCTCAACAAGCTCGGACCGGCGTTGGCTGCGGGCAACACCGTCGTCCTCAAGCCCGACCCCAACACCCCGTGGAACGCCACCCGGCTGGGGCGGCTCGTCGCCGAACACACCGACATCCCGGCCGGGGTGGTCAACGTGGTGACGACGCCGTCCAACGAGGTGGCGGGAAGGCTGGGCACCGATCCGCGCGTGGACCTGGTGTCGTTCACCGGCTCCACCGCGGTCGGCAAACTGCTGATGCGCCAGGGCGCCGACACGATGAAGCGGATGTTCCTCGAGCTCGGCGGCAAATCGGCGGCCATCGTTCTCGACGACGCCAACCCGGCCGTCATCGTCCCCACCGCTGTGGGGGTCTGCGTGCACGCCGGGCAGGCGTGCGCGGCGACCAGTCGGATGCTGATCCACCGGTCGCTCTACGACCAGGCGGTCGCCGACATCACCACGGCGTATCAGTTCGTCCCGGTGGGTGATCCGGTCGACCCGGGAACCCTTGTGGGTCCGGTGATCAGCGCCGCGCAGAAAGACCGCGTGCTGTCCGCGATCGACGGAGCGCGGCGCGACGGCGCGGAGATCACCGTCGGTGGGGGACCGGTCGAGCGGCTGCCGGAACACCTGGCCGGGGGGCACTTCGTCGCGCCGACGGTGGTGGTCGGGGTCGACAACAGCGCGGCGATCGCACAGCAGGAAGTCTTCGGGCCCGTGCTGGTGCTGTTGCCGTTCGACGATGACGACGACGCCGTGCGGATCGCCAACGACAGCGCGTTCGGGCTGGCCGGCGCCGTCATGTCACGGTCGGTCGATCGCGGGATGGCGATCGCGCGGCGTGTCCGCACCGGCGCCTTCGGCGTCAACGGCGGCATGTTCTACGGGGCCGACGCGCCGTTCGGCGGCTACAAGAGCAGCGGCCTCGGCCGCCAGTGCGGCATCGAGGGGTTCGGACAGTACCTCGAGACCAAGACCATTGCCCGCCGCGAACGCAAGCAGAAGTAGGAGAGCACGAATGGGCAAGCTGGACAACAAGGTTGCGATTGTCGATGTGCGCGAACCCGCTGCGGTGTGGAACGCGATCGCCGACGGGGTGGAGGCGCTGGGCCGCCTCGACGTCGTCGTGGCGAACGCGGGTATCTGCGCGATGGGCAAGGGCCAGACGATCCAGTCGTGGTCGGACACCATCGACACCGATCTCGTCGGTGTTGAACACCGACATGCTGCACAACGAGGGCATGTACACGGTGTTCCGCCCGGACCTCAACGAGCCGACGCGCGAGGACGCCGAGCTGTCGTCCCGGTGATGCAGGCGATGCCGGTGCCGTACATCGAGCCGCAGGACGTGTCCGACGCGGTGGTCTTCCTGGCCGGCGACGACTCGCGCTACATCACCGGCACGCAGCTGCTTCGACGCGGGTGGCTACGTCAAGTCCGTGCCCTGGAAGGGGTAGCGGGGGTGAAGGTCACCGGCAACGCGGTCGGTGACCGGAACGGCTGACCGTGGATGTGCGGGTCGTCATCGAGGACCAGCTGGATATCCGACAGCCTGTCCAGCAGGCACTCGACGGCCACCCGGGTCTCCATCCGGGCCAGATGCAGGCCCATGCACGTGTGCTCGCCCGCGGCGAAGGAGATGTGCGGCACCCGCTTGCGGAAGATGTCGAACTCCTCTGAGCGCTCCCAACGATGCGCGTCGCGGTTGGCCGACCCGATGCAGACGTCGATGACCGACCCCGCAGGGATCGCGACGCCGTCGATCTCGATGTCCTCGGTGGCGAAGCGCTGCACCGTGGTCAGCGGGGTCTCGTAGCGCAGCCCCTCCTCGATCGCGGGCCCGATGAGTTCGGAATCGGCGTTCACCGCGTCGAATTGGTCGCGGTGGGTGAGCAACAGGTAAAGCAGGTTCCCCGACGACCGGTAGGTGGTCTCCAGGCCGGCGGGCAGCAGCAGCCGCAGGAACGAGTAGATCGCTTCGTCGCTGAGCTTCTCACCGTCGATCTCCGCCGACACCAGATCGCCGATGATGTCCTCGGTCGGCGCCGAGCGGCGCTTCTCGATCTGGTCGAGGAAGTAGTCCTTCAACGCCGCCGACGCCTCGAACGCGCGCTTGTACTTGATCGTGTAACTGATCAGTTCCACCGCGCGCTTGCGGAACCAGGGCAGGTCGTCCGCGGGCAGGCCGAGCAGCTTCGAGATGACCCGGGTGGGGAACTCGAAGGTGAAGTCGCGCACCAGATCCGCGCGCCCGGACTCGACGAACTCGTCGATGAGTCCGTTGACGACGGGTCGCACGATCTCGGGTTCCCAGCGCGCAAGGGATCGCGACTTGAACGCCGCGGAGACCAGGTTGCGGTGTTCCCAGTGCGGTTTGCCCTCCATCGCCAGGATCGTCGGACCGATGAACAGGCCGATGGTGGAGTCGTAGATCTTCGAGTTGAACACCTTGCCGTCGCGGAACACCCGGTTGACGGCGTCAAACGACACCGCGGCGTAGAGCTTCTCCGGCCGCAGCGAGTCCGGCGTCGTGGACCAGTCCATGACCGAGCCGGGGAACACGCCGCCCTCGCGTCGCATGCGCGCGAACATGGGGTAGGGGTCGCGCAGGTCGATGGGCTCGTTCATCGCGACGTCCTGTACCGGGGTCTCCACGTCTGGCCTCCAGTCGGTTTCCGGGCTGACACCCTGGTGCAGGGCTGTGCATATGATTACGGTAAAGGTTACAGTAATGCCTCCCGCGGCTGTTCTGGGTGGTTCCGGGTTCTAAAGTGGGATCGGCACGCCTGCGGTCATCGAGCTGATGAACCCCGAGTCGACGTGCAGATCCTGACCGTTGATCCATTGCGCCGCATCGGAGCCCAGGAATGCGATCGCGGGAACGATGTCGTCGACGGTGCCGTGCCTGCCGTAGGTCGACCTCAGAATGTCCAGCACGTCCTTGCCCATGGAGCGTTCGAAGTCGGCGAGGATCGGGGTCTCGACCGGTCCCGGGCTGACGGTGTTCACGCGCACGCCGTACTTGGCAAGGGCCGGACCTGCCAGGCGCTTGGCGTAGAGCAGGACGGCCTGCTTGGAGGATGTGTAGACGGGGAAGCCGGGATCCTGGCGGGCCTGCCACTTCTCGACCGACTCCGCGTCGGTTGCCTCCAGCAGTTCGGTGAGGCCGTCGAGTCGCTGTTCCCACCCGATGCCGGCGATCGAGGCGACGGCCACCACCGCGCCGCCGCGGCGCAGCAGCGGTAGCATGCCCTCGGTCATCAGCCGCATACCGAGGTAGTTGACCGTCAGGACATCCCGTGCAGGGGCGGTACCCGGAACCCCGGCGACGTGGGCCAGCAGGTCCCACCCACCGTCCAGGCGACCGATCAGTTCGGCGATGCTGTCCGCGTCGCGCAGGTCGCACTGCGCATGCTCCGACGCCGGCGTGTCATTGGGTCGCAGATCGACCGCCAGGACGTGATCGCCGTTGTCGTGGAAATGGGTGGCAACCGCTGCGCCGATGCCGGATCCGGCGCCGACGACCACGACCTTGCGCTGCTGGGCAGCCATACGCACCGACCTCTCGCGACACGGGCCCACGTCGCCCGAAACAACACTGAATGACCGACAGTAAGGATGACTGTAAACAATTCCTGAGCGCTGGCCAATGTGCAGGCGATGTTACTGTTGCCCTTACCGGACGAGCGACGGAGGAATCGCACATGGTGGTGTCCCTTGACGAGGTCCTCGACCGGCAGCGGCAGGCGTTCCTCGCCGACGGTCCGCCGGACGTCGCGCTGCGACGCAACCGGATCGACCGACTGCTGGCGCTGGTGCTCGACAACGCCGACGACTTCGTCGACGCGATGACCGCAGACTTCGGCACCCGGCCGAGGACGGGATCGCTGTTCACCGAGATACTGGGCATGATTTCGGTCATCGAGCACACCAGAGCCCATGTGCCGCAATGGATGCGGCCGACGCGATTGATGCGCGCGGCGCGGGTCTTCGGCATGAAGGCCGAAGTCGAGCCCTCGCCGTTGGGCGTCGTGGGGATCATCGGCCCCTGGAACTTCCCCCTCAACCTGGTGGTGCTGCCCGCGTCGGCGGCGTTCGCGGCGGGCAATCGCGTCATGATCAAGATGTCGGAGGTCACGCCGCGCACCGCCGAGTTGATGAAGACGCGCGCCGCCGCCTACTTCGACCCTGCCGAACTCCACGTCGTCACCGGCGACGTCGAGGTGTCCGCGCAGTTCGCGGCGCTGCCGTTGGACCACCTGTTCTTCACCGGGTCACCGGCGGTGGGTGGGCTGGTCCAGCAGGCCGCGGCGGCCAACCTCGTGCCCGTCACGCTCGAGCTCGGCGGGAAGAATCCGGTGGTGGTCTCACCCGGTGCCGACATCGCCCGCTCGGCCACCCGGATCGCCCAGGGCCGCATGATCAATGGCGGCCAGGTCTGCGTGTGTCCCGACTACGTGTTCGTACCGGCCGGCCGGGCCGACGAGTTCGTCGGCGCCGCCCGCGACGCGCTGCGTGCGATGTTCCCCTCGATCGTGGCGAACGCCGACTACTGCTCGTCGGTGAACGACGCGAACTTCGACCGGGTCGTCGGGCTCATCGAGGATGCCCGGGCCAAAGGCGCCCGCATCGAGACCGTCGCACCGCCCGGCGAGGCGCTCCCCGATCGACGCACCCGCAAGATCGCCCCGACGATCGTGCGCGGCGTCGACGACAGCATGCTCATCGCCACCGAGGAGACGTTCGGTCCGGTCCTCACCGTGCGCCCCTACGACCGGCTCCGCGACGTCGTCGACTACGTCAACGCACGTCCGGCCCCGCTGGTGGCGTACTGGTTCGGGCCGGACGACGACGACTTCCGGTCGTTCGTGCAGCACACCCGCAGTGGCGGCGTCGCACGCAACGACTTTGCCGCACAGATGATTCCGTCAGCCGCGCCATTCGGCGGCGTCGGCCGCAGCGGGATGGGGGCCTACCACGGCAAGGCAGGCTTCGACGCCTTCAGCCACTACCGCGCCGTGGTGGGCACCGACCTGCCGTTCACCATCACCGGACGCGCGGCGCCGCCGTTCTCGCGGTCGATGCGCGCGACCACGTCGCTGGCGCTGGCGATGGCGCGCAACCGCACCCGCCGCAGGCTCAGAAGTCGTTGATTCGCCTCCGGCTCAGGACCCGCCGATCGCCTGTTCGCGGGCCCACCGGTAGTCGGCCTTGCCTGCCGGGCTGCGTTCGATGGCGGGCCGGAACACCACCGCCTTGGGCAGCTTGTAACGCGCGATCACCTCGGCGGCGTGGTCGATGAGTTCCTGCGCGTCGACGCGGGCGCCCTCGGCGAGCGCCACGACGGCCACCACCTCCTGGCCCCACCGCTCACTCGGCCTGCCGGCGACCACCACGTCGGCGACCGCGGGGT
This sequence comes from Mycolicibacterium pyrenivorans, assembly GCF_025821625.1. GTDB lineage: Bacteria > Actinomycetota > Actinomycetes > Mycobacteriales > Mycobacteriaceae > Mycobacterium > Mycobacterium pyrenivorans. Next base: position 29,687 of record NZ_JACKSH010000211.1, read on the forward strand.
GCGACGCGACCGCGGACTCCACCTCCTCGGCGAAGATCTTCTCGCCGCCGGAGTTGATCGTCACCGAGTCGCGGCCTAGCAATTCGACCGATCCGTCCGCGAGGTGCCGGGCCCGGTCGCCGGGCACGGAGTACCGCACGCCGTCGATGACCGGGAAGGTGGCGGCGGTCTTGACCGCGTCGCCCTTGTACCCGAGCGGCACGTAGCCGCGCTGGGCCAGCCAGCCCATGTCGTCGTGACCGGGTTCCAGAATCGAGCCCAGGTCCTCGGACGCGACGAAGGTGTCCGGCCCCGCGGTGAACTTGCCCGTCGACACCGCACCCGACGCCGACATGTGCGTCATCTGCGCGCCGGTCTCCGAGGACCCCACGCCGTCGACGACCATCAGGTCGGCCTTGCTGTCGATCAGCCGCTGCTTGGCGGTCGGGGTGAGCTGCGCGCCACCGTTGGCCACCACCGCCAGCGACGACAGGTCCGCGTCGGTGCGCTCGAACGCGTCCGCGAGCGGGCGGGCCATCGCGTCGCCGACCACGGTGACCGCCATGACCTTCTCCCGCTCGATCGTGCGCACCACGTCGTCGACGTCGAGATGGCTGGTGACCGGTGAGAACACCACGGTCTGACCGGTGGTCATCGCCGTCAGCACGGCCCATTGCGCGGCGCCGTGCATCAGCGGCGGCAGCACCATCAGCTTGGTACCCGGCGCCTCGGCGCAGCGGGCGGCGATGTCCTCATAACAGGTGGCCAGTTCGCCGGTGTAGAGGCTGCGGCCGCCGAAGGAGGTCATGAAGATGTCGTGCTGACGCCACAGCACACCCTTGGGCATGCCCGTGGTGCCGCCGGTGTAGAGCACATAGAGGTCGTCGGGGGACTGCTCGACCGGCGGCACGTCGGCGGGTCCGGCCGCGACGATCGACTCGTAGTCGACGGCGCCGGGCAACAACTCGTTGCCCGAGTCGTCGGCGATCTGGATCAGCACCTTCAGGTCCGGCAGATCGGCCAGCACCTCGGCCAGCCGCGGCGCGAAGGCCGCGTGGTAAAGCAGCGCGGTCGCGCCGGAGTCCGACAGCAGGTGCTGCAGCTCGCTCTTGACGTAGCGGTAGTTGACGTTGAACGGCGCGACGCGGGCCCGCCACGCGCCCAGCATGCCCTCGACGTACTCGGGGCCGTTGTGCGCGTAGATGCCCAGCAGGTCCTGCCCGACCTCATGGCCCGGCAAGTCCGCGCGTTCGGTGTGACAGCCCAGCCCTCGGGAGTGCAGGTAGTTCGCGAGCCGGTTCGATCGCTCGACGACCTGGGCGTAGGTGAAGCGGCGGTCGCCCTGGACGATGAACTCACGATCGCCGATGGCCGCCACGACGGCGTCGGCGGCGGCCGGGACGGTGAACTGGATCGACTCGGTCATGCGATGGACTCTAGACGGCCGCGCACTGCGGGTAGACAGTTGGTCCAGGACTGTATGGCCATCAGGTGCGTCCCCATTCCTCGATGAGATCGTCGGTGGTCGTGACCGTCGCGAGCAGGGAAAGCGTGTTGTCGATGATCGCTCCTGCGTAGTCGGCCGGGATCCCGGCCACCGCGTCGCGCGGCAGGACCACCCGGTAGGCGGCGTTGACCGCGTCCATCACCAGGTTGGTGATCGCCACGTTGACCGAGACGCCGACCGCCACGATGGTCGTCACGCCGAGGTTGCGCAGTATCGAATCGAGGTCCGTGCCGCCCATCGGCCCGATGCCGTGCCAGCGGTGCAGCACGAGATCGGTTGGCTGGGCGTCGAGTTCAGGCACCAACTGGGTGCCGGCGCTACCGGGACCGATGTCGACGCCTGCCGCGCCGAACGCGAAGATCTTGGCGTTGTGGTTCGAACCCAGGCCGTCGGGCCTGCGCTGCACCACGCAGTGCACGACCGACACACCCGCGGCCCGCGCGGCGGGAAGAAGCCTGGCGATGTTGGGCAGCGCCTCGCGGCGCGCTTCGTAGGCGAGCGCCTTCAGGCCGGCATTCGGTCCGACGATCGCGCCCTGGCACTCCTGGGTGACGACGGCGGTGTGCCCGGGCGCCACCAGTTCGGCCAGGTCGATCCTCATGCCGTGGTGACCGGTTGGCCCGTCGGGGGCACCTCGTAGAACTGCGTCGCCCACTTTCGCATGGCCATATACGGTTTCGCGTCGATCTTGGCCAGCGGCGGGTGTTCGACGTATTTCTGGTAGCGCCAGATGTCGCAGTCCTCCCACACGGTCTTGAGGAACTGCCGTTCGACCTTGGCGCGCACGTGGTCCGGCGGGATGTCGGACGTCTCGCCGGGCTCCTTGGGCCACCAGATCGAATAGAACATGTCGGACACCTCGTCATCGACCGGTGTGCACGCGAAGATCAGCCGGTGGTTCGACGAGCCCTCGAAGGCGCTCATCGCGAAGCCGAGGCCGGAGAAGTGGCTGTGGATGCGCAGTGCCATCTTGTCGGGGTCGTCGCTGCGGGTATCGGGCCAGCCGGTCAGGAACCGCCACTCCTCGTCGACGTGCTCCCAGTGCAGGCACACCGGCGTCACGGTCGCGCCGTGCACGTAGCGGAAGTGCGAACTGTCGGGGCCGTTCTCGGCGACGATCTGGGGATGCACCGGGATCGCGTCGGCGCGGCTGGAGAACTCGGGGTAGGGCCGGTAGTAGGCGTTCGCGTCGGTCTCGAACTGTGGGAATTTGTGAAAGATGTCCCGCAGTTCCCACTGGGGCTCCTTGCCCTGGGGCTGGTACCACATGAAGATGCAGCCGTACTGCTCCTTGACCGGGTAGGACCGCAGTCGCAGCGCCCGGTTGGGACGGTCCGGCTGGTACGGGATGTAGGTGTTGGACCCGTCCGGCCCCCAGCGCCACCCGTGGAACGGGCATTCGACGCAGTCGCCGACGACCTTGCCGCCGTGCCCGATATGAGCGCCGAGGTGCTTGCAGTGCGCCTCGAGGACGTGCAGTTCGCCCGACTCGTCGCGGTAGGCGGCGAGATCCTCGCCGAAGTACTTGAGCGCCCGCACCTCACCGACTTCGAATTCCGCCGACCACCCGATCATGAACCATCCGGTGACCTTCCAGGTGAACGGAACCTTCACGACGCCTCCCTTGACGACCTCCGAGATACGTTCGGCCGAAACCGGCACGCAGTCCGGCGACAATACTGTAATAGTTACAGTAATATATGCAGCGCAGTCTGGACCACCGATCCCCGTGAGGAAATGTGACAGTGCCGTCGACGCCTCCTGCGCGATCCGACCCCACGGGGCCCACCGGGCCCCTCGACGTGATCGTCATCGGCGCGGGGTTCTCCGGTCTCTACGCCCTTCATCGGCTCCGTGTACTGGGATTCCGGGTGCGGGTGCTGGAACAGGCCGACAACGTCGGCGGCACTTGGCTGTTCAATCGCTATCCCGGCGCGCGGTGCGACATCGAGAGCATCGAGTACTCGTACAGCTTCTCCGAGGAGATCCAGCAGGAGTGGGTGTGGACCGAGACGATGCCGGCCCAGCCCGAGATCGAGGCCTACCTCAACTTCGTCGCGGACCGGTTGGACCTGCGGCGCGACATCGCGTTCGGCGCGGAGGTCGTGTCGATGACCTTCGACGAGGACTCCGAGGTGTGGCACGTCCGGACGGCGGCAGGCGAGGTGTTCGTCGTCCCGTACGTGGTCGCGGCGTCGGGAATCCTGTCGGTGCCGCTGGAACCCGCAATCGACGGCATGGACACCTTCGCAGGCACGTCGCTGTTCACCAGTCGCTGGCCGGCCGACGACGTCGACCTCACCGGTAAGCGGGTCGGCGTCATCGGCACCGGTTCCACAGGCGTGCAGCTGATCCCGGTCGTGGCGCGTCAGGCCGGGCACCTCACGGTGTTCCAGCGTTCGCCCGCCTACACGCTGCCGTGGCAGGTCCGTGCGTTCGCGCCCGGGGAACTCGACGCTCTGAAGGGCGACTACGACCAGATCCGCGAGGCGCAGCGACAGCATCCCGTCGGTGCGGCCCGCCTCAGTGCGTTCTCCGTGCTGCTCGACATGCTGGCCAAACCGCCGTTGAAGGCGGCCACCCGGGAAGAGCAACTGGCGGCCATCGACGACAACGGGGTCATGGGAGCACTCAGCTGGGGCGACATCTTCTTCGACATCGAGGCGAATCAGCAGGCCGCCGAACTCTACGGCGAGGCGGTGGCCCGGATCGTCAGGGATCCGGAGACGGCTGCCGCCCTGAAGCCGACCCACCCGTTCGGTTGCAAGCGCCCGATCATCGACCAGGGGTACTACGAGACGTTCAACCGCGACAACGTGACCCTGGTCGATCTGCGCAAGGACCCCATCGTCACGGTCACTCCCGAGGGCATCCGGACCGAGCAGGACCTCCACGAGTTCGACGTCATCATCTACGCGACCGGCTTCGACGCCATGACGGGCGCGCTGACCCGCATGGACATCCGCGGACGCGACGGGATGTCGCTGGCGGACTTCTGGGGCTCCGAAGGGCCGTACTCCTATCTCGGCATCGCGGTCGCCGGGTTCCCCAACCTGTTCATCGTCCAGACTCCGGGAAGTCCCTCGGCGGCAACCAATTTCGTCGCCGCCCTGGAGCAGCACGTGGAGTGGATCGGCGATTGCCTGTCGTATCTGCGCGACCACGATCACCGCACCATCGAGGCGCTGCCGGACGCCCAGCGGGAATGGATCGAGCACACCACGGCACTCGTCGCGCCGACGGTGCTGGTGCACCCGACGTGCAACTCCTGGTACAACGGCGGCAACGTCCCCGGCAAGAAACGGATGTACATGGGCTACACGGCGGGGATCCCCGAATACCGAAGGCGCTGCGACGAGATCGCCGACGCAGGCTACACCGGGTTCAAGCTCGGGTGAAGGCCACGGAACGGGCGTGGCGGATCGGCAGGGACTTCGGCGGGGTGCTGCCACGGGCACGCGCGGCCGTGGCGGGCGATGGCGACTGGAACCCGTTGTCGCGCAGGGGTGCCCGTCAGCTCGGCGAGGTCATGCTCGACGAACTGGCGCTGTCCGGCATGACCCTGACGGCGCCGCCGCCGAAGCTGGAGCGCTCGGCGGCATCCTGCGCGGCGACGGTCGATGAGCTGGCAGGCCGCGGCGTGGCGGGTGCACACGCCGAACCGGATCCGTTGCAGGTCACAGCGCTTCGCCGGCGGCGGTTCGGGCGCCAGACCTACGAACAGCTGAGGTTCGACCACGACCCCCGCCTGCCAGCTTCCCTGGCCGCGGAAGGCTTCGGCGGCCCGGCCACCGCGGTCGTGCACCTGTGTCGACAGGGCGACGACCGCCGGCCGTGGCTGGTGTGGGTGCACGGCGCGGGCCAGGGCCGGCCGATCGATCTGATGTTCTCCCGCGCCAGGCGGATCCAGGAGGACCTCGGCTTCAACGTCGCGTTGCCCGTCCAGCCCGGGTCCGGTGTGCGGCAAGGCGCGTGGCCCGAGTACCCCAACATGGACCCGCTGGCCAACGTCGCAGGCATGATGCGCGTCGTGTCCGAGGTGCGCGCGGTCGTGCGGTGGCTGCGGCCCCGGGCCAGCGCGGTCGTAGTGTCCGGTGTGTCGATGGGAAGCCCTGTCGCCGGACTGGTCTCCCACCTCGAGCCTGTCGACGCCGTCGCGGTGTACACACCGATCTTCGGCCTGAACGCGATGATCGCCGCCCACCTGGGCCGGTGGGGGCCGTCGGTGCGGGACACCGTCGAGTTGCTGCAGTCCGACACCGTGGAGCAGGTGATGTCGGCGGTCGACTATCAGCGCGTCGAACCGTCGGCTCCACCGGAGCGCCGGCTGATCGTCGGCGCGTGGCACGACCAGATGGCCAGACGCGAACCCGCGCTCGCGCTTCACCAGCGCTGGGGCGGCCAGTTGTACTGGCATCAGGGCAGCCATGTCGGGCATCTGTTCGCCGGCGGGGTGCAGGCCACCTCGGAGCGCTTCCTGCGTGCCGTCAGCCGGGAGGGTGACCGTAATCCCGAATGAGCCGTGCCCGAAGGCATCTCAGCTCGACTTCGAGGTCGTTCCCACCGGGCAACACCAGCCAGAGGTAGGCGATGCCGTACACCGCTGAGCTGATGTCGGTGACGGCGGCCGCGACGTCGACGTCGGGACGCACCGACCCGTCGGCGATGCCCTTCTCGAGTCCGGCCCTGACCTTCTCCAGACCCACCTCGAGTTGGCCCAATGACCGGGGGCGCAGGGCCGAGGTGCTCTTCACCGCCTCGAAGGCGGCGACGAACATCGCACGGAGAAGCTCAGGGTCATCGGCCGCGAGCTGGCCGATGCGGTCCAGATGCGCCAGCGCGTGGTGCAGACCGTCGGCCTCCGGGTCGAGATCGGGGCTCAACTGCGCCATGTACTCGCGCATGAAGATCGCGTCCAGGACCGCGTCCTTGCTGCCGTACCGCGCGTGCACCATGGCCCGGCTGTATCCGGCCCGACGGCCGATCTCAGCGGCAGTCGTTGCCTCCCAGCCTTTTTCGATGATGAGTTCCGCGGCCGCACGAGCCAGCTTGCGGCTGGAGATCTCGACACGCTCCGGCTGCCTGAGTCCGCGGCTGGGGGAAGGCACCCTTGCATATTAGACGATCGACAATTATGTTACTTGCGGCGCGTCAAATATCTGGCGGAGGAACTCGATGGTGAGTGCGGGCACGGCGTCGGTTCCCGGCGGCATCGACGAGCTGACCCCGCACTGGCTGACCGATGCACTGGGCGCCACCGTCACCGACGTGCGTGTCGAGCGGATCGCCCAGGACAGTGGGTTCTCGTCGCTGCTCTACCGGCTTCACCTGACCGCCGGTGAGGGCGTGCCTGCCACGCTGATCGCGAAGTTGCCCGCGCAGTCCGAGGCGCGCGGTGCGATGGAGCTCCTCGGAGGGTACGGCCGCGAACTGGCGTTCTACCGGCACGTCGCCGGACGGGCTCCGATGGCGACGCCGCAGGTGCACACCGCCCGCATGGCCGAGGATTCCGTCGACTTCGTGCTGCTGCTCGAGGATCTTCAGCACTGGGACAATGCCGACCACCTCGCGGGCCTGGAGACGGAGCAGGCGCGGTTGTGCATCGACCAGCTGGCCGGACTTCACGCCTGGTCGTGCGATGCTGCGAACACCTCTGTGCTGGAGCACTTCCCGAGCCTCGACACGCCGCTCGCGCGTGACCTGCTGTTGCCCGCGTTCGCGCCGGGCTGGCAGATCTACCGGGACCACAGCAGCGCCGCGGTGCCTGCGGGCGTGGCCCGGTTCGCGGAGGACTTCGCCGACCGAGCGGTCGCGGCCCTGCCGGCGCTGACCGAGCGCGACATGCTGCTGCACGGCGACATCAGGGCCGACAACCTGTTCTTCGACGGTGACCGGATGAAGGTGGTCGATTTCCAGTTCGCCGCACGCGGCGCCGGTGCGGCCGACATCGCCTACCTGGTCACCCAGGGTCTGCCCACCCGGACGCGGGCAGGCGGGGATGAAGTCCTGATGCGGCATTACCTCGACCGGCTCGCCGGGCACGGCGTCACCGACTACTCGTTCGACGATGCCTGGCGTCACTACAGATTCGCTACGGTCTACCTGATGGTCCTGCCCGTCATCACCCTCAACGGCTGGGACGCGCTGCCCGAGCGGTCCCGCCGCCTCTGTATGACGCTGACCGATCGCGCCGTCGCCGCCATCGACGAGATCGACGCTTTGGAGGTGTTCCGTTGAGCCGCAGCGCCCGAGAAGTCGTCGAGCTGTACAACCTGGTGGTCTGGAACGAGAAGAACTTCGAACTCGCCGAAGAGTTGATGGGTGACTCGGTGATCCGTCACGACGTCGGCGAGGCGACCACGCTGACCCACGAGCAGGCCGTGGCGCGCATCGTCGACCACTGGGAGATGTTCGAGACGATTCGCTTCGACCTGAACCTGGTGGTCGCCGGTGACGACGGTGAACACGTGGCGATCGTGTACCAGTCGCCGATGAAGCTCAAGGACGGCACCGAGACCACCGTCGGCAGCATGGAGATCTTCCGGGTGATCGACGGCAGGATCACCGAGGTCTGGAATTGTGGCTACAAGCAAGGAGTCTGGGCGTGACTGAACCTGTTCTCGACGAACTCGGCTTTTATCTGCTGGCCGGTGCCGGGGGTGAGGGCCCGGCCACGCTGATGGACGAGGCCCGCCATGGCGAGGAGCTGGGATTCGGCACCGGGTTCATCTCCGAACGCTGGAACGTCAAGGAGGCGTCGTCGCTGTCCGGCGCGGCGCTGGCGGTGACCAGCCGCATGCAGATCGCCACCGCGGCAACCAATCACAACACCCGCCATCCGCTGATCACCGGGTCGTGGGCAACCACGATGCACCGGCTGTCCGGCGGCCGCTTCACCCTCGGGCTCGGGCGGGGGATCGCGGCGATGTACAACGCGTTCGGCGTTCCCGCGGTGACGACCGCACAGATGGAGGATTTTGCGCAGGTCATGCGCAAGCTGTGGCACGGGGAGCTCGTCTTCAACCACGACGGGCCCATCGGCAAGTACCCGGTGCTGTTCCTCGACCCGGACTTCAACGAGGACATCCGGTTGGCCATCGTCGCCTTCGGGCCCCAGACCCTGGCCCTGGGCGGACGCGAGTTCGACGACGTCATCCTGCACACCTACTTCACGCCCGAGACGCTGCAGCGAGCCGTCAAGACCGTCAAGGACGCCGCCGAGCAGGCCGGCCGTGATCCCGCCAGCGTGCGGGTGTGGTCGTGCTTCGCCACCGTGGGCGACCACCTCCCCCAGGAGTTGCGGCTGAAGAAGACCGTGGCGCGGTTGGCCACCTACCTGCAGGGCTACGGCGACCTGTTGGTCAACACCAACGGCTGGGATCCCTTGGTGCTGCAACGCTTCCGCGACGACAAGGTGGTGCAGTCGATTCCCGGAGGCATCGACCACAAGGCCACCGCCGAGCAGATCGAGCACATCGCCACGCTGATCCCCGACGAATGGCTGGAACCGTCGGCCACCGGATCGGCGCGGCAGTGTGTCGACCGGGTGCGCAAGGAGTTCGACTACGGCGCCGACGCGGTGATCATGCATGGGGCCACTCCCGCCGAACTCGAACCGATCATCGCGGAGTACCGCGCCACTGACCGCTGACGCCTGTGATTTCGGTGTTGTTGGTCATGCTGAGATTGACCAGCTACACCGAATCGCAAGGGGGGCCACGGGCTAGGGCGTGATGAGGCTGCGGCACACCGGTTCCGCGGCCGCCTGACGGCTGTAGATGCCGCGCTCGAGCGCGTCCAGCAGCGCGTCCCTGGTCTCCTGCGGGTGGATGAGGTCGTCGAAACAGAGATGGCCGGCCGACCGGAACGACGCGTCGACCTCGGCCTGGCGCAGCCCCTCTTCGACGTCCTCGGCGGCGTGGGAGGCACGGCTGAGCGCCGCGGCGCTCATCGCCCCCATCGTCGCGCCGGGGTAGGCGAACGTCGCGCTCTGGTTGTCGAACCCGAGCAGCGACATCACCATCGAGCCGAACCCGTAGGCCTTGCGCAGCGTCACATGCAGCTTCAACGTGGTCGCGGCGGTCTGCGCCGCGAACATCCTGGCGCCGCTGCGGAGTACGCCCTGGCGTTCGGATCGGCTGCCCGGCATCATCCCGGGATTGTCGGCGAGGAACACGATAGGCAGATGGAACGCGTCGGCCACCGAGATGAAATGCGCTGCCTTGTCGGCGGCGTCGGCATCGATGGAGCCCGCCATCACCTTCGGTTGGTTCGCCACCACCGCGACCGGATGCCCACCCAGGTGGGCGAGTGCGCAGATCATCGCCGGGCCGAACTTCGGCTGCACCTCGAACCAGTCCGGGTTGTCGAAGACGACGTCGAGCACCGCCCGCATGTCGTACACCCGGCGGTTGCCGCGCGGCACGATCTCGAGAAGTTCGGGGGTCGAGCGGCGACCGGTCGACTCGTCGGCGGACAGCGACGTCGGATAGGACCAGGCGCTCGACGGGAAGTACGACAGATAGCGGCGGATGTCGTCGAGCACCGCGGCGTCGTCCTGGCCGAGGTTGTGGATGACCCCGCTCGCCAACGCCACCCCCGGACCACCGAGCTCCTCCTTTGAGATCTCCTCGCCGGTGGACTCTTTGACGACCGGGGGACCGGCGGTGAAGATCGCACCCTGGCTGGTCATGATGGTCCAGTCGCACACCGGCGCGACCAGCGCACCGTGTCCTGCGGACGGGCCGAACAACCCGCCCACCGTCGGCACCTTGCCCGAACACCGCGCCTGGGCCAGCAGATCGGTGGGGGTGCGGCCGTAATGCTCCCCGCTGGGACGGAAGCCCGCTCCCTCGAGCAGCATCACCATCGGGATCCGTTCCCGCAGTGCGAGTTCGGCGAGTCGGTACCGCTTCGCGTTGCCTCCAGGGCCGATGCTGCCCGCCAGCGTGGTGAAGTCCTCGGCGCCCACCATCACCGGTGACCCGTTGATCAGCCCTGAGCCGGCGACGATGCCGTCCGCCGCGATCTCGCCGCCCACGAGGGTGCCGAATTCGCGGAACGACCCCTTGTCAAGGAGGTGGTCGAGGCGTCCACGAGCGTCCAGCTTGCCCTTGCCGTGGTGCTTGGCGAGCCGCTCGTCGCCCCCCATGGCGCGGGAGTGCGCACGCCGGCGCGCGAGTTCGTCGAGGGTGTCTGTCCAGTCGTCGGCACTCGCCATCGGCAACTCCTGTCCTCGGTGGGCACCCTCGCGAAGGCCCGCAACGTTGACCTTACTGAATTGCTTACTGTAGCTTCGTTCGACATGGGTGCTGAAGGCGGCCTGAAGGTGGACGCGGCCGTCGTCAGCCGGCTTGCGAAGGTGCCGGACGGTGCCCGCACGCTGGAGCGTCGCGGCTACGACGGATGCTGGACCGCGGAGGTCAGCCACGACCCCTTCCTGCCGCTCACGCTGGCCGCCGAACACACCTCCACAATCGAACTCGGCACCAGCATCGCGGTGGCGTTCGCGCGCAACCCGATGACGATGGCCCAGATCGGGTGGGACCTGCAGGACTACTCCCGGGGGCGGTTCATCCTGGGGCTCGGGTCGCAGATCAAGCCGCACATCGAGAAGCGCTTCAGCATGCCGTGGAGCAAGCCGGTGGCCCGGATGCACGAGTTCGTGCTGGCCATGAGAGAGATCTGGTCCTGCTGGCGCGAGGACACACCCCTGCAGTTCGAGGGCGAGTTCTACACCCACAAGCTGATGACGCCGATGTTCGTACCGCCACCGCATCCGCACGGTGACCCCAAGGTCTTCGTGGCCGCGGTGGGGGACCGGATGACCGAGATGTGCGGGGAGGTCGCCGACGGCCTGCTCGCCCACGCGTTCTCGACCCAGCGGTACGTCCGCGAGGTGACCCTTCCGACGCTGTCCCGGGGCCTGGAGCGGGCGGGGAGGCTGCGCGGCGACGTCGAGGTGTCCAGCCCCTTGTTCGTCGTCACGGGCCGGGACGAGGCGGAGGTGCGGGCCGCCGCGGCGCCCACCCGCAAGCAGATCGCCTTCTATGCCTCGACCCCCGCGTACCGCAAAGTGCTGGAGCTGCACGGTTGGGGCGACCTCCAGACCGAACTGCACCGGCTGTCACGCGAGGGCGACTGGGACACCATGGGATCGCTGATCGACGACACGATGCTCGACGAGTTCGCCGTCGTGGCACCGGTCGACGAACTGGTGAAGAAGATCCGTACCCGATGTCAGGGACTGATCGACCGAATACTGGTGGGCTTTCCGCCCACCATCGACGAGGCCACGGTCGTGAGCCTGGTATCTGATCTGCGCAGCGGCGCATGACGAAGGAGGAAACCGGTGAGCGCTTGCGCGAAGAGCAGAGGAGACATATGAGCGTTCGTGTTGCCGACGACGCTGCCAAGGTGTTCGCCGATCCGACGGCCTATGCCGACGAGGCGAGCCTGCACGCGGCACTGCGCCACCTGCGGGCGAACGCTCCGGTGTCCTGGGTCGACGCCCCCGGCTATCGCCCGTTCTGGGCGATCACCAAGCACGCCGACATCATGGCGATCGAACGCGCCAACGACCTGTTCACCAACTCGCCGCGACCGGTGCTGACCACCGCCGAGGGCGACATTCAGCAGGCGGCCATGGGTGTCAGCACGCTGATCCACATGGACGACCCGCAGCACCGCAAGGTAAGGGCGATCGGTGCCGACTGGTTCCGCCCGAAAGCGATGCGGGCATTGAAGGTTCGCGTCGACGAGCTGGCGAAGTCGTTCGTCGATCAGATGGCCGACCGCGGGGACGAATGCGACTTCGTGCAAGAGGTGGCGGTCAACTTTCCGCTCTACGTCATCATGTCGTTGCTCGGCATTCCGGAATCCGACTTCCACCGCATGCTGACCTACACCCAGGAGTTGTTCGGCAGCGACGACACAGAGTTGCGGCGCGGGGCCACCATCGAGGAGCGTGGGCTGGCGTTGTTCGACATGTTCACCTACTTCAACGAGATCACCGCAGCGCGGCGGGCGCAGCCCACCGAGGATCTGGCGTCGGCGATCGCCAACGCTCGCATCGACGGCGAACCGCTCTCCGACATCGACACGGTGTCCTACTACCTCATCGTCGCCACCGCCGGTCACGACACCACCAGTGCCACCATCTCGGGTGGGTTGCAGGCCCTCATCGAGCATCCCGACCAGCTGCGGCGGCTTCAGGCCGACCCGGGCCTGATGGGCCTGGCCACCGAGGAGATGATCCGCTGGGTCACCCCGGTGAAGGAGTTCATGCGAACCGCGCAGCAGGACACGGTTGTTCGCGGTGTCCCGATAGCGGCGGGGGAGTCGGTGTTGCTGTCCTACCCGTCAGGCAACCGGGACGAGGAGGTGTTCACCGAGCCGTTCATCTTCGACGTCGGCCGCGAGCCCAACAAACACATCGCCTTCGGCTACGGCGTCCATTTCTGCCTCGGCGCCGCCCTCGCCCGGATGGAGATCAACAGCTTCTACTCCGAGCTGCTTCCCCGCCTGAAATCCGTCGAGCTGACGGGAGCGCCCGAGAACGTCGCCACGATCTTCGTCGGTGGGCTCAAGCACCTGCCGATCCGCTACGAACTGTCGTACTAGGAGTTCCCGCGGGCCGCTGCTTTGAGAGCATCGAAATGTCCTGCGCCGCCGCCACGTTCGCCCTCCTTGTGATGGGAGAGTGCCTGGATGGTCACGTCGTGTCCTTCGGCGGCCTTGCGCAGCGCGCCGACGGTGGCCTGGTCCTTGGGGATGTGGGTGAACGGGTCCCAGTGATACCAGCGCATCGCGTTCTCGTAGGTCATCTTGTTGATCTCGACATCGGG
>NZ_JACKSH010000212.1 GCF_025821625.1 Mycolicibacterium pyrenivorans
AACGGATTGTCAGGGAAGTCGGCGACCCCGTCGTATTCCGCCGACACCATGACCACGTCGTAGGGCGTGACCGGAAGGGTCGGACGATAGCTCACCAGCGAGTAGTACACCCGGCTCGGTGAGCCGTAGATCATCACGTTCATGTGATCGGGATCGGGGGGCGTCAACCCATCGGTGGTGTTCTCTCGATCGACCTCAAGGTGCTTCAGCGCATAGATCACCGACGGCGCCCCCTTGGACACCCCGCCGATGGTCATCACGGTTCCGGCCGGCTGCGCGTAGACCGCGTTGTACAGGTTG
>NZ_JACKSH010000213.1 GCF_025821625.1 Mycolicibacterium pyrenivorans
CGTCGTCGCGCACTGCCGTCGAGGCGTCTTCGGGCACCTCGGCCAGGGCGCCCGCGAAGTAGTCGACCACCAACTGATCGACGGCGTTCCGCAGGCCGGCCTTGGTCTTGAAGTGGTGCTGCACCAGGCCCACCGCGACGCCGGCCTCGGCGGCGATGGCGCGCAGGGAGATTCGGTCTTCGCCGTGTGTGGCGTAGAGATCCAGGGCGGTGTTGCGAATGCGCGCCTTGGCCGTCAGATCGTCGCCGGTTGCCCGCGGATCAACCATCAGACCTCCCATCGGCAACCAGTTCAATGTACTGTACACATGAACAGGACGCTATACATTTGTATAGCGCGGCGATTTAGCGAGGTGGACCAATGTCAGAGCTCTTCCCGACCTACCGGGCCAGCTGGGAGACCGATCAGCACCGCGAGTTGCGTCAGCATGCCGCGGCATTCCTCGCCAAGGAGGCCACGCCCAACCAGGAGCGGTGGGCCAAGAATCACCAGGTCGACCGCGAGTTCTGGAACAAGCTCGGTGACGCCGGCCTGCTGGGCCTGGACC
>NZ_JACKSH010000214.1 GCF_025821625.1 Mycolicibacterium pyrenivorans
CGCACCCCCAGCGGCACGTGGCGGCGCATGGTCGACGCCGCACTCGGCCGTGACAAGGACACCGACTCCTCTATCGCCTACTACCGTGACCTGGCCGCCCAAATGGTCGCTGCGCTGCCTGCGGTGTTCTTCCCCAAACCGGCGACAGTGGAACAGATCTGGTGGCATTGGAACTACATCGCCAGCCGCGGCGCCTGGGATGCGCCGCTGCCGACACAACCGTTCAATCCCGACGCCACCCTGCCGATCTGGTGGCATTGGAACTACATCGCCAGCCGCGGCGCCTGGGATGCGCCGCTGCCGACACAACCGTTCAATCCCGACGCCACCCTGCCGGGGTCGGCGTTCACCCCGGTCCACCTGGACCCGGGTGCGGCTCAGCTGCGCGACCGCCGCTGGCGGGCGGCCCGCACCGACGCCGACGTGTTCGTACGTACCTTCCGGGATCGCACCGACGGTGTTGCGGACTCCTATCAAGCGCTGCTGCCCTTAGATAGCTTCCCCGACAACGGAATTGCCTGGCCGCGATCGACACTGTTCAAGGTCCTCGATGACCTCACGACACCGACCACGGTCTTGGACTGGACGATCAACATCACCTTCACCAGCGCGGATGTGGCCGTGTCGACCGCAGAGAACGTCATCGTCAACATTCGCGACCAGTA
>NZ_JACKSH010000215.1 GCF_025821625.1 Mycolicibacterium pyrenivorans
CACGGGCACCGGCCCGCTCCCGGGGTCAGCGCTGCAGGCCGGCGACGACCAGATCGGTCAGCGATTCGGTCAGGCTGGTGAAGCGGCCGGTGCGGGTGCCGCTGTGGGTGTGGTGCTCGCCTAGCCAGATACCGACGATGGTGGCGGTGCCGTCGCTGGCGGGCTGCCACACGGGCGCTCCGGAGTCGCCGGGGATGCTTTCGGGCATCCCGGTCACGCTGTATTGGTAGCCGAGTAGCCGCCCGTCGAGCTGTCCACAGACGGTCTTGGTGCGGATTCCGCTGCGACACACGGTGATTGCGGGATCTGGAACACCCATGCCGCTGACAGGCATGCCGTTGATCGTGGACACNGATCGGCTGGTGCCGAAGTTGATCAGCGCGAAGTCGTCGAAAAGCGGATCGGGGTCGTTGACGGCGACGGCGACGGCGCCGGTGGCCCCGCTGTCGTGGTCGGATACTGCGGAGCCGCCACCTCGAGTGCAGTGGCCGGCGGTGACCCCATAGGTGGTGGCCCCGGCGGTGTAGGTGTAGCCCAGCGTGCAGGTGGTGGACCCGGTGTTCGAGTGCACGGCGATCTCGTCGCCGGCGGCGACGGTGTAGGCGCCGGCATGGCTGAGCGCGGGTGCGAACAGGCTGGTGATGGGGATGAGGGCCCCGGCGAGGGCGGTCAGTGTTGCTGCTCGGGTGGGCCGCATCGCGAGTCCCTTTCTTCCTGGTGGGGTGCTGCGAATCATTGTGGGCGCGACCGCTGACAACCCGGGTTCGGGCGCAGGCTCAGCGCTGCGACCGCGTGCGTTGCCGCTCGGCAGCGCGGCGGGCGCGGTTGTGCAGGGTGTCGATCCAGGCGTGCGCGGTGCGGGCGGATTGGCCGTGGTCCTGGGCGGCGCAGGATTGGACCGCTTGGCCAGCGCGAGCGGCGATGCGCAGATCGACGCTGACCGGGGTGGAGGTACGGCCGGGGCTCATCACGGCTGGTCCCATCCGGGCTGGGCGGCCGCTTCGGCGCGTCGCCACAGTTCGGCGAGGTCGTCGCGGGCGGTGCTGATGTGGGTGGTGAGGTCGGCACGGTCGGCGCCACTGTCGGCCATCTGCTGCATGCGGATTCCGTGTTCGCGCACCGCACGGCGGTACGCCTCGTCGAGCACGTCGCGCGCGTGGTTGGCTGCTGCGGCAGCGCTGACGGTGTGGGTGTAGAGGTCGGCCAGATGCAGGGCCAGTCGGTGGTGTTGGCCGGCGGTCGGGGGGCGAGTGGGGTCCAGCGACTGGGTGGCGGCGTGTTGGCGACCGTAGGCCAATACGGTGACCGGATCGGGGTCGCGGCGGGCGTCGGTGACGCGGCGGATGATCTCGTAGACCCAGCGGTTCATGGGCCGCCAGATGGCGGTGTCGGGGATGAGGTCGCAGAACGTACGCGCTCGGGTGTAGGGCATCCACAGCAGGGCTCCGAGGAGCTGATTTTCCGGCTCCCAGCGTGCGGCGATGGTTTCGCCGCTCGGTTCGGCGCTGAGCTCGAAGTCTTCGGTGGCCGCCCGGTCGGTGTCGTTGTCGGGGACGACGTGCAGTGGGGCGCGGTGCGCGGCGGTCATGATGCGGTGGCCCCCCAGATCAGCAGGGCATACCACCAGGTCAGGGCGCTGGCTTGGTCGGTGGTGGTGGCGGTGGGCAAAGCGGCGTGCACGGCGGCGGCCAGCTCGGCGGGGCTGGGGTGGGTACCGGCCTGGCTCAGGGCGTGGTGGCGCAGTGTCTCCAGGACATGCTGATCGGGTGCGGTGGGCAGCTCGACTCCGGCCAGCTGTGCGGCTTCGCGCCAGAGTGTGCCAGCGGTGAACCAGCAGTGGCCTTCGGCGCGGGCGGCGGTGAGGACCGCCAGCGGGTAGCGCGCTCCGGGGTCGGTGTCGGCTCCGTGGTGCCAGGTGTCGTGGTGGTCGGTGATCCATCGCTGCGCGGCGACGGCGGCGTGGTAGGTGGCGGTCTCGCTGGCTTGGTGACCGGCCGGGGCGATGGTGGCGTGTCCCGTGTGGTGCGGCCTGGTGGCGCGGCTGTCGGGTTCGGCCAGGGCGAGCAGTTCGTAGCGGGTGGTGTCAGGGTGCGTGGGCAGCGGGCGCAGGTAGTAGTCGGCGCCGATGACGTAGTTGATGAGGCTGCGGTGAGCGTCGTCGCGGTCGGGGTGGTCGGTGGTGGTGACCGACCGGCCTTGGTGGTCGATGGATAGCTGGTACATCGTGGGTCTCCTGTCGTGGTCAAAGGTGATCAGGCGCTCAGCGGGTGGGCTTTGCTGACCTCAGCTATGCGGTCGGGCCGGAAACCGGACCAGTGCTGTCCGCCGGCCACCACGACGGGGGCCTGCAGGTAGCCCAGTCCCATCACGTAGTCGCGGGCGTCGCTGTCGACGGTGATGTCGACTGTCGCGTAATCCACACCTGCTTTGTCCAATGCTCGGAAGGTCGCGTTGCATTGCACACAGGCGGGCTTTGTGTAGACGGTGATGGCGGTCATTTCTCACTCCTTAAGGGTTGTCACGAATTGCTGTTATCTATTTCGATTATATCGGCATTCCGGCGTGTCAGGCAACATTTATCGGGCTATTTGTGGGTAAGCTGTGACCTTTTTCGACCGGGCGAAAACCAGCGCGTAATTACGCTGAAGGCNACCCGTTCGGCCGGTATGGCTCTGGCCGGTATCGGACCCTCGAATCGGTCGTAACATGCGTTCGCACAATCCCGTTCAGCTTTGGTGCTGCCTGTTCTTTGGCGCTTTCTCGCATCAATGTCATGGCCGGCGTAGGGCCCAGCGCAGTGCACAGGTCCGGGCGGAAAGTTTTCCCCGTGAGCGTCTTTTGCGAGCGGATTTGTGGAAAAGTTTCCGGGCCGTTAGGCCGTATCCGTGGCCTTGCGCGGAGCGGGCCGCCGGCCACAATTGATAAAAGAGAAAGCGGTCAGAAAAAATAATTCAGTAGCGCCGTCAGGCGCTTCCGCTGCACTGGTCGCGGCGATGTCGATTTCGTGGATGAAATGCGCGACCATGGTCCTGCTGATGGCGGTCCCGAGCGGAAGGTGGGACCGGCGCTGACCGGCCCCACCTCCCGACCCGGGGGCTAGTCGTCCTCGGTGGGCTCGGACTGCTCGGTCAGCGAGTCATAGAGTGCATCAGCGGTTTGCTCGCCGAGGATGACGCGCTCAATGTCGGCCAGCGGGTAGCTGTTGTCGGCCAGGAAGCGCAGCAGCTCGGCGGCTCCGACGTAGTGGCCCCAGCCGCTGCCCCGCCAGGCGTCCTTGCCGGTACGGGCTTCCAGTGCACCGAGCACCAGCGCCAGGGTGATCACCTGGGCGCGTCCGTCGCCGGTGGCGGGCAGCTCGGCCACCATCTTCGTCACTGCTGTCGAGTCGCTGGCCCCGAGCAGCTCGGCGCTGATCTGCCCGCCGTGGTGTTCCTCGATCAGGCGCACGTCGCGGGTGAGGCAGCTCGCCACGAACATCGCCGCACCCTTGGGGGCGGTCTTGCGGGCGAGGATCTTGTCGGTGATGAACTGGCGACGCACCTGCTGGGCGGCTTCGCCGAGCTTGTTGAGCGCGATGACCTTGCGCCGCTCGCGGCGCGCCGCTTCGGCTGCTGCGGCCTCCCGCGCTTCGGCGTCCTGGTCGCTGGAGTCATCGGCGTGGTGGTCGCTGTCCTCGCGGGCGAGGGCTTCCACGCGCTTAGCCAGTGATTCGCACAAGACCAGTCCGGCGGCGGCGTAGTCGGTGCACAACCAATCTGCCTCCCACACAACCACTTCGGTGACTGAACTGGGGTCGCGCTTGCCCTCGGCAACCGTGGCACTGAATCGAGCGTGCCAGTCGATGTCGTGGGCGTCGACCGATTCGCCGGTCTCGGTGTCGACGTAGCCTTCGACTTCGGTCAGGCAGACCGCCCAGTGTGCAGGGTCGGTGACATGCTCGTCGGTGGCGGCCTCACCCTCGGGGGTGCGCAGGTAGCGCAGTTCCACGCAGGTCGTGTCCCCGTAGGCGGGGAAGTCCTCGACCACGGTGTATCCCTGCTCGGTGTAGCTGGCGGCAGCTTCCTGGTAGGCCTGTTGGGCGGCGCGGTCCTGGCGGATTTCGGCGACCCGATGCTCGAATCGGTTGGTTCCGGCCACTTCGAGCAGACGCATGATGGCGTCGGGGTCGTCATCGAACTCGCTGAGCACTGCGGCCTCTGACAGCGACAGTTGCCCCGCGTCGAGTGCCTCCATCGCGGCCTGTGATCCGGCGGCGGTTGCCACGGATTTGACCGTGTCGCGCCCGATGGACAGCTTCTTGGCGACCTTGGTCACGGAGGCTCCGGCGTCGAGCATCTGCTGGATGCCGCGTGCCCGCTGGGCCTCGGTGAGTTCGCGGCGTCGGTCGTTCTCCACGATCTGCTCGGAGACCCGTTCGACCACCTGGGCCTTGTCGTCGGTCGCACCGGCTGGGCGCACGTAGACCGGGACGCTGGTCAGACCAGCCTCGCGTGCGGCCAGGGTGCGTCGCTGTCCGGCGCGCACCCGCACCACGCCGTCGTGTCCGCGCACCGCTGCGATGGGGTTGAGCACGCCGTGCTCTTTGATGCTGGCGACGAAATCAGCGTCGAGTGCGGCGTCGTCGCGGACGTTGGTTTCCAGCTCCAACGTGTGCGGGTCGAGGTGTTCGAGGGTGCCTGCCGCCGCGACCTGTGCGTTGGTGTCGTTTTCGGTGACGGTGGCGGTGTTCTCGCTCATTGTGATGGTGACCTTTCATCGATGGGGTGAGTGGGCGGTGGCCGCCCGTTCTTTTTGCCTTCTGGCAATGAAGATTTGGGCCGGCATCAGGGCCGTGGAGTGCAAAGGTCCGGGCGCAAAATTCTTCGCGCGAGCGCAGCGAGCCTCGAAAGAAATTTGCGAGCCCTTGGGCCCGGAGCGCAGCGGAGGCCGTGGCCTTGCACGCAGCGGGCCGCCGGCCATAATCGAAAGCCAGAAGGCAAATAAACTAGCGCCGGGGCCCGCAGGGACCCGGTGTTCAGCAGCGCCGCAGGCGCTTCCGCCTATGCAGTTCCCCGATGGCATCGGTGCGGGTCGGTCAAGCCGTGGCTGTCGTGCCCGATGTTCCTGCATGGCAGCTCCTTTCGGGATCGTGGGGGATGGGGTGGTCTGGCCCGCGCGGGGCGGGCCAGACCACCCGGGGGGTTAGAGGGTTTGCAGCATCCGGAAGGCGTTGGTCTTCAGGGTCTGAGCGGTGCTGCCGCCGGTGACTGCGCGCAGGGCCCGTACCGACTGCGGATCTCCTGCGGCGCGGACCTTGCTGTAGTGGTCGACGTACTCGGTGACCGCGTTGTAGGCCGCCCACCGGGTCCCGGCGATCGGGGCGACGGTGGGGCTGGACACCCACAGTTTGACGATCGCGTTGGCGGTGTCGCGGCGGTTGCGGGCCGTGGTCTTGGACTCGGCGCCGTCGACGTCGACGAGCTCGCCGGCGAAACGGCGCATCTGGTCGAGGTCCATGGGGGCGGCGTAGAGGGCGGCTGCTTCCTGCTCGAACGCTTCGACGTAGCGCCAGCTCAACTTGAGTGCTCGTCGGGCCTCCTGCAAGGCGACGGCGGCCCCGCCGGTGTGGCTGATGCCGAAGCTGGCCGCCGCGCGTGCGATGGCCGCGCTTTGGGTGTTGGCGCATACGATGCGCACCGGCGTCACCAGGAAGCGGAACTTGCTGGACCCGTCGTGAGAGTTCAGCGCGGCCAGGTAAAAGTCGGTGCGGTCCTTGGTGCCGTCGATCCCGTCGAACACCATGGATTCGGGCAGCTTCATGGTCACGAACGTTTCGCGCCCGCCGCGTAGCGCCCCGGCGGTCTCGTAGACCGCACCGCTTTCTCCGGTGAGCGCGTCGAGCAGGTCGCACGATGCTTCGTTTTGCATCGGCTCGTACTTGTTGCCGACCACGCCGAGCACGTCGAGGGCTCCGGTGATGGGGTTGGTGCGCACGGTGGCCCACTGGTCGGGCACTGCCAGCGGGGCGGGTGTGGTGACACCGGTTTCGCTGATCACCGGCTCCTGGGGGACAACCAGCGCCATTTTGCGGACGTTCCAGTTGGCCAGGTGGGCGGCGTGCAGAGCCTCGCGGGCGGTCATAGCGTGGCCGACCTGCTGGCCGAGTTGGTGCCAGGCGTCGGTACGCGAGTCGGCGAAGCTGACTTTGCCTGCGGTCTGATCGAGTTCGTGAGCCATGGTGGGTTCCTTTCGGGAGGTGAGTGGGCGGTGGCCGCCCGTTCTTTTTGCCTTCTGGCACTGGAGATTTGGGCCGGTAGAGGGCCGTGGAGTGCAAAGGTCCGGGCGGGGCAGGTCCCGGGTGAGCGCAGCCCGAGCCTGTGGGCCCGCAGCGCAGCGGAGGCCGTGGCCTTGCGCGGAGCGGACCGCCGGCCACAATCGGAGGGCCAGAAAGGCAAAATTCGGTGGGTCGGCGGCCCCGCAGGGGCCGGCGAATCAACTGCAGCGCCGCCAGGCGCTTCTGCTGTGGATATGCACCGCGCCGGTAGCCTGGGTTGATGTCGTCGTGTGAGAGTGCGCTGGTCGATGCCTTGACGCGGCCCATCCAGGGGCCGGTGTCGGCGCCGGTGCTGACCTGGGTGGTCACCGGCGTGTGGCCGCGCCCAGCGATGCCGTTCGACACCGCCTATGCGCAGCCGGCCTGGTCGGACCCGCTGGGGCTGTAGCTGGCGTGCCCGACGGCGGGTGTCAGAACAGCGCGACATCGCCGGCCACCTCGGCGAACCAGCGCTCGAAGTGGGGTCTGGCCTTGTCCGCAACGACGGCCGGGCAGGCGACATAGAACCGCTCTGCCCATGGCGGCGTCTCACCGCGGCGCACCGCGATGCTGCGCGCGATCCCGTCGTTGCCGGTGTGCAGCTGCCCGGGCATGCCCAGTAATGCGGCTGCCATCTCGGCGCGAGATCCACGATCAAGCCGGCGCACTGACCGGGCGATGACCGGCTTAGTTCCGGTCCCGCGAACCTTGGCCACCCGGCGCACTTCGTAGATCGCGTGCTCGGTGTCGTCGAGGCGGCGGTGGAACAGGTCAAGGACACCGGTCAGACCAGCAGCAGCAACATCGTCGTAGAGGCGGCCAGTCGGGCGCAGGGTCTGCTTGTCGTTGATACAGACCGCGACGTGTTCGATGAATAGGGCCAGCGCTCCGGCTGCGGGATCAGCGGCGTAACGCTGCAGCGTCGACTGCACGCCTCGTGCCGAACTCAGCGCGAAAGGACAATAGCTGCAGGCACTTTTGAGCCATCTGCGGCCCGTGAGGTTGTAGACAAAAGTGTCGCAGTCAGCTCTCGTCCATCCCCATTGGATCGACCGCTGTGGGTTCAGGATTTCTGAAGGGTCAGATCGACGAACTCAGGGCAGAACTTCGCTTCGGAGCATACGCGGGCCGTGCGCCGAGTTATTGCACACGCTCAGCACATCAGCGCCACGTAAAGAACCCGGTCAGCTGAGCTTATTCTCCGAAATTGCAGTGGATCGCCTGCTACCTTTTCCTGAATTGCTGGTTCTGCTGACGAACCTGCGACGGCGAGAATTGGGGGTTCGCCATGTCTGTATTGGGTGAACGCGCGGTCGTTCTGGGCGCGAGCATGAGCGGACTGCTCGCGGCCAGAGTGCTCTCTGACTTCTACCGGACGGTTACGGTCGTCGAGCGTGATGTGTTGTCCGACGAACCGGAGAGCCGGCGGGGTGTGCCGCAGGGACGCCATGGCCATGTGTTGCTCGCGCGCGGTGCGCAGACTGTGGGTGAGCTGTTCCCAGGGATTCTTGATGAGCTGGTCGCCGACGGCGCTCCCGTTTGGGATGACGCCGAATATTGCCGGCTGTACCTCTCCTTCGGTGGGCACTTAATGCCGCGATCCGGCAAGGCAGCCGTCGATGATCCCAAAGCAAACGCGCTTTATCAGCCGAGCAGGCCGCTTCTGGAGTGCCATGTCCGGCGGCGGCTGCAGGCCATTGAAAACGTCACGATCGTCGACGGCCAGGACGTGGCTGGCCTGACATCGACGGCAGATCGCAAGCGCGTCACCGGTGTTCGGGTGGTCGATCGCGGCGGCGGGTCCGAACAGGAGCTGACCGCGGATCTTGTGGTCGACGCGATGGGCCGCGCTGCCCATACACCGGCCTTTCTGGAAGGCCTCGGGTATGGGCGACCGGCTGAGGACCACGTCGTCGTGCACACCACTTACGTCAGCCAACTGCTGCGGATCCCGCCGGGCACCCTCAAGGAGATGCTGACCCTCGTTGGCGCCGCTCCTGGTCGGCCAACGGGGATGTTTCTGTTCGGCTATGAGAACGACACCTGGATGTTCACGGTATTCGGGATGGTCGGACACCAACCGCCCCGCGATTTGGCCGGCATGCTGTCCTTCGCCCAGGACTTCGCCCCGGCACACGTTTTGGCGGCAGTGCAGGCGGGTGAGCCAGTGGCACCTGTGGTGCAACACCGGCTGCCTTCCAGCCAGTGGCGACGCTACGACAAGATGCGGCGATTTCCCGAAGGTCTGCTCGTCACGGGTGATGCGATGTGTAGCTTCAATCCGGTCTACGGCCAAGGTATGTCGGTAGCGGCGATGGACGCTCTGGCACTGCAGGAGTCATTGCGCCGCGGCGTCACCGGCCTGTCGCGACGCTACTTTCGGGCTGCGGCGAAGTCGATCGGGGTGGCCTGGGGACTCGCGGCTGGTCCTGACCTGGCATTCCCAGAGGTCGAAGGACGACGAACGCCTGCGATGCGGCTTACCAACCGGTTTGCGGACTGGGTGCTGACCGCCTGCGAGACGGACCCCGTGGTGCATGCCCAGTTCACTAGGGTCACTGGCCTGGTCGAGCCGCCTTCGCACTTATTCGATCCGTCGTTCATTTACCGGGTTGCGACCGTCAATCGGCGTCGCCGGCAACGTGGTTCGCAGCCTCAGCCAGCTGGCGTGGCGCGCATAGCGGACGGCCATACGCCTTTACCCGAGACCTTGTCGGAGTAATCACCAAGAAACCGAACCTGCGGCGTTCATCATTCGCGCCGTAGCGATCACCCACAGGCGGCCGAACGGCCTCTCTCGCCGTTGCGCCGTGCCACACTGTCGACCATGACGGTGGTTCTGGTGCACGGCAATCCGGAGACTGACGCAATCTGGGGCCCTCTGGTCGACGCTCTCGGACGCGACGATGTGATGCGCTTGTCGCCGCCGGGATTCGGTGCCCCGCTGCCCGACGACTTCTCCGCGACGTACCTTGCCTACCGTGACTGGCTCGAAGATGAGCTTGAGCGCATCGACGAACCGGTCGACCTCGTCGGGCACGACTGGGGCGGCGGCCATGTGATTAACGTGGTCATGCATCGACCCGGCCTCGTGCGCAGCTGGGCCAGCGACTGCGTCGGATTGTTCGACCCCGACTACGTCTGGCACGACCTCGCTCAGGTATGGCAGACGCCCGGCGACGGCGAGCAGCACGTCGACACCATGCTTGGCGGCACCGTCGAGGACCGCGCCGCCCAGATGACCGCGTTAGGCATACCTGCGGACATCGCGACGTCGATCGCCGCAGCGCAGGGTCCGGAGATGGGTCGGGCGATCCTGTCCTTGTACCGCTCGGCGCGGCAACCCGCGATGGCCGAAGCTGGCCGCGCGCTGGAGTCTGCCGCGGCTCGACCGGGACTTTCACTGCTAGCCACCGAGGATCCATACATCGGCTCCGACGACATCCGGCGTCGCGCGGCTGAACGAGCCGGTGCCCACACGGAGGTGCTCAGTGGGCTGGGGCACTGGTGGATGGTGCAGGACCCGGCTCGCGGCGCGGCGGCCCTTACTGACTTCTGGAAAACGCTCGACTAAGTAGATGCGGGTGCGTGATCGGCATAAAGGATCTGGCGCGCTGCCTCGGAGTAGCGGATGGCTGTGTGGTGGGAGATTCCGAATACCGCGGCCAAGTGGAGGGGGTCCGGGCCGCGGTTGAGGGCTTCCTCGAGTTGTCGGTCGACGCGGAGTCGATCGAGCGTTGCGCTGAGACCGGCGAAGAGCTGGATGATG
This sequence comes from Mycolicibacterium pyrenivorans, assembly GCF_025821625.1. Lineage (GTDB taxonomy): Bacteria > Actinomycetota > Actinomycetes > Mycobacteriales > Mycobacteriaceae > Mycobacterium > Mycobacterium pyrenivorans. The sequence goes on from NZ_JACKSH010000215.1 coordinate 10,062, forward strand.
GTGTAGTCGCTGACCGGGCGGGTGTCGTTGGCTGTCTGACCGGTCACCAAAAGGTGCGGGTTGGCCGTGTTGGGCCATGTTTGGCGGCGAAAGTCTAAGTAGGTGAGCAGGGTTCGGTGGGTCAGCTCCTCAACGCGTCGGGTGTGCCCGCCGATGGTGATGCGCCGCGCACCAATATCGATGTCGTCGAGACGGATCACTCGAATGTCTGCCGGGCGCGCCGCATGGACCGCGGCAAGCACCAACGCGATTCGGTGTTGTGGCGTGGTGGCCGCGGCGACCGCCCCGCGGTAGGCGTCTTCGTCGATGGGAAGCAGGACCGATAGCTCTACGCGTCCAGGTCGCAGTTGGGCGGTGGGATTGACAAAGATCCGCTTTTCCCGTTTGAGGAACTTGAACAGCGATCGTAAGACAACCAGGGCCTGACTGCGCGCACTCGCGGGGAGCGACTCGACTGCCGAGAGTACGTCGTGTGATGTGATCTCACGTAGATGGTCATGGTCAGCCGACCACTGCCGCAATATCGGCGCGACGACGCGGCAGTATTCACTGGCGGTTCCGGCTTTCCGGGGTTTCGATCGTGGTGATCCGTTGCGCAGCCGGGCAAGCCAGTCCAGGGCATCGCGACGAATCGCGGGATCAACGTCGGCGAGGCGACGCTGCCAGTTGATCTCGATGGTGTCGACTCGATCGTCAAGGAGTAGCCCGGCTTCATCCAGCACGGCGGCAAGGCGGGTCACGCTGATACGAAGGTGGGTCGTCAGGGCCCCCAATTCGGAGTGCGGCACGAGTTCGTCTGGCGGTCGGCACGCCAGGGCGACGATCAGCCCGCGCCCGACGTCATACCGCAGGCGTGACGACCATCCATAGGCTCCCGCAACCCGATCGGCGGTGCGCATCGCCCGCGCGATGTGCGGTTGCCGCAGTGCCTCCTCAAACCACTCGCTGAACGGTGGGCGCTCGAATTTGGCTAGATCCCGGCGGGTTTCGAAAAGCCGATACTGACCGAGGCCTTCTGCTGGTTCGAACGCCTTCGGCGGAGTTAAGGTACGTCGTAGGCGCTTCTGTGGTCGATGCTCCGCTGGCAGGCGGTAGCGTAGGGCTCGGAGCATGTCGGCGAAGAACAGCTGGTGACCGTCGAGCGTGCCGAGAATCGGTATGAGGGAGTCGCCATGGCCAGGGCGGGCGCGACGGCTGGCCTCGGTCCAACACAGACGGCAGAATCCCTTGCTGCAGTGAAGGATTCGCCTGCATGCCCCGCATTGTTGGCGCGTGTCGGCGTGGTTTCGATTGAACCCCCAGCAGGCTGCACAGCGTGGGTTCCACCGCAATGGTCCCCACGCGAGGCAGTCGATGCAGCTGCCGATGCGCATTCGCTGCGGGGCTCGAGTCATGCGGGAGGAAGGCTGCGGCCGCGGGGTGCGCGCGGCCGGACGGCCGGCGGTTGTTTCGCTTCATCGCCGACGGCGGACGCATCGACAGACGTCGCCGGGGCGGCCGGGGCAACGGTGTCGTGTTCACGAAGGAGCAACTCTTCGGGCCCACAGTCAAGGACGGAGCAGATCACCTCGAGTTCGTCGAGTTTGATGCTGTGCGGCTGACCCGACCACAGCCCAGACATCTTGCCTGCACTGATCACCAGTCCCCGTTCACCGAGCAGGCGTTGAAATTCGCTTGCTTTCCATATTCCGCGGTTGGCCGCGGCCAAACGGAGGTTCCACCTCATGGGAGGAGTCCTTCCAGACGACGGGCTGCCCTGTGTTGGCCTTGAATCCATGCGTCTTCGATGTGCTCGCGGTGCACGTGCACGTACCGCATAGTGGTTGCGACCCACTCGTGCCCAAGCACCTCCTGGATGGCCAGAAGATCCATTCCGGACCGATATAGCTGCGAGGCGCAGTAGTGCCGCAGCACGTGCGGCGTGAGGCGTCCCTGCCACTGAGGAAGGTGCCGCTGCACCGCTTCTCCGAGCGCCGCGCGCAGCGGCTCGCGCGAGATGCGCCCGTTGATGCCGTCGGCGTTGCGGCGTTCGGACGGGAACAGCGGTGCTCCGGGCTGATCCCACCCGTCACCGAAATGGGCCCAGACGTCCTCGACGAACCACCGCAGGGTTCGATCGGCACCGTTGATCAACGGAACCAGACGCTGCTTGGGGCCTCGCCCTCGCGAGCCTTTGCCGTAACGAACGTGCAGCTTGCCGAACCGGCCCAGATGCCATTTGATGTCATCGAGATCCAGACAGCGACACTCGTTGATCCGCACCCCAATTCGGGCCATCAGTTGCGCTGCAGCGAAGCTTCTGGCCATCGGCGCGAACTTGCGGCACGTGCGCAGATCATCACGCCAAGCGGCAAACAGGGCATCGACCTCAGCCTCGGTCGGCGGCACCCGGATCGCGATCGTCGGAGTCCCACGCGGCTTGTTGACCTCGTCGATCGGGCACTCAATGGCCCGCCCGGTGATGTTGTAGATCTCGACCTTGTGGCGCAACTCCAGATATTCAAAGAAGATCGACAGCGTGCCGGCCTTGCCGTGGCGGGTTGCCGGCGCTGCACTGCGTAACACTTTGCCGAAGTACTCGTCGGCGTGTCGTGGTTCCATCTCCCACAACGGTGTACTGAGCCACTCCCGGATCTGTTCCAGGTCGATGAGGTCTTGGCTAATAGTCGCATCGGCCATCCCCGCAGCCGCGCGCGCCAGCACGAACCCGGCCATGACGTCGGTCTCGAACTCGGCAAGCTCCTCAGGCGTGGTCGGCGGCCGAGCGCCACGAAGGTCATGCACCGGGGCCATCGCGCGCGCCATGCACGTCCCCCTCACTTCAGCCAATCTCGCGGAACGTCATCCTATACGATATAGCTTCAGTAATCATGAAACTTCATCAGAATGAAGTAGTTCTGGCAAGAGGACCAGCTTGCGGCTGATCAGGGCAGATAGTGACGACTCAGCGTCCAGCGAAGAGCCCGACGAACCCAGGGCAACTTACATAAGGGGGTAGCGGCCGGTTCGGGCTGCTGTGTTGTAGGCGGCGTCGCGCTCGGC
>NZ_JACKSH010000216.1 GCF_025821625.1 Mycolicibacterium pyrenivorans
AGCAGATCCGGCCAACGCCGGGTGCGGTAGTGCAGTGTGGCGGTGATGAATTGACGCCATTGGGCGGCTTGGGTGTCCTCGGTGATGGCCGGGTGGTCGAGCAGTGACGCGGCTTGGGCGTACTGTTCGGCGCGGATGAGTGCTGAGGCGTAGGCCAGAGCCAACGTGGCCCGTGACCACACCGGAAGCGTCAGGTATAGCGGTGCCACGATCACGGCGTGAAGCTCGCCGGCCTTGAGACCGATGCGGCGGGTTTCGCGGTAGAGCGCCCGGGAGTTCTCGTGCGCGCCGGCCAGGGTGTCGAGTTCCTGGTCTCCGCACGCNTCGCCGGCCTTGAGACCGATGCGGCGGGTTTCGCGGTAGAGCGCCCGGGAGTTCTCGTGCGCGCCGGCCAGGGTGTCGAGTTCCTGGTCTCCGCACGCCAGGCGACCCAGCCAGGCGTCCGACATGGCGGGNTTGTCGGCGGTGANGCGGGTNAAGATGCNCAGTGCGGTGGCGCGGTCCCCGGAGCGGTAGCTGTCCATCGCGGCGTCGAACGCGCGGCGCTGTTCGGTCGGCGAGGTCATGGGTGGCGCTTCTCCCCTGCTTGGCTACGTGTTGGTGATGGGATTGACGGTAGTCGGTGGCCCGGNGAACGCGCGGCGCTGTTCGGTCGGCGAGGTCATGGGTGGCGCTTCTCCCCTGCTTGGCTACGTGTTGGTGATGGGATTGACGGTAGTCGGTGGCCCGGAGGAAGGTCCTGGCTCGTCGTCGGGTGGTGGAAACTCCTCGTCGTCGTGCGGCGGCTCCGGGGGTGGCGGAACCTCGTCGAGGTANCGCGCCTCGGGGAGGTCGGNCATCGCAGGCAGAGATGTCGCCGCCCCGCCGAACCCTCCCGGGGCCTCCCCGGGCAGCTCAAAGGTCGCAGGCGGAGACCCGCTGGGAGCCGGGGCAGAGTGGCGGGTGGCCGGGACTGCGGCGCGGGCGTTATCGAAGCCGCTGAGCACGCCCTGGATTCCCCCGCCGGTCGGCGGCGGCGCTGACAGTGCCGGCTCCCCACCGCCCGCCGGGGCGGGGTGTGCTGCGCCGCCGGGGTCGATACCGCCGGCCGGGGGTTGCTGTGCGCCGGACGCGGAGCCGCCTTCGCCGCCCGAGCTTGCCCCGTTGCCGCCGGTGGGGACCGGTTCAAAACCTGGCTGAGGTCCGCCGTGGACTTGGCGGGCGTCGGCGGCCTGGGCGTCGAGCTGGTCCCACGGGGTGGTGTCGCCGCGGCTGCGCAGTCGCGATCCCAGTCCCTTGGCCCCGGCCGCGGCGGCACCGCCGACACCGCCGATCGCGGCGTGCATCCCCATGCCAAGGGCGACACTGCCGGCCTGGCGGAACAGGCCGGGTCCGGGGCGTTCGGCCGACAGGTCGGCGCGGATGTAGCGCAGCAGCATCATCGCCGCGACCGAGACTGCGCCCATCATCAGCACGTGCGCGAACGGGTTGGTGCCGCCCAGTTGTGCGGGGAGCCGGCCGGCGACGATTGACTCCACCGCCAGGCCCATGACGCTGACGAAGATGATGTAGACCAGGACCTCGATGGCGGACGCTGGGGGGCACCGGGGATGGCTCCCAGCCACAGCGTCGGCAGCAGGATCACCGTTGTGTAGATCGCCTTGACNGACACCTTGAGCACNGCCCAGCCCGAGAGCACCATGAAGGCCCCCAGCAGCAGCGCAACCACAACGAACACCAGGCCGACCCAGATGTTGGTGCCGTCGAGGTGCTGGGCGTAGGACACTGCGTTGCCGCAGGACTGCATGGCACGGATCGGTCCATCGGGTGCACCGCGATTGACGGCCGCCGACCAGGCGGCGCCGCATCCACCCACCCGATCGACGACCTGACCGAAGTTCCACAGCTGCAACGGTTCTCGCACGGTGTGGGTGATGAGGCTGGCGGTCAGCGCGTCGACCTGCCCGCCCGANCCGACACCGTCGAAGGTGCCGTTATGGCCCGGAGTGGCGGCCTGGGCGACGCTGAACCCGACCCGGCGGGCGAACTCGAGGAGCCCGCCTTCGCCATA
>NZ_JACKSH010000217.1 GCF_025821625.1 Mycolicibacterium pyrenivorans
CCTCGGAGCGGGCCCGATCCACCAGCTGCCCGACCAGCTGCTGATCCAGCTCGTCCAGCCGCACGACGCCCTGGGAACCCTGGCTCTCGTCGACCGTCATCAATCATCACATCAGTCACAGTGATCTCCTATTTCCTCAGGAGTTACACCGTTTAACTTACAGACCCACCGAACCCACGAAAAACCCGGAAGCGCCGAAATAAGCGGCCGAAGTATGAAGCTGAGGCCAGCAACATGGCCGGGTGGGAAAACGATCAACGATGTGTCCGCTGGCGAACCGGCAATCAGGTCTGGCAGTGTGCGTTGTTCTGCCAGCAGTGAATTGTGGCTGTTTTGAACGCCTTTGGGTGCAGATGTAGTCCCAGAGGTGTACAGCAACACGCACACATCGTCGGCATCCGGAGAGGGCTGAGCGTAATCAGAGGGCTCGCACGCCAATTCCGGCCAACTCAGATAACCTGGCCCGGCGTTGGCACCCACCACAACCACGCTCTGTAGCGTCGTGATTTGCGCGTAGGCCGGTATGCGGTCGAGGAAGTTGGTCGATTGAAGCTGCGCGGGCATGACCAATATTTTGGCGCCGGACTCGCGGAGGATGAACCCGAGGGTAAGTCCCCTGGCGTGGTGGGGTTTCGGGACCTGGGTCTGACGGTGCCGGACCTTTGGCCGGGTGTGTCGTTGCCGGTGTTGGGGTGGGCCATCGCG
>NZ_JACKSH010000218.1 GCF_025821625.1 Mycolicibacterium pyrenivorans
CGGCGCCGGAATCGGCGGATCAATCGCGATCTTGCCGCCCGCCGTCGCCGGCGGGCGTGCAATCGGGCCGGGCCGCCTGAACTGTTGAGTGGTCACGTATCCGACCCTAACCCCGTCCAGGGGGCTATATCGGCGCCAATTTCAGAGCGTCCGATAACCAGAAAACACACGATGCTGCGACCCCCTTCACGCAACAAGCGGTGACCGAACTGTCAGGGGCCCACCGGGGCAAGCCCGCCGAAACCACCCCCGGCCGCGCCGCCCGG
>NZ_JACKSH010000219.1 GCF_025821625.1 Mycolicibacterium pyrenivorans
CTGACCCGCGAACACACCAAACCCGCCGTGGCACCCACGGCAACACCGACGCGCCCACACCCAGCGCACCTCACCTCTATTTTCGGATTAGCAGGCCCTCACTCGGACTTTCGCTGCCGGAATGCAATTTCGGCGGTCGGGGGCCGGCCCTACAGCCGCGCGAAGCAGGGGTTCGCGTCCTCCCGGGGGATCGATGCGTCCCGACTGGAGAACCGCCCGATGACACCGCTCCCGGTCACCTCGACGCTGTCGGCCTCGATGCCCAGCGGATAGTTGTCGTTGAGCTTCCTGGTCAGGTCATCGAGCGCGGTCTGCACCGTGTCCTTCGGGAACGGTCCGCTGACGTCGAGCACCTGAAGATTCAGATCACCTTCGGCGACAACGGGTTTGGCTGTGACGCTGTTGCTGCCTGCCTGCAGGATGATCGTCCCCGCGCCCGGATCGGTACTGACGCCGGTGACCAGCGCGCCCACCCCGGGTAGGTTCGCGGCCACGGTGTCCTTGATGCCCTCCGACCGCCACGTCAGCGTGGCGTCCAGGGACCCGATGGTGCCCTTGGCGTCGGCGGAGTCCTGCAACCGCACGTCTTCGAGGGTGACGTCGGCGGTCATTCCGTCGGCGGACTGAACACGGTCGCCCGCCGTGTGCACCGAGATGTTCGTGTAGTGACCGGTGAGGTGCTGCCACAGGAACGGCGGGTTCACCCCGTAGGAGATCGTCGCGCCGTCCTCGACCACACACTCGGCGATCCCGACCAGAATGCCGTCGGCGCGGTGGCGTGCGTAGAGTTCGCCGCCCGCCAGTCCGCCCGCCACCAGGGCGACGGCGATGACGGCGATGAGAAATACCGTCTGCCGGGTGAAGAAGCCGGCGGCCCGGCCCTTTCCGTCATCGGCCGGCCGCCCGCCCGAAACCGGTGGCGGCGGCGGTGCTGGCGGCTGCGGCAGCGGCGGGCCGCCGG
>NZ_JACKSH010000220.1 GCF_025821625.1 Mycolicibacterium pyrenivorans
GGGCCGACTGCCCGACCACCTCGCCCAACCCTGATACCTGCAAACATGTCACGTTTCAACGCCACTTCCGCACAGGTTCGCGCGAACAAGTGCGCTTTAACTGGTTCCCGGTTTGATGTCACGATGGTGGTCTTGTTCTGGTGGCGTTCGACGACGATTTCGTAGAAGTCGCTGGTTTCGGTGGCGTCGAGGGAGCGCAGCGCGAAGTCGTCGATGATGAGGACGTCGACGGCCGCCAGCCGGCGGATCTCGGCGTCGACGGTGTGGTCGAGTCGGGCGGCGCGTAGCCGGGTGAACAGTTTGTCGGATCGGGCGAACAGGACGCTGTGCCGGCGGCGAATGGCTATGTGTCCCAGGGCTGTTGCCAGATGTGTTTTGCCTACGCCGACGGTTATCAACGGGTAGCAACACGCTCGAATCTATGTATGCAACAAGGGGGTTGATGCTGGGCAAGTCATCGTTGTTGCCGGTTTATCGGCGGGTGTT